>NZ_CAXBGY010000008.1:0-165731 GCF_963975515.1 uncultured Flavobacterium sp.
AACCCCTCTTACATGGATGAAAACCATGCGTCCTAACCGATAGACGAACGGGCCATCATTTCTGTAATGCGGATGCAAAAATACAAATATTTTTTATTTTCACAACAGAAATTTTACTTTTTTTAATAGGCTTTTGCAAATAAAACTTTACGTGTTGATTTTGAGCCAGTTAAAATACACTTTCCTTCCTCATCAGTTCCGTCTAAAGGGATGCATCTAATTGTTGCCTTAGTTAATTCCTTAATTTTCTCTTCAGTTTCTGCAGTTCCGTCCCAATGTGCCGACACAAATCCAGTTTTATTATCTAAAACATCTTTAAATTCTTCAAAATTCTGTACTTCAGTAATATGAGTATCTCTAAAATTTAAAGCTTTATTAAATAAATCGGCTTGAATTGTTTCTAATAAATCAGAAATATAGCTTACAACTCCATCTTGAGCGACAATTTCTTTCGTTAAAGTATCTCTTCTAGCAATTTCGAAAGTTTTATTTTCTAAATCTTTTGGTCCAACTGCAATTCGTACTGGAACACCTTTTAATTCCCATTCTGCGAACTTAAACCCTGGCTTGTGTGTAGTTCTATTATCAAACTTAACTGATATGTTCAGTTTTTTAAATTGAACTACTAGATCACTCACAACAGCTGAGATTCTTTCGAATTCTTCATCCGTTTTAAAAATAGGCACAATTACAACTTGAATTGGAGCTAAATTTGGAGGTAAAACTAAACCTAAATCATCAGAATGCGTCATAACTAGCGCACCCATTAAACGTGTTGAAACACCCCAAGAAGTTCCCCAAACATATTCTTGTTTTCCTTCAGCATTAGCAAACTTTACATCAAAAGCTTTAGCAAAATTTTGACCTAAAAAGTGAGAGGTTCCAGCTTGTAATGCTTTTCCATCTTGCATTAATGCTTCAATACAATAAGTTTCTTCAGCTCCAGCAAAACGTTCTGTTTCTGTTTTCAAACCTTTTATAACAGGAATTGCCATGAATCTTTCTGCAAAATCAGCATAAACATTCATCATTTTCTCTGATTCTTCAATAGCTTCTTGCCTAGTTGCATGAGCTGTATGTCCTTCTTGCCATAAAAATTCGGCAGTCCTTAGGAATAAACGTGTTCGCATTTCCCATCGAACAACATTTGCCCATTGATTAATTAGTAGAGGTAAATCTCTATAAGATTGCACCCAACCTTTATAAGTAGACCAAATAATTGCCTCACTTGTAGGGCGAACTATTAATTCTTCTTCTAGTTTTGCATTTTCGTCTACTTTTAATTTCCCTGGATTATCTTCATCATTTTTTAGACGATAATGAGTTACAATTGCACATTCTTTTGCAAATCCTTCAGCATTTTTCTCTTCAGCTTCAAACATACTTTTGGGAACAAAAAGAGGAAAATATGCATTTTGATGACCTGTTTCTTTAAACATTCTATCTAATTCGGCTTGCATTTTTTCCCAAATTGCATAACCATATGGCTTAATTACCATACATCCCCTTACTCCTGAATTCTCTGCTAAATCGGCTTTTACAACTAATTCGTTGTACCATTTAGAATAATCTTCTGCTCTTTTTGTTAAGTTTTTACTCATTACTAGTGAATTGGCATAAAAATTGTTACTATTTTCTTATATAAATTTTAACTAAAATATTCGACAAAACTAACTATTTTTGTGATGTCCAACAATAAAAACTTGCTATTATGAAAACTATTTACCAAACTTCAATTAAAAACTACCAATTGTTGCTATTAAGTATAGTGTCAATTGGAATAACTTCATGTAGTTCTTTTAAGAATTCATCTTATGAAGACAATGATGGAATTTACAGTTCTTCAAAAAGAGAGACTACATTAGATGAAAGCCAAACATATACTCAGGTAAAACAAAATAGTGTTTATGTTGACAAATTTAAGGATATGCAAGATGAGTTTGAAGAAACGGAGTATTTTACTGATGTAGATTCTTATTCATCCAATGAAACTGATACTGTTTATGTTATCGAAAGAAGCTATGCAGGTTGGGGAAATAATTCTGATGAAGTTAATGTAAACTATTATAACAATGGCTGGAATAATTGGGGTTATGGTTATAATTCTTGGTATGGACCTGGATGGAATAATGGTTTCTATTTTGGTAATACTTGGGGATTTGGTTTTAACTATGGGTGGAATAATTGGTATAATCCTTATTATGGATATGGTTACGGATTTAACAATTTTGGCTATAATCCATATTATGGTTACAATAATTTCTATGGTGGAAATGTATCTTACAATGTAGGCACTAGAGGAATGATTAGAAATAACACTGCTAATTCAGGTCGAAGTTCTGGAAGAACTGCTACAGTTACTGGAAGAAATAATCAAATTGGAAATTCTACTGTAAGAAGTCCTCGAACAAGATCTTCTTCAATAAACACAAATAATTCTAACAATTCTCCTAGAAATACAACTACAAATCCGAGAACTTACTCTACTCCGAGAAGCACAACTTCTCCAAGAAGTATAAATACACCAAGAACAACTACAACACCAAGAACAACAACAACTACTCCACGTAGTAGTTCTACTCCTAGAAGTAGTGGTTCGAGCGGAAGCTTTGGTGGTAGTAGATCTTCAGGTGGTTCTACCGGAGGAAGTTCAGGTGGTGGTCGTTCATCAGGTGGCGGAGGTCGTGGAGGACGCGGTTAAAATTAATTGATTAAGAAAAAAGAAAAAAATACTATGAAAAAAATATTCTTATCCTTATTATTAGGAACGTCTTTTATTGGACTTTCGCAAGAAACAACTCCAGGTGATGCTATTAGATATGCTATTGAAGATTTAAATGGAACTGCTAGGTTTAGAGCAATGAGTGGTTCAATGGGTGCTATTGGAGGAGATTTGTCTGCCATCAATATTAATCCTGCTGGTTCTGTTGTTTTTAAATACAATACATTTAGCGCTACTTTATCAGGTTTTAATCAAAAAAATAATTCATCCTATTTTGGAACAAAATCTAGTGAAAATAATTTTAAATTAGATATTAATCAAATAGGAGCTGTTTTTGTTTTTGAAAACACAGATAATAACAGTGATTGGAAAAAAATGAGTATTGGTGTTAATTACGAGAACACAAACAACTTTAACAATCAACTATTTTCAAAAGGAACAAACCCCAACAATTCAATAGGGAATTATTTTGTTGATGCTGCACAAGGTTATGAGTTAGATTATTTGCAGACACAATCAGGAGAATCAGTAAGTAGTTTGTATAATTACCTTGGTCAAACTGGAGGTTTAGGTTTTGGTGCTCAACAAGCAATGTTAGGGTATCAAGGTTATATTGTAAGTGCCTTTGACGAGACGGATACAAATAATGTTGATTATTTTACAAACATTCCTGTTGGTGGAAATTACTATCAAGAAAACTATATTAAGTCAAAAGGATACAACGGAAAATTAACTGGAAATTTTGCTGCAAACTACGCCGACATTTTATCTTTAGGTATGAATTTAAACATTCATTTTACAGACTACACAAAGTCTTCTTCGGTTTATGAAAGCAATAACAATCCAGAATACACTACTGGCTCAACAGTTAAAAGTTTTCAATTTGACAATGATTTATATACTTATGGAAGAGGTTTCTCTCTTAACTTAGGGGCAATAGCAAAGGTTACTGAAGAATTTAGACTAGGACTTGCTTATGAATCACCAACTTGGTATTCCTTAAATGATGAGTTATCGCAACGTCTTGTAGTAGTAAATTCTGATGCAAATGGAACTTATACAGATGTAGTTGATCCAAATGTTATAAATATATACCCAAGTTACAACGTAAAAACTCCAAGTAAATGGACAGGAAGTGCTGCTTATATTTTTGGAAGTAGTGGTTTTATTAACGTAGATGTTTCTTCTAAAGATTACAGCACAACAACCTTCAAACCGAAAAGTGATGCTTTATATGCTTCTTTAAACGATGCTATGAGCACAAATTTAAAAAACACCATTTCATATAACATTGGTGGTGAATATAAAATTAAACAAATTAGTTTAAGAGCTGGTTATAGATTTGAAGAAAGTCCTTTAAAAGTAGACGAAACTTTTGGTGACTTAATAGGTTATTCCGGTGGTTTAGGATATAGTTTTAATAACGCTCGAATAGATTTATCATATGCAAACACCCATAGAAACTACAGTCAAAGTTTTATTTCATCTGGCATGTATGACCAAGCTAGAATCAATAATAAAAATGATAACGTAAGTTTAAGTTATACTGTAACTTTCTAATATTATTCCATTTACAATTAAACCAAACTACTTCACAATGAGGTAGTTTTTTTTTATCTAAAACAATCATAAAGCAAAGTAAATTACTCAAAACAAAACAATTAAATTTAAAAAGCGTAATATTGCACTCCAAAACTCAGAAATAAACTTTCAATTCTATGAGAACCAAATCGTTAAAGAAAAATAAAATCAATGTTATTACACTAGGATGTTCAAAAAACGTCTATGATAGTGAAGTTTTAATGGGTCAATTAAAAGCTAATGGCAAAGAAGTGACTCACGAAGCTAAAGAAGATGAAGGAAATATCATCGTAATTAACACTTGTGGTTTTATCGACAATGCAAAGGAAGAATCAGTAAATATGATTTTAGAATATGCTGATAAAAAAGAAAAAGGTTTAGTAGACAAAGTTTTTGTTACTGGATGTTTGTCTGAAAGATATAGACCAGATTTGGAAAAAGAAATTCCGAATGTGGATCAGTTTTTTGGAACAACTGAATTGCCTTTATTATTAAAAGCATTAGGTGCAGATTACAAACACGAATTGATAGGAGAACGTTTAACAACAACTCCAAAAAATTACGCTTATTTAAAAATTGCCGAAGGTTGTGATAGACCTTGTAGTTTTTGTGCCATTCCGTTAATGCGTGGAAAACATGTCTCTACTCCAATTGAACATTTGGTTATTGAAGCGACAAAACTTGCCAAAAATGGTGTTAAAGAGTTGATTTTAATCGCTCAAGATTTAACTTATTACGGTTTAGATATTTATAAAAAAAGAAACTTAGCTGAATTATTAGAAAATTTAGTAAAAGTAGAAGGAATTGAATGGATTCGTTTGCATTATGCTTTTCCAACTGGATTTCCAATGGAAGTTTTGGAATTGATGAAACGCGAACCAAAAATCTGTAATTATATTGATATTCCGTTACAACATATTTCTGACAGTGTTCTAAAATCTATGCGTAGAGGAACGACTTATGAAAAAACGACTAACTTATTAAAAGACTTTAGAAAAGCGGTTCCAGAAATGGCTATTCGTACGACTTTAATTGTTGGTTATCCTGGTGAAACTGAAGAAGATTTTCAGATTTTGAAAAAATGGGTTGAAGAAATGCGTTTTGAAAGATTAGGATGTTTTACTTACTCCCATGAAGAAAATACACATGCTTATAATTTAGTTGATGATGTTCCTGAAGATGTAAAACAAGCGCGTTCTCTTGAAATTATGGATATTCAAGCACAAATTTCTTGGGATTTAAATCAAGAGAAAATTGGTCAGACTTTTAAATGTGTGATTGATAGAAAAGAAGGGCAACATTTTATTGGAAGAACGGAATTTGATAGTCCAGATGTTGATAATGAAGTTTTAATTGATGCTTCAAAATTCTATTTAAAAACAGGAGATTTTGTAATGCTAAAAGTTACTGATGCTACTGAATTTGATTTGTATGCTGAACCAATTAGCTAGTGATCAGTATTCAGTTTTTAGTGTTCAGTTAAAAAGTTTATAAATGGATTCATTATCACAAATTGTTCTTGGTGCTGCTACTTTTGCTTTAATTAAAGACAAAGAAATTGGCAAGAAAGCATTGTTATATGGTGCCATTTTAGGAACAATTCCAGATTTAGATATTTTGATAAATCCGTATTTTAATGCCATTGAACAATTAGCTATTCATAGAGGATTTTCGCATTCAATATTTTTCGCGTTTTTATTGAGTTTATTGACTGCAAAATGGTTTTCGTATAAGTATAAAACTTCTTATAAATCTTGGTTTTTAGCTAGTTTTCTGGCTTTATTTACACATCCTTTATTAGATTTATGTACAACTTATGGAACACGAATATTCTACCCATTAAGCAAATCATTTTATAGTTTTGATAATGTTTTTGTCATTGATCCTTTGTATACGATTTGGTTGTTAATTGCTTGTATTGCTTTACTTTTTATGAAGAAAGACAATTTAAAAAGACAATCTATTATTGTTTGTTCATTAGTACTTTCAACTGGCTATTTGTTTTTTGGATTATGTGCTAATTTTTATGTTACACAACATTTTAAAACAGAATTAAAAAGACAAAACATTACTTTTGAAAAGATAAAAGTTGTTCCAACACCTTTTAATACAATACTTTGGCAATCGATAATAAAAACAAAAGAGGGTTTGTATTATGCTGATTATAGCTTATTAGATTCTAAATCTACAATTGAATTTCATTATGAAAAAAATGATGTTGCTTTTATTAATAGTAAGAAAAAAATCAAGGAATTAGCCCCTTTTTTCAACTTTACTGAAGGGTATGAATTAGCTAAGTTAGAAAATGGTAAAATGCATATTTATGGAACTAAGTTTGGACCTATGAATATAGAAGATGGCAAAGCTAAATTCTTTTTTCCATTAGTATTTAATGAAGATGGAACTTATGAGTTAAGTCAAAAAAGACCTGATGATTTTACAAAAATTTTAAGCCGTTTATTTATACGATTAAAAGGGAATTAACCCTGTTATAATTAGCTTATTGAGAGATATTTATCTTAAAAAAAACAAGTAATTATATTTTTTTATATCTTTACTTATTAAAGACAATTTTCTAAAAATTAAATTATGAAAAAAAAGACGATATTTTCATTGGTATTTATGCTGTTTGCATATGTAATTCAAGCACAGTCTAATGAAGTGGAAGTTTATACAGATGATTCAAAATTATTCACAGTTTATATTGATGGCGTTAAGATGAATCAAAGTCCATTATCAAATGTAAAATTTACATCTACAAAAACGGAAAACATAGATTTCAAAATAGTATTTGCCGAAAACGAAACAACTTTAGAAAAGAAAGCTGTTCGAATGATTTCAAATGCTAACAAAATGTCATACACAAACGGAGTAAGAGCTGTTTATTTATTAAAAGCAACAAACGGCAGTTATGATTTAATTCAAACAACTGTTACCAATAGAACAAATTCAGATCAAAAAGTTTTAGACTAAGTCTACATAAAAATTACTATAAGAGCCTCATTTTTTAATGGGGCTTTTTTTATAACTGATATTTATCATATTTTTTTAGGTATTTAAAAGCTAACTTTAAACGTATAATTAAAACCAATTGATATGATTAAAAAACACAATTTAGCAGAAGCATTTCCAGAGTTTGAGCAAAAGATTCACACTTTAAAAGTTGAAGACAATCATTTTAAAATTTTATTTGATAAATATGATGAATTAGACCACGAAATATATAGAATTGAAACAGATACTGAACCTGCTTCAGACGATACTTTAAATGAATTAAGAGTAGAAAGAGTAAGGTTAAAAGATGAAATATATAATTATTTAAAAGAAAATTAATCGCTTTTAATTAGTAATTTAATCCCCATGAATTTAGTAATTTTTGGGGATTTTTCTATATTTGATAAAATTAAATTTTATGTTTTTAAGAACAGAACTACTAGAACAAAAGAAATTTATTGGCTTTTCAACAAAAACTTCTCTGGCAAATGATCAAACAGCAAACGTTTGGAGACAATTAATGCCAAGACTAAAAGAAGTTAAAAATCTAATTTCTAGCGACTTGATTTCCCTTCAGGTTTATGATTACGACTATTTTGACAACTTTTTACCTACTACAGTTTTTACAAAATACGCTCTAATTGAAGTGAAAAATTATGATTTAATTCCTGCTAATTTTGAAAAATTTGATCTTCCAGCTGGAAATTATGCTGTATTTTTACATAAAGGAACTAGTGCTGAATTTCCAAAAACAGCTCAATATATTTATGCTGAATGGTTGCCAAAAAGTCATTATAAATTAGATGATCGACCTCATTTTGAGGTTTTAGGCGATAATTACAAAGGACATGAAAACCCTGAAAATGAAGAAGAAGTTTGGATTCCGATAAAGTAAATTATTAGATATTTGGATTATATAACTACTAAAAAGCAATAACAATAAAATACTCAACTAATGAAAAAAAATATTATTTTACTAATACTTTTTATAGTAAACACTACCTATTCTCAAATTGAGAATAATAAATATATTGAAGTAATTGGCTCTCATAGTCTATCAATAATTCCAGATGAAATATATTTGACAATTAGAATAAAAGAATATTGGCTTGAAGAATATGATAATAATGCAAAAGTTAAAAATTTTAAAACTAAAATTGATTTAGATAAAATTGAAGAAGAATTTTATCGTCAGATACTTCTTCTTGATATTGATAAATCTAAAATTACAATTGAAAGTATTAATTCTTATAACAAAACATTAAAAAAAGACATCATATTAAACAAAACTTTCAAAATAAAATTTTCTGACATTAATGAAGTAGAGAATGTAATAAATGGATTAGATTTTAAAGGATTAGAAAATATTTCTATTTCAGATTATTCACATTCTAAAATAACAGAATATAGAAAACAAGTTAAAATTGAAGCATTAAATCAAGCTAAAATCAAAGCTACTTATTTATTAAATAGTATAGATAAAAAAATAGGTGAACCCTTGATGATTGAAGAAATTGACAATCAATCGTCGCGTTATTCAGCTAATAGTAATTCTAATTCAATTTCGATCGTAAATTCATCTGAAATTTCTAATTCAAAAAAAATAATTATTCGATATGAATTTAAAGTTAGATTTCAGATTATTTAAAACTAAAAATTATGTGGAAAGAAGAAAACAATAAATTGACACAAACTTTTGAATTTAAAAATTTTGTCGAAGCTTTTGGATTTATGTCAAAAGTAGCTTTGATTGCAGAAAAAATGAACCATCATCCTGAATGGAAAAATGTATATAACAAAGTAGAGATTACATTAACCACTCACGATAAAGAAAATACAATTACTGAAAAAGATAGAAAATTAGCCCAAGCAATTGATGAACTATTTTGATTAATTAACTATATCTAAAACCCTGTTAATTCTAATAAAACGTTTGGCATAATAAGCTTCTTTAACGGAAGAAACAATTACTCCGCGACTCACAGAAGAGTGAATGAAAAAGATTTCATCATCAACAACCTCAGTAATCATTCCCACATGATTTACACTTCCACGACCATTGGTAGAAAAGAAAATTAAATCTCCTTTTTGAGCTTGTGTTTTCTTAACTTTCTTTCCAGTTCTCGATTGTTCGTTTGAAGTTCTAGGTAATTTAAAGTCCATTTGAGAAAAGGTATAACACATTAATCCAGAACAGTCAAATCCACCACTTTTTGTTCCACCACTTCTGTATCTTGTACCTAAATGTTCTGATGCAATTGCAATTAATTGATCGGCACTTTCTATGTTCTCAACAGACATTGGTTGAGCGTCTTCAACAAATTCTTCTAATTCTGCATATACAACCGTTGTGTTTTTTGTATTTGAACTTACTCCTTTTTTAATAATTAATTTTCTTCCAGGAAATATTTTATCACCAATTTTTGGATTTAATTCTTGTAATTTTCCTAAAGTAATTTTATTAGTACGAGCAATGCTCATTAATGTTTCGCCACTAACCACTACGTGAGTTACTTCACCTGAATCGTCTGGTTCTTCAATATCATCATCAGCAGCTGCCATTGTCTCAATTTGAACTGAACTTGGACTAATAATTTTAATTGATTCAACTTTAGGTTGAATTATTTCTTTTTTAGCTTTTTCTTTTCCTTTTCTAACGATAATTTTTTCGTCAATTTGAAGCTTGACATCTAAACCTGGATTTAGTTTTTTTAATTCTTTAAAACTCACGTCATACTTTTCAGTAATATGACTAATCGTTTCTCCTTTTTTTACTGAATGCACTAAATCATTTGAAGTTGATGCTTCTTCTTTTTTATTGGCTTTAGGATCCTTAGAATTTTTATTCTTAATTAAGGCCAATTTAGCTCCAACTTGTAATTTATTTGGAGAAATACTTGGATTAAAATCTTTTAATTCCTCAACAGTTAAATCATATTTTCTAGCGATGGTGTAAAAAGATTCACCAGAACCAACTTCATGAAAATCTTTAGTAACTTTCTTTGTTATCTTTCCTGTTGGAATAACCAAAACAGCATTTAATTGTAATGTTTGTCCCTTTGCTTTCGGATTTAATTCATAAATATCAGATTCAGTTACACCATATTTTTTGGCTATAGAATAAAACGAATCGCCACTAACTACTTTATGCTTCGTTGTTTTTTGTGCAAACGAATTGAAAGTAGACAGAGCAAAAAATAAAAATATTAATAAAAAACGATTCATTATCAAACAATTACAAGACTTAAAGTGTGTTTTAAAAGTTTGACAAGATAAAAAAACTATGCTTACAAATTTAATTTTAACTTTATTTTAATTGGTATAAAAAAACCATCTTTTCAGATGGTTTAAATTTTATAAAGGAATATTTCCATGTTTTCGTTTAGGAGTATCAACCACTTTGTTTTCTAACATACTAAAAGCCTTTATTAATTTTCTTCTAGTAAATTTTGGTTCAATAACTTCATCAACAAAACCTCTTTGAGCGGCTGTATAAGGATTTGCAAATAACTCAGCATATTCAGCTTCTTTTTCTTTCAGTTTTTCTTCTGGATTTGAAGCGGCTGCAATTTCATTTTTAAAGATAATTTCAGAAGCCCCTTTTGCTCCCATAACTGCAATTTCTGCACTTGGCCAAGCAAAATTTAAATCAGCACCAATGTGTTTTGAGTTCATAACATCATAAGCACCACCATAAGCTTTACGAGTAATAACTGTAATTCTTGGTACAGTTGCTTCACTAAAAGCATATAATAATTTCGCACCATGAACGATAATTCCGTTCCATTCTTGATCAGTTCCTGGTAAAAATCCTGGAACATCTTCTAAAACTAATAATGGAATATTAAATGCATCACAAAAACGAACAAAACGAGCCGCTTTTGTAGAACTATTTACATCTAAACAACCTGCTAAAACCATGGGTTGATTAGCTACAATTCCTATACTTCTTCCAGCTAAACGAGCGAAACCAACAATAATGTTTTCTGCAAAATCTTTGTGAATTTCATAGAAACTATCTTCGTCAATAATATTTCCAATAACTTCATGCATATCATAAGGTTTATTGGCGTTATCTGGAATAATCGAATCTAGTTTTTCTCTAATTTCATCATTTAAAACATAATCCAGTTTTGGAGTAGTTTCTCTATTGTTTTGAGGCAAATAACTTAGTAAAGTCTTTATGTCTTCTAAACATTCAACTCCGTTTGGAGAAGTTATGTGAGCCACACCCGATTTTGTAGAATGCGTACTTGCACCACCTAATTCTTCTGAAGTTACTGTTTCATTTGTTACAGTTTTCACAACACTTGGTCCAGTCACAAACATATAACTAGTTCCTTCAACCATCATCGTGAAATCGGTCATTGCTGGAGAATATACTGCTCCACCTGCACAAGGGCCCATAATAGCAGAAATTTGAGGAATTACACCGCTAGATTGTACATTTTTATAAAAAATGTCAGCATAACCACCTAAAGAGCGTACACCTTCTTGAATACGTGCACCACCAGAATCATTTAGTCCAATCATTGGAGCACCATTTTTAAGTGCCATATCCATTACTTTGCAGATTTTTTCAGCATGAGTTTCAGATAATGAGCCTCCGAAAACCGTAAAATCTTGTGCAAAAATATAGACTAATCTTCCATTGATTGTTCCGTAACCTGTAACTACTCCATCTCCAAAATAAATTTCTTTTTCCATTCCGAAATCAGTTGTACGATGTGTAACCAACATTCCAATTTCTTCAAAAGAACCTTCATCCATAAGATAATTTACACGTTCTCTAGCGGTTAGTTTCTTTTTTTCGTGATGTTTTGCAATTCGCGCTTCACCACCACCTTGTTTGGCTAAAGCTATTTTATCGTTTAATATTTTTATTTTATTTTTCATATATATATTGAGATAATAGATAATAGACAAATAGATGATAGATATTTATAAAGTCTTTTATCTATCCGTCTTTTATCTAACTGTCTTCTTTTTAATTAGGCAATTTCACCAATTTCAAATCATTCAAATACTGTTTCAAAGCGATTTTAGCTGCAATTTCAGCTTCAATTTTATGTTGTGCTTTTAGTTTTTCAGCATCGTAATAGTTCTTTACAAAACCGGTGTCAAATTCTCCTGAACGAAAGGCTTCATGTTGCATTACGAATTTTCCGAATCCTAGAGTTGTAGCCACTCCTTCCACATGATAATTATCGATGGCTTTAATCATCAAAGCAATTGCTTCTTCACGATTTTCGCCATAAGTAATTAATTTAGAAAGCATTGGGTCATAATAAATTGGTACATCTGTACCTTGTTCAATTCCGTTATCTACACGAATTCCTTCACCTTCTGGTAAAATATAAGTGCTTAAAAATCCAACATTTGGTAAGAAGTCATTCAAAGGATCTTCTGCATAAACACGAAGTTCCATAGCATGACCTTTGATTTTTAAATCTTCTTGTTTCATCGGTAAAGCTTCACCTTGTGCGACTTTTATTTGCAATTCGACTAAATCCAATCCTGCTATAATTTCAGAAACTGGATGTTCTACTTGCAAACGCGTATTCATTTCTAGGAAATAGAAATTGTGTTTGTCATCTAGTAAAAACTCAACTGTTCCTGCTCCAAGATAATCACAAGCTTTTGCCACTTTTACAGCAGCTTCACCCATTTTTTTACGTAATTCTGGAGTCAAAACAGCAGAAGGAGCTTCTTCCACAACTTTTTGATGTCTCCTTTGAATACTACATTCACGTTCAAAAATGTAAACAATATTTCCGTGACTATCAGCCATTATTTGAATTTCGATATGTCTTGGTTTGGTTACATATTTTTCAATAAAAACTGAACCATCACCAAAAGCATTTACAGCTTCTGAAATAGCTCTATCCATTTGTGAAGTAAAATCAGCTTCTTTTTCAACAATTCGCATTCCTTTTCCACCACCACCAGCGGCCGCTTTAATTAAAATTGGAAATCCGATTGATGTTGCTATTTTCTTTGCTTCTTCAATATCTGTAATAGCGTCTTCAGTTCCTGGAACCATTGGAATATCGTAATCTTTCACAGCTTCTTTAGCTGCTAACTTATTACCCATCATTTCAATAGCCTTGGATTTTGGTCCAATGAAAATGATGTTGTTTTTTTCGCATAATTCAGCAAATTGTGAATTTTCACTCAAAAATCCGTAACCTGGATGAATGGCGTCAACTCCTAATTCTTTAGCTACTTCTAAAATTTTATCACCTCTTAAATACGATTGACTTGAAGGAGCTTCTCCAATGCAAACTGCTTCATCAGCAAATTTGACGTGCAAAGCATTTCTATCAACTGTAGAATAAACAGCAACCGTTTTGATGCCCATTTTTTGAGCGGTTTTCATTACTCTTATGGCAATTTCACCACGATTGGCAACTAATATTTTTGTTATTTTTTTTATCATATATTTTTAATTTTTCATTCATCCAGCTGAAGCTGGAAGCTATTCAAATTATTCAAATTCAATTAATAATTGTCCTTTTTCTACTGCATTTCCTTTTTCTACTGCAATAGATTTTATGATTCCATCTCTTGGCGAAAGGAAACTGTTTTCCATTTTCATGGCTTCTAAAATTAGTAAAGGATCATTTTCTTTCACTTCTTGCCCAATAGAAACGTTGATTTCTAGGATTAAACCTGGCATTGGAGCTTTGATAGCATTTACGACTTTAGTCTTTCCTTTTTCAATTCCCATTGCTGTGATTAGTTGGTCTAATTCGTTGGCTATTGCCACTTCATAAACCGAATTATTTACTTTTACAGTATATTTTTTGGAAGACAAATCTGTTGAAACAACTTCAACTAAGTAAGGTTTATTATCGTTTAATACGTGAAATTTTTGATTAGACAATTGAATTTCATCTAATTGTAGTAAATCGCTTTCGTTGAAATCAAAAGAATTTTCTTGATTTACAGAAAGTTTATAATTTGTACTCATATTGTAATTTTTAGATAATGTAAAATTACAAAAAAGAAAACGTTTTCGTGAATGAAAAATTGGTAAAATGATATAGTTGATGAAAAAGTAAATTTTTCTATTTAAACGATTGCGTTAGTGATGGGAACGGCATCCTTTTTGTCTCGTTCTCAAAACGAGACAAAAAGATATAGTGGACAGCACGACCTGAAAGGGAACGCCCTAATCAAATTCAAAATTCAATAGCAATAGCAATTTCAAAAAAAAAATTTATAATACTAACAAGCCGATTTCTCTCAAAGCATTTAATGATTTTGAATACCAAAACAGCTCAAAATCCTCTAAATTAGTTTCATAATCAGCTTTTAATTGCGAAAAAGTCATTTTGTTATTTGTAGTGATTGAAATCTTTTCTAAAGTTTGGACTAACCATTCTCCTTGTTCTTTTTCGACAGTGATTTCAGTTGCGTGTTTTTTATCGTGAAAAATCAGTTGCATCATTTCCCAACTGTTCCCTTTTTTGGATTTCGTAAAGGATTCAAAAGTTGGCTTTCCTCCTATCCAAACAATTTTCGCTGAAGGTTTTGTGTTAAAGTCTGACTCGTTTTGAAGAGCGTTATAAATAAAATCGGCTTTTATTTTAGTGTTTGGAATTTTGAAATCGAACCAATCTTGTAAAGGATAATCGAAACAAATTCCGTGCATATAATTGAATAATGATTTCTTTAAACCAAAACTGAATTTCTCGTGATTGATTCCGGTTTTATCTTTGAAAGCAACGTCATTATTAGCAAAAGTGATTTGCTTCGCCAGTTCGCTAAAGCTCGTGCCATTTTGTTGTGGAATTACTCCAAATTCTTCAGGAAACATTCCAACTGGAGAATGAGCAGTCATGGCAAACTGATGCCAAAAACCCGATTGTAAAACTCCAATTTCAAATAATTGCCGAACCATTTCCAAACTATCAACCGTTTCTTGAATCGTTTGCGTTGGATAACCGTACATTAAATACGCGTGAACCATGATTCCACTTTCCGTAAAATTTCGTGTCACATGAGCTACTTGTTCAACTGTAACTCCTTTTTTAATTAACTCTAAAAGTCTATCCGAAGCCACTTCTAAACCACCTGAAATTGCAATACAACCAGAAGCCGCTAACAAAATACATAAATCTTGTGTGAAGCTCTTTTCAAAACGAATGTTTGTCCACCAAGTTACTTTTAGATTTCTTTTTAGGATTTCTAATGCAACTTCTCTCATTAAAGCTGGTGGTGCAGCTTCATCTACGAAATGAAAACCGTTTTCTCCAGTTTGAATTATAAGTTCTTCCATTCTATCGACCAAAGTTTTGGCTGCAATGGGTTCATATAGTTTTATGTAATCTAGTGAAATATCGCAAAAAGTACATTTTCCCCAATAACATCCGTGAGCCATCGTTAGTTTGTTCCAACGACCATCTGACCAAAGGCTGTGCATTGGATTGGCAATTTCGATTACAGAAATATATTTATCTAAAAGTAAATTTGAATAATCTGGAGTTCCGACTTCGCTTTGTTTGTAATCGGGTTTTGTGGAGTTGTTTTTGTAAACTACTTGGTTGTTTTCTAGGAGAAATGTACGTTTGAATTGAGATTCATTAACCACCCCGTCCTTCGGACACCCCTCCAGAGGAGGGGAATTTAAACTATGATTATATAACAATTCGATAGGAAGTTCTCCATCATCTAGAGTAATAAAATCGAAAAACTCAAAAACACGTTTGTCTTTTAAAGATCTTAATTCCGTATTTGGAAAACCGCCACCCATAGCGATTTTAATTTCTGGATAATTGGCTTTTAAAAATTGAGCACATCTAAAGGCTGAGTATAAATTTCCTGGAAATGGAACTGAAAAACATATTAATTTGGGTTGAACAATTGCTACTCTTTCTTTTAAGATTTTTAGTGTAATATTATCTATAAACGTTGTTTCGTTTTGTAATTCATTGTATAATTCATCGAACGAATTGGCACTTCTTCCTAAACGTTCAGCGTAACGGCTGAAACCGAAATTTTCATCCACACATTCTACTATAAAATCGGATAAATCTTCTAAATATAAAGTCGCTAAATGTTTGGCTTTATCTTGCATTCCCATGGAACCAAAAGCATATTCCAAATCATCTATTTGATCAAAACGAGAAGCTTCTGGCAAAAAATTACCACCACAAATTTGTCGAGCTAAAGTTGGGTTTTTTCCTTGTAGAAATGGAATTACATTATCAATTGTACTTATGTAATTATTTTGAAGCGCGTAAATTCGTTGGTAATTTTCTGAAACTCTTTCACCAGAAACCTGAAACAAATTTTCTAAGCCTTCTTTTGAAAACATTTTTAAAATCACTTCAATACCTAAATCCATTTGAAAGGCTTCAATGTTTTTGGTATTTAAAAAACCTTTTATATAAGCCGTTGCTGGATACGGTGTATTCAGTTGGGTAAAAGGTGGTGTGATTAAGAGTATGTTTTGCAATGGAAATGTTTTTGCAAAGGTAGAATTATTTTATAGGAATTAATGAAAGCTATATTTTTTATATTGATAAAAAGTTTATATTTGGTTCAATATTTATATGAATTCTATTACTTTTTTTATGAAGGCATTTTACTTAACTTTATTATTAAGTTTTTCTTTTTTAAGTTTTGGACAAAAACAAACTAGCTCTATAGGTTTTATTGAAAACAAAGGACAAATAATAGACCAAAAAGGAAAAGAAAATAAAGATGTAAAATACCTTTTAAACACTAATGGATTAAATGTTCAGTTAAGAAATAATGGCTTTTCGTATGATGTTTATGAAGTAGAAAAAGTTCCTTTACCTAAAAATGACAAAAAAGTTTATAATTTAGATTCTAAAGAAAAAGATAATAGACCCGATTTTTCGACAAAAATAAATTTTCATAGAATTGATATTGACTTTCTAAATTCAAATAAAAATTCAAAATTATTTGCTGAAGAAAAATCTACAGATTACGATAATTATTATAATGTCATTCATGTACCAAATGGAATAACTAATGTTCACAAATATCAAAAAGTTACTTATAAAAACATTTATGACAATATTGATGTAGTTTTTTTCATTCCTAAAGATTCAACTAAAGTTGTAGAGTATAATTTTATTGTAAAACCAGGTGGAAAGGTTTCGGATATTCAATTAAAATTTAATGGCGCTAAAACAGATTTAACTGACAATAAAATTCAAATGAATCTTCGTTTTGGAAAAATGGAAGAAACTTTGCCTTTGAGTTGGGTTGAAAACAATAATGAAAAACAGGAAATAAATATCAATTTTAAAAAAATAAAGAAAGGTGTTTATGGTTTTGAGGGTGAATTTAATAAATCTGATAAAACTATAGTTATTGATCCTGTGCCGGTTAGGCTTTGGGGTACATTTTATGGAGGTTTAGATTCTAGTTACAATTCATTTAAAGGGGATTTAGAATCAGACAATAATGGAAATTTAATTTTGGTTGGTGCAACTAGCAGTAATTCGACCACTTTTGCTTCATCTGGCACTCATCAAGGGACTACAAATCCTGGTTCATTAGATGGTTACATTGCTAAGTTTAATAGTAATGGAAATAGAGTTTGGGGAACATTTTATGGTGGAAACGAAATAGATATCATTCATGGTGTCAAAACAGATTCTCAAAATAACATTTTTGTTACTGGTGAAACTAATAGCTCAACCAACATAAGTACACAAGGTACTTTTAAACAAAATTTATCAGGTTTTAAAGATGCGTTTGTTTCAAAATTTAATACAAATGGAATTTTAATTTGGGGTTCATATTTTGGTGGAGAGGCTGATGATTATTCTTATGATATCGACATTGACAATTCGAATAACGTCTATATAGTAGGTACGACAAGGAGCTATGGTAATATTTCTCATAACAACAATTTTCAAACATTATTAAACATAGTTGGAACAATTTCTAATGCTTCATTTGATGGATTAATTGCAAAATTTTCTTCAAACGGACAAATTATATGGAGCACATATTGTGGAGGAGATTCTAGTGACGAACTTAAATCAATAAAAGTAAATAATAATTTTTTGGTCACGGCAGGCTATACGATAAACAGCACTAATATAGCTACTAATGGAGCACATCAAACATCTATAGGCTCATTTATTGATGGAATTATCTATAAATTTACACTTAATGGAGACAGAGATTGGAGTTCATATTATGGTGGACCAGGAGTCGATAAAATTAGAGCTATAGATACTGATATAAATGGAAATATATATTTTGGTGGAGATACTAATAGTTCATCTAATATTGCAAGTACAGGCAGTTTTGACGATATTAATCAAAATCAAGAAACTGGTTTTTTAGTAAAATTTAATAGTTTTGGACAACGACTATGGGCAACTTACCTAGGTTCTGGTGTAAAATTATTTTCATTAAAGCAAAGTCAAAATGAAATATACCTAGGAGCAAATGGTAGCAATGGATTTTCATCAAATGTTTCATTAACAAATAATTGTTCGTATCGTTCTTCAGGGTTTGCTGAGGGTTACATCGGTAAGTTTTCAACTTCTGGAAATTTTATTTGGGGTTCATTTGTTGGTGGGTTTGACCAAAGTTCAGAAACTAAGATTTGTTTAAATGGTTCTAAAATTTCTGTAGCTGGATCTACAGCGAATAGCAATAGTTTTTCAATTACTGATTCAAATTCATATCAACAAACATTTTCCAGTTCAACTACTTATTATTTAATGACCTTTGAGGATTTAAATGACTGTAATATTACAGCAAACCCAAATGTTAGTTCTTCTATTTGTATCGGTGAAAATATATATTTCTCGGCTCCTTCTGGTTATAATTATGTTTGGACTGGACCTAATGGATTTTCAAGTAATTTACAAAACACAGTCATTAACAATTCTTCTATTATAAATGCTGGAACTTATAGTTTGATACTAAGTAATGATTGTGCATGCATTAAAAACTATTCTTTTAATGTAAGTGTTGGTGACAGTGAAGCTCCAATTCCAAATTTAATAAATCTACCTACTATAAATGGAGATTGTAATACAATAATCACTTCAATTCCAACTGCTTTAGACAATTGCGCTGGAACAATTACCGCTACTACAACAGACCCGCTCACTTATGCAATTCCTGGGAATTATTCTATTACTTGGAATTATGATGATGGAAACGGAAATATTAGCAGCCAAACACAAAATGTAATAATAACACAAACTGATATTCCTATTGTTAATCAAAATTTCTATTATTGTCCTGGTCAAAATCCCAGCATAGCTGATATCACAATCAATGGTCAAAACATAACTTGGTACGATGCTGCAACTAGTGGGAATATTTTACCAATAAATACAGCTTTACAAAATGGAGTTACTTATTATGCTACTCAAACAATAAATAATTGTGAAAGTGAAAGAGTTTCTGTAACAGTAAATATTCAAAATACTTCTGCTCCAACAGGAACTGCAGCTCAAACTTTTTGCAGTACTCAAAATGCAACTTTGAATAATATTTCAATTAATGGAACAAATATTATTTGGTATGCAAATAATAGTTCTACAACAAATTTACCAAATTCAACTGTACTTTTAGACAATACATCATATTTCGCTACTCAAACTATTAACGGTTGCGAAAGTCCAACGAGATTTGAAGTTCTTATTGATTTAATCAACACTTTAAACGCTGTAGATTATCAAGAAACACTTTGTGATGATTTAGATAATGGTTTTGAAACTTTAAATCTAACCAATTACAATAGCAATTTTATAACTGTTACAGGAAATAATTTTAGTTATTACACTTCTTTAAACGGTGCAGAAAATCAAATCAGTTCGGAACAAATAAATAATGTTTCAAACTACAATTTGACTGTTGGAACAACTACTATTTTCGTTCGAATTGATTCACAAAATGGTTGTCATCAAGTAGTTGAATTAAAACTGACTCTAGTAATCAAACCAAGAATCACAATTGACGATATTATGCCTATTTGCGAAGGAACTTCAATAACTATAAATGCAGGAAATGGTTTTGATAGTTATACTTGGTCAACTGGAGCAACAACTCAATCAATTATAGTTTCTCAAGCTGGAAATTATTCAGTTACTGTAACAGAGAACCACAATGCTATAACATGCTCTACAACCAAAAACTTTACGGTTGTAAATTCTAATACTGCTACACTTTCTCAAATTATTACAGCTGATTGGTCTGACAATAACAATACGATTACTGTTTTTTTAACTAATTCAAGTGTTGGAAATTATGTCTATTCACTTGACGGAATTAATTATCAAACAAGTAATGTTTTTTCTGGATTAGACAGTGGTGAATATACTGTTTTTGTAAAAGATACTAATGGTTGTGGAATTAGTTCTGAGGAAGTTTATTTATTAATGTATCCAAAATTCTTTACTCCAAACGGAGATTCATATAATGATACTTGGAAAATTAAATTTTCTCAAAAAGAAAGAAATCTAAAAATTGCAATATTTGACAGGTATGGAAAACTGTTAAAAACAATGAGTAATTCTGAAAGCTGGGATGGAAAATTAAACGGAAAAGACTTACCTTCAGATGATTATTGGTTCGTAGTTACTCGACAAAATGGCAAAGAATTTAGAGGCCATTTTGCCATGAAGCGATAAAATAATTCGGCGTAAAATAAATACTTAAATTCTAATGAAAAATAGTGTTGCTAATTTTTGTAAAAATCATTCCATCCATAGTTATTTTTTAGTTAAATTTTATATTTTTGTAAAAAAAAACCTATGTGTAGAATTTTCTTAATTTTTTCATTTTTATTTGTTAGTTTATCATTTAGTCAAACAAATAAAAACACAACTGGAAAAGCAACATCACAAAATGAAAGAATTTTAGAAGATCATTCAGGAAAAATATTAACAGATTCTATTCAGCGTAAAAATTTTCTTGATAAAAAAGAATTAGAAGCAAAAATTAATGCTCCAAAATTAAAATTTAGACTTGCTAATGCAGTACATTTATGTAGTAATAGCAATTTTGAAGAATTTGAAGTTATATCTGGTTCTAATTACTTAAAAAATTTCAGTTACACTACAGAAAATCCTTTAAATCCAACACAATGTAGTACACCAATTGTTACTGCAAACAATACTATTTCACAGTACAATCCGTCTCAGACTTCTTTGATGTCAACTACTGTACCTTCAAATTTTATAGACCAATTTATAGGTAATATTAATGCTTTTGATCAATACGCATTAAAAATAAATTTCAAGGATTCTTATAGCACATCAGGGGTTGTACAAGCTAAAAGATTTAAAACAAATAATGAAAATCAAATTATATTAAACTACAAGGTTGTATTGCAAACTATTGAAGGTCCTGACCATCAAAATGAACAACCTTTTTTTAAAGTTAGAATTATCCGTTCGAATGGAACAATTGCAGATGAATTTTGTTTGATTGGAGATCCTACAAACTGTATTTTTACTCAGGCTCCAAATTTTGAAGCAGGAAGTATAGTTTTGTTTACTCCCAATTGGCAAACAGGAACTTTAAATATATCTTCTATTCCAAATAATGAAGAATTTACAATCGAAATGACTGCTGCACGTTGTGGCTTAGGAGGACATTTTGGATATGCTTATGTTGATGACATGTGTTTAACACATTCTGATGAAAATTTGCAAGGAAGTATTGAATTAAATCCATTGTTTCAAATTTGCCCTACGTTACCTATTAATGTTTGTGGAACATTTACAGTTCCAAATTCTGGTGGTGTTGCAGCTAATGTTAATGGAATAACTTTAAACGTATATAATAATAACAATACTGTAGTATACACAAGTTCTACTCCAACCAATTTAAACTTAACAAACAATACTTTTTGTTTTGAATTAACGGCAGCAAATCTACCAAACATTACAACTGGAAACTATAATGTAAGTGCTACCATAAATTACAACATCAATCAAACAAATTGTTCTGGTACATCATTTAATTCTGCAACGGATCCTGATGCAAACATTGGTTGGGATATATCATTTTTAAATTGTACAACCGATTGCAATTTTCCAATACAAACTGGTACTTTAAAAATGTGCGACGCAAATTCTGACGGAAAAGAAATTTTTAATTTAACATTGGTTAAAAATCAAATAATAGGAACACAAACTGGTTTAACGTTATCTTATTTTTCAACATTAGCTGATGCTACAAATAATACAAACCCAATTACAACATCTACAAGTTTTGAAAGTTATACATCAACTTTCTATGTTCGAATTACAAAAGACGCAAATTGTTATAAAATTATAGCTTTTCAAGTTGTTGTTAAAAATCCAAATGCTTCAATATCCGGCATTTTAAATGTTTGTAGTGGAAGTACTAATTTGACTGCAAATTCAGGGGTTTCTTATATTTGGTCAACAGGAGAAACTACACAAACAATTTCAGTATCAGCAACTGGAACCTATAGTGTTACTGTAATAGATACGGACGGATGTGCTGCAACTGGTACTGTAACAATTATACCAAGTCAAGTTGCCGTTTCACCCACATTACAAATTACCCAACCAACTTGTTTTGTTGGAACAGGTACAATTGAAATTACAAGTCCAGCAGCAGAATATAGTTTTGATGGAGGTGTTACTTGGTCTACTAATAATAGTAGTTCAAATTTAAACACAGGAACTTATCAAGTTCAAATTAGAACAATAAATAATTGTTATTCTTACAACACAACTGTAAATATTTTACCTTTTTTAAGTGATTACCCATTTTATTCTAGTACACAACCTACAAATTGCAATAGTTTAGGCTCAATTACTATTACAACTGCTGCTTCTGAATATAGTTTTGATAATGGCTTAACATGGTCAACAAACAATACTGCAACAAATCTTCCTATTGGAACCTATCAAATTAGAACAAAAGATGCAAATGGATGCATTTCAAACTTTAATAGTGTTGTCTTTCAAGCGGAGTTTTTAAGTAATCCAACATATCAGTTTAGTCCACCTTATTGCAGTAACTTAGGAAGTATAATTTTTACATCTCAATCTGATTTTTATAGTATTGATGGAGGAACAACTTGGCAAACTTCAGCTACTTTTGATAATTTAACTTCAGGTAGTTATTTATTAAAAATCAAAAATTCTCTTGGATGTACTTCACCAACTACCTATGTATATTTAACAAGTTTAGAAAACACAAATCCAAATTTCACTATTAATAATGCAGGTTGTAATACATATGCTTCAATAGTAATAAATACAATTGGAGACGAATATAGTTTTGATAACGGATTAACCTGGTCAACCTCTAACATTCTAAGCAATTTAATCGGTGGAGGAATCACTTATCAATTAAAAGTGAAAAAAGGTACTAACTGCTATAGTTTAACTTCATTTGCAACGGTATATTCAAACTTTCTTCCCTTACCATCCGTATTTAATTATGCTACATTAATTTGTGACAATCAAAATAACGGCAATGAATCAGTTAACCTAACTCTTTATAATTCATATTTTGTGGCAAATAGTGTAAATCACACTTTTAATTATTATAACACATATAATGGAGCACTAAATCAACTTAATAGCGATAAAATTCAATCCCCTTCGAATTATAATTTAAATACTATTAATAAAATTATTTATGTCACAGTTAAAGACATTAATGGATGCGTAAATATTAGTGAATTAGACTTAACTTTAATTCCTACTCCAATTCCAACAATAGCAGAAAAATTCTATTTATGTGAGAATTATTCAGTATTGTTAAGTGAAAGTCAGAGTTTTGATAGCTACTTATGGTCGACTGGTGCAACAACACAAGCAATAGTGGTTAATCAAACTGGAAATTATTCTTTAACCGTGACAGAAAATCATGGATCAATTATATGTTCAACCACAAAAAACATTAGTGTTGTTCTTTCAAATCCTGCAAAAATTTTAACTATAAATACAGAAGATTGGACTGACAACAATAATACAATGACCGTTTTATTAACAAATTCAAGTGTTGGAAATTATGTTTATTCGCTTGATGGTATAAATTATCAAACGAGTAACATTTTTTTAGGTTTAGAAAGTGGCGAATATGAAGTGTTTATTAAAGATGTCAATGGTTGTGGAATTATTAATGATGATTTCTACTTGTTGATGTATCCTAAATTTTTTACTCCAAATGGTGATGGTTTTAATGATTTTTGGAAAGTGAGGCTTTCACAAAAAGAGCCTAATTTTAAAATAGCTATTTTTGATAGATACGGAAAACTTCTAAAAACAATGAATAGTTTTGAAAGTTGGGACGGAAAATTAAATGGAAAAGATTTACCTTCAACCGATTATTGGTTTTTAGTAACTAGACAAAACGGAAAAGAATTTAGAGGGCATTTTACAATGAAACGATAAAAAAAGAGCAACTTAATTGTTGCTCTTCTTTTTCTTAGATTTTTTCTTTTTGTTTTTTGAGTTATCACTTTTAGGTTTCAAAATTTTTAATTTCAAATCTACACGAGTTTTAGTTTCATCTAAGAAGTAATTAAAATCTGAATTAGTGACTAATAATCGAACTTCCTTTAAAAGTTTCTTTACTAATTTTAATTCATTTTTTAATTCTAACAATTGTATTTTTTGAGTTAAAATTCCAGCTTTGTTTATTCCTTTTATGGTTAAAGCAAATTCAATTAATTTTTCTGCCTCTTCAAAATCTTCATTTAATAATAAAGTCTGAATATAATAAGGATAAATCTCAATAGCATGGATATTAACACCTAATGCTTGTTGATAATAATTCTTAGCTTCTTCATAATTCAATAACTGTTCGGCTTGCATTCTTGCGTACAAACACAAGGCCATTGTATTTTTATCGTCATAAGACAAAGCATAATCTAAGGATTCTACTGTTTCTTCTAAGGAATATGGGTAATTGTCCATAGCCTGAAAAAGATATTTATCTATAGTCTTCATTTTTTAATTTTCTTTTCGATTGACCTCTGTCAACCTTGTTTTTGTTTACTTTTTTTTCTTTCTTAAAATCTGTTCCTTCAAAGGTTCTAATAGGGTTTCCTCTTTCAACTTGCGTATGATTCATCCATGTATTTTTAAACTTACTTTTTAATTGCTCAATATTATTTTGAGCTAATTTTTGCATCAATCGTTCAGTTGCCAATTTTTTATTTTGATGTTGCGAACGTGAATCCATAGAAACAACTGCAATTCCTGTGGGAATGTGTGTGGCTCTAATTGCCGAACTCACTTTGTTAACATGTTGCCCACCAGCACCAGAACTTCGCATGGCTTGGTATTGAATATCTTTTTCATGAAATTGAATTTCAGAAGATTGTTCGACTTCAAAAACTCCGATAAACCAATTTTTACGTTGGTTAAATTTTCTAAAAGCACTTTTTCCAACCCATTGAATAGTTCCAATCCATGAAGTCAAAAACTCATTTACCATTTTGCCTTCGACTTTTAATAGAACAGTTTCTACAGTTCCATTTTCCTGACCAGCTTGGTGTTGCAAAACTGTTGCGATTAGATTATTTTCGCTTGCTTCTTGCAACACTTTTTTTAGCACTTGAGCTACAACCCAAGAACATTCTGCTGGCCCTCTTCCTGAGGTTATTTGTATAATTTTTTCCATAACTAACGATCCATTCTTACTATTTTTGGTGTAAAAGTTCCTAAAACATCAACCAATTCGGTTTGTAAAGCCATTACCGTATTGATATTTTTGTAAGCCATTGGAGCTTCATCAATTCCACCACCAATTAACGTTACATCATGATCAACCAAAGCTTTTTTAATTTGACTTTGCGTAAATGAAGATTTGCATTTAGCTCTCGAAAATAATCGACCAGCACCGTGTGAGGCTGAATTGATACTTTCTTCATTTCCTTTTCCCATCACTATAAAACCTGGAGCTGTCATGGAACCTGGAATAATTCCCAAAACTCCTTTTTGAGCTGGAGTTGCACCTTTTCTGTGAACAATACATTCTTTACCATCAACTTGTTCTTTCCAAGCAAAATTATGATGATTTTCGATGGTAACAACAACTCTTTTTCCTAACGCTTTAGCAATTCTTCTGTGAATATCGTCGTGACAAGCTTTCGCATAATCACCAGCTAAATTCATAGACAACCAATATTCTTGTCCGTCATGCGTATTCAAATCGAGCCAAGCCAAATGTTGTACATTTTTTGGTAATGGACATTGTTTTGTGGCCAAATACGTGTAATGTTTTGCAATATTTGCTCCCAAACCTCTTGAACCACTATGCGATAAAACAGCTAAATATTCTTTAGGTTCTAACTTCCATTCTGGCAAAGGGTTTTCTAATTTTACGATTCCAAATTCAACAAAATGGTTTCCTCCACCAGATGAACCTAATTGTTTGTATGCCTTATCTTTTAATTGCTTCAATAACGGAATATCATCAAATTCTGAACGATAAAACACTTCATGATCTACTTTGTTTTGATGTGTTTCTTTCATTCCAAACTTAGTATTGTCTTTCAATATAGCTTGAAGTTGATGGTCTTTTCCTTTTAAAAAAGAAGCAGGTAAATCAAAAATTGATAAACTCATTCTACAACCTATATCTACACCAACACCATAAGGAATAACGGCGTTTTCTGTTGCTAAAACTCCTCCAATTGGCAATCCGTAACCTGAATGTGCATCAGGCATTAAAGCTCCTTTTACTGCGATTGGTAATTTTAAAGAATCATATAATTGAAACTTAGCTTGTTCGTCTATTTCGTTTTCTCCAAATATGGAAAATGGTACTCTTGTAGTTTTTAATTGTTGTAATTTAACTTCAACCGGATTTACTAATCCTTCTGCTACTTTACCCCAAGTTCCGTGCATTTTAAATTTTTCTGGATGCAACAAAACTTCTTTAGCTTCATTTAAAATGTATTCTTTTTTTTCTTTTTTTCTGTATCTGTTAATTTGCCCTAAAGCAATATTTATTGAATTGTTTTTTGGGAAGCCTAACTTAATTAGGTCTTTCCCAGATAATTTATTTCCCATGAAATTTTAATTTATTTATAAAAGTTCCTGTTCCAAAGTGAAAGATCACAATGAATTAGGTAAATCAGCTTCATTCCAAATTTGGATGAAGTAAAAGTTCAGTTAAACGGGATAGTTTTGTAGAGTCTAGAATAAAAAAAAAGCCCGAATCTAAATTGCTTCGGGCTTTTTCATATATCTAATTGAATTTATCTAAGAATGAAATAAGCCACGAAGAAAAGCTGCACCAGAATCTACTGATGAAATGCTTTTAGGATAAAATTGAAATAATGTCATTTTCTTCGTTTTTAAATGGTTATTTTTTGATGATGCAAATTTATAGCTATTTATTTTACATTTCCAAATTTATTTTCAAAAAAAAATAAAAGTTTGATTTTAAGCTAAATATTAAGTGAATGTTAAAGCCTATTTATTGTGACATAATTTCTGTATTTTTACAAAAAAATAAAACTATGCCATCTGACTGTATAAGCTATCAAGAATCAGGATATTTCTCTAAATTAATGAACGATTATTTAGACGAAAAAACCAATTTAAAAGCATTGTACAATAGGTTTCCAAAATTGGAAAATTTTTCTGAACAAATTCAAGAAAAGCAAAACAACTTTTCCATTGAAAACAGAAAAACTCTAGTTGATTCCTTAAACAATCAATACCAAAACTTTGAGACTTCTGAAACAACTTTAAACAATATAAAACTCTTAAACGAAGAAAACACATTCACAATAACGACAGGTCACCAATTGAATTTATTTACTGGACCGTTGTATTTTTTGTATAAAATTATTTCTACTATCAACCTTTGTGAACAGTTAAAAAAAGAATATCCAAATCAAAATTTCGTACCCATTTATTGGATGGCAACGGAAGATCATGATTTTGAAGAAATTAATCATTTTTGGTTTAAAGAAAATAAAGTTTCTTGGCAAAAAGAAAGTTTTGGTCCTGTTGGAAGACTTTCAACTGAAGGTTTAGCAGAAGTTTTTGAACAATTTTCACAAGATTTAGGTCTTGGAGAAAATGCAGATTATTTAAAAGATTTATTTAGAAAAGGATATTTAGAACACATCAATTTAGCAGATGCAACGCGTTATATTGCTAATGAAATTTTTAAAGAAAAAGGTTTGGTAATTTTAGATGGTGATGATAAAAATCTAAAACAATTGTTTGTCCCTTTTGCGAAAGAAGAATTGGTAAATCAAACTTCTAGTGAAGAGGTTTTGAAAACTAACGAACTTTTATCAGAATACAAAATTCAAGTAAATCCACGTGAAATTAACTTATTTTATATTGAAGATAATTTACGTGAGCGTATCGTTTTTGAAGACAATATTTATAAAGTTTTAAATACAAATTATACTTTTTCGGAAAGTGAAATTTTGGCTGAATTAGAAAATCATCCTGAAAAATTTAGTCCAAATGTAATTTTACGTCCTTTATATCAAGAAGTCATTTTACCTAATTTATGTTATATTGGTGGTGGTGGAGAATTGGCATATTGGTTAGAATTGAAATCAAATTTTGAAGTTAATAACGTGACTTTTCCAATGCTTTTATTACGTAATTCAGTTTTAATTGCGACAAACAAACAAGTTGAAAAAGCATATAAGTTAGATTTAACTTGGGCAGATTTATTTAGTAAACAAGAAGATTTGATTAGTCATAAAACAAAAGCTTTATCTAATTTTGATATTGATTTCACAACGCAAAAAGAACATTTAAAAAAGCAATTTGTAGATTTATACGAAATTGCTGCTAAAACAGATAAATCATTTATTGGAGCTGTAAAAGCACAAGAAGTAAAACAAATAAAAGGATTAGAAAACTTAGAAAAACGTTTGCTAAAAGCTGAAAAAAGAGTTTTATCTGAAAAGTTAGAACGCATAACTTCTTTACAAAACGAATTATTTCCTAAACAAAGTTTACAAGAACGAAAAGCCAATTTCTCAGAATATTATTTAGAATTTGGACCAACTTTAATTGATAAGTTGTTTTTAGAATTGAAGCCTTTAGAAAAAGAGTTTACAATTGTAGTATTATAATTGCAAGACCTATTTAATAAAAAAAAACCTCATTTATTTAAGTTAAATGAGGTTTTTTATATTTTTTATTCTTCAGTTATTTCTTCTAAGATAACTTCTGAATCAACTTCTTCAATATCCAAAGGGTCTTCCATTATATCAACTTCAATTTTAGAATCTTTCACTAAATTGAATTTTTCTAGCTTTTCTAAATCTCCTTCTTCTCCACTAAAATAGGGAAATACATCCATTATTGCTGATTCTGAAATAGCCGGAACAGTGTAATCACCCATCGTATTTTTCATCGCATTAATGGTATTATCATACGCTTCTTTAACATCATTTGCTTGTATTAGCAAATACATATTTGATTTACGTTCTTTTCCGCTTTCTTCGTCATAAGCTATTAATGAAACTTTAGACCTAAACCATCTATCCGCTTTTTCAAAAGGGTGAATTTCAGCATAATTAGCAACTTTAATATTTGTAATCTTAAATTCTTCACTTACATAAGCCGACATTTCTTCATTAATTCTTCTTTCTGCTTCTGTATATGACATAGCATCAACTAAATAAGGTTCGGTTGCGATTTTTTGTACGCCATTCTCATCAATTTTTCTGTACTTTACTTTACACTCATACCAAGTTGCACTCATATCTTTATTTTTTTTTTAAGAATGTCAAAGATAATTTTAAAGAAAAAAGAACTACTATTTTTTAACAAATAGATATTCACAATTTTGTTACTACTCAATTTTAATAGAAAAATGGGCAACTAACTAAGTAAATAACAAAAATTTCTCTTCTAGCCCTGATAGTAATGGAAATCCTCGAAGAGATTGGAATGGATAACAGGAAATACATTGCTAAAAAAGCCCAAGCCATTCGCTTCAAATTATTTTTAAAGTAAGTTTTTAGTAAAGTTGAAAAGAATCTGAAGTGAATTCAGATTAAATGCTTACTTTTGCACTCGAATTAAAAAAAAAATAAAAAAGCTATGGCAACTAATAGAACATTTACAATGATTAAGCCAGATGGTGTTGAAAACGGACACATCGGTGGAATTTTAAATATGATTACTGAAGGTGGTTTCAGAATTGTAGCAATGAAATTAACACAATTAACTATAGCTGACGCTAAAGAATTTTATGCTGTTCACGCTGAAAGACCATTTTATGGTGAATTAGTTGAGTTTATGACAAGAGGTCCAATTGTGGCTGCTATCTTAGAAAAAGAAAATGCTGTTGCAGATTTTAGAACTTTAATTGGTGCTACAAATCCTGCTGATGCTGCTGAAGGAACTATTCGTAATAAATACGCTACTTCAATGGGTGAAAATGCAGTTCATGGTTCAGATTCTGATGAAAATGCTGCTATTGAAGGTGCTTTTCATTTTTCTGGAAGAGAAATGTTCTAGATTTCGGATATTAGATTTTCAGATAGAAATATAATATAAAACTCTCGTTTCTTAATTGAAACGAGAGTTTTTTTTATGTCTGAAAATCCGATATCTAAAAATCTAAAGTCTACTTTACTATCTTAACACAAGTGATTTTACCACTTCTTTCCCTAATTCTTCATTTATCATTTTAATGATTTTATCTTTTCCGTAACTTAATTCGTTTCGTAAAACGGCAGAGGATAATTTTACATATAGTGTTTCTCTTTTCAAAAGAACCTCTTCAGTATAATTGTTTACACCGTTTCCCATTAAATTTTTCCAAGCTTGTTCCACATCTATTTTATCCATTCCAGAGTCTAATTTATTGACTTGGATGAATTTTTTTAAAATGTCCTCCATTGAACTTTCTTCATTAAAACGTTTGGCCATTTTTTGAGTTATAGGTTTTAAGTTTATCTTTTGAAATTATTATTTTTCGAACAAAACGGGTCTTTTATAATGATATTCTAAATCGTTTTTATTTTTAACTACTAGTTTTTCTTTATTTAATAAAAGAATTTCTTCTTTCCATTTAGCAAAATCAGTTTTATAATTTATAAAACATTTTCCATCATAGAATTCAATAGTAAATGATTCAGAAACATCATTTGTTAAAAATGTTCCATCAAATTGTTGCATTCCTTTTTTTCTAGTACCAGCTTTGTCTTTAACTTCAAAAAAGTCAAAGGTTTCACTTGCTTTATAATCTTTGTCTTCACCATCAGGAAGAACTACTTTTTCTATTTCCCAATAACCATTAAGGTTTTGAATATCAGTTTCATTTACAGCTTGCTTGCAAGAAACCAAAAAAGTGAATGCGATTGCAATTAATAACTTTATTTTCATATTGTAAATATTGCACTAAATTACAAATAATTCATTTTGGATTAAACTATTTTATACATTTATTGTCTAATTTAATATGGTTCTTCTCTAATTAATTCATTATGAAAAAAATACTTCTTTTTAGTTTTCTATTTATTGTATTCATTTCTTGTTCTAAAGATGATTCTCCAAGCGAAGAAAGTATTTATTTTCCTCCAAACGGTTCTAATGTTTGGGAAACAAAATCGATTGATGATTTAGGTTGGAACCAAGATAAATTACAACCTTTATTAGATTACCTTGAATTAAAAAACACAAAAAGTTTCATTATACTTTATGATGGAAAAATTGTTGTGGAACACTATTTTGGAACTCACACGGCAACTTCTCCATGGTATTGGGCAAGTGCTGGTAAAACTTTAACAACTGCTGTTTCTGGAATTGCAGAACAAGAAGGTTTACTAAATATTAATAATAAAGTTTCCGATTATTTAGGAACTGGTTGGACAAGTGCTACTTTGGCAAAAGAGAATTTAATTACTTGTAAAAATTTATTATCAATGAATTCAGGATTAGATGATACTTTGGGTGATGATGTTTCTCCAGCAAATCTTCAATATGCTGCTGATGCAGGTTCACGTTGGGCTTATCATAATGTATATGTAAAAATGCAAGATGTTGTTGCACAAGCAAGTGGACAAACTTGGGATAATTATTTCAATACAAAATTAAAAAACCCAATTGGAATGACTGGTACTTGGACACAAATTAGTGATTTAAGTGTCTATGGTAGTACAACAAGAAGTATGGCAAGATTTGGGTTAATGATTTATGCCAAAGGAAAATGGAATTCAACTCAAATAGTTAATGAAAATTATTTGAACTCAGCTACAACTACTTCTCAAAATATCAATCAAGCTTATGGTTATTTATGGTGGCTGAATGGAAAATCGAGTTTTCATTTACCACAAAGTCAAATTCAATTTAATGGCTCACTTATACCAAATGCACCGAATGATATGTATGCAGCTTTAGGAAAAGACGATCAAAAAATATATGTTGTTCCAAGTAAAAAATTAGTCATTATTAGAATGGGAAATTCAGCAGATGGAACAAATTTTGCTCTTTCTGATTTTGATAATATTTTATGGGAAAAAATTAATCTATTGATAAATTAATTATTTTTTAGAAACTGTTTTTTGTTTAAAAAATAAATGAAAAGCATAAAAAATGATTCCAAACGATAATAAGCGAAGCATAACTAATATATTATCATTATCGAATAATAAAGGAATTAAAGCCAATACAATTGCAATAACTAATAATGCCAACGGATTTTTTAAAAGTGATTTATCCATAATTTTATTTGAAAAAAGAGTCTACAAATTCTATTTTATTAAATACTTGAAGGTCATCTATACCTTCACCTACACCAATATATCTTACTGGAATTTTAAATTGGTCAGAAATTCCAATTACAACTCCACCTTTTGCTGTTCCATCTAATTTAGTAACGGCTAAACTTGTTACTTCTGTAGCTGCTGTGAATTGTTTGGCTTGCTCAAAAGCGTTTTGACCTGTTGAACCATCTAAAACTAACATTACGTCGTGTGGTGCATCTGCAACCACTTTTTGCATTACTCGTTTTACTTTGGTTAATTCATTCATTAAATTAACTTTATTGTGCAAACGACCAGCTGTATCAATAATTACGATATCAGCATTTTGTTTTACTGCAGATTCTAAAGTATCAAATGCTACAGAAGCAGGATCACTTCCCATTTGTTGTTTTACAATTGGAACTCCAACTCTATCAGCCCAAATTTGCAATTGATCTATAGCTGCTGCTCTAAAAGTATCTGCTGCTCCAAGAACAACAGTATAACCTGCTTTTTTATATTGAGAAGCTAATTTTCCAATAGTTGTTGTTTTTCCAACACCATTTACTCCAACAACCATAATTACATAAGGTTTGCTAGTTGCTGAAATTTCAAAATTAGAAGTATTTTCTTGATTTGATTCTGATAATAAACCAGCTATTTCTTCTCGAAGAATTTGGTTTAATTCATCTGTTCCTAAATATTTATCATTAGCAACACGTTTTTCAATACGTTGAATAATTTTCAATGTTGTATTTACACCAACATCAGAAGAAACTAAGATTTCTTCTAAATTATCTAAAACCTCATCATCAACTTTAGATTTTCCGGCAACAGCTTTTGATAATTTTGAAAAAAATGTAGTTTTAGATTTCTCTAAACCTTTATCTAAAGTTTGTTTTGCCTCTTCACTTAAGTTTTGGTCTTTTTTATCTGAAGAGAATATCTTTTTAAAAAAACTCATTTGGTAAGATTATTAAATTTCAAACAAATGTAAAAATAAAAAAGCTACTTTCAAACGAAAGCAGCTTTTCTATATATAATTTTATTGACTTATTTCTTTTTTAAGAACTCATCAACAAGTTCTGGAGTCATAACTGACTCAACAAAAGTATAAGCACCTGACTTTGGAGACTTAACCATTTTAATTGCTTTGGTTAATCTTTTTGAAGCTGTTTGTAATGTTGCTACGGTTTTCTTTGCCATAATTGAATATTTTATGAATTTTTACAAAAGTAAAATTTCTTATTATTTAATTTCTTTGTGAACTGTTACTCTTTTTAAAACAGCGTTGAATTTTTTAATTTCCAATCTGTCTGGAGTGTTTTTCTTGTTTTTAGTAGTGATATAACGAGAAGTCCCAGCTACACCTGAAGCTTTATGTTCCGTACACTCTAAAATAACTTGTATTCTATTACCTTTCTTTGCCATCTTTTTATATTTTTTTTAGAGGTTTTCGGATTAAAATTTCAGTCCGTTAGCTTTTGCTTTTTTCATAGCAGCTGAAATACCAATTTTATTTATTGTTTTTAAAGCAGCAGCAGATACTTTTAAAGTAACCCACTTATCTTCTTCTGCAACATAAAAACGTTTTTTAAATAAGTTCACAGAGAATTTTCTCTTTGTCTTATTCATAGCGTGAGAAACATTGTTTCCGGTCATCGCTCTTTTTCCTGTAAGTTCACAAACTCTTGACATTATTGAAATCTTTTATCGTTATTCTAAATAAGGGTGCAAAGAAACAAAATTTATATTAATATACAAGCAAAGTTTATTCTTTTTTTTAAATTTCTTTATATACCATTTCAAAGGCTTTATTTACAGCCCTATCGATTACTTTTTCTCTTGGTTGTCCAAACTCATATCGTTCCACAAAAACACTATTAGGTGTAGCAATTGCTATAAACACAACTCCTAAGTCAGCATCAGAATCTCCTTTAGATGGTCCAGCATTTCCTGTAGTAGCAATTGCATAATCGGATTGCATAATTTGCTTCACATTTTTCACCATTTCTAATGCAACTTCTTCACTTACAACCGAGTGCTTTTCAATAGTATCTTTTGAAACTCTTAGAACATCTATTTTTGATTGTGTTGCATATGTTACTAAACTACCTTTGTAATAAGCAGAAGCACCACCAATCTTAGCCAACATTTGGCCTATTTTTCCACCTGTACAACTTTCGGCCGTTGCAATTGTAAGTCCTTTTTCTTTTAATTTTCTTCCTAAAACGACTTCTATTGAATCATCTTCTTCAAAACCTACAATTATATCACCAATTAAAGGAATTAAAGTTTCAACTTGATTTTTGATAGCTTCTTTTAGAATTAATTCATCTTTTCCTCGAGCTGTTAATCGCAAACGAACTCTTCCTGGACTAGGCAAATAAGCTAATTTAACATATGGAGGTAAGTTATTTTCCCAACCTTCAATTTGTTCAGCCACCATACTCTCACCTCTTCCGTATGTCATAATGGTTTGATGTACAATAAAAGGTCTTTCAAACTTTTGCATCAAATTTGGAATTACTTCATTATCAATCAAGTATTTCATTTCATAAGGAACTCCCGGTAAAGAAACAAAAATGGTGTTTTCATATTCCATCCACATTCCTGGAGCAGTTCCCATCTTATTGAATAAAATCTTAGCTTTTGAAGGAACAAGTGCTTGATCTTTATTTAATTGTGTAATTGGTCTTTTATAAAAACCTTCAATAATGTCAGTTACGTGTTTTAAAACATTAGCATCTTCAACAAGTTCGTCATTAAAGTAATCACAAAAAGTTTTTTTGGTAATGTCATCTTTTGTTGGACCTAATCCACCTGTGATAATTACAACATTTACATTATTTTGAAGTTTTTGAAATGTTGAAATTATATGTGCTTTATCATCTGATATTGAAAGCATTTCATGTGTTGCAATTCCGATTTTATCTAAAGCTTTTGCTATATATGACGAATTAGAATCTACAATTTGACCTATTAGGATTTCATCACCAATAGTAACAATTGTTGCTTGCATACCTATTTTATATTATGATTTTTTCTAATTTCTTTTGAAGCTAAGTCAACTTGCTCTTTAAGTAATTTAAAAACTTCTTTTACTTCTTTTTTCTTACCTTCTTTTTTAGTCCAAGCCATTATTTGATTGACTTCTTCGTAAGCTAAATCTACTCCTAACAAATCAAGTGTAGGTTTTATTTTATGAGCTGCAGCGTAGGTTTTTTGAAAATCTTTTGCTTTAATACCTTCCTTCATTTGCTTTAATTCAAATGGTACTTCTTCCAAAAAAAGAGTTAGTATTTGATGAACAAATTCAACATCATTTGAAGATATATCATATACCTTAGCTAAATTGTAATGTATTGCCATTATTTAACTTGAATTTTAAATAGTTGTTTTCCTTCGATAAAACCTATTAGTTCATCTCCGTTTTTTACTTGAGCTACTCCTTTTGGTGTTCCAGTGAAAATAATATCACCTTTTTTTAAGGTAAAATATTGCGAAACATAAGAAATTAATTCATCAATTTTCCAAAGCATTAAGCTTGTATTTCCTTGCTGCACAACATTTCCGTTTGAATGTAGTTCAAAGTTAATATTTTCTAATGATTTAAACTCTTCTTTAGGTAAAAATTCTCCAATCATAGCTGAGCCATCAAATGCTTTTGCTTTTTCCCAAGGTAATCCTTTAGCTTTTAACTCAGCCTGAACATCTCTTGCTGTAAAATCGATTCCTAATCCAATTTCTTCATAATAAGTATGTGCAAATTTTGGACTAATATATTTTCCAACCTTACAAATCTTAACTAAAATTTCTACTTCATGATGCACATCTTTACTAAAAGCAGGAATCACAAATGGAAATTTTTTAAGAATTGGAGCTGTGTCGGGTTTCAAAAAGATAACAGGTTCAGTTGGCTTTTCGTTATTGAGTTCAGAAATATGGTCAGCGTAATTTCGACCAATACAGATTATTTTCATTTTTAGGTAATAGGTTATGGGTTATGGGTTATAGGCTATTACCAATTACCTTTTACCCATTACCACTATTTAGTATTTAACTTTCTTAGTTTAATGGCTGTCAGTACTTTTTTGGTATACAGAGGAAAATCTGCGTTTTGCAACCAACTGAAATAACCTGGTTCTTTTTCTAAAACATCATCAACTAAAACTCCTTTATGCTTTCCGAAAGAGAAAACTTCTTGATCATCTTTATTTAAAGCGATGAATCCAGCAAAGTCTACTGAACGTTTTCTTGTCGTAAACTCAGACAAAGTCTTCATATCGTTTTCTAAATCTGGATATCTGTCTAATTGTGCTTTAAGAATTTCATAAGTTGCCATAGTATCAGCTTCCGCAGAATGGGCATTTTCTAAACTTTCACCACAGTAAAACTTATAACCAGCACTTAATGTTCTTTCTTCTTTTTTATGGAAAATGGTCTGAATATCAACCGAAACTCTATTTTTCATATCAAAATCAACTCCAGCACGAAGCATTTCTTCAGCTAACAACGGAATATCAAATCTATCTGAGTTAAACCCAGCTAAATCTGAATCTTTAATCATATTATAAACTTGAGCAGCTAATTCAGAAAAAGGTGGCTCATTGGCTACTTTCTCATCTGTAATTCCATGCACAGCTGTTGTTTGAGCTGGAATTGGAATAGTTGGATTTACCAACCACGTTTTACTTTCTTTATTTCCGTTAGGAAAAACTTTAAATACTGATATTTCTACAATTCTGTCTTTTGCAACGTCGATCCCTGTTGTTTCAAGGTCGAAAAAGCAAATTGGTCTTGTTAATTTTAATTCCATTATATAATTTTATAGGACAAATATAATTTTTTGAAAACGGTTTCACTAAAATTTAAATGATAATTTTAGGTTAATATCAAGGAACAATTCTTTTTCCGAAATTTATTAGAATATGTGGCTTTACAAAACCAGTAGTTTTGGTTCGCATATTCCCTTCATAATCAGCGATTATTAAAGTTGGATAACTTCTCACATTATATTTATTTATAATTGCTACACCTTCTTCGGTATCACCATCAATAGCAATACAAATGAAGTTTTTATTGAAATATTCTCCAACTGCTTCATCTTTAAAAGTGGTTTTTTTCAATTTCTTACAAGGACCACACCAACTGGCATACACATCTAAAAAAACAGGTTTGTTTTCTTTTCTTGCTTTATCCAATGCTTCCATATAGTTTCCTTTAAAAAAATCAATTCCTTTTTTATAAGGTCTTGTTTCTGTTGAAGTAAATGAAAAAAAAAGTAACGTTATGAATAGAATTAAGATTTTCTTCATGCTATATTTTTTTTGAGAACGTAATTTACAAAAAAAAACCGTTAAGATTTTCGTCAAAACGGTTTCATTTTTTAAAGCAATTAAAATGTTAGAATCTTCTTACTTGCCAAGTTTGATAAGAAACTGTTTTATCGGCAGTATATTGAACTCCGGTATTTCTATTTAAAACAAAACATAATGAGTTTGAAGATTGAGATGAACTTAATAAGTCATCATTATTAAAAGTTACTAAGTTCGGAAATTTTAATTTATATAATTCTTTAAGCTCATCAATAGAGGGCAGAAACCAGTTAGTTTGACCATTTAAACTAGTATTTATACACATTGTTGCTCCGACACTATTATAATTACAAAAGTTTTTTATTATTGTTGAATTTTCTAGTCCAGTTCCAATTGTATTTTGAATTCCGTTCAAAAAAGTATTTGCAGTACAGCTTGTACTTACCCATCTAAATATATTAAAAGAAGTAGTTGTTAATTTTGAAGGAGCGGCTTCTAAATACCTCCAACCATTTGTAATCTCTCCTTTATCATAAAAAACATATCCACCAGAACCTCCAATATATCCACAAGTTTTGAATGATACTTGATTTCCGTAGTAGTATTGTCCATTATATTGCACATAACTTCTTAAATAGTAGGTAGTGTTTGGGCTAACATAGTAAAAAGGAGATAATGTACCGCCATCTATGTTAAGTGTAAAACTGCCTGAACCACTTGTTGCATCTTCATATTTTTGGTTTGTAACAGTTGGATTCTGACTAGTACTATAGCAAACTCCTCTTTCGGAATTAGTTGCTATACTATTACCTACTAAAACATCAACACTAAATCCGGTGACAGAAATATTTTTAACAATTGAAGTAGTTAAATCCAAGTTTTGAGTGTATGTAATTTCATTACCATATTTTACCTCACCAGTTGAAAAATTTTGTACAAAAGCTTTCAAATAGTATGTTTGACCTATAGTAATACCATAAATTGTACTTTCAAATGTATTTCCATTTAAACCACTACTATTTACAGTATATGAATTTCCGTTTATTGTAGGGTTAGGATTTTCACTATAACAAACACCTACATTATAGTTAGAATTACTATTAACTAAAGTTGCAGACAAAGTTCCACCAGTTAATAAAACATTGTTGGTTGAATTAAAAGTTGCTGTTTTTGTGGTAATTACTAAATTTACAAAAGGATCAACCGGTGTATCTGGAGTTGGATCATCATTACTACTACAAGATTGTAAAACAATTATTGAAAATAAAATTAAAAGTTTTTTTATATTTTTCATTATAATAATATTAGTGTTAAGATAAAATTTTGCCAAATATAAATATTTATTTCATAAAAAAACCTGAAAAAATATTTCAGGTTTCTTATTAGTTTTTGATTTGAATTATATTTCTCTATTAATATCCCAAGCTTCAAGATATTCGGCTACTCGTTTTACAAAACTTCCACCTAATGCTCCATCTACTACTCTATGGTCATAACTGTGTGATAAAAACATTTTTTGACGAATTCCAATAAAATCACCCTCTGGAGTTTCAATAACTGCAGGTACTTTTCTAATTGCACCTAAAGCTAAGATTCCAACTTGTGGTTGATTAATAATTGGAGTTCCAAACACTGAACCAAATGTTCCAACGTTTGTTACAGTATATGTTCCTCCTTGAGTATCGTCTGGTTTTAATTTTCCTGCTTTTGCACGACCACCTAAATCGTTAACCGCTTTTGCCATTCCAACTAAGTTTAATTGATCAGCGTTTTTAATTACTGGAACAATTAAATTTCCGTTTGGTAAAGCAGCAGCCATTCCAAGGTTTATATTTTTACGTTTGATAATGTAATCTCCTTCAACTGAAATATTCATTCCTGGAAAATCTTTAATTGCTTTAGCAACAGCTTCCATCATAATAGGTGTAAAAGTTAGTTTTTCACCTTCTCTTTTTTCAAAAGCACCTTTTATTTTATCTCTCCATTTAACTAAATTCGTAACATCAACTTCAATAAAGGATTGTACGTGAGCAGAAGTTTGCACTGATGCTACCATATAACCAGAAATTAACTTACGCATTCTGTCCATTTCAATGATCTCATCTCCTGCATTAACTGAAGTTGGAGCATTTTTAGTTGTTTCAACTTTTGCAACAGGTTGTTGAGCTTGTGAAACAGGTTGAACATTAGCAACTACAGGTTGTTGAACGCTTGCTGTTGGTTGAACTTTTCCTCTATTTGCAACAAAGTCAAGAATATCATTTTTAGTGATTCGCCCTTCTTTACCTGTTCCGTTAATATTATTTAATTCTGCGACTGAAATTCCTTCTGCTGCAGCTATATTTTTTACTAATGGTGAAAAGAATTTATCTGATTCAGAAAAATCTGGTACAAAATTTAAATCTGTTTTAACAGTCGAAATTTGTTCTTCTATTTGTTGTGCAGCAACTGGTTCGTTTGATTGAATTGGTGCTAAAATTGGTTCAGCAACACTTCCTCCTTCAGTTTCAATGATAGCAATAGTTTGTCCAACTTGAACTACATCATCAACATTGAAAAGGATTTCTACCAAAACACCAGAAACCTCACTTGGCACTTCACTATCTACTTTATCGGTAGCGATTTCAAGTACAGCTTCATCCACTTCAATAGATTCGCCAACATTTTTTAACCAATTTGTAATGGTAGCTTCTGCAACACTTTCTCCCATTTTAGGAAGTTTTAATTCAAATTTTGCCATATTGTTACTATATCGTTTGATTCTTTTGATTCGATTGCAAAATTAATAAAAGTTTTGACTATTTAACTCGAATTCAAAAAATATATTACTCTTTTTTATTGATTCACTAATTTATTATTTCTTGCATAACTTCACCTCTATCATTTGAATTATTACTTCCAATACAATAATTAGATGATTTGATATAGTTTTTATATGTAATATTATTGAACTTACTCATTTCCATAAAAGCTATAATTTCTTTAAAACTAAACGAATTCGCATCAAAAATTAATTCAAAATTCTTAGTTAAATCATTTTTAAATTCATTAAAGTCAGTCAAATAAGTGGTTTTTTTATTCAAATTTAAGGACAAATTATTTTTTGAAAAAACTATGTATTCATCAATTTCAACCTTTTCGTTTTTTTGTTGATTTTTCTTAATCACACTAAATGCAAAAGCACCAAATTGCATCATTAAATCAAAAATTACCGATTTCTTAAAATGCTTTTTATAGAAAAATTGCATTGCATCTCGAAAGCGTTTCATGTATAAACCATCTCGAACCGTACTTTCTCCTTTATAATGTATCACGGAAGTTTCATTGAAATAATAGTTTTCTTTTCCGGATTTCAAAACCATATAACTCAAATCAATATCATCTGAATACATGAAACAGTTTTCATCAAAACCACCAATTTTAGTATATAAATCACGTTTCATCATCATAAATGCTCCAACCAAAATATCGACTTTTCCTGATTGATTTTCAGTTATGTGTTGGGCGTAATATTTATTAAAAAAAGTTGACTTTGGAAAGATTTTATACAATCCAAAAATTTTAGTAAAAGCAACCCAAGGAGTTGGAACACCTCTTTTTGCTTCTGGAAGAAAATTTCCTGTTCCGTCAATTAACTTACATCCTATTATTCCAAAATTCAGATTACAGAATTCAGAATTCAGAATTTTAATAAACGTATCTTCTGCAACAACAGTATCAGGATTTAATATACATAAATAGTCACCTTTTGCTTCTGCAACTCCAATATTATTTCCTTTGGGAAAACCAGAATTCTCATTGTTTTCTATTAGTTTAATATTTGGAAATTTTTCTTTCATCATTGCACAACTGTCATCCGAAGAATTATTATCTATGACAATAATTTCTCCATCAATTCTTTCTAATGCTTTTTGAACACTAAAAACACATTGCTCTAAAAAAAAGCGAACGTTATAATTAAGAATAATTACCGATAATTGCATAGTGCGAATATAATTAAACTTTAAAACTATTTATAGAAACAATTTATTTAATTGAGAAAATCTTAATATCTTCGAGTTTTATTATATTCTATATAACTTATAATTAAACCAATAACTTTTTAAAATGAAAAACCTAATCAAATTATTAATGATTTTATTGTCATTTCAAATGTTTTCGCAAGAAGATATTAAATCAAATTATGACAAAAAAGAAGTATATATAACGATGCGTGATGGTGTAAAATTATTCACCGCTATTTATACTCCAAAAGATATTTCTAAGGATAAAAAATATCCAATGCTAATGCAAAGAACTTGTTATAGTATTGCTCCTTATGGAGAAGAAAACTTTAAGAGATCACTTGGCCCTAGTTCGTTTTTAGAAGATGATAAATACATTTTTATCTATCAAGATGTTCGTGGAAGATATATGAGTGAAGGTCTTTTTACCAATATGACTCCTCAAGTAGAGCACAAAACCAAGAAAGATGTTGATGAAAGTACAGATACTTATGATACTGTTGATTGGTTAGTAAAAAACATCAAAAACAATAATGGAAAAGTTGGGCAATACGGAACATCTTACCCTGGATTTTATACAGCTGTTGGAACAATTGCAAATCATCCTGCAATAGTTGCTTCATCACCACAAGCTCCAATTTCTGATTTCTTTTTTGATGATTTTCATCATAATGGTGCTTTTGTAATGGGATATTTTAGAACTTTTCCTGTTTTTGGCGTTCAAAAAACTAAAGCAGAGAAAGATGGCTGGTATATGGATCAATTTATTAGACCTACATCAAAAGACGGTTCTATATTTTTTAATGAACTTGGAACTGTAAAAGAAGCAACAGACAAATATTATAAAGATAATTTTTTCATGCAAGAAATTATAGAACATCCAAGTTATGATGCATTTTGGCAGTCTAGAAATTTATTACCTCATTTAAAAAATATAAATCATGCTGTAATGACTGTAGGAGGTTGGTTTGATGCTGAAGATTTAGCCGGACCATTAAATATTTATAAAACGATAGAAAAAACAAGTCCAAAAGCAAAAAACACAATTGTAATGGGACCTTTTTCTCATGGTGCTTGGGGAAGAGAAACGGGTAAGCATTTTCATAATGATATCTATTTTGGTGATAGTATTGCCACTTTTTATCAAAAAAATATTGAGTTTAAGTTCTTCACTCATTATTTAAAGAGTAATTCAAAAAATGCAGTTGCACTTCCTGAAGCTTATATGTTTGATACAGGAAAAAAAGTATGGAATGAATTTACCAATTGGCCTCCAAAAGAAAGTACTAAATTGAATTTCTATTTAAATTCAGATGGAAAATTAGAAAAAGAGAAATCACAGAATAATTCTTTTTCAGAATATTATAGTGATCCAAACAATCCTGTTCCAAGTAGTATTAATTATGGAGAATATAACGGGTTTACACCTAGAAATTACATGAGTGAAGACCAACGTTTTGCTTTAAACAGACCAGATGTTGTTACATTCACAACGGAATATTTAACGGAAGACATTACATTGGCTGGAGAAATTATGGCAAAATTAAAAATTGCTTCTTCTTCGTCTGATGCTGATTTTATTGTGAAATTAATTGATATTTATCCTGCTGATGAACCTCAAAATGCAGATAAACCAGAAGTTCTTTATGCTAATTATCATCAAATGGTTCGTAGTGAAGTTATGCCAGCACGTTTCAGAACTAGTTTTGAAAAGCCAGAAGCATTAACTCCAAACCAAACTACTGAAATAAATTTTAGATTACAAGATGTTTTACATACGTTTAAAAAAGGGCACAAAATCCAGATTCAAGTTCAAAGTACTTGGTACCCTATGATTGCTGTAAATCCACAGAAATTTTTAGAAAATCAATATTTAGCTAAAAAAGAAGATTACACGAAATCATTTATCAAAATTTTTAACGATAGTTATATAGAAGTTGAAGTTTTAAAATAAAATTTGAAAGCTGTCTGAAAAGGCAGCTTTTTTTATTTAAGTAATTTTAATAAATCGTTTGGGTTTTTTGAATTATTCCAAAACAGAACTAAATAAATTATATAATTTTCAGAATCAACAATGTAATATAAAGTTGTTTGCTTAGAAATCACAAAAGAATAAGATTTTAATAATTCATGATAAGTTCCAATATTTGGATTTAATGATAATCGCTCTAAGTTTTCAAACACTAAATCTTGGAATTTCTGAACTTCATTATTATTCCACTTTCTAAAAATAAAATCAATTTCTTCAAAATAAGAAACATCAGAACTTGGTGCCCAAATTAAACTGTAAATCACTTCAAAAAAGGATATTTTATTTTTATTTTACTTTTCATTTCTTCATGAGAAATACCATGTCCCTTTTCGATATCTTTAATTGATTTTTCAATCAACTGAACTAAAACTGGATTCAAATCTTCTAAAGCAGACTCACTTTTATGAGATACTTCATAAATTTCAATAGGCTCTTCTACTTTTTTATTTTCCTTTTTGCTCATTAGAACTAAATTAATAATCAAATATACAAAAAATCTTCACTTCCAATTATTTAAACCTAAAACAAAACCCTACTTTTGCAAAAAATAAATTGCAGTGAATTACTTATCAGTAGAAAATATATCAAAAGCTTATGGCGAACGTGTTTTGTTTGAAAACATTTCGTTTGGAATCAACAAAGACCAAAAAATAGCTTTTATTGCCAAAAATGGTTCTGGAAAAACAACCATAATGAACATGTTGAATGGTTTTGACGAACCAGATACTGGTCAGGTTATTATTCGAAAGGAAATTAAAATGGCTTTTTTATCGCAAACTAATAATTTACAAGACGAATTAACAGTTGAAGAAAGTATTTTTGCTTCAGATAATGAAGTTTTAAAAGCAATTCAACGCTATGAAAAAGCATTAGAAAACCCAGAAGATGAAGAAGTATATCAACTTGCTTTTGACGACATGGATCGATTTGATGCTTGGGATTTTGAAACACAATACAAACAAATTCTTTCTAAACTAAAATTAGACGATTTAAAAGTAAAGGTAAAAGGCCTTTCTGGAGGACAAAAGAAACGTTTAGCTTTAGCTATTATCTTAATTAGTCGTCCTGATTTATTAATTTTAGATGAGCCAACCAATCACTTGGATTTAGAAATGATTGAATGGTTAGAAAGTTATTTTGCAAAAGAAAACATCACCTTATTTATGGTTACTCACGACCGTTTCTTTTTAGAACGTGTTTGTAATGAAATCATCGAATTAGATAACGGAAAATTATACCAATACAAAGGAAACTATTCGTATTATTTAGAAAAAAAAGAAGAACGAATTGCTTCAGAAAACGCAAGTGTTGACAAAGCGCAAAACTTATTTGTAAAAGAATTAGCTTGGATGCGAAGACAACCAAAAGCTAGAACTACAAAATCAAAATCGCGTCAAGATGATTTTTATGTAATTAAAGAAAAAGCGGAAAGTCGTAGAAAAGAAAATGTAGTTGAGCTTGAAATCAACATGGAACGAATGGGAAGTAAAATCATTGAATTGGTTAAGCTGAACAAAAGTTTCAAAGACAGAGTCATTTTAGATGATTTTACCTATGCTTTTCAAAGAGGAGAACGTATCGGAATTATCGGAAAAAACGGAACAGGGAAATCGACTTTCTTAAACATAATGACTCAAACAATGCCACCAGATTCTGGAAAGGTTATTGTTGGAGAAACTATAAAAATTGGATATTACACGCAAAGTGGAATCAATCCAAAACCAGGTCAAAAAGTAATTGACATTATTAAAGAATATGGTGAATATATTCCTTTAACGAAAGGAAAAATCATTTCGGCTTCACAGTTACTTGAACGTTTCTTATTTGATGCCAAAAAACAATATGACTTTGTTGAAAAATTAAGTGGTGGAGAATTAAAACGTTTGTATTTATGTACCGTTTTAATTCAGAATCCAAATTTCTTAATTCTGGATGAGCCTACAAATGATTTAGATATCGTAACGCTAAACGTATTAGAAAGTTTCTTATTAGATTTCCCAGGAAATTTATTAGTTGTTTCTCACGATAGATATTTCATGGATAAAATTGTAGATCACTTGTTTGTTTTCCGCGGTGAAGGTGAAGTAGAAGATTTCCCAGGAAATTATTCTGACTTTAGAGCTTATGAAGATTCAGCAGATGTACAACAAAAAGAAGACAACAAAGCTGATAAAAAAGACTGGAAACAACAAAATAATACATCTAGTTTAACGTTCAACGAGCAAAAAGAATATCAAAAAATCGAAAGAGAAATCAAAGATTTAGAATTCGAAAAAGGTAAAATAGAACAATTATTTACAGATGGAAAAGTAGCAGATGATGCCATTGAAAAAAAGGCAAACGAGTTACAAAATATCATCAATAAAATGGAAGCAAAAGAAGAACGTTGGTTTGAACTTTCTGCAAAAATGGAAAACTAATTACACAGAGTTACACAAAGGAATACACAAAGGCACACTAAGTATTTGTATATTTCTTTGTGAAACTTTGTGACTAACTTTGAGAAACTTTGTGCTACAACTAATTAAATCATATCTAAAATTTCTTAAAAACTCCAGCAATCAACATGGAGTACATTCACCATTTGTGTATAGTTTAATTACAAAATGTTTTTACGATAAGAAAAAATATGCAGAATATTCAATCTTAAAGCAATACAGAAATACCTTATTAGCAAATAAAAACTTCATTGAAGTCACCGATTTTGGAGCAGGTTCAAGAGTTTTTAAATCCAATAAAAGACAAATATCCCAAATTGCAAAAACTGCTGGAATTTCATCTAAAAGAGCAAAATTACTTTTTAAAGTTGTAAATTATTTTCAACCCACAACTATTTTAGAAATAGGAACTTCATTAGGACTAGCCACTTCTGCCTTATCTTTAGGAAACAAAACTGCTAAAATAATTTCATTAGAAGGCTGCCCAAAAACAACAAATCAATGTAAATTGCAATTTCAAAAATCAAATTTCAATACAGAAAACGTTGAATTCATAACAACCAAATTCGAAGATTACCTTTCAACCTACAACCTAAAACCTACAACCTACAACCTAATCTACTTCGACGGTAATCACTCTAAAAAAGCCACATTAGAGTATTTCGAGCTATTAATTCCAACAATTACAAACGAAACCGTTTGGATTTTCGATGACATTCATTGGTCAAAAGGCATGGAAGAAGCTTGGGAAATCATAAAAAATCATCCAAAAGTAAAAGTCACTATAGATACTTTTCAATGGGGATTTGTTTTCTTTCGTGAAGAACAAGAGAAAGAACATTTTGTAGTTAGAGTTTAGAAAAAGGTTAATAGTTTATATGGTTATGAGGTTAAAAGGCATTTCGTTTAGAAAAAACTCATTAATAAATGTAACATAATGACAAAAACGAAGTCTTATTAATTATATGAGCACAAAACCTTTTAAACTTTTAAACTCATAAACCTTTAAACTAAAAAAATGTCACAACCAATAATAGAAATCAAAGGAATTACAAGAGATTTTCCATTAGGAAACGAAATTGTTTATGTACTTAAAGGAATCGATTTAACCATTCAAAAAGGAGAATACGTTGCTTTAATGGGACCATCAGGTTCAGGAAAATCAACTTTGATGAATATTTTAGGTTGCTTAGACACCCCAACTGCAGGTTCTTATTTGCTAAACGGAAAATTAGTCAGCGAAATGCACGATGACGAATTAGCCGGAATCAGAAACACTGAAATCGGATTCGTTTTTCAAACCTTTAACTTAATGCCAAGAACAACTGCTTTGGATAATGTTGCTTTACCAATGGTTTATGCTGGTCATTCAAAATCAGAAAGAAACGAACGTGCAACCGAAGTCTTAACACAAGTTGGATTAGCAGACAGAATGGATCATAAACCCAACCAACTATCTGGTGGACAACGTCAACGTGTAGCTGTTGGTCGTGCTTTGGTCAATAAACCCTCTATTATTCTTGCCGATGAACCAACTGGAAATCTTGACAGTAAAACTTCCTTAGAAATAATGGGTCTTTTCAATGATATTCACGCTAACGGAAACACAGTAATTCTAGTAACTCACGAAGAAGATATTGCAGCTTACGCACACAGAATCATTCGTTTAAGAGACGGAGTTATTGAAAGTGATAAGAAGAATAGATAGATTTTAAAGTTATCCTTTGTCATTCTGAACTTGATTCAGAATCTTTTGAAATTACAATTGATTTTTGAAAAAGCAAATCGCTTGGTCTTTATTTACCAACCTTATTCCTGCTGTCCATTCTATTCACGATGAATCGGGAGACACCATTACCATCAGGGCTATCAAATAAATCGTTTTTACTTTTATAAACTTTAGGCTATCTTTGAAAAACAATAAAACTAAAAATGAAAATAGCACTATTAACCTGTCAAGCTTTACCAAATTTAACTGATTCAGATCAATTATTAATTCCAGCATTAGCAAAGCATAATATAGAGGCTTATCCTGTTATTTGGGATGATAAAACCATAATTTGGACCGACTTTGATTATTTAGTTTTTAGAAACACATGGGATTATTTTGAAAAAGAAGAAGAATTTAATTCTTGGTTAAATTCCCTAAAAAAGTTAGGTATAAAAACACTTAATTCAATTGAAATAATTGAGCAAAACAAACATAAATTTTATTTAAAAGATTTAGAACAAAAGGGAATAAAGATAATCCCAACCCAATTTATTTCAAAAACAAATCATCAAAATTTAAAAGAAATTCTCCCAAAACATTGGAAAAAATCTGTAATAAAACCAGCATTTTCGGCAGGTTCTTATTTAACCGAAGTTTTCAATAACGACAATCTTGAGGCTATAGAGTTAAAGTACAAAACAATAGCTTCTCAAAAAGACATGTTAATTCAGGAATTTATGCCACAAATTCAGACATTAGGAGAAACTTCATTTATTTTTTTAAATAAAAAATTCTCTCATTGTGTCAATAAAAAACCTATTGAAAATGAATTTAGAATACAAGTTCAGTTTGGTGGAAAATACACATTAGTTCATCCATCAGAAGATTTAATTCAACAAGCACAAAAAATAATTGATACTTTTCAAGGCAATTTATTATACGCACGTGTTGATGGAATTGTTATAGAAAATGAAATCCATTTAATGGAGGTTGAATGTATAGAACCCGATTTATATTTCAATTTAGCTCAAAATTCACAAGTACAATTTGTTACATCATTATTGCAATTAATTGCTTAAATTTGAATTTCAAAAAAAAGTCATGATAATTCTCCTTTCAATTATTATAGTTTTATACATCATCTTAAAGATTTTGCATAAAAGAAATCCAAATAATATGAACCACAGAAAATCATTTCAGTTAAAAAGTAAAAAATCAAAAAACACCTTTAATGACTAGTTACTAGTCACTAATTACTCATAAAATGAAAGTCTACACAAAAACAGGAGACAAAGGAACAACTGCCCTATTTGGAGGCACAAGAGTTTCAAAACACAACATAAGAATCGAAAGCTACGGAACAGTAGACGAGTTAAATTCACATATAGGATTAATTCGTGATCAAGAAATTGATGTACATTATAAAACCGTCTTAGCTGAAATTCAGGATAGATTATTCACAGTTGGAGCCATTTTAGCAACTCCTCCTGAAAAAGAAACTCTTAAAAACGGTCAACCAAGACTTCAAAATTTAGGTTTAGTAGTTTCTGATATAGAATTCTTAGAAAAAGAAATCGATACAATGGAAGAAGCATTACCTCAAATGACTCATTTTGTACTTCCAGGTGGACATACAACTGTGTCATATTGTCATATTGCACGTTGCGTTTGTCGAAGAGCAGAACGATTGGCTGTTCATTTAAATGACTTAGAACCGACAAACGAACTTGTTTTGACATATTTAAACCGACTTTCTGACTATCTTTTTGTGTTGGCACGAAAGTTGTCTTTAGACTTAAACGCTGAAGAAGTAAAATGGATTCCAAGGAAGTAAGTTTACAGTATTCAGTTAGCAGTAATCAGTTACTGTTTAATGCAATTAAGTATGTAGTTTAATACTAATTACTGAACACTAAAAACTGAACACTGAACACTAAAAAAAAGACGTTCTTAAAAATAATTATAAAATAAATCAAAAAAAACTTGACTTTTTAAGTTAAAAATTTATTTTTGCACAAATTTAAATCGATAAAAGATGTATTGGACATTAGAATTAGCGTCATATTTAAGTGATGCACCTTGGCCAGCAACCAAAGATGAGCTTATTGATTACGCTATTAGAGCTGGAGCTCCTTTAGAAGTAGTTGAAAATCTACAGTCTATTGAAGATGAAGGAGAGATCTACGAATCAATGGAAGAAATTTGGCCAGACTATCCAACAGACGAAGATTATCTTTGGAACGAGGATGAGTATTAAAAATAATAAATAATCACAACAAAAAAGTCTCTACTTGAGGCTTTTTTTTTGGTTATATTTACAAACAATTAGATAAAACAAACTATTATGAGTTTTTTAAATTCAATATTGAAGGCTTTTGTGGGTGATAAATCCGAAAAAGACGTTAAAGCCATTCAACCACTTGTAGCAAAAGTTCACACTTTTGAAAAAGCATTAGCTGCCTTATCTCACGATGAATTAAGAGCTAAAACAGCTGAATTCAAAGAGAAAATAAAAATAGCTAGAGCAGAAAAAGATGCTAAAATTGAATCTCTTAAAACAGATGCTGATAACACAGCTGACATTGATGCAAGAGAAGATATTTATGCAGCAATTGATGTTTTAGAAGCAGAAGCTTATGAAATTACAGAAAAAGTATTAAACGAAATACTTCCTGAAGCCTTTGCAGTAATAAAAGAAACAGCTAAACGTTTTAAAGATAATTCAACTTTAACCGTTAAAGCTTCTTCAAAAGACATTGAATTATCTGCTACAAAAGCTTACATAAATATTGAAGGAGAAAATACAATATGGTCAAACTCTTGGGATGCTGCTGGAAAAGCCATCACTTGGGATATGATTCACTATGATGTGCAGCTTATTGGTGGTGTAGTTTTACATCAAGGTAAAATTGCCGAAATGCAAACAGGTGAAGGTAAAACATTAGTAGCAACTCTTCCACTATATTTAAATGCATTAACTGGAAATGGTGTTCACTTAGTAACCGTAAATGATTATTTAGCACGAAGAGATAGTACTTGGAAAGCTCCTTTATTCGAGTTCCACGGAATGACTGTTGATTGTATTGATAATCATCAACCAAACTCACCAGCAAGAAGAAAAGCATACAACGCAGACATCACATACGGAACAAATAATGAATTTGGTTTCGATTATTTACGTGATAATATGGCTCACGCTCCAGAAGATTTAGTACAACGCAAACACAATTATGCAATTGTCGATGAAGTTGACTCGGTTTTAGTGGATGATGCTCGTACACCATTAATCATATCTGGTCCAGTTCCACAAGGTGATAGACAAGAATTTAGTGAATTAAAACCAAAAGTTGAAAATCTAGTTAGTTTACAAAAACAATTAGCAACAGGATTTTTAACAGAGGCTAAAAAATTAATCAAAGAAGGAAACACTAAAGATGGTGGTTTTCAACTTTTGAGATCTTATAGAGCCTTACCAAAAAGTAAAGCATTAATTAAATTTTTGTCGGAAGAAGGAATTAAACAATTGCTTCAAAAAACAGAAAATCAATACATGGCAGATAACAATCGTGAGATGCCAAAAGTTGATGAAGCATTATATTTTGTAATTGAAGAAAAAAACAATCAAGTTGAATTAACCGATAATGGAGTTCAATTTTTATCACAAGATACAGATTCAAGTTTCTTCGTATTACCAGATATTGGAACTGAAATACATAAAATCGAAAAAGCAAATCTTGAAAAAGAAGAAGAAGCTGAAAGAAAAGACGAATTATTCAAAGATTTTTCAATTAAATCTGAACGTATTCATACATTAACACAATTGCTTAAAGCATACTCTTTATTTGAAAAGGATACTGAATATGTTGTAATGGACAACAAAGTAATGATTGTGGATGAGCAAACAGGTCGTATTATGGATGGTCGTCGTTATTCTGACGGATTACACCAAGCGATTGAAGCCAAAGAAAACGTAAAAATTGAAGCTGCAACACAAACATTTGCAACGGTTACACTACAAAATTATTTCAGAATGTACAGCAAATTAGCTGGTATGACTGGAACTGCTGTAACTGAAGCAGGTGAATTATGGGAAATATACAAATTAGATGTTGTTGAAATTCCGACAAATAAACCAATTGCTCGTAACGATAAAGAAGATTTGATTTACAGAACAGTTCGTGAAAAATTTAACGCTGTAATTGAAGATGTTGTAAAACTATCAAATTCTGGTCGTCCAGTATTGATTGGAACAACCTCTGTTGAGATTTCAGAATTATTGAGTCGAATGTTAAAAATGCGTGGTATTCAACACAATGTATTGAATGCAAAAATGCACAAAAATGAAGCTGAAATTGTTGCCGAAGCAGGAAATCCTGGAGTTGTTACAATTGCAACAAATATGGCTGGTCGTGGAACGGATATTAAATTATCTGCTGAAGTAAAAAAAGCAGGTGGATTAGCAATTGTTGGTACAGAACGTCATGATTCTCGTCGTGTTGACCGTCAGTTACGTGGTCGTGCTGGTCGTCAAGGAGATGTTGGTAGTTCACAATTCTATGTTTCTTTGGAAGATAACTTAATGCGTTTATTTGGTTCTGAAAAAGTTGCCAAAGTAATGGATAGAATGGGATTACAAGAAGGTGAAGTTATTCAGCATTCGATGATGACTAAATCTATTGAAAGAGCACAGAAAAAAGTTGAAGAAAACGCTTTTGGAGTTCGTAAACGTTTATTAGAATATGATGACGTAATGAATGCTCAAAGAGAAGTAGTGTACAAAAGAAGACGTCATGCCTTACATGGAGAACGTTTGAAAGTGGATATTGCTAATATGATGTATGACACTTGCGAACTTATCGTTCAAGAAAATAAAGGTGCTGGTGACTTTAAAAACTATGAATTTGAATTGATTCGTTATTTTTCAGTAACTGCTCCAATTACAGAAAGTGAATTCAACAAGCTTTCAGAAATGGAAGTTACAGGGAAAACATACAAAGCAGTTTTAGCACATTATGAAGAAAAAGTAATTCGCAATGCAGAAGAAGCTTTTCCAGTAATTAAAAATGTGTACGAAAACAATAACGGAAAATACGAAAGAATTGTAGTTCCTTTTACAGATGGAATTAAATCTTTAAACGTAGTTACAAATCTTGAAAAAGCATATGCAACTCAAGGAAAATCTTTAGTTGGTGATTTTGAAAAGAACATTACATTAGCTATTGTTGATGAAGCTTGGAAAAAACACTTACGTAAAATGGACGAAATGAAAACTTCTGTTCAGTTAGCGGTTCATGAGCAAAAAGATCCATTGTTAATCTATAAATTTGAAGCTTTCAAATTATTCAAAAAAATGATTGATGATGTGAATAAAGAAGTAATTTCATTCTTATTTAAAGGTGATTTACCTTCTCAAAATCCAAACGAGATTCAAGAAGCAAAACAAGAACGTCAAAAAGAAAACTATACAGAAAGTAAAGAGTCTACTGAAATTAATGATTCAGCTGATGCCAATAGACAAGCTGGACAAAATGCAAGTCAACAAAGACAAGTTACTGAAACTATAGTTAGAGACACACCAAAAATCAACCGTAATGACACTGTTACTATAAAACATGTAATGAGTGGAAAAACGGAAACTATGAAATTCAAAAAAGCCGAAAGTATGCTTACTTCTGGTGAATGGGTTTTGGTTTAAAAACTTATAAGATAGAATTTAGAAATCCTCAATTGAAAAATTGGGGATTTTTTATATATTTGATTTTAATAATTATTTTATATGGAAAATAAATCTTGTCCAAGTTGTAAAAAAGAGTCACCTTCAAGTTATGATTCTTGCTCTTATTGTAAATTTCCTTTTAGTGGAACAGAAGACGAAAAATCAAAACACATTGGTATTTTTATTTCTCAAAGAAGACTTTTAGATAAATCTGCAGAAGAAATTTCAAAAAGTAAAAAATTACTTTACATAATTACTGCTTTTAATGTATTAGGATTATTTTTAAATAACTTTGATACTTTAGGGTTATTAATCACTATTGTTTCAACTGCTGTTATTTTATTATGTGCTATTTTTTTAGAAAAAAACCCAAAATTGCTTACTATTATTCCATTAGGAATGATTTTGTTTATCTACTTAATTAATTTTCTAGTTGAACCTGATACTTTATTAAAAGGGATAATGTTTAAAATTTTAATTATTGGCGGTTTATCCTATAACTTATATACTTTATATGAGGCTGATAAATTCAAAAAAGCAAACAATTTAAACTAATATTAATTTTTCAATTATGAAAAAAGTATTAATCATCGTTTCTGCAATAGCTTTATTTTTTTTACTAGTTGGTTTTGGATTTTACGGATTTAGTAAAATGATTTACAACAGTTGTAGTTGTGAGCAATTCAACATAGATAACATCGAATTACGAACAGGAATTAATATTCCAAAAATAAAAAGCGTTGATTGTACTTATGATGAAAGCACTAAAACTAAAAAAGCGACATTCATCATTGACTTAGAAAAAGTTGATATTGAAGATTATATTCAGCAAAATAAATTAGTACAATCTGATGCCGATGAATTATACATTAAATCATATGATGCAAAAAATCATTCTTACAAAGGAACATTAAACAAGATTACAGGAAAATTAGATATTGAAATTATTTATAAAGATTGATAAACTGAATTGCTGTTGGCTTCTGCGATCGGATAAAAAAAATAATTTCTAATTGGCTTTAGCCAAAATATATAAAAGTTTGGCTAAAGCCAATCATTGTTTGAATATTATAGTCCGATGGCTCAAGCCAACGGCAATTAAATCGATAATTAATTTCTATTCTGTTTATTTCTTGACATAATTGAAAGAATCATTGCAACAATTAATACAACATTAGAAATAACTCTTAAATAGAATCCTTTATCATCACCATTGAAAACATAATTATACAAATTAAAAATCAGTAATAATGAGCTGGCAATTATAACAAAATAAGGTAATTTATTTTTCATTTATTTTTTCTTTAAACATACTACATTGCCCACTTCAATTTCTTCATCATTTACAAAAAACAATTTTCCATCTTCATAGTTTGCTTCAATTAAATAATGGCTTCCTTTGAAATAATTTTGAGAAACAGTTACAAGCAATTTTGATTTTTCAACAACATACAATTGATTTGGATAAACCAACAATACTTCGTTAGAATTATCATCAAAATAACTAGCTTTAATTTCATTAACATCATCAAAAAGTGAAGCAACATAATAACTTGGTGGATTTGCGATTAACTCTTTAGGCGAACCATTTGCAACTTGTTTTCCATCTTTAATCACAATAATTTCATCAACAAAAGACAAATAATCGTTTTCATCGTGTGAAGCAATTATTGTTGTGATGTTATGTTCTTTTAAATATTTAAAAAGACTTCTTCTTAAACTATTTTTTCTAAAATTATCAATGTGACTAAAAGGTTCGTCCAATAATAAAACTTCTGGTTCTAAAGCTAAAACTCTTGCCAAAGCTACTCTTTGCATTTGTCCACCACTTAAAAATTTGGCTTTCACATTGGCAACTTCTGTCATTTCAACAATTTCGAGCAATTCTAGAATTCGATTTTGTTTCTTTTCTTTATCAATATTCGACAAATACTTTCCAACATTTTCTGCAACAGTAATAAAAGGCATCAAATCAAAATCTTGAGCCAAATATTTCATAAAATCCATTCCAGGAACCAAATGGTATTTTGGACCTAAAACTTCTTCTTCTTTCCAAAAAATTTGACCTTCATCCAAATCATGTAAACCATAAATTAGCTTTAACAACGTACTTTTTCCGCAACCACTTTCACCAATTATAGCTAATTTTTTACCTTTTTCTAATGCTAATGAAAAGGTGGGAATGGTTTTTTGTTTTAAATAAGAAAACGAAATATTTTGAATAGAAAGCATAAATAATTTTAAAACACAAATTTACAATTAAATAAAAAAAGAGCACTACTCTATTACAAATAATGCTCTTTTCAACCAAACAAACTAAAAACTAATTATATTTTTCGTACTGTTTCGTATCTACTCTCGCTTTTAAATCATGAAGCAAATTATACAATCCAAAAAATGTTCTGTTAATATATAAAAAATGCTTAGAACCTCGGTTACCATTCATTTTTCGCAATTGTGTGTCTTTTGAAAAATCTTCTCCCATTGCGGCAATTTCTCCAAAAAATTCAGTGTCTGAAAAATCAAAGGAATCACCATGAAATGGTTTTGTAAACAAACTCAATAAACGGTGAAATAAAGCTGTAAAATATTCGATTTCTTTTGGAGAATCATCTTCACGAAGAATCTCTAATTCAAATAATTTCTCATTAAAAAGTTTTGGATTATCAATGATTTCAGGTTTAGCCAATTCAAAATAAGGCACATAAAAATCTTCTGGAACTTGTTTGATGCAACCAAAATCAATCGCAATTAAATTCCCTTCTTTATCAACCAAAAAGTTTCCTGGATGAGGATCAGCATGAACTTGTTTCAATTTATGGATTTGGTACATGTAAAAATCCCATAAAGCTTGACCCAATTTATCACCTAATTCTCTATCTGTGTTGTGAGCCGTGAATTCCGATAAATGTTCACCATGCATCCAATCCATCGTTATGACTTTTTCAGACGAAAGTGCTTCATAATATTTAGGGAAACGTAAATTCTTAATTTGTGCACAGGCCTTAGAAATTTCATTTCCTTGACGCAATTCCAAATTATAATCCGTTTCTTCCATCAGCTTATATTCAACTTCCTTGAAATATTTTTCAGAATCTTTACCTTTTAAATTAAACATTTGAATAGCAAACGGTTTCACAATAGCCAAGTCAGAGCCAATACTATCTGCAACACCAGGATATTGAATTTTCACAGCTAATTCTTTTCCATCTTTAGACGCTTTGTGCACTTGTCCAATACTTGCAGCATTTACAGAATTTTCAGAAAAAGTATCAAAAACCTCTTCTGGAAACTTATTCAAATACTTTTTAAACGTCTTTCTAACCAAAGGAGCTGACAAAGGTGGCACAGAAAATTGAGCTAATGAAAACTTCTCCACATAAGCACGAGGCATAATGTTCTTTTCCATACTCAACATTTGCGCAACTTTTAAAGCACTTCCTTTCAAGTTTTTTAAACCATCATAAATATCTTCAGCATTGTTTTCATTCAACTTTTCTTTGGTTAATGACGGATTAACCATCTTTTCACCATAATAAGCCAAGTAATTTCCACCCACTTTGAAACCTGTTTTTACAAGTTGCCCAGCACGTTCAATTTTGTTAGTCGGAATTTTATCTAATGTTTTCATATCTTATTTTTAGGGCGTTCCCTTACAGGTCAGGCTATCCATTCTATCTTTTTTCTTCAAAAAAAGGATGCCATTCCTATCCTTAACGCAAATCTCGTTGTTAATTAAATCTTTCTTTCCAAATGAACTTTCCCAAATCTATCACACTTTCTAATGGTGTTGTATCTAAAACATCCAAAACAGCTTTTACCGATTTTTCAATCATGATATCTGTTTTCTCAAATCCTTTTGAAGTATCATCCAACCAAAATTTCAGTAAAAACAAAAACTGAATCCAAGCACCTTCTGCAAATAAAGGTTTCGTCAATTTCTGAATTTGTTCGTTCTTAGGTTCTTCATTCTCATCAATAATTTGATTAATAAATGATTTGAAATGTGTTCTTAATCCTTTCAATTGCTTTAAAGCTTTTAGACCTTCTTTATTCTCCTTTAAAGTAAAATAAACATAACTTCTGTTTAATGTAAGTACTTCAAACATGGTAAAATATAAAGACAATAACTTATTTCTATTTGAATATGACGCAAAATTCTCATCTTTTGTCAAGTTAGAAGCTGTATTTTCGTAGAACTTAATCCAAATATCTTCTTTTAAAGCATCAATAGAACCGTAAAAACTATAGAAATCAGTTTCTTCAATTTCGTTATCTTTGCAAAATATATATACGTTTTTTGGCTCTGTATTATTAGACAAAACACTATCCATATATAGACTAACAAGCGTATTGTCGTCTATTTTTTTCTTTTTAGTTGTGGTTTTTTTGACTGCCATAATTATGATTTTTAATTCGATATAAATTTACAAAAAACGTTTAACTTATTTATAAATAAATTAAACAAAATTTTGTTAAAGTTCTTTCAAAAAAAAAGACTACTTCGTTACGAAGTAGTCTTTAATTAAATATTAATAGTGTTGAAAATTAATTTCCTGCTTCTTTTTCAGCATCTTGAATCATTTTATCATTTGCAGTAATAGCAAATTCAACACGTCTGTTTTTACTTCTTCCATCAACAGTTTCATTATCTGCAATTGGATCAGCAATACCCAATCCTTTTGTGTTAAAACGAGAAACACTCAATCCTTTTCCTGCTAAATAATTTTTAACTGAAGCGGCTCTTTGTTCTGATAATTTTTGATTGAAATCAACTGATCCTGTACTATCTGTATATCCAAAAATTGTAATGTCAGTATCAGCATAACTTCTAAATACTGGAATCAATTTATCCAAATTAGCTTGAGCTTGTGCTGTTAATGTTGACTTACTTGTATCAAAACGAACTGCGTTTTCTCCTAAAACTAATTTAATTCCTTCTCCTACTCTTTCAACTTCTGCACCAGGCAAAGCTTCTTTGATTTCTCTTGCTTGTTTGTCCATTTTGTTACCAATAACTCCACCAGCAACACCACCAACAACACCACCAAGAACAGCTCCTAATTCAGAACTTCCTCCTTTTACATTATTTCCTATAACTGCTCCTAAAATTGCTCCAGCAGCTACTCCAATTGCAGCACCACGTTGAGTTTTATTCGTGTTTTTTGCAGCTTCACAACCTGTTAAAACGATTCCTGCAATTAAGATAAAACTTAAACTTTTTAATATTGAATTTTTCATATGTATATTTTTAATTATTGTTTTTGAAATTGGTAAGTCACTTCTTTCATTGAACCTCCTACGTTGATTTTATCTATTAATTCAAAGCTTGTTTCTGTAACATTAGCTACTCTTAAAATATAACCTTGGTTAACTTTTTTTGCTTTGTAATCATTTATAATTTTCATTACAAAATTACCTTCTTGGTTTATGTACCAAGTAATCGGTGAACTAAACGAAATACAACTTGCATCATTTAATGTCATAGTCCCTTTGTTATTGTTAGAAACAAATTTCCATGTACTTCCAACTAAGCATTTAGAATCAGCTAAATCAAAAGAAGTTACTTTAATATAATCAGAACCTGGAAAACTTACATTTGTAACAATCCAATCTCCTTTTATTATTCTTTCGGTTTTATTATCAACATTTGTGTTGGTAACTGATTGTGATTTACAACCCATCAAGGAAATTGTAATCAATAATAATAGTAAACTTTTTTTCATAATTTATGTTTTTTTATTTTTTTGTAAATATAAATTAAGTTAAACATAGAGTGTAAGGCTATATAACCTTAATAAATCCGCTATAAAACCCAATTTATTTCTTTACAAATTTAAGTCAGAATTTAATATTATATTTATAAAATTCCTATTTATTTTTATAAAATCCCAACATCAGTCAATTTGTCAGATGAAATGCAATTGGTACTCTATTTGTCTATTGTAATTCCAAATTGTTTAACTTAAAAAATATACATATGACAACAGGAAAAATTAATGTTTCGGTAGAAAACATCTTTCCCTTAATCAAAAAGTTCTTATACAGTGATCACGAAATTTTCTTGCGTGAACTTATTTCAAATGCAACCGATGCAACTTTAAAATTAAAACACTTAGCAAGTATTGGTGAATCAAAATCAGAATATGGAAATCCGATTATTGAAGTGAAAATTGATAAAGAAGGAAAGAAATTACATATTATTGATCAAGGTTTAGGTATGTCTGCTGAAGAAGTAGAAAAATACATCAACCAAATTGCGTTTTCTGGAGCTGAAGAGTTTCTAGAAAAATATAAAGATTCTGCAAAGGATTCTGGTGTAATTGGTCATTTTGGATTAGGGTTTTATTCTGCTTTTATGGTTGCATCAAAAGTGGAATTGATTACAAAATCACACACTGATACACCAGCTGCTCACTGGATATGTGATGGAAGTCCAGAATTCACATTAGTTCCAAGTGATAAAACTACTAGAGGAACAGAAATTATTTTACACATTGCTGAAGATTCTTTAGAATTTTTAGAAGAAAGTAAAATTGTTGGATTGTTATCAAAATATAATAAGTTTATGCCTATTCCAATCAAATTTGGAACAAAAATGGAGCAACTTCCTTTACCAGAAGATGCAGAAAAAGATGCTAAACTAGAAGAAATTGAAGTAGACAATATCATCAATAATCCAAATCCAGCTTGGACAAAATTACCAACTGAATTATCAGATGCAGATTACAAATCTTTTTACAGAGAAATGTATCCAATGCAATTTGAGGAACCATTGTTTCATATTCACTTAAACGTAGATTATCCTTTTAATTTGACTGGAATTTTATATTTTCCAAAATTATCTGCTGATATTCAAATGCAAAAAGATAAAATTCAGTTGTATCAAAACCAAGTTTACGTTACAGATAATGTAGAAGGAATTGTACCTGAATTCTTAACGATGTTAAAAGGTGTAATTGATTCTCCAGATATTCCTTTGAATGTTTCGCGTTCTTATCTTCAAGCTGATGGGAATGTTAAGAAAATTTCAAATTACATCACTAAAAAAGTAGCTGATAAATTGAAATCATTAATCACAGAAAACCGTGAAGATTTCGAGAAAAAATGGAATGATATTAAAATTGTTTTGGAATACGGAATGCTTTCTGAACCAAAATTCTATGAAAAATCAGGAGCTTTTACTTTATATCCTACAGTTGACGACACTTACTTTACTTTAGAAGAATTAAAAGAAAAAGTAAAAGACACACAAACTGACAAAAACGGAAAAACAGTTATTCTTTATGCTTCAAACAAAGAAGCACAACACAGTTATATTGCTGCTGCAAAAGACAAAGGATATCAAGTTTTATTGTTAGACAGTCCAATTGTTTCACATTTAATTCAGAAATTAGAAAGTGACAATGAAAACTTAACGTTTGCACGTGTTGATGGTGATGCGATTGATAAATTAATTGAAAAAGAGGAAACTCAAATTTCAAAATTGTCAGAAGACGAAAGTGAAACACTAAAAACTTCAATTGAAGCGGTTGTGCCAAAAGAAAAATATAGTGTTCAATTAGAAGCAATGGATAGCAATGCTGCACCGTTTATGATAACTCAACCTGAATTCATGAGAAGAATGAAAGAAATGAGTCAATCTGGTGGTGGCGGAGGAATGTTCGGAATGGGGAATTTCCCAGAAATGTACAACTTGATTGTAAATACAAATTCTGAATTCGCAACTTCATTATTAAATACAAAAGACGAAACGGTTAAAGCAAACTTGGTAAAACAAGCTTTAGATTTAGCAAAATTGTCTCAAGGATTATTAAAAGGAGAAGAATTAACTGCTTTTGTTAAACGTAGTTTTGAAACGATAAAGTAAGTAGAGAACACATTTTTGCAAAAAATGTTGTGAATCACTTATTCCGAGTTTGACTAGGAATTCTATTAAAATCAAAACCTGTGAGTGAAAACTTGCAGGTTTTTTTATATATTTGAGTTTTAAATAATTTTAAAAATTGAAACTAAATATTTACTTTAAAAAAAGCTGAATGGAGAAATTATTAAATATCTACTTTTATAATTTTTGTCTATTAGATAGATTTTTATCAAAATTAATAGCTGTGTATTTAAATCCTTTTGTTTGGATTAGTAACTTCAATAAAAGAAAATTGGGTTCAAAATTATTTTTTGAACATATGGAAAAAAATTTCCCCACTTTTTTAAATTATTACAAATACGACTCTAAAGTAAAAATTTTTTTCATCCCTTTTTTAATTTTAGTTAATTTATTCATATTTAATGCTTTACTCTTTATATTGAGGGTAAATATATCCAAATATTTTTTTTTAGTTTTAATTGCAAGTTCTACCTTATCGTTAATAGAAGCTTACATATTCTTATTCAATGAAAATAAATATCAAGAATATCTAAAAGAGTTTACTTCAACAAAAAAATATGACTTTCCATTAATTACATTTTTATCAATACTAGCAATACTTTTTCTTTGGATATACATTATCTTCTTTTTAAGTTAAAATAAAACGTTGAAATAAATTTAGAACGTGAAAAACCTATGAGTGAAAACTTGCAGGTTTTTTTTTTGTAGATTTGAACTATTAATCTAAAAAATATTATATGCTTTCTCTTTTTAAAAAATTAGTCGTTAAATTAGGTGGTGTTGATACATCAGAGAAAAATCATGTAGATATTTTTACAGAAGAAAGAATTACTGATGTAATTGGTGATAAAATAGCAAATTGCAAAACAGGTGGCATTTGGATTAAAGTTCAAGAGTTGTCTGAGTTTCATTTTCTAAATACTACTGTGGTTGGAACTAAAAATTTGAAAACCAACAAAGGAGTTACTTTTCACTTTGTAGCTAATAATAAAACATACGATTTACATTCTGATACGAAAGAAATTGTGTCCGATTTCTCTAATGTTTCTAACCAATGGATTACACAGTTTAGTTTTGACATTACAGAAGTTGATTTTGATATTATGTTGACTGAAGGAAACACTATTGAAGTGAAGAGCAATAAAAAAACTGAAATTTTCACGATACTTAAATAGAATTTTGGGTTTCAAATATTGGAATTTCTAACTTTCGTAACAAATATCAATTTCCAACGTCTTATGCTTACAACTAAAAACTAAAACTTTGGAAACAATACTTTCAATAAAGAATCTTAATAAAATATTTGGTAAAAAAATTCATGCCGTAAACAATGTCTCTTTTGAAATACAAAAAGGAAATGTGTACGGAATTTTAGGCCCAAATGGTTCAGGAAAATCAACAACTCTAGGAATCGTTCTAAATGTAGTCAACAAAACTTCTGGAGAATTTTCTTGGTTCAATGGAACAATGGAAACACATGATGCCTTGAAAAAAGTAGGTGCAATTATTGAAAGACCCAACTTTTATCCTTATATGACAGCTCAAGAAAACTTAGAGTTAGTTTGTAAAATAAAAGACATTCCATTTACAAAAGTGACCGAAAAATTAGAGTTAGTAGGCTTAGTTGAAAGAAAAGATTCCAAATTCAAAACTTTTTCTTTAGGAATGAAACAACGTTTAGCTATTGCTTCTGCCCTATTAAATGATCCAGAAATTTTAATTTTAGATGAACCTACAAACGGACTTGATCCACAAGGAATTCGTCAAATTAGAGATATAATTCGTTTAATTGCTTCACAAGGAACAACGATTTTATTGGCTTCCCATTTATTAGATGAAGTCGAAAAAGTGTGTACACATGTAGTTGTGCTTCGTTATGGAAAAATGCTTTATCAAGGTTTGGTAGATGAAATGGCTTCCAATGAAGGTTTCTTCGAATTACAAGCCAATGACAATTCATTTTTAATGCAAGTTTTAAATAATCATCCTTCAGTAAAAAATTGTATTGAAGAAGAAGGAAAAGTAATTGTAAACTTAAAAGGTAAATTAGAAGCTGAAGACTTAAACAAATATCTTTTTGAAAATCAAATTATTCTAAGTCAATTAATCAAGAGAAAACATAGTTTAGAAGAACAATTCTTACAATTAACTAAATAACCAATTCCATTTCTCCCATTACCTAAAACCATAAAAATGATACGATTACTCAATATAGAATTTCAAAAGCTTTGGAAAAACAGAGCTAGCAAAGTATTAACTATAACATACTTTGTTTTATTATCGTTAATTTCATTAATAGCTGCTGTTGAATTTGACATTGGTCCTATTCATATAAGTGTTGCTGATCAAGGTGTATTTAATTTTCCTTTTATTTGGCATTTTAATACTTATGTGGCTGATTATTTCAAGATATTTTTAGCGGTTGTAATTGTATCTATGATGGCAAATGAGTACAGTTATGGAACCTTAAAACAAAATTTAATTGACGGAATGAGTAAGAAAGAATTTGTGCTTTCTAAATTCATAACTGTAATTTTATTTGCTTTTATTTCAACTTTATTTGTCTTTCTTGTATCCTTAATTTTAGGTTTGATGTATTCTTCTTATACTGAATTCGGAATCATTTTCTCGCAAATAGATTATTTATTAGCTTTTTTCATAAAACTTGTAGCTTTTTTCTCTTTTTGTTTATTTTTAGGTGTTTTAATTAAACGATCTGCTTTTGCGTTAGGTTTTTTATTTTTCTGGTATATGTTTGAAAACATTTCGTTTGCCATTCTCAAATATGGAATTCTAGGACACAAAAATAATGAGGAAACTTTTATTGACAAAGTATATGACTTTATGCCTTTAGAGTCTATGTCGAATTTAATAATCGAACCTTTAACCAGGTTAAATTTTGCCAAAACTATTGGTAGTCAAGTAGGGATTGATAATGTAAAAGATTATAGCGTACATTATTCAACTATGTTAATTGTAATTATTTGGACTGCAATTTTTATTTTTGGTTCATATTACATAGTAAAGAAAAGAGATTTGTAGTATCTTTGCCTTCGCTATGAAAGGAATAAAATATATAATACCGCTTATTTTAACTGTATTTTTTAGTCAAAAAAATTACAGTCAATACATTACAACTGACGAAAATTATACAGCTCAACAATTAGTTCAAGATGTTTTAATTAATAGTCCATGTGCAACTGTGTCTAATTTTTCTGTCTCAGGAGGAAATTTTACTTCTGGAGAAAAAAGTTATGCCTATTTTGATGGAACTGGTTCAACTTTTCCGTTTCAAAACGGAATTGTTTTAAGCACTGGAAAAGCTTCAAACACTCAAGGTCCAAATACTTCTTTGTCTGATGATGGAAACGGAATAGGATGGAATGGTGATCAAGATTTAGAACAAGCCCTTAATATTTCAGGTACTATTAATGCTACAATTTTAGAATTTGATTTTATCTCTGTTGGAAATAAATTTAGTTTCGATTATATTTTTTCATCGGAAGAATATCAAGGAACTGCTCCATGTAGATATTCTGATGGTTTTGCCTTTTTGCTAAAAGAAGTAGGTTCAACAAATAATTATCAAAATTTAGCTTTAGTTCCTAATACAAATACTCCTGTTTTAGTAACAACTGTTCATCCACAAATTTCTGGTGGAAATGGTTGTCCAGCCATAAATGAACAGTATTTTGACGCTTTTAATGGAACACAACACCCGACTAACTTTAACGGACAAACGGTAGTTTTAACAGCTAAAGCAGATATCAATCCAAACGTTTTATACCATATAAAATTAGTCATTGCTGATGAAGAAAATTATAGATATGATTCAGCAATTTTTATTGGCGGTGGAAGTTTTAATTTTGGTTTAGATTTAGGAGATGACCAATTAATTGCTACTGGAAATCCATTGTGCCAGAATGAAAATTTGGTTTTAGATGCAACTCAACCTGGAACAAATACTTATCAATGGTTTCAAGATGGAAATTTACTTGCTAGTGAAACAAATCCAACTTATACTGTCATTTCAGCAGGAAGTTATTCAGTGGAAGTGAATATTAATGGTTTATGTATTTCTGAAGGAAAAATTGAAATTGAATACGCTCCAGCTTTAATTGTTGCAGAAGATGAGTTTATTCAATGTGATACAGATGGAACTCAAGATGGATTTTCAAGCTTTGATTTAAATACTATTAAAAACCAAATATTCTCAAATTTACCAACATCATATGTAGTTGGTTTTTTTGAAACAACAACCAGTACAACTTTATTACCTACAAATTATACAAATACAATAGTAAATCAACAGGTTATTTACGCTAAAATAATGAATATTCAAGGTTGTTATTCGGCTTTTCCAATTACCTTAAAGGTAAATACTATTTTGTTAGGACAAAACGAAATCATTGGTTTATGTAATGGAAGTTCAACAACATTATCAGTAGCAAACGGTTTTACATCTTATAGTTGGAATACAAATCCCGTTCAAACGACTAATCAAATAAATGTTAATACATCAGGAAATTATACTGTCACAGTAACAAATGCAGATGGTTGTTCGACAACAAAAACTTTCACAGTTGAATTATCTGAGCCTGCAACAATTACAAACGTTATTGTAAACGATTTTAGCAATAACAATACAGCTACAATTGAGGTTACTGGAAATGGAAATTATGAATTCTCGTTAAACGGAATAAATTACCAAACAAGTAATACATTTACAAATCTTCAAACTGGAAATTATTCTTTCTTCGTAAAAGACACAAAAGGTTGTGGCATTACACCTGGAACTTTTCAAATATTAGCAGCACCAAAGTTTTTTACACCAAATGGTGATGGTTTAAATGAGTATTGGCAAGTTCCTTTATTAGCTTTGCAACCTAAAACCATTATTACTATATTTGACAGATATGGAAAGTTACTTTACAGTTTCAAAGCCAATCAAAATGGTTGGGATGGAAAATATAATGGTGAAACCCTTTTTGCAGATGATTATTGGTACACCATAGTTTTTGAAAACGGAAGAATTGTAAAAGGACATTTTAGTTTAATTCGCTAACTATGTTAAAAAATTTATTTTTAGTAGCAATCGGTGGAGCTTCGGGCAGTGTTCTGAGGTACTTGGTTCATTGGATTATTTCTAAAAAATCGATTTCGAATTTTCCTTATCAAACTTTTATCGTAAATATCATTGGTTGTTTGCTTATTGGCATACTTGTTGGCTATTTAGCTAAGAATAGTAGCCAAAATGAAACCTTAAAACTACTTTTAATCACAGGATTTTGTGGAGGTTTTACCACCTTTTCAGCTTTTGGATTAGAAAACATAAATATGATTCAGAATCAAAATTACCAACTAGCCTTTATTTATACTTCACTATCATTAGTTTTAGGAGTTTTAGCTGTTAGTTTAGGAATATTCATTTCAAAATAATTAAAATATAAATGTTTAATCAAACAGAATTACAAGATCTAAAAGCACTTTTATTAGCTCCCAAAAAAATCAGCATTATTCCACATAGAAACCCAGATGGTGATGCAATGGGTTCTACTTTAGCATTATATCATTTCTTAAAAAAACTAGATCATCAGGTTGTTGTTGTTGCTCCAAATGAATATCCAGATTTTTTAGCTTGGTTACCAGATGCAGATAAAATTCTTGTTTTTGAACGTGAAAACGATAGAGCCAAAAAAGAAATTGAAAGCAGTAAATTAATTTTTACTTTAGATTTCAATGCTTTACACAGAACGGGTGATGTAATGGGTGCTTATCTTGAAACATTAGATATTCCGATGGCGATGATTGATCATCATCAAGCACCAGACGATTATGCTAAATTTACTTTTTCAGATGTAGCTTATGGTTCAACTTGCGAAATGGTTTATCATTTTATAGTTGCATTAGGCTATAAAGACAGCATTGATAAAGAAATAGCTACTTGCATTTATACAGGAATCACAACAGACTCAGGGAGTTTTAGATATCCAAAAACAACAGGAACAACACACAGAGTTGTCGCAGATTTAATTGATAAAGGAGTAAACAATTCAGTAATTCACAACCAACTTTTCGATAATTCTTCAATGAATCGTCTTAAAATTCTTGGCATGGCATTAAATAATTTAGTTGTTTTACCAGAATACAAGACATCTTACATTACTCTATCACAAGATGAATTAGACAGTGCAAACAACCAAAAAGGAGATACTGAAGGTATTGTTAATTATGGATTATCTATAAAAGGCATAGAGTTTGCAGTAATTTTTATCGAAAACAAAGAAGAAGGTATTGTAAAAATATCATTCCGTTCACAAGGAGATTTTGATGTAAACGAATTTGCACGCAATCACTTTAGTGGTGGTGGACATATAAATGCTGCCGGTGGAAAATCATTATTATCGTTAGAAGATACTGTAAAAAAATTTATTGCTATTTTAGCAACTGAAAAAAAATAAAAATGAGAAAATTATTAATGCTACTAATTGCAGGTTTATGCTTTGTAAGTTGTACGAAACAACAAGCTCGAAAACCAATTTCTCAATCATCAGGTTCATTTATTAACGAATCTATTGAAAGAAATAAGGTACTTATTGCTGAAGAGGAAGCAACAATAGACAAATTTATTAAAAATGATAGTTTAAATCAGTATATCTCATCTCCAAAAGGATATTGGTATTCTTATAACACCAAAGTTGACGAAGCAACAAGTACGCCAATTAGAGGAGATATTGCTTATTTTGACTATGAATTAAAAAGTTTAGATGGCAAAATCATTTATACCAAAGCAGAATTAAAACCACAAACCTATTACGTAGATAAAGAAAACGTTTTAATGGGGTTACGAGATGGAATCAAAATCATGAAAAAAGGAGAAGAAATCACCTTTTTATTCCCTTCACATATTGGCTATGGTTATCATGGAGATAATGACAAAATTGGCACAAACGAACCACTACTTTGTACCGTAACTTTAAATGAAATTAAAAAAGATACTTCAAACAAATAATTTAAAAATGAAAAAAATAAGTTTATTCTTTATCGCTCTTGTAGCTTTATTTACATCTTGTAAAAACAATCCTTATGCCGATTTAGGTGACGGATTATTTGCCAATATCGAAACTTCAAAAGGTGATATTATTGTAAAATTAGAATACAAAAAAACACCTATTACAGTGGCTAATTTTGTTACTTTAGCTGAAGGAAAAAATCAATTTGTAGAAGAAAAATTTAAAAACAAACCTTTCTATGATGGATTAAAATTTCACAGAGTTATTAATGATTTCATGATTCAAGGAGGTGACCCAATGGGAACTGGTGAAGGTGGACCAGGTTATAAATTTAAAGACGAATTTGATGAAACACTAAAACACAACAAAGGAGGAATTCTTTCAATGGCAAATGCAGGAGCTGGAACGAATGGCTCTCAATTCTTCATCACCCACAAAGAAACTTCGCATTTAGACAACATGCATACTGTTTTTGGGGAAGTAGTTAAAGGAATGGAAAACGTAAATTCAATTGTTCAAGATGATACAATAACAAAAATTACTATAATTAGAAACGGTGCAGATGCTGAAAAATTTGATGCTGTAAAAACTTTCAACGACTATTATAAAGATGAAGCAAAAGCAGTAAAAATTGCGGAAGATAAAGCCAAAGAAGTTAGTACTGAAAAAGAAGCTTACCTTATTGAAAAAAGAAAAGAAGCTACAAAAACTGCTTCTGGATTAGAATATGTTATAATTAACAAAGGAACTGGATCAAAACCAAAAGTAGGCACACAAGTGTTTGTAAATTACGCAGGTTACTTTGAAAACGGACAAATGTTTGATACTAGTTACGCTGATGTTGCTGAACAATACGGAAAATTAGATGTTAGAAGAAAAGAGATGAATGGTTACGCACCTTTCCCTTTCGAATATGGAAAAAAACAAGGATTAATTCCTGGTTTTATTGAAGGGTTAGAAAACATGAAATTTGGTGATGTAGCAATTATTTACATCCCTTATCAATTAGGATATGGAGAACAAGCCAACGGGCCTATTCCTGCAAAATCTAACTTAGTTTTTCAAATAGAAATGCTTGAAAAAGAACCACAACAATAAATAAATATATAAAATGAAAAAATTAATAGCACTGGCATTATTATTCACTTCATTCTTCACTTTTGCACAGACAGAAGATGGATTATATGCACAAATGAAAACCAACAAAGGAGATATTTTAATAAAATTAGAATACCAAAAAACACCAATAACTGTTGCAAATTTTGTTTCGTTAGCCGAAGGAACAAATCCTTTTGTGGAAGAAAAACTAAAAGGAAAACTATATTACAACGGACTAAAATTCCATAGAGTTATAGCCGATTTTATGGTACAAGGAGGCGATCCTGACGGAGTTGGTTCTGGTGGACCAGGTTATAAATTTAAAGATGAATTTGATCCTTCATTAAAACATACAAAAGGAGGAATTCTTTCTATGGCAAATGCAGGACCAGGAACAAACGGCTCTCAATTTTTCATCACACATAAAGCAACACCTTGGTTAGACAACAAGCATAGTGTTTTTGGAGAAGTTCTTGAAGGAATGGATGTCGTGAATGCTATTGCTAAAGATGACCAAATAATGGAATTAAACATTATTAAAATTGGTACTGAGGCAAAGAAATTTGATGCTAAAAAAGTTTTTTCAGATTACTATGGTAAAATAGGAGAAGAAGCTAAAATCGCTAAAGAAATAGCTGATAAAGCAGCTAAAGATAAAATGACTTTCTTAACTAAAATGAGAAAAAAAGCTACTAAAACAACTTCTGGATTAGAATATGTATTTATTACTAAAGGAAAAGGAGCTAAACCTGCAGCTGGAACTAACGTAAATGTAAACTACGCTGGTTATTTCGAAAATGGAGACATGTTTGATACAAGTTATGAAGAAGTGGCAAAAGCCTACGGAAAATTCGATCACAGAAGAGCAGACAGTAATGGATACCAACCTTTTCCTTTTCAATATGGAAATAAAACGGGTTTAATTCCAGGATTTATTGAAGGATTAGAACAAATGAAATTTGGGGATAAATTATTAGTATTCATTCCTTATAATTTAGGTTATGGTGAACAAGGTGGTGGACCAATTCCGGCAAAAACAAACCTTGTATTTGAAATTGAAATGCTAGAAATAGTAGCTCCTCAATAATCTTAAATAAAGAAAAAGTCAAAAAGCCTTTACGTAATTGTAAAGGCTTTTTTGTTGTGAAAAATTATTATATTTGAAATACAATCAAAAATGTATAAAAATGGAACATCAAGACCTTCTAAAAATCCTAAAAAACCGTTTTGATAAAAATCCTAACCGTCACAAAAACCTGAATTGGAATACAATTGAAGAAAAGCTAAAAACGAATCAAAAGAAATTAGCTGTCTTAGATAGAATGGAAAAAACAGGTGGAGAACCTGATGTCATAGGTTATGAAAAAGAAACAGATCACTATCTTTTTGTAGACTGTTCCCCAGAAAGTCCAGAAGCAAGGAGAAGCCTTTGTTATGACAAAGAAGCGTTAATAGCTCGAAAAGCAAATAAACCCAAAAATAGCGCTATAGAAATGGCTACCTCAATAGGCATTGAACTATTAACCGAAGAACAATACCGTCATTTACAAACTTTAGGCCATTTCGATACCAAAACATCAACTTGGTTAAAAACACCAAACGAAATTAGAAAACTTGGTGGTGCTCTTTTTGCCGATTTTAGATTTAATCATGTATTTGTGTATCACAACGGAGTACAATCGTACTATGCAGGAAGAGGTTTTCGCGGGGTTTTAAAAGTATAATCACAATTCAAATATTCAACAGTTCAAAATAATCATGCTTAAAAAAAAACTACTCCTATCATTCCTACTAGTCTTACTAGTTGCTTGTTCCTCATCAAAAGGAAACAAGAACAGAACAAAATATTTTGATGAAAACAATATCGAAATAAGCAAATCAAAATTTAATCAAATACGTGCAACAAATTTATTGTTAGATATTCCTGGAGATTCTATCAATCATAAAAAACTGACTTTAAGAGAAAAAATAGGTCGTATTAGCGACAGACCTTTATTACAATCAATTCTTGAAGAACAAACAAAACAAAAATTAGATTCCTTAAAACCAATTGTCATAATATATTATCCTGGTAAAGACCGTTGCAATTCAACTGGTTCTGTCGAAGTAATATCACGTAAATTTTGGTATGATATGCTTGAAGATGGTATAAATCAAATAGCACAAATAAAACCCATCTATATCTATAAAGATGCTGAAGGACTAAGTAAATATGAAGGCATATTAAATTGGCACAAAGATCCTGGTGGAACTATTGAGAGATTATTTTTTCAATACCATTATCCATGCAGCAGTTTTGTAGTAATTTCAAAAAATGGCGATTACATTAGCTATTTTGGAGAATTCTCTAAAGATTACGTTTGGAATGCAACCCATAAAATGAACCAATAAAAAAATTTAAACCAAGCGACGACCACAATCAACGCATAGTAAAAATGACTTTCGAATCAATATATCCGCATTATATTACAAAAGTCGAAAAAAAAAGACAGAACCCTTCAAGAATTACACCAAGTCAAAGAATGGCTGACAGGTTATGATGAAAAAATTAAAACCCTTATTGAAGAAAAAGTAACCATTGAAGCCTTTTTTGAAAAAGCAACCCTAAACTCAAACGCACCTCTTATCAAAGGATTAATTTGTGGGTATCGTATTGAAGAAATAGAAAACACACTAACCTAAAAAGTAAGGTATTTAGATAAACTAGTAGACGAATTAGCCAAAGGAAGAAAAATGGAAAAAATATTAAGAAAATCATAAACTGAGCTACATCTTACCATACGAAGTAAGTTTTTGGTATATTTGAGTATCAACAAAACCAATAAACTTAATCAACATGAAAAAAATTCTCTTAGCACTACTCATTCTTATAGCAATAGCAATGATTATCATAGGAATTTCAGCTAAAATGCTGCCTCCTGCTTTAACAGGAATTGGTTTTATTATTATTACCTTTTTATTTTTTCAAAAAGAATAACCATTCTAAAAAGATCAATTAAGACATTAAATAACAAAATTTTAGTATGAAAGCATTAATAATCGGAGCAACAGGAGCAACAGGAGAAGAAGTTTTACAATTAATTTTAAAAGATGAAACATACAAACAAGTTGACATCTTTGTAAGACGAGAAGTAAACATAAAACATGAAAAATTAAAAGTTCATATAATAGATTTTGACAAGTCCGAAGATTGGAAAGCACTAGTAACAGGAGATGTATTATTTTCGTGTTTAGGCACAACATTAGAAGCTGCTGGTAGCAAAGAAGCCCAATGGAAAATTGATTACGGTTATCAATATGAATTTGCTAAAATTGCTCAAGACAACAATGTAAATAATTATGTTTTAATTTCCAGTTCTAATGCTTCAGCAAATTCCTTTTTCTTTTATTCAAAAATGAAAGGACAATTAGAAGAAGCGGTGAAAGCACTTTCCTTTAAAAAAACAAATATTTTCAGACCACCTATTTTGAAAAGAGAAGACAGTGATCGAAAAATGGAAGTCATTGGAGTTAAAGTAATTGGTTTTTTAAACAGTTTAGGGTTATTACGCTCACAAAAACCTATGGACACAAAAGTTTTAGCAAAAGCAATGCTAAAATCAGTAAAAGTATTAGGTAACGGCAAACACAATATAGAAGGACAAAATATTTTAGACTTAATAAAAACCAACAGTTAAACACCTCTTGAACAACCAACTAAAAAACATAGAATTATTTCTAAAAGGATCTAACTTCTACAGAGGAATCAGGCTAACCTTTGCAGTAGTAACCCCTTTTGCCATTCTATCACTTTTAGGATATTCTGAGTTTGCTCCTGCTATTGTGGTGGGTGCTTTCTTAAATGCTCCAGGTGACATTCCAGGAAGTTTAAAAAGAAAAGTGAATGGTGTTTTAATAAGTATTGGCTTAACCATGCTAATTACGGCAATCATTCTTTTTGCAAAACCCTACTTCACACTTCTACTTCTTGCAATGGCTGTAATTTCGTTTACAGTTTCACTAATATCTGTTTACGGTTTTAGAGCTTCTTTAGTATCCTTTTCGGGATTATTATCTATGGTGATTGCATTTGCCGTTCAAAAAGAAACCACTTTAGACATCCTACAACACATTGGCCTCATGGGAATTGGTGGGCTTTGGTATTTGCTGGTATCCTTCACCTTTCAAAAATTAGCTCCACAAAAAGACAAAAACCAACTTCTTTCAGACACATTAGGGTTCATTGGTCAATATCTTAAATTAAGAGCAAAACTATTAACCAAAAGAAGCGAACGAGAAGCATTAATGCAACAAGTATTAATCTTGCAAACCCAAATTAACGAAAAACAAGAAACATTAAGAGAAGTACTTTTCACTGGCAGAAAACGTTCAGGACGTTCTCATTATGACGAAAAAGAATTATTAATTTTCATTTCATCGGTAAATATATTTGAACTTATAGAGGCAAAACACCTCGATTACCACGAAATAGATCGTTTATTCAGCGATAAAAAACATCACCTAAAAGCTTCTAAAAACCTGAATAAAATTTTAGGAAATCACCTCATAAAACTATCGGAATTACTCATTCAAAATGACAAAATTCCCAGTAATGAAAGTTTATTAACAGCACTATCAAATGCCAATAAAGCAATTGGAAACTATATTGAAGATGTTAAACTTCCAAAAGCGAGAGAAGGTGCTTTAGTGCTAAAAAACCTTTACGATTATCAAGAACTATTATTAGAGGAAATTAGAGCCATTCGTCGTGTAATGGCCAATGTAAAAGAAGCTTCAAAAGTATCTTTAAAGCGCCAAGACACAAGTCAGTTTTTAACGCTGCAAGAATATCATTTAAGTGTAATCATCCAAAACTTAAGTTTCAATTCCAATCTTTTCAGACATGCACTTCGGTTCACCGTAGCCATGTTGTTTGCTTATGTACTAGGAACCGTTTTAGACATTCACAACACCTATTGGATTCTCTTAACTATTATAGTCATCATCAGGCCTAATTATGGACTAACAAAAGAGCGTTCAAAAGACCGAATTATAGGAACATTAATCGGTGCAGCTATTGCCATTGGTATTGTATTACTAACTCAAAACGTCATTGTTTACGGAGTTTTAGCCATAATATCCTTAACCCTATCCTTTGCCCTACTCCAACAAAACTATAAATCAGCTGCAGCGCTTATTACAATCAACATAGTTTTTGTGTATTCTTTAATAAATCCTAATGCTTTTGAGGTCATCCAATATCGTGTATTAGACACTATTATAGGAGCTACAATTTCTATTGTGGCAAATTATGTCCTATGGCCAAGTTGGGAAGTCAACAATTTAAAAAACGTACTTGCCAATGCGCTCAAAAAAAATAAAAACTACATTTTAGCTACGAAAGACTTGTATCACGACAAAAACGAAAATCTATTGGCTTATAAAATAGCCCGAAAAGAAGTCTTCTTAGCCATAAGCAATTTAAACGCTGCTTTTCAAAGGCTTACACAAGACCCAAAATCGAAACAAAAAGAATTTGAGTTAATCTACAATCTTGTAACCTTGAACCAAACCATGGTTTCAGCCATAGCCTCTATTGGTAGTTTCATTATGAATCACAAAACTACACCGGCTTCACAAGAGTTTGATGTTTTGATTGAAAAAATTGCCAACACTTTACAAATTGCTGCAGAACAATTAGAAGGTAAAAATCCCGAACAGCAAAACGATGAGAATACCATAAAAGAAGCAGAAGAAACACTATTAAAAACCTTTGAAGTACTATCCAAAAATAGAGATGAAAACATCGAACAAGGAAATACAGAGTTGCATACCGATACACTTCACCATTTACAAGAAGCTTATTTAATTTCCAACCAACTCATCTGGTTAAAATCACTTTCAGAAAATCTAAAAAAAGCTACAGCAAACTATAGTCGAGTGGTTTAGATTAAAATTAGCTAACATAAAAAGTTTTTAGTTATATTTGATACAAGAAATTAAAATCAGAAAAAATGAAAAAAATATTTTTTTATCTATTGATAGCAACACTTACTTTGAGTTGCAAAAAAGAGGCGGTTACTTATAACGACCCAATTCCAAAACACGACAGTTTAAAAATTGCTTCAAAATTTGTAAATGAAGACCGTATAATTAATGTTTGGACACCTCCAATGTACGAGCAATCAAACGACAGTTTACCTGTTTTATACATGCCAGATGGTGGAATTAAAGAAGACTTCCCTCACATTGCAAATACTTTAGCAGAATTGATTGCTGCAAAAAAAATCCCACCATTTATTTTAGTTGGTATTGAAAATACAGATCGAAAAATAGACCTAACTGGCCCTTCAAAAATAGAGTATGACTTAGAATACATCCCAAATCCAGGAGGAGCTGATAACTTTAGAAACTTCATCAAAAATGAATTAATGCCAACCATAAATAAGAAATACAGAACCAACAATAAAAAAGCAATTATTGGAGAATCACTTGCAGGCTTATTTGTAGTGGAAACTTTTATTTTAGACAATCAAATGTTTGATTATTATATAGCAATGGATCCTTCATTGTGGTTTAATGAGCATTATTTAGCGAAGAATTTCGATGAGTTAACAAAAGACAAAAACTACAAAGACAAAAAGATTTGGTTTGCTGGTTCAGATGCCGAAGATATTAACAAATATACCCAGACATTAGAGCAGAAATTAAAAAATAAAAAAGAGAATTTCTTATGGAACTATTCAAACGAACCATCAGAACAACACAATACAATTTTTAGAGCCACAAAAGAAAAAGCACTTATTTGGACTTTAAACAATAATGACTAATAAAAAATGTACTTATCATAACGTCCTGTTTTACATAAAATTAACCTAAAACAAACGTTAGCAACATTTTAAATGGAAATTGTAAATAACAAACAAATCTGGAAAGGTTTTTTCAACTATCAAGAAGATTTTGAAGATATAGAACAATATATTGAGGTTACTTTTACAATGGAATTAAATTTCAACGAAGACTCATTTATTGGAACAACAACTGATTCAGAATCTGAAAATATTTTTGATAAACCTGCAACTGTCAAAGGCTTTATTGATCGTAATAAAATGAGTTTTGTCATAAACTATCCCTGTCTATATTATAAAGATGAAAATGGGAAAATTGTTTTAGACAAAAAAACCAAACATCCTGAAATTCGCTATCTTGGTTATTACGATGAAGATTATAAAGTCATTTCAGGCACTTGGGAAATGACACTTTATGAAGAAAAAAATCTTGAAGATTATTTAGAAGCATTTGCTGAAGGACAATTTCAAATGAGAAGAGTACAATAAAAAATTTCAAGAAAAGAATAATACAAAACACTTTTGGTAACATTATTCTCTATTGTCCGTCTTATTAAAAATCAATCAATCAATCAAATCATGAAAACAATCAACAGTTTATTAATTCTAGTACTTACAACTCAATTTGCATTTGCACAATCACGAGCTACAAAAGTAGATTCTATTTGTCAAGCAATTGCCAAAATAAATCCAGATGTAGTAATGAGCATAGGATTCGTTGACAACGGAAAAGAATATTTCTTCAACTACGGAAAAATAAGCCGCAACAGTGAAACAGCAGTAGACGAAAACACAGTTTATGAAATAGGTTCAGTTACCAAACTTCTAACCGGAAATTTAATAGCCCAAGCAGCCAACGAAGGAAAATTAAAAACAGATGACTTTATAGACAATTACCTTCCAAAAGAATACAAACTATCAGAAGAAATTAAAGGAAAAATTAAAATTTCGGACTTAGCGTCTCATCAATCTGGATTGCCCGATTTTGACTTTAAAAAACTAATGGAAGCAAATCCCAAGCAACCTTTAGACATTGATTTACAAAAAGTTTACGAATTAATAAACGAAAACACAACACTAACAGATTACGGACAATATCGTTATTCAAATATAAACTTTGTGATAATGGGTATGATATTAGAAAAAGTATACCACAAAAACTATGACACTATCCTCAGAGAAAAAATACTAAATCCTTTAAAAATGAATCAAACACTAACAAAAGACTACAATATAAAAAACAAAATTGTGGGTTATGATTTAGAAGGTGTAGAACAAGATTTTCTAAATTGGAATCCAATTGTAGCACCAGCAGGATTAATAAAATCCAATACAGCTGACATGACAAAACTCCTAAAAGCGCTTTTATCAAAAAAAGGCGAAATTGCAAAAGCAACAACAATTACCGAACAAACATATTACAAAACAGACGATAGGGAAATGGCTTTTGGACAACAAATAGAAAGAAACGGAAAAGACAGTTTCTTCTATAAAACAGGAAACACATTAGCATGCTCATCAATATTAGCTTACGATAAAAATACCAATTGGGGAATGATTATTCTCTTAAACCAAAGCAACTCAAAACTAATAGCAGAATTAATCAATTCATGTTTCGAACAAGCATTACTAGAAAAATAAATAACAAAAAATTCTGCAAAAATCAGTAAAATCCTTGTAATTCGCGTTCAAAAACACAAAACATTCCAACGAATAAACAATTCAACTATTAAAAATTATAAAAATTTTTCTAATTTTATAAATCTGAGTTCCTAAAAAACACCATAAAAACCAACAAGCAAGATGAGCTATTCCGTTAAAGCAAATTCCTCTTCAAAAGAAAAAGCTACAGTAAGCATCAAGCAATCCGAAATCACTTTTGGAATCACACCAGAAACGGCAGATACTTTACCCAATCCAGCCGAATTATTCTTAGGTTCTTTTTCGGCATGCATTCTTAAAAATGTAGAGCGTTTTTCCATCTTAATGAATTTCGAATACACAAAAGCAGAAATCACCGTAAGCGCAACTCGTCTAGAGAAACCACCAAGAATGGATGAAATTAACTATGAATTAATAATCCATAGCCAAGACAACTCTTTAAATATTGAATTACTAAAAAAGAATATAGAAAAACATGGAACCATATTTAATACAGTACAAGCTTCTTGCACAATCGTTGGAAAAATTAAAATAATAACAGAATAATATAAAACACCACAAACAAAGTCTATCAAATCTATTTAGTTAAAAAAATCCACGACAATCAGTAAAATCCGTCTCATCTGCGTTCCAAAAAAAACCTCCCAACAATTAAAAATTATAAAAATTTATCCAATTATATAAATCTGTGTTCCTAAAAAACCCTCCTCATCCGCATTCAAAACACAAACCCCTTAACCTTTTCAAAAAAAAAAAACACTTTAACGATTAAATATGTACTTTAAACTATAAAAAACTAAATAAATATCCTATATTTGAAAGAACATAAAATAGTATCCGCCCTATTTGAATACTTTATATTTTTATAATTAAAACTCTAAAAAGCAGCGTTAATTATAAACCTAAAACAATATTCATTTAAGCAAACACGTTTTCAAAATACTAATAGTATATATGAAATATTCATTAATATTTATACTGTCTCTATTTTCAACTTTTTTATTCTCTCAAACTAATATAGATAGTTTAGAGGCACTACTTCCCCATAAAAAAGAAATTGAAAAAGCTAAAACCTTAAATGACATAAGTTATGCTTATTGGGGAGTTGCTCCAGAAAAAGGCATTGAGTACGGAAACCAAGCCTATGAACTTGCTACTCAATTAGACAGTAAAGAAGACATAGGTAGGGCATTAGGAAATATAGCAATAAATCAATGGGCAAAAAGTGAATTTAATCAAGCACTTGAAAACAACCACAAAGCATTAAAAATATACGAAGAACTAAACTACCTAGAGGGTATAAGCGTCATATGCAACAATTTAGGAACCGCTTATTTAGACATTTTTGATTATGAAAATGCCTTAAAATATGATTTCAAAGCACTAAAAATAGCTCAAGAACATGGGTTTAATGATGTTTACATACTTACCTTAAGCAACATCAGTTCCATTTACTTAGAACAAAAAAACTACACTAAAGCACAAGAATACATACAAGAAGCAATTCAAGTATCCGAAAAAGAAAACATCAAAGTTAATATAGCCTCTCAACACACTACTTTAGGAGAAATATACAAACTGCAAGAAGACTATAACAAAGCATTAACATCATACAAAAAAGCCTTAAGTATTTTCAAGAAAAATGAAAACAACTACGGAACAGCCATAAGTTTATATAACATAGGAGACACAGAATACCATCTTAAAAACTACAACAGTGCCTCAAAATACTTTGAAGAATCACTAATCCTAAGCCAAAAAATTAACGACCAAGTAGGAGTTTTATTGGCTAATAAAGGTATCGGACAAGTATATAAAGAACAAAAAAAATACGATGAAGCCTTGTTACATTATGACATTGCACTTCGATTAGCTAATAAATTAAAGGCTAAAGAAGACAAACTAGGTATTTATATAGTCTTTGCCGAACTATACAAGTCTATGGGAAGTTATGATAAATCATTGCAATATTTAGAAAAGCACAACTTACTAAAAGACAGCATTCAAGACGAAACCAGCTCCAAACAAATTGCAGAAATGCAAACAAAGTATGATAGCGAAAGAAAAGAAAAAGAAAACGAATTACTCCGTAAAAACAACGAAATTCAAGAATTAGCAATTGCTAAACAAACCAGCTTAAGTAACACGTTTATTGGAGTATCTATTTTGATCCTCTTAATGGGATTCATCCTTTTAAGCCGATTTGCTATAAAGAAAAAAGCAAACAAATTATTGATTCAAAAAAACGAAGTCATTTCTAACCAGCGCGACGAACTGAAACAAATAAACTCAACCAAAGACAAATTCTTTAGTATTATTTCCCACGACCTTAGAAGTCCATTTAGCAACATATTAGGATTCACCAACCTTTTAGTAGAAGACTACGATACATTTGACGATGCTGAGAAAAAAGACATCATAATACAGTTAAACAAATCCGCAAAAACAACTTTTGAGCTTTTAGCAAACCTATTAACTTGGTCCCAAACCCAAACCGGGCAAATCGAAATCAACAAAGAAAACCTAAACTTAAAAGAATTAATCGATACTAGTTGCGCACCCTATGTAAGCATTGCGGTACAAAAAAACATAGATATAACTTGTAAAGTTCCTCAAGAAAGCACAATTTATATAGATAAAAACACAGCATCCGTATTCATTTCAAACATAATAAACAACGCTATAAAATTTACCCCACAAGGAGGAAAAATCATTGTAGATTATATAGAAAACGAAGACACAATAGAACTACACATTATCGATACAGGAGTAGGAATGTCACAAGACACATTAGATAAACTATTCAAAATTGAAGAACACATATCCACAAAAGGAACCAACAACGAAGAAGGAACAGGACTAGGACTAATCCTAAGCAAAGAATTCATCCAAAAAAACGGTGGAACCATAACAGTAACAAGTCAAGTAGGAAAAGGTAGTCACTTCATAATTTCCCTACCAAAAGCAAGTTAAAAAAAAGCCCCTATGTAACCATAAGGGCTTTTTTAATGTCACTAAAAACAAAACAAAAAAATCCGCACAAATCTGCGTTCCAAATCATTACATCAATTTAAAAAATTATAAAAATTTCTTTAATTCTATAAATCCGTATTCTCCAAAAAAAAAAATTAAGAAAAAATAGGGACAAAACTAAAGTTTAAAAAACTATCTTGAAAAATATTAAAATCTTCAGCAAAATTAGAGCAACAAACACAACTCTTCAACTAAATAAACCTGAAGAAATTTACACCAAACAAAATACTCTTATAATTCTACTACATGAAAGAAAATCCATTAACTATGGAAATCCTGTTAGATCAACTTGCAGGATTAAACATCATCCAAATCGCAGCCATTCCAATGATTTTACTCGTAATCGCAGAATGGATACTAACAATTGTTCAAAAAAAAGACTACTACAACAAATTAGACACCATTTCAGCAACATTCATAGGACTAGTAAATGTTGGAATATCAGCCCTATTAAAATTAGCCATCTTTGGAACTATGCTTTTCTTTTACAACCTCATACCTTGGAGCATACCAAGCACATGGTGGTCCTTCATTCTTTGCATACTCGCCATAGATTTTTTCAGATATTGGGCACACAGATTAACCCATGTCAACCGTTTTTGGTGGGCAACACATGTCACCCATCACAATTCCGAAAAATACAACTGGTCAGTAGCCTTTAGATTGGGCTGGACACAACACATCAAATTCATCTTTTTCATTCCAGTTATACTAATGGGTTTTCACCCCGTACTCTTTTTTATATGCCATCAAATTGAAGTACTCTATCAATTCTGGATTCATACCGAATACATTAGAAAATTACCAGCACCCATAGAATACATTTTTGTCACACCTTCACACCACAGAGTACATCATTCCACAAATGAAAAATACCTCGACAAAAACTTTGGTTCCACTTTCATATTTTGGGACAGACTATTCGGAACCTTTCAAGCAGAAGAAGAACAAACCCGATATGGCATTACAACACCTGTAAATTCATACAATCCCATTACATTAAACTTCCATGAATGGAAAGACATGCTTTCAGATGTAATAAAAAGCAAATCCCTAAAAGAAGCCTACGCAATGCTATTCACAAGCCCATCAAACCTAGAAGCCGTAAAAGCCGAATTCAAATCTACTTATTTACAAAAAGAGCAAACATCAAATAAAAGACCATGAAAGAACTGATAGAGCAAATAGAAAGAAAAAATAACGAATTAGAAATCATAAAAACTAAAATAGGCTTTCCACTCCTCTATTCTCACGCACAAACTGAAACAGAATTACTACTACTAAACAATCAATTAACGGATTTAGAAATACAAGCTGTCCAGCAAACTAGAATTCAAAATCAAAAAGAATTAATCATAGACCAACTCGCAGAATACATTAAAACAATAGAAAAATCAGAACAGCATAAGTTTTCCATAAAGCAAGGCTTGAGTTTTAAATACTTTTACTTAGCTCCATTAATTAATATCAAACAAATTTCGTTTTTTACCCAAAAAGGCATAGCAACTGTAAATTATAACCTAACTTTAGATGAAAATGATTCCGTAACAAACAAAGAACCCTTTGTAGATTATTTAAAAATAAAAAAAGCAGAAGCAACAAACATCTTCAACTTATTAGAATTATATAAATTCTACAAATCATTTGCTCAAACATCAAAAAACTTCACCTAATAAACAGTTAAACCACTAAAACATGAAACAACAAGATAGTTTAACCAAAAAAATTTCCGAAATCACCGCTAAAATTCAAACCGAATACCCAGAACTAATAAAATACTTAGACGAAATTCCAAGAAACTTCCAAATTACAGGAAACGGAGGAGTAAGTCAAAAAGCACTTCAAGACTATCTTAATTCGCTCAATGATTTACTAAAAACCTACGCAAAAGAACACTAGACAACAGTCAAAAAACAACAAACAACAGAAAAAAAACATAAAAATGGAAACAAAAAACAACCTAGGCATTTGGATGGATCATGCAACAGCCCAACTAATCGACAGCTCTTTTAACCAAAATACTTCAATTAACTCAGAATTCACATTCGAAACACAAGAAGAAGCACGCGACAAAAGCGAAAGCTTAATGCACAACAAAAGACAACAAATGCAGAAAGCCTATTACAAAGAAATAAGCAACCAAATCCTAAAATACAACCACGTATTACTCTTTGGACCCACAAATGCAAAAGTTGAACTACACAACTTCTTAAACAAAGATGCCCATTTTAAAGACATCAAAATAGACGTAGAACCCGCAGATAAAATGACCGATAACGAAAAAGAAGCTTTCGTAAAAAAGCATTTCGAATAAAAATAAAGAACAAAACCATCAAACTTTACATATCAGATAATGAATACAATGTTCTGATATAAGAAGCTAAAATTTCCGATTAGAGTATTTAATTAGAATCTAGTAAAATTATAAACTCATAGTTTAACTAGGGGTGCTTAAACAAAATAAAAAAAATGAAATTAAATGAATTGATTGAGCACTTGCACAAATTAGATAATGAAACAAAAGATATCAAATTCAAAAAGGCTTTAACACAAGTTGTTAACCTAGTCCAAGAAATCGAAAATAAAAATATTTCGAACAAAGAAAAAGTGAAAATTCAAGCCATTATCAACAGCTATCTTGAGAAGATTCAAACCCAAAAAAAGTTAAAATTAAATTTCAGAAAGTTAAAAAAATCATTAAAAGAAGACTTTGGCTTCCTGCCTCCTAACTATTTTCAAACCTTAGGAGCTGGAGTTGGAATAGCTATGGGCTCTGCTCTCGGTATTTCATTTTGGAGTACCTTATTATAATAATGGAATAGTATTCGGACCAATGATTGGTTCAATAATAGGTTTAATTGCTGGACTTCTTTTTGGGTTTTTGATGGATAGAAAAAAAGAATCTGAAAGTCGAATTTTGAAGAACCTATAAACAACTACAACATCCTATAAATTAATTGCTAGTGCAAACCTGATTATGTAAATCCTAGCGGTTTTACTATTTGGTTTTTATTTACTAAATTAGTTGAATAACCTTGCAACAAAACATACAATCGCTATGTGCATCAAACATCTACAGAAAACAGAATGGCTTTAAAACGACTATTTAGCAGTTTTTTTAACAGTGAAAAATCAGGTGGACTAGTTTTAGTTTTCATAACGATTCTTTCACTTAGTCTTGCAAATTCACCTTGGCAGACAAGTTATATAAACCTCTGGAATTTTGACATAGGTGGACACAGCATAGTCCATTGGATTAATGATGGATTAATGACGCTTTTTTTTCTATTCATTGGTTTGCAGTTAGAACGAGAAATATACAATGGTAAACTTTCTAGTCTTAAAAGTGTTGCGTTACCATTTTTTGGAGCATTAGGCGGAATGATAATTCCAGCAGGATTATATCTATGGCTCAACTTTGGAACAGACACTCAAACGGGTGCAGGAATTCCAATGGCAACAGATATTGCTTTTGCAATAGGCATTTTATCTTTGATAGGTAAACGAATCCCAACCTCGTTAAAAATATTCCTGACAGCTTTGGCAATAATGGATGACCTTGGAGCAATAATTATAATTGCAATTTTCTACACAACTTCAATATCTTTTGTAAATTTATTTATAGCACTAGGCATATTTGGTTTTCTACTCATTTTGAACCAACTGAAAGTTCGAAAATTAATCCCCTATTTAGTTGGCGGTGTAGCAATGTGGTATTTCATGTTGAAGTCAGGTGTTCACCCTACAATTACAGGTGTACTACTAGCATTTGCGGTTACTTTTGGCAAAGGCGGAGAAAAATCTTCTTCTTCTATTCTTCAAAATTTCTTAAACAAACCTGTAACATTTCTTGTGCTACCTTTGTTTGCCATGGCAAACACCAGCATCTCATTCAGTGATAGTTGGCTAAGCGGATTGGCACAAGCAAGCAGCTTAGGTATTATTGTGGGACTAGTAATTGGAAAACCTCTGGGCATATGGCTCTTCTCCTTGCTAGGGGTTAAGTTAAGGCTTTGTACGTTGCCCACTGAATTGAAATGGAGAAACATAATCGGTGTTGGCTTTTTAGCAGGAATAGGATTTACAATGTCAATTTTTATTACACTTCTTGCGTTTAATGATACAGAGATAGTCAATAATTCAAAAATTGCTATAATTGTAGCCTCAATAGCGGCAGGAATAATAGGTTTTCTCTTGCTCAAAAACACACTTAAAGCATCTGTAGAAAATGATGACCCTACTTAACAAAAGAAAAACAGCGTACCTAAAAATCAAGTTTTCGTATTTCAAAGACAGTTCTGCAGCTACTAAAAAAATTATAAAAATTTTACTAATTTTATAAATCTGTGTTCCAAAAACTACAAAAAACCCATACCATGATAAATTTAGCGGTTAAAAGAATAAGCAATTCAAGAAATTTAATAGTACTCCTTCTTACACTTATAATAACATCTTGCAACGGACAAGTCAAAGAAAAACCTAAAGATCATAGTGTAGAAAAAGAGGTGACTAAACCACCATTACAATTTAACCAAAACACTACATTTCCACAAATTCACACCAATTTAAACGGAATGGTAAGCCAGTTTGTTAGAACCATGTATCAAGACACAAAAGGCAATTACTGGTTTGGAACCAATGGAGATGGAATCATACGATACGATGGCAAAACACTCCAAAAAATGACCATCGAACAAAAGCTTAAATCAGTAGCTGTTCGAGAAATTATTGAAGATAAGAAAGGAACCATCTGGTTTGGAACGTCTTCCGGATTAGTAAAATATGAAGATAAAAAATTCACAACCTACACCACAGAAGACGGTTTACAAAACGATGACATTTGGGCAGTAACTATAGACCAAAAAGGAATAATTTGGGTCGGAGCTGTGGGAGGAATTAGTCAATTTGACGGAAAAAAATTCAGCCCATTTGCACTACCCAATAAGAAAGTAGAAAACCCTCAACACATGCTGTCCGATAAATTGGTATTCAAAGTAGTAGAAGACAAAAACGGAACCATCTGGTTTGCAACAGACGGAAACGGAATTTTCAAATACTCCAACAATACATTTACACACCTAACAGACAAAAACGGACTTACCGACAACTCCACCGCAGATATTTTAGAAGACCAAAAAGGCAACATTTGGATTGGAACCTTCAATGGAGGTGTCAGTAAATATGATGGAAAAACATACACAAACTTTACCAAAGACGGCATAATTGAAGGAACAGAAACCTATAATTTTTACGAAGACCAAAAAGGAAACATTTGGTTTTCGGCAGAAGGCTTTGGAGTATATCAATATGATGGAACAAAATTCACCCAATTCACCACCGAAAACGGATTAACCACCAATGTAGTGCAAAGTATTTTTCAAGACCAAAAAGGACAACTCTGGTTCGGAACTTGGCAAGGAATAAGCATTTATGACAATCAAAAATTCACGAATGCCAATGAAAAAGAACCTTGGACAAATTAAAAAAACAACCACATATTACCTCAAAACATATAGCTAACCAAACTTTTTAAATAATTCTACAATTAAATTAATGCTTTTTTTTATTATATTTGATTTAATAATTTAAAAACCTATATCTATCTAAATAATTAGATTAAAACAAGTTATAAATAGTTAGCAAAGACTTAGAAAACCATTTTTTAAATTAATTTTATTATTAATTATGGATCCAATAATAGAAAACAAAAGGCTAGAGAATTTGTATAAATATGAGATTCTGGACACTCCACCAGATGGTTATTTTGAAGAAATAACCTCATTAGCTACAAATATTTTTAATGTACCAATTGCAATTATAACCCTGGTTGACAAGGATAGAATTTGGTTCAAATCTTCCTACGGAATCGACGCAGAAGAAATCCCAAGAAGTACAGGGTTGTGCAGTTCCGCAATCATGTCGCCAGATGTTTACATTGTCGAAGATGCCCGTCAAGACCCTCGCACACTTTCAAATCCATTAGTTACTGGTCTAATGGGATTACAATTTTATGCGGCTGCTCCATTACGAACTCCAGAAGGGTATAATTTAGGCACCATATGTTTAATTGACAAAGAACCCCGAACTTTGGATTGCCAAGAATCATCAATGCTTAGGCAACTCTCAAGAATAATAATCTCTCAATTTGAGCTAAAACTCCAAGCAAGACTATTGGTAAAAGAAATCCACGAAAACATTGCAAAATCAACAAAAAATGAATGAAACTACAACCAATTATATAGACGGATTCATTTTTCCAGTACCAAAAATTCAGCTGAACGAATACAAAAGTATAGCTGAAAAAATAGCAGCAATTTGGAAAGAATACGGTGCACTTGCTTACTTCGAGTATATTGGCGATGAAATGACATTAGAAGGCACGCGTTCGTTCGTTAAAACACTAGAGGCAAAAGAAGACGAAGCCATTATATTTGGCTGGGTTGTTTTTCCTTCAAAGCAGACACGTGACTTAGCAAACAAACAAGTACCCAACGACCCAAGAATAACAGAATTAGTAGCCCCAATAACGAATCCTGAAAGACTAATCTTTGATGCCAGCAGAATGGTATACGGAGGATTCAAACCACTCATTGAAGCCAACAACAGTAAAGCTAAATAGAAAATCAAACAGAATCTTTCAACAAACAAATTAAAAAACCATAACAAACCCAAAACCAAAAAACCTTCTCCCTTCTCCCTTCTCCCTTCTCCCTTCTCCCTTCTCCCTTCTCCCTTTCCCCTTTTCCCTTTTCCCTTTTCCCTTTTCCCTTCACAACTCACAACTCACAACTCACAACTCATATTCATAATTCATAATTAACTCTTTAACCCTCAAAAAAAGAACTTAAAAGACTTTTGTAAGATTTTAAGCATTAGTATAAGTTTTTGTTTATATTTGGTAAAGAAATAAACATGACACTATAATAGATGTCTAACCATTTTTGGGTGGCTTTGTATAATTTTGTAATATATGTTTATTGGTTGTATTTAATGCTAAAAAAAAACGTAAAACAATGAACGATATAAAAGATACTAAATCCTTTTCAATAAATGATATACTTTCTTGGGAGGAAAATGGAGAACTTATAGTTTCTCCAAAGTACCAAAGAAATAAGGTTTGGAATTTAAATGCAAAATCTTACTTAATAGATACTATTATTAAGGGTTATTCCATTCCTCAAATATTTATTAGACAACAAATAGATATTGCCTCTAGAAAAACTCTTAGAGAGGTAATTGATGGTCAACAAAGAATCACTGCAATTATTGAATTTATAGAAGGTTTGTATAAAATTCAAAAATCACACAATAAAGAATATGGAGGTTATATTTATGAAGATTTACCAGATGATATTAAAGAAAATATTTTAAATTACAATATAAGCTTTGAAATCATTAAATTAAAAGATGATGGTAAAATTTATGAAATGTTTGCAAGGTTAAACACCAATAATGTAGCACTTAATAAACAAGAACTTAGAAATGCACAATTTTGGGGTGAATTCAAAGTTTTTGTATTAAGAAAAACTTCAGATTTTAAAAATGTTTTTATTGACAAAAAAATATTTAAAGACAAAGACTTAAGTAGAATGGCAGATGTTGAATTTATGAATTCATTAGTTGCACATTTGATTGATGGTATCATTACTGACAGTAATCAAAAAATAGATTCTTATTATAAAAAATTTGACAAAGAATTTGTAGAAAGCGAAGACGTAGAGAATCGTTTGAATAGAATTTTTTTCGTCATAGAAGAAATTTTTTATAACAACTTATTTAATACTAAAATATTTTATCGTAAAAATTACTTCTGGACACTTTTCACAACTTTAAATCATCAATTATTTGGTAGTCTTGATAATGATATACCTAGAAATCCACTTTTTGACAACAATGAAATTGATAATAATATACAATCATTAATTTCAAAATTATCTCTATTTGAATCTGAATTTTTAAGTTATGAATTTGATGATTTAGATATGGTTCGTCAACAAATTGTTGATTTCGATAAATTTCACAGAACAAGAACAACTAGTAAAGATGAAAGAAAGGTAAGAATTAAGATATTATCTGAAAACTTAGAGTAGTAAAATGGATAATCAAGAATTAATAGATGAAATAAATAAATGGAATGTTATATTTTCATCATCAACTGCAATCGACCAATCTTTATATGAGTTAGCATTTTTTAAAATTTTTATAAAATTTGAAAAATTTTTATCAGACTGTTTTGAAAATTATGCAATTGGTATAAATAGTACTTCTGGTTATTGTCCTGTAAGAAGGTTAAATTTCGATGATTTAAATCATCTTAACAAAGTAATAAAAAAGGAAAACAGGTCTTTTGTAAATCATTTTGAGGTAATTAAAAATATTTCAGATTGCTTTTTTATTGATAATCCATTTGAAATTATTAAAACTGACCCTACACATACTACAGTAATAAATCATATGAAAATAATAAGGGATTATATAGCGCACGAGAGTTCATCTGCAAAAAACAAATATGTAGCAACAATTCTTAATAATAGACCATTCATTGAGCCATATCAACATTTATTACTTATTAAAAGAGGAAAAACATTTTCATACTTCACCTATTATATAAGCTCAATACGAACTATAAGCAACTTCATAATAAATACACCTGTAGCACCATAAAGCACTACACATAGCAACGGTTAGCAAAATGGTGTAGGCTTGGTTTTTCCTTCAGAAAAACCTTCATAATTCGTAATTTTGTTTTATATTTTCTTTGGTCAGTGGTTAATCAAAGCTACTGAAACAAGCCGCAAAAAGTTGGCTTTAATTTAAAAAATCGTACTTCGAATCGAATGAATTTAACCCAATCAGAATTTGATAACTTAAAAAAAAGAGTAAAAAAAATTGGTCTTGATTTAATGAAGCAAGAACAAAAAAATTACGCAAAAGTTGGATTTCCTGTGACAAATTATAGGAAAGTTATAATAAATGGAAAGAATTTTTATTATGCTGGTTCTAATATCTTTTTGATCGTAGTGGAAATTGTAATTAACCAAGCAAGAAAAATATTCCCTAAAAATTTCGGTAATGGAAATGCAGTAAGTGTAATACACGCATTAAATAAAACTCGATTTTTAAGTGGAAGATTAAAAGATGCTATTAGAATTTATGGTAATGAAAATTTTATTTTAATTTTTGATAATGAAAACGAAGGAGATACTAATAAAGTTTTAAGGATTGACTTATTTAGAAAATTAGATAAAATTAGACACAAGAGAAGAAAATATGCTTTTACAGGTGGTTTATTTCACGCATTAAAACATTTTAGCATTAATAACTTACCTCTTTCGACTGGGAATGATATACACAATGTAAAAGAACCAACAGATGTTATAAAGCTTATCATCAAAACATTTTATTTACTTCCAGGAGAATTTGATCAAACAGATAAAAACAAATACACTGTGATAGAACCATTAGATGAAAAATATGAAATATGCTATATTTTTTACTTTGAAACTAACTCCAAAATATATTTCCTAAAGACTTTATTCAAGAGAAAAACAAAACACATAAATTAATTGTCTTAAAACTTGTTTTATTGAAATAATTTTAGTATATTAAGATTAATTAAATCGTAAGACAAAAGTCTTGGGATTGGATACGAATTAAATTGTTCTTTGCCATATTGCTTTACATAGGATTAACTGGAATGTATTCAGTTCATTCCGTTAAATACACGAAAGAGCTTTTCGAAAGCTACAAAACTGAAATAATTGAAAATGAAGATGAATGTTTAAAAAAAGAAAGAGGAGAAATGATGAAAAATGAAGAATTAGAAATAAAAACGAAGGAAATTATGGAAAATAAAAATGTTGAAATTGGTGTAAGTAAGGCAAAGGACAAATCTAACCAACCTATTAGACTTTCAAAAATATAAATATAGCTCTTCAATTGAAGGGCTTTTTTAATAAAAAAAAAGTACAGCCAACACCGTATATAATTTATTGATAGCTTCTTGCCAACTTACGAAAGCCCTCCTGGACTTTCTTGATCGTTAATTATTTACTAAATTAGGTGCTTAAAACACGTAACAAACAATATACAAACACGTTAAAATCTCAAACCCGTTTCTTTTTCCCAAAATCAAAACCCTCAACCACCTACTAATCAGTAAAAAAAAGACAAAAACCCCAACTTTTCACCCTCAAACCAAAACCGCTAACCCTCGAAAACCCTTACAAATAAAGACACTTCAAAATATTTTACAATTTGTAGTAAAAATGTTATAAAAAGGCATAAATAATTAAAAAAGATTTAATAATTTTAATCTAATATTAATCTTTAAATCAATTATTTATGGCATCAAAATCCGAAGTAGGGCATGCAAAAAATGTTGCAAATTTTCAAGACCTTATTGAATTCGTCATTGGGTATGACACAAACTACAACCCCTCAAAAGCTAGCTTACAGCTTGCCAACCTTCAAGCCCTAAAAGCAGAAGGAGACACAAAATTAGCAGACTTTATTATTCAAAACACAGCCTACAACGGCAAAGTAAACGAACGCATGTTGGCATTTAGCAATCTTAGAAAATTAGGCACGCGCTTAATCTCTGCTTTAGAAACCACAGATGCTGCAAAAGAAACCATCAAAGACGCCAAAGGTTTTAACCGCAAAATTCAGGGTAAAAGAGCTTCGCAACCACAAACGCCAACAGACCCAAATGCTCAAGCACCTAACACAATATCCACAAGCCAACAATCCTACGATCAATTAATTCAACACTTAGCGGGTTTAAAAGAAGTTCTAAAATCAGAGGCTTCCTATAACCCAAACGAAAACGAATTAAAAATCACAACTTTAGAAGACCAAATCATTGACCTTACTAAAAAAAATAATGCAGTAGCAACAGCTTTTACTAAAGCAAGTAATTCACGAATCGCAAGAAACAAAACCTTATACACCGCTCAAGTCAATCTCTACGAAACAGCCTTAGACGTAAAAAAATACGTAAAATCAATATTCGGAACAGGCAGTCCAGAATACGCACAGGTCAGCTCCTTAAAATTCAGCAAACCTAGAGCCTTATAATCGCTCTAAAAACAAAATACCTTACTACAAACAAAGACTTAGTGCCAAAGCATTGAGTCTTTTTTAGTTCTACAAAAAATCAACATCAACTTAAAAGAAATATGCCTTGACACAAAAGAATTATGCTCTGACATAAAAGAATTATGCCTTGACACAAAAGAATTATGCCTTGACACAAAAGAATTATGCTCTGACACAAAAGAATTATGCCTTGACACAAAAGAATTATGCCTTGACACAAAAGAATTATGCTCTGACATAAAAGAATAATGCCTTGACACAAAAGAATTATGCCTTGACACAAAAGAAATATGACTTGACATAAAAGAATTATGCTCTGACATAAAAGAATTATGCCTTGACACAAAAGAAATATGCTCTGACACAAAAGAATAATGCTCTGACATAAAATAATTACGATATAACAGTAAAAAATAAATTAATCCGCGAAAATCCGTTTAATCTGTTTAATCCGCGTTCCAAAAAAAAACATAAAAAATAAAACTATCAACGTTAAAAAAAACAAAAGACCATTTACGAACCCACAACAATTCCTTAAATTTAGAAAACCAACAAAAAAAGATTACAGAAAACAGATTACAGACAACAAACATCCAACAACTCACAACTGACAACCGACAACAAAAAAACCAACTGAAACAAAAAAAACAACTGAAACAAACACAAACATGATACTAGACAACAACAAACTAATAGCCTTCACACCCCTATTCTACTTAGTATGGTCAGATGATTTGCTAACCCAAAAAGAATTTGAAACCCTACATACTTTTATAACAGCCCAAACTTGGCTTTCCCAAAAAGAACAAGAATACCTCTTACACAAAATTGATGTAGCCAATCCTCCTTCCAGAGAAACTTTACACACTTGGTACATAGAATTAAAAGAAATAATAAGGCAGCATCCCAACAGTCACTCACTATATGATATCGCACTAGCTTTATCCCACAACAACGTACACATAAAAGCATTAGCAACCGCTTTCAAAAAAATAGAAATCGATTTAGGAATTTTAGGAGAAGAATTCATCAGCAATTTCAAATCAAATGAAGACACCTTCACCTCCAAAAGCCAAACCAACACCAATTTTGAGGTAACCAAACTAACAACCTTTTTAGACGGAGCACAAGCTCCCATCATAAACAAAGTAAAAGAAGTACTTTCAAGACCAGAGTTTGCCTATGAAACGACAACAGACGTAAACATTTATAGAGAAACCGTCTACGAATGGTGTAAAACCTTAGCCAAAGAAAATTTTGGAAACATGGCTTATCCCAAAGAATACGGTGGTGGAGAAAACATAGAAGACTATTTCGCCATCATGGAAACCTTAAGTTACCACGACCTAAGTTTAGTCATAAAGTTCGGAGTACAATTCGGACTTTGGGGCATGAGCGTCCATTCTTTAGGAACAGCCAAGCATTACGAAAAGTATTTAAAAGATATTGGTTCCCTAAAACTACCAGGTTGCTTTGCCATGACAGAAACAAATCACGGTTCCAACGTAAAAGGACTAGAAACCACCGCGACTTACGATCACAAAACCAAAACATTTACCATACAAACCCCAAACAAAAACGCCCAAAAAGAATACATAGGCAACGCAGCCGTTCACGGACAAATGGCCACAGTATTTGCCAAACTAATCATAGACGAAGTAGATTACGGAGTAAATGCCTTCATAGTTCCCATAAGAGACGAAAAAGGAAACACCTTAAATGGAGTCACCATAGGAGATTGCGGCCACAAAATGGGCCTAAACGGAGTCGACAACGGTACTTTAAGTTTCGATAACGTCGTAATTCCAAAAGAAAACATGTTAGACCGTTTCGCATCCGTAAATGAACAAGGACAATTCGAAAGTCCCATTGCCAGCGACAACCGAAGATTCTTCACCATGTTAGGAACTCTAGTCGGTGGCCGAATAGGAATTCCCCGTTCAGCCCTAGCAGCCGCCAAATCAGGATTAACCATAGCCATAAAGTACGCAGACCAAAGAAGACAGTTCGGTCCAGAAGGTGGTTCTGAGATTCCAATCCTAAATTACAGAATACACCAAAGAAGATTGTTACCACACTTAGCCAAAACCTATGCCATTCACTTCGGTTTGCAATACCTAACCAATCGTTTCACCAAAAGAACCGAAGCACAAATGCAAGAAATAGAAGCTTTGGCAGCAGGTATGAAAGCCTATTCCACATGGAGCACCACCGCAGTATTACAAGAATGCAGAGAAGCCTGTGGAGGAAAAGGGTACTTATCAGAAAACAGAATCGATGCCCTAAAGAACGACAGCGAAATCTACACCACTTTCGAAGGAGACAACACCGTACTAATGCAATTGGTAGCCAAAAACAGATTATCAGAATTCAGAAAATCTTTTGGCGAAATGAATTCCATGGGTCTCTTAAATTACGTATTCGAAAATGCCAAAACAGCATTGGCTGAAAAAAATCCAATCACAACCAGAAACACAGACGAAACCCATTTATTAGATAGTGAATTCCACCTAAAAGCTTTTCAATACAGAGAAAAAAGCATTGTAGCTTCAGCCGCAAACCGAATCAAAAAACTAATAGACAAAGGCATGGAACCTTATGATGCCTTCAACGTAGTGCAACATCAAATGATAGATGTAGCACAAGCTTACTTAGAACGAGTAACATTAGAACAATTCCAACAAGCAATTGAATCGGTCAAAGATGAAGCAGTCAAAACAGCCTTAACCAAATTAGCACAATTGTATGCGCTTCACCAAATAGAAAACAACAAAGCCTGGTATTTAGAACAAGGTTACATGGAAGCCGTAAAAACCAAAGCCGTTAGAAAAATGGTCAATCAATTATGTTGGGAAATAAGACCAGATGCCGTATCTTTAGTAAATGCATTCAATATTCCCGACAGTTGTTTAGCAGCACCAATTGCTTTTCAATAAACAGAAAAATATAATTTAATTTAAAACACAACTAGTATGAGCCAACCAGACTTCAGCCAATTAAAAGCACTATACATAAACTGTACTCTAAAGAAATCACCAGACAAAAGTCACACTGATACCTTAATGGATGTGTCCAAAGAGATCATGAAAAAAGAAAAAGTCAGTTTAGAAGAATTCCGATTCATAGACCACAACATAGCCACAGGAATCTACCCAGACATGACCGAACACGGCTGGAAAGAAGACGAATGGCCAACCCTTTTCAAAAAAGTCAACGAAGCAGACATCCTAATAGTAGGAACACCTATATGGTTAGGAGAAAAATCTTCAGAATGCCAAAAGCTAATCGAAAGATTATACGCAATGAGCGGAAAAACAAACGAAAAAGGACAATACCTATTCTACGGAAAAGCAGCAGGTTGCGTAATAACAGGAAACGAAGACGGAGTAAAACATTGCGCCATGGGAATTTTATACGCATTGCAACACGTAGGCTATTCCATTCCACCCCAAGCCGATGCAGGTTGGATAGGAGAAGTCGGACCAGGACCAAGTTACGGTGACACCGATTGGCAAGGCAAAAAAATCAGTCCACCCTTAGGAACAGATTCCAACTTCACCAACAGAAACACCACCTTCATGACGTATAATCTATTACACCTAGCCAACATGCTAAAAAACCAAGGAGGCTACCCCAACTACGGAAACTCAAGAGAAGAATGGGACAACGGAAAACGCTGGGAGTTTGAAAATCCAGAATACAGATAAAAAATAACTTAAAAAAAAATTTAATTCTATATCAACAATACATTATAATTTTTAAAAAAGGTTACTTCTAAACTTATGTAAGATATTAATTAACCAAATAAATTTTTGACTATATTTGATAATATGTAAATTTATAGTAAACTTCAAACTAAATCAATATGAAAAAAATTACTTTTGGACTATTATTTCTACTAAGTTCATACTTTAGTTTTTCCCAAACATACTACAGTAATTATCTTGATATGACTTCTGAATGGAGAACTTATATTTCTGGTTGGAATGGGTTTTCTGGTGGATTTACAAATCATATAACCACTTATTTCGATGGATTTGAAACAATTAATGGATATATGTATTATAAACAATACGTAAAAAATCAATATAATTCTGTTGATTTTGTTGGCAATCCAGTTAGTCAATTAACTTTAACTTCGTATTATTATGTTAGAGAAGATCCAAATGGAAAATTTTATATTTTAGACCCAAATAACTCAAATGGTGAATCAGTACTATTTGATAATCAACAAATACTAAACGCACAAATAGGAGATCCTTTCCCGGGTTCTTCTTCAACATGTAATATCCAAGCTATTGAGACTATTTTTCTTGGTTCGACTCCACTAAAAAAAATAAATGGAACAAACCTTAGCACACAAAGAGGCTCACTTGAAGGTGTCGGAGAAATTGGTTTAGCCTGCGGAACAGGTGTAGAAGGTAATACTACATTAATGTGTTACACTAAACAAGGAATAACCGTGCAATTTGGAACAATTGATTGTAATTCATTTCCAATACCTGTTAGAGTAAATTTAGCCATAAACACAAATGCTTTATCAGAAAATAATTTAAAAGTCTATCCAAATCCAACAAGTAATAGTTTTAAAATAAATGTTTCATCTGATTTTTTAAACCAAAAATATCAACTTTATAATATACGTGGAATATTAATATTAGAAGGTTTTCTTAAAGAAGATGAACAAGAAATTGATATTGAAAAATATGCTAACGGAATCTATATTTTGAAAGTTGTTGGAAAAGATGCTACTCAAATTAGAAAAATAGTAAAAGAATAAATATACTAAATAAGTAAAAAAAAACCAACTCTATTTTGAGTTGGTTTTCTGTTTTTAATATTTGAATGTTCCGTATTCACTAGTAATAGTCAACTTCTTAGTAGGACTTTCTTCCACTCTACCTACAATTTGAGCCTCAACCCCAAATGATTTTGAGATTTCGATGATGTCATTAGCGATAGATTCGTCTACATAAAGTTCCATTCGGTGTCCACAATTAAACACTTGGTACATTTCTTTCCAATCTGTTTTAGATTGCTCTTGTATCAATTTAAATAAAGGAGGCACAGGAAATAAATTATCTTTAATAACATGTACATCATTCACAAAATGCAACACTTTAGTTTGAGCTCCACCACTACAGTGAACCATTCCACAAATTTCTTTAGGAGTATATTTGTCTAAAATCTTTTTAATAATAGGAGCATAAGTTCTAGTAGGAGAAAGCACCAACTGACCAGCGTCAATAGGACTACCTTCAACCTCATCCGTCAATTTAACTTGACCAGAATAAACCAATTCACTAGGTACAGAAGCATCAAAACTCTCAGGATATTTCTCAGCCAAATACTTATGAAACACATCATGACGAGCAGAAGTTAAACCATTGCTTCCCATTCCACCATTATAACCTTTTTCATAAGTAGCTTGTCCAGAACTCGATAATCCAACGATTACATTTCCTGGTTTTATATTAGCATTGTCAATTACATCAGCACGTTTCATTCGAGCCGTAACTGTTGAATCCACAATAATAGTTCTAACTAAATCTCCAACATCAGCAGTCTCACCACCCGTAGAATGAATCGTAACACCAAATGATTTTAACTCAGCAAGTATTTCTTCTGTTCCATTAATAATAGCGGACAAAACCTCAGCAGGAATTAAATTCTTATTACGACCAATTGTGGAAGAAAGTAAAATATTATCCGTTGCACCCACACATAACAAATCATCAATATTCATAATCAATGCATCCTGTGCTATACCTTTCCATACCGAAACATCACCAGTTTCTTTCCAATACATATAAGCCAACGAAGACTTTGTACCAGCACCATCGGCATGCATAATTATACAATAAGCATCATCATTAGTTAAATAATCAGGGATAATTTTACAAAAAGCTTTAGGAAAAAGCCCTTTATCAATGTTTTTAATAGCATTATGAACATCTTCTTTAGCAGCAGAAACCCCTCGAAGATTGTAACGTTGACTTGAATCAGAACTCATATTCTTGTATGTTGTGTTGTTGTTCAGCAAAGATATAAAAATGATTAAGGATAATCTAATGAAAAGAGATTTTCGGATGTTCAGATGTTCGGATTTTCGGAACACAGATTTAAGAAATTGGAGAAATCAATAAAATTAGAACGCAGATTAATAATCAATCTATGCAAACTATGAAAAGCAAAGCGACTAATACACAAACAAAGTCTATGAAATCTATGTGGTAAAAAAAAGAGAAGCTGAATAAAGTTCAGCTTGACAAGGTTGAGATTAATTTTTATTTTTGAAATTGTTATTGAAATTGTTAATTATCAATCTTTATTTTATAAAAACCATTCTCGGTTTCAACTTCATATTCAAAACCTTGAACAGTTACACTTTTAAGAAAATAATTAGTAGTACATCTGGTTTCACTTTTGTAAACCTCAGAAACAATTGGAATAGAAATTTGATTATCTAATGTAATAGTAGTTGTAAAAGTCCCTTCAGACCAAGAAGGAATAATTTGAATAATATTTGCATTATCCTGAGCTATAAAAAAGTACGAATTAGTATTTGTAGCAGGAGCAGTTGAAACTGACAATTGATTTTCAGTGTAAGTTCCGTTTGTAAAAACATTTTCATTTGTAGTTGAGTCAACAATCTCAACAAAAAAATAAGGTGGCCCAGTTGAAGCTTCTGGACAATCATCTGCTTTATCACAAGAGAACAAAAACAGAAAAAACAATATAAAGGCAAGTGTTTTTGAATTCATAATTCGCAACTAATAATTCATAATTAAAATCATTTTTTCACAATCAAAATCTCAACTCTTCTATTTGCTATACGTTCCTCTTCATTTTGCTCCGGAATTGGGTACAAAGGCATCGAACTTCCAAAACCTTGAAAGCTAACTCTCGCAGCAGGTATTCCTTTAGCAACTAAAAATAATTTTACGGCTTTTGCTCTTTCTCTCGATAGCATTATGGATCTAGAATCAGTAACATCTGTATTACAACACACATGTCCTTGCACTTGAATAACCAAACGAGGATTAGTTCCCATAATGTATACCAAATCATACAAAGTAGGTCTTGATTCGCTCATAACTCCAAACGTATTGTGATAGAAATTAATATCTTTTAAGATTAACGTTTTTCCTTCTTTCGTTTTGGCAATTCGTTCTTCTAAAGGTGCGTCATCAGAAATAGTTTCTTCAATAACTTCTGAAGTAGAATCAACGGCAACAACAATTTCTTCTTTGATTCCTAAAATTTCGTTTTCTCTGGCTAAATCTTTTTCTTCTATGTAGTAAATTGTTACTTTTCTATTTTCAGCTTTGTTTTTAGATTGGTTAAAGTTCTCTCCATAACTTCGACTTTCAAAATCTTCTCTAAAAGGAACTTTTTCTTTTATAATATCAAAAACATAATTTACTCTTTTTTTGGATAATGTATCGTTGTAACCACTGGTTCCATCTTCATCGGTATATCCATTTATAGCAACAATTTTGTCTTTTATATGAAGATTCATCCATTCGTTTAGCTTCTTATTTTCTGATTTAGTCAATTCGAATTTATCGCTATTAAAATAAACTACAAACTGCTCTTGAGCAAAAGTATTCGCTATAAAAAAGAAAAGAAAAATGGATAAAAAAGACTTCATTTTAAGGATTTTAATTCAGAAACTAAGTAACAACATTTTTATTACATAAAAAAACGTGCCATAATTAATTTTCGAGAATCATAACCTCAACTCTACGATTAGCTATTGCTTCTAAATATGTTTTTTCAGGAATCTTATAAATCGGTTGACTACTTCCATATCCTTTATAACTAATTCTGTTTTTATGAATGCCATGATCCACTAAAAACTGTTTAATAACTTTAGCTCTATTGTGTGATAATTTAATAGAAATCTTGTCGGCTACATTAGGATTACAACAAACATGTCCTTGAACTTCAATAACCAAGTTAGGCTGTTTTTGCATCACCATAAGCAATTCATTAAGAACTGGAAATGAATCGTTCATAAACTTTTTTTCATTCAAGTAGAAATTAATATTCTCAATTTTTACAGTTGTACCAATTTTAGCATTGATAATTTTTTCTTCTAAAGAAATATTCTTGGCAATAATTTCTTCAATTATAACTACATCATCAACCAAATCAATAATTTCTGGTTTAGGTTTTTCAATACCTACTATTTCATTTTCAAAAGCTAAATTTTCCTCTTCAATATAATAAATCGTTACTTTTCTGTTTTCTGCTTTAGTCTTAGATTGGCTAAAGTCTTCACCATAACTTCGACTTTCAAAATCTTCTCTAAACGGAACTTTTTCTTTAATTACATCAAAAATATAATTAACTCTTTTTTGGGCTAAAGTATCATTATAACTATTGCTCCCATCTTCATCTGTGTAACCGTTTATGGCAATAATTTTATCGTTAGTGTGAAATTTTATCCAATCATTAAGTCTTTTATATTCTGTTTTAGACAATTCGAACTTATCAGTATCAAAATAAACAACAAATTGTTCTTGAGCAGATGATATAAAATTAGAAAATAAAAATAGTAGTAGTAATAGGTTTTTCATTTTAAAATTAATTTTCTAATATCATGATTTCTACTCTACGATTGGCAATTCGTTGTTCTTCATTTTTCTCTGGAATGGAATACAAAGGCTTTTGACTTTTAAAACTCTTATAGCTTAGTCTGTTTTCTTCAATTCCGTTATTAATCAGAAAAACATAAACGGCTAATGCTCTAACTTTTGCAATGTCTTCAATTTTATCAGCTTCATAAATAGATTGACAACAAATATGACCTTGAATCTCAATTTTAAGTTTTGAATATTTATTCATTATTGTCAATAATTCTTCTAAAACGGGTTTAGAATCGGGCAAAACTTCACCTGAATTATTATAGAAATTTAGGTTTTTTAAAACAATACTTTTTCCAGAAGAGTTTGTGGTAATGAATTCGTCTAAGGTTTGATCATTCAATTTATAATAAACATCTACTCTTCTATTTAAATCTTGAATAGAATCTTGTTTAAAATCTTCGCCAAAGGGTTTAAGCATTGATTTTGAAACTACTTTTTGAATTTTTAATTTATCCAAAATAAAATTAATTCTCTTTTTAGCTAATTGTATATTGTATTCATTACTTCCAACATAATCACAATACCCTTCTACTCTAATGACTTTTGCTGTTGGGTTTGCATTTAACCAGTTATTAAAATTTTCTTCTTGTGAAAGATTAAAAGAACTTTTATTGAAATCAAAATAAAAACTTTGCTTGTTTTGACTAAAACAAATGGTTACAAAAAGAAGTAAAAATAATCGCATAAAAAATTTAACAGAAAACGTTTAGTAGTTGTTTTTTAGTATAACATTTTAAATAAAATTTATTCCCAATCAGGCATAGTTGTACCAGAGAAAAGAGTTACTCTTGAATCAATTGTTCCTATCTGATATTTTTGAATATAACGTGTACTCAAAAAGTCATTAGATGTGTTTACAAATATTACTTCGGCTTCATTTGGAGAATACCTTACATCTAAATCAACCGTTCCTGGTGGTTTTTGTGTTAATATTTCTGAAGTAGTTCCTGTTGAAAAAACATGTTGAAATATTCTAGTGTCTAGTTGTCTGTAGTTGGCATTTTCAAAACCAGAAACATCTCTAGTGAAAAGTAGTTTTTGTCCTGAAACTGAAAAATTCAATCCTCCAACAGCTCCAGCTATAGGTGTTATGACTTGTGTTAAAAAAGCACCACTAGAGCTAATTATGTAAATTTCTGCAGTGTAACCGTTAAGGTTATTTGTTTTTATTGCAATTTTAGTTGCATCAAAACTCCAATCACATTCAGAAATTAATTTACTTGTTGGTGTTTGATAAATTTGAGTAAGTCCACTTCCACTACTGTTAATTCTATATAAACGATCAAAATTAGGATAGATAATTTGGCTTCCATTTGCGTTCCAAGAGAAGTTAATATAATCTGAATTAAAACCAGCAATAGGGACATTATTTGTGACTTTAAAAATATTTGTTCCATCAGGATTCATAATATAAATATGATTTTGTGCTCCATTAGAACGAATAAATGCTATTTTATTGGATTGGTTATTTTTTCTTGGTCTCCAACTATTAGTTGCTGAATCGGTTAATTGAATTTCATTTCCATCATCATCACTAGTAAAGATTACATTATTTTGTCCAATTTTCTTCACATATAAAAAACGAGTTATTGGAAATTCAGTAGTAGAAAATGATTTTATTGAGCTATATACCAATGCATTAATTCCGTCTGAAGCAGTTACTTGCCAAAAGTATTTAACACCATAAACTAAATTTGTCAATTGAAAAGTTGGTTCTGTAATATTAGGATATGTTATTTCATCAGTATTAGCATCATTTTTTAGTATAACTTGAAAAATCAAAGTATCATCATCTGGATCAGTAGCCGTCCAACTCAAATCAACTTGAATATCTTGATTTGTTGCATTATCTGCTGGTAAAACCAAGACTGGTGTATCAGGTGGACGATTTTCACTCGTTGACAATTCTAATTCAAAAACCAGTTCAGTGTTAGCACCATTTGCAATTGTTGCTGCTTCGAACTTGGTTATATATCCATCTTTTTTTGCTTGGTAAGAATAATCTCCAATTGGTACATCAATCATGCTGAAATTACCATTTGCATCAGTAAAAACAATACTAGAATTAGGACTAGAAAATACTTTTACATTTGGAATAGGTTCAAAAGTACCTGACTCAACTACTCTACCCGAAACGGTTCCGAACTGAATTTCATCAATAGCTTCTTCACTACAAGAAAAAAGGAGTAGTAAAAAAAACAAGCTTAATTTTATATAACTATTTTTCATATTTCTTTATATTAAATGCTATTTAAAATAATAAGTTAATCCAGCTCCAAATCGATAATAATAATCATCTCTTTTTCCTGCAATTAAAAAATCTACCTCATCACTAAAAGTTAGGTTATGTTCTCCAAAAAGTCTTAATCCAAAACTATTGGAAACTAAATATTCTAACCCAAGTCCATATTGAAATTTAAAATGTGTAAAGTCATTCGTTTTATTTGTTCCATAACCAATTCCACCAAAAACAAATGGTGTTAGTTGGTCTTTTGGTAAAAATAAAATTTCAGTATTGGCGTCAAAAGTTAAATATTCATAGCTTTTTCGATTCTTAGTGTCAAATTTATTCCAGCTCGTTGATAAGGATAAATTAATGCTTTCATTAAAAAAATACTTTAAACTACCTTTAACAAAAGGTCTCAAAACTGGATTAGGGTAATCTCCTTGAATCCTTGTTACACCACCAGCAAATTCTAAAGCAAAATCGGATCTTCTTTTAGTTAATTTTCTATTGTAAATTGCAGATGAGTCAGCAATAGATTCTGCTATATCATATTTTTTTATCAATTCATCAATCTCATCTTGAGGTGCGTCAGCTATCCAAATTTTATCTTTTATACCTTCTAAAACTAAAGATTCAACAGCTTTTTCAATAGCTTCTGTAACTGCCATCTGAACAGGTTCGTTTGTTGTATATCCAGTTTCGACTTCTAAAAGCCTTTTGAATTTTACATATCTAAAAAAACTTTGATCAATTGCTTGTGAGAAAAGTGTTTTTGAGACATAAACTGATTTTAATATTTTTCCATTAGAAGTTGAAATCATTCTAAGATAAATTGTTACTCTATCTTGTCTATATTTTGTAGAACCACCGGCACCAAAATAACGTGCACCAAATCCACCAGTAATAATATTTGAATCATAAGAAACAATTCCACCTTCAAGTAATACTCCAGCATATAATAGTGGTGTTAATTGAGGTTCATTAGTGCTTTTTGAATATTCTTGTCTTGTAGAACGAATAAGGTTTCGTTCTTGTAAAAGGTTACCAATATTTTCCCGTTCAATTGGTATAAACCATTTTGAATCTTCTAGTGCTTTAATTAAAATGGAAGTTGCTCCTTGAGTTACAGCTGTACTAAAAGTACTTCCTACTTCTGAAGCTTTGTATTGACCGGTTTGATCTCTAAACTTATAAATTCCTATTACAACAGGTTCTTTTGGTTTAGGTAAGTTTTTTAATAATGATGTTGCAGGTGTGCTTTCACCAATAATGGCTCTTTCAATCCCTAAAGGTTGATTATAATAAGCACTACAACCATATAAAAAATAAATGGCGAAAAAAAAATAGTAGAATTTTTTCATAAATAAATTTACGGATTTGGGATAATTACTTGCGTTTGTTCACCAGTAGTAGTATCTAAAATACTTATTGTTAATCCACCTTCTGATGGATATACATCTATAGATAAGCTTCCAAAAGTATATGTTCCTTCTGAGATTCCATCATTGCCAAATTGTTCTGCAAATAATGATTTAGAAACTTGATTTAAAAGTTGAGAATTTAAATTATCAATAAATTTTTCTAATTCAGATTTTTTATCAGTTTCTATCCCACTGTCCTTTAGTTTATTTTGAGATTCGGCTGAACTTAACAGCCATTGATAATTAAAAGTGTCCCCACCAAATGCAGGGTTTTTTGGTTTATAAACCAAATCTTGCGCATTCATTGAAAATGAAAAAAGCACCGTTACTAGTAGTAGGATTGAAAACTTCATGATTATAGGCTTTTATTTAATACTGGGTAATATATTTTTTTTCGTTTTCTAATTTCTTTAAAAACTGATAGGTTTCATATAATGCCGTTTTTGCCATTGCTTCGAGAAATTCTTCATCTGGTCTTGCTAAAAATTCAAACACAATGTCATTTTCAATCATAATTACTATTTTGGTATTTCTTCCAAAACTTAATTCTTCATTTATTTTGACAATTTGTTTAGCATTCAGGTTGTAATCTCTGTATAAATAATAAAAACTATCATAAAAGTCTTTTCCAATTTTGGTCTTTGTATCGTCAGTTACAATTCCTGTCATTTCAAAACCATCCTCTTCTAATATTATAACTCTATCCTTTTTTTTTTCGTCGCTAATTACGACTCTATCTTTACTAACAATTTGATTGTTTTCATCATAAAAAAGCAACAGAACTATTATTTCGTCTTCGCTACTTCTATTAATTTGCGTTGTTGAAAGGTTTTTGTTTTCATTTGCTTCCAAAGTAAAAACACCTTCTTGAGCATTTGTGGAACGATTTTCTGTTTTTAAATTCTTTTTAATTACTGATAATTTATAAGTCATACTTTGTAGAATGTCTGTTAAATTTTCAGCAGTTCCTGTTATTTTAATATTTCCTTCTACTTCTTCAAGAACAATTTTTGCTTTTACATCAACTTCTTTATTTTGAGCATAAAAAGTAAAATTCACTAAAAGTAAAAAAGCAAAAAGCATTGAATACGTAGTAGAATTTTTCATTTTATTGATTAATTATAATTATTGAAGTACCATTTCCCGTTTGAGAAATTTTCATATCTTTTGACAATGAATTAGTACCTATATTCTGTATGGTTTGATTATTTCCATTTTGATTCATTTCCATATTCACTTTATAATTTGAGTAATATGTTAAATCACTAATCGTATTATTATCTCCTGTTTGTGTTATTTTTTGATATAATTCTGCTGTGTTTTTAATTAAATCAATCGAATTATTAAAACCATTTTGAGACATAAATAGTTTTGAATTATCAGAGTTAACAGCTGCATTAATTACATTAAAATCTCCTATTTGTTGAATATTTACATTATTTTGGTTTAATTGGACTGGATTTAATTTATCCGTCATGTTAGAAACTACAAATAATGAATTTTGTTCAGAATCAAAAAGAGAAGAACTGTATTGCTTAAAATCATCATTATTGCCCTCTACCTGAGAGAATCCCATTTGAGTAAAAATGATTGCAAAGAATACTATGAATATTTTTGATTTCATGATATGTTTTTTTTAAAATAATATAGATGAGATAGTTCATCTAAAGGGAACTATCTCATCATATACTAAAGTTTAATTAGTTAGTTTGGTGAACATTTGAGTTGTTTCCATTTCCAACTTGTAAAACACCACTTACATGAGAAGCTCCAGTTTGAAGTGTATTAGCAGTATTCATATCTCCTAACTGAGTAATTCCAGATGTGTGTGAAAGTCCAAATTGACGAGATCTTGCATAGTTATCATCTCCATTTTGATCATGTGAAGCACTATTGCCATCACCAATTTGTCTTTGTCTAGAGTTGTTGTTATCACCACGTTGGATTGCATAAGCATAGTTACCATCTCCAACTTGTCTTTGCCAAACATCACTATTAGTAGTATTATAACCTTGATCTGCAATAGCGTCATTGTCATCACCAATTTGTGTTTGATCAGCTTCATTAAAACTTCCTACACCTAAATCATTTTGCCAAACTTGTGCGAAGTTATCATTACCATTCTGCATTTGACTAGACCAGTTGTCGTTGTCATGTTGCACAGCATTAGCATCATTATTATTTCCAGTTTGACGTTGAATAGCATAATGATCTGTACCCACTTGATAAATGTTAGCATCATTTAAACTTCCAACTTGTCCTTGGTCAGCCATGTTATCACTACCTGATTGAACAATATAAGCTAAATTTCCGGGTGAAGAATTTGGTCCTGAACTTTGATCTTGAATAGCATTATTGTCATTTCCTGTTTGTGTAGTAGTTGCGTAATTGTTATCAAAACGTTGTTTTTGCATAGAAGTATTACCATCACCTGTTTGTGTAGTAATAGCTTCATTCATTTCTGCAAAACCTACACCTTGATCAATTGTAGCATCATTGTTATCTCCTAATTGGATAACATCAGCTTCATTAAAATCACCATCTTGTTTAACGTCAGACATGTTAGATACACCGTCTTGGTTAACATCTGAGTCATTTGATTCTCCACTAATCGCTGAATTTGAACCTAACTGATTCACAACTGAATTGTTAGTTGCTCCAACCTGAAGCACATTCGATTGGTTGGTTGTACCATCTTGAGAAACACTACTTACGTTGCCTTGGGCAAATGCAGTCCCCGTAGCCACTAAAAAGGCCACACTTAAAATTAAGTTTTTCATAATATAAATATTTAATTGGTTACAATTTCAATATTTGGGGCTGAAAAAACTTTTAAAATTTAAAAGAATTATTTTCTTATTATTTAAAAAACATCTTGTGTTTGCAGGGATACACAATTACATAATTATACATTTTCGTATAATTTTACATGCTCTACTATTATTAAATAGCATTAGGTTAGAGACATATCATTCATTTCTTGATTCAAATGTAATATATTTTTTTAAACTACCAAATATATCAAACAATAAATCTTTTATTTTTCGACGAAATAAGTAAAACAATCGTTAAAAAGTTATTTAATTCTCAAAATTATGCATTATAATCAACTTATTGAATAATTTATGTAAGCAAAAAAGGCTTATTCGAATATTGAATAAGCCTTTTTTAGGATCATTATGAGTGAAAGTTATTTTGCAAATAACAATTCTCTATATTTTGTTAAAGTCCACATTTCGTCATCAACCATTAGTTCTAATTTATCTGCATGTTTTCTAATTACTTCAAAATAAGGTATAACTTTATTACAATATGCAGAAGCCATTTTTTCCATATCTGTCAAGTTATTTGCTTTTTTTCGCTCTTCAGTCATCTCTTTAACATTTGAATTGATGCCTTCAATATGCTGAGATATTTCTTTTATCATTGTAATTTGCTCTTTTGCGATTTTCTCAAAATCTTTGCCAAAGATTTCTTTTAATCCTTTAACATTTTCAATTAATGTATTTTGGTATTTAATTGCTGTTGGAACAACATGATTTCCAGCAATGTCGCCTAAAACACGTCCTTCAATTTGAATTTTCTTTATGTATTCCTCTAATTCAATTTCGTAGCGAGATTCTACCTCAACATGATTCATAATATCTAAACTTTTAAACAAGTCCATTGCCTTTTTAGAAACTTTAGCCTTTAATGCTTCTGGAGTTGTTTTATGGTTGCTTAGTCCTCTTTTTTTCGCTTCAACTTCCCAAGCTTCACTATAACCATCACCTTCAAAAAGAATCTTTTTAGTACCTTTAATATATTCTCTTAAAACATTAAATATAGCTTCGTCTTTCTTTAAATCATTCTTCTTAATTAAAGCATCAACTTCTTTTTTAAAATCTTTTAACTGCTTTGCTACCATTGCGTTTAATGTAGTCATTGAAGTTGCACAATTTGCAGATGAACCTACCGCTCTAAATTCAAATTTATTTCCAGTAAAAGCAAATGGAGAAGTTCTGTTTCTATCAGTATTATCTAACAATACATCAGGAATTTTACCAACTACGTTTAATTTTAAATCCGTTTTTTCTTCTGGTGAAAGTTTTCCATTAGTTACTCCTTCTAATTCAGCTAAAACTTTAGTTAACTGCTCTCCAATAAATACCGAAATAATTGCTGGTGGCGCTTCATTAGCTCCTAATCTATGATCATTTCCAGCAGAAGCAATTGCAGCTCTTAATAATTCTTCATAATCATGAACTGCTTTAATTGTGTTAATAAAGAAAGTCAAAAACTGAAGATTACTCATTGGTGTTTTTCCTGGAGCTAATAAATTAATTCCAGTATCAGTTGCTAACGACCAGTTGTTATGTTTTCCTGATCCATTAACACCTTTATATGGTTTTTCGTGAAATAAAACTTTATATTCATGACGTTCAGCTACTTTTTGCATTACATCCATTAATAATGAATTATGATCTACTGCTAAATTAGTTTCTTCAAAAATTGGAGCTAATTCAAATTGACTTGGAGCAACTTCATTATGTCTTGTTTTTACTGGAATTCCCAATAACATACACTCGTTTTCCAGATCTCTCATATAATTTAATACACGAGTTGGAATTGAACCGAAATAATGGTCATCTAATTGTTGTCCTTTTGCTGCAGTATGACCTAATAAAGTTCTACCAGTTGCCATAATATCTGGACGAGAATTAGCCAATGCTCTATCTACAAGGAAATATTCTTGTTCCCAACCTAAAGTTGGTGTTACTTTTTTAACGTTTTTATCAAAATACTTTGCTACATCAGTGGCAGCATCATCAATTGCATTTAACGCTCTTAATAAAGGAGCTTTGTTGTCTAATGCCTCACCTGTATAAGAAACAAATACAGTTGGCACACACAAAGTTGTTCCAAAAATAAAAGCTGGTGATGTTGGATCCCATGCTGTATAACCTCTTGCTTCAAAGGTATTTCTAATTCCACCATTTGGAAAAGAAGAAGCATCTGGTTCTTGTTGTACCAATTGGTCTCCACCAAATTTTTCAACTGGATCGCTACCGTCAAATGATGTTTCAAAAAAAGCATCATGTTTTTCAGCTGTTCCTCCTGTTAAAGGTTGAAACCAGTGAGTATAATGTGTAACTCCTTTTGAAAGAGCCCATTCTTTCATACCTAATGCGATATAATCTGCTAACTTTCTGTCAATTTTTGTTCCGTGTTGCTCTGCGCTTTTAACAGCTTTATACCCTTCTGAAGTTAAAAACTGACGCATAGTTTTATCATTAAAAACATTGCTGCCAAAAATGATTGATTTTTTATCTAATTCTTCAACATTAATTGGAGTTCTTGTGTTTGCCTTTTCAAGTGCATTAAAACGAATTGTTGACATAATTTATTGATTATTTAATTAAGTACCCTGTTATTTTAATGCAAATATATAAAAAAATGAAATAAAACAACTTATACCCCTATTTTTTTTAGGGCAAAAGATTAAAAAAAATTATATTCCTTGAATTATTATTTCATAAAGTAAAAAATTATATTTGTCAATTAAAATTAATTTTATGGTAGTTTGGATTCTTTTTATTGCGGCAATATTGTTTTTCTTAGCTTTAGACTTAGGTGTTTTTAACAAAAACCCTCATATTATTAGCTCCAAAGAAGCAGGAATATGGACAGGAATATGGGTAACTATATCATTTTTGTTTTCTGGTGTGATATATTGGATATATTTAAACGGATATATTGATAATCCATCAAACCTTACTCCTACTTTAGCTTCCATGAAGTTTATTACAGGTTACTTAATTGAACTTTCTTTAAGCGTTGATAATATATTTGTAATTGCTGTTATATTTTCATCCTTTAAAATTCCACAGAAATATCAACATAGAGTTTTATTTTGGGGAATACTTGGGGCAATTATTTTTAGAGGACTAATGATTTATTTTGGTGTCTTACTTATCAATAAGTTTAGCTGGATGACTTACGTTTTTGGTGCTTTTTTAATTTTTACAGCAGCAAAAATGTTATTTAAAAATGAAGATGAAGAAGTTTTTAATCCAAAAAAATCTTTTGTATTTAAAAGTTTGAGAAAAGTAATGCCAATTACGCTACATATGGAAGGTGAACATTTTTTCATTAAAAAAAGAAATATATTATTCGCAACCCCTTTATTTGTTGCTCTTATAGTAATTGAACTAATGGATGTTCTTTTTGCAATGGATAGTGTTCCTGCAATATTAGCAATTACATCTGATGGATTCTTAGTATTTAGTTCTAATATATTTGCGATTCTTGGTTTACGTTCTATGTATTTCTTCTTGGCAAATATGTTAGAGAAATTCAGCTATCTTGAATATAGTTTAATTGCTATTTTAACTTTTGTTGGAATAAAAATGTTAGCTCATGATTATATTGAATTACCAGAATGGGCTTCTTTAGGATTTATAGCTTTTTCATTATTTTCTGGAATTGCTTATTCTTTATACAAATCGAAAGATTCAAATGTAGCATAAAAAAAAGAGGCTGCTTCCCAGCAACCTCTTTTCTAACAAACTAATCTAACCAAACTAACAAACTAATCTTTAATCTAACTTTTTAATTTTTGAGTCTTTATATCCTAACATTTTAATTGTAGCATTATAATCTGAATAATCAACTTCATTTGATGTTTTAAATGAACCAGGAATAACTACTAGTCTAAATGTTTGATTATTTAAAATTTGACTAGACAAATTCCATAACTCAAATCCTTCCATGTACAATTCAACATCATATCTTGTAAAATCATAATTAAATTTATAATCTAATGTTCCGTCATTAAAGTAAAATGTTTCAGGTAATAATTTCCAAAAATCAGTACCATTTGAAACCCCACTTAATCTATAAACTAAAACCGTGTCTGAATTATATATAGGTGGATTAAATGTAACCAACCTACTAAAATCATTATTTGAACTAAACGAAGTAGTTACTTCAAAAACTTCACTTACGTAAGTATTATTTATTTGTTGCACTTGTGCTGGTGGTGGTGTATCATTAACGGTACAACTGTTTAGTGTTATCATTCCGATAAAAGCTAAAATGAGAGTAATCTTTTTCATGATATTTATTTTTAATTGATTAACGATGTTAGTACTTATTCAATTGCCGTGCCAAACTTTTTATTTAACAAAAAATTGTACTTTTGAAGAATGAATAAAAACTTACATTTATACATGATAATGTTAGGCTGTACACCAAAAGGAAGGTTAACAGAACAACATGATATATTTTTTGGAATAGCCAGTTCATTAGCTCAATTATTTCCAAATATGAAACAATTCTGGCCAGAAGCCAAAGGTAAAATTCATATTGATGCTTGGCAAAAAATTACTTTTATTGATGGGTTTTCTATTGAAGTTATTGACAGTAATGAAATAATTGAAAATAATGAAAAACTTTTCTTTATCAATTTAGGTGGTTATAAAGAAAATGAATTTGAAGAATATCATTATAAAGTTTTAACAGTTGCAAAAAGTAAAGCTTCAGCTATTAAAAATAGTAAAAAAACAACTTTTTTCAAACATTGTGGCATTAATAAAGGAACGGGAGCATCTCATATTGATGAGAAGTATGGAATTGATGTGGATGACATTTATAGAGTAGATGATGTTTTATCAGAAGAATTCAAATCAAAATTTCAATTAAAAATCACTAAGGTTGAAGACGGAATTGAAGACAAAAAACATATAGGCTATTTGAAAATACCCAAATTAATTTAATTAACTATGATAAATGTTACCTTTTTTTAGTTTGTTTATTTCTAGCTTTACTACAATAAAACAAATGAAATTATGAACAAGAAAAGTATTATCAAGAAAATTATTGAAGAACAAGAAAATGTAATAAGTCAATTGGAAAAATCTGTTTTAATGTATAGTGTTTCATCTGATATAGATGAAGATGACGTTATTGATCCTGAAGATTTTTCGCATCAAAATGAAGCTAAAGAAATGCAACTACGATATGAACAAATGCTAATTCAGGCCAAGAAAAACAAAGATTTTCTCTTGTCTATTCAGAACAACAAATGCAATTCTATTCAAGTTGGTGCGTTAATTGAAACTGATGAATTGTACATATTCATAGGTATATCTATTCCGCAATTTGAACTAAATAATAAAAATGTAATTTCAATTTCAGATCAAGCACCTATTTATAACGACATAAAAGACAAAAACGTAGGAGATATTGTTTCGTTGGCTTCCTATAAAAATAAAATATTAAACATTTCTTAATTTGATTTTAATGAAAAACACCTTCTTTTAAATAATTTTATTTAATTTGCACAAATACCTTTAACAAGTTAGATTTTATAAAAAATGGGAAGAAATACAGAAAAGAACATTAAGAAACATAACGATAAATTACACAAAGAACAAGACAAAGCAAAAGCTAAAAAAGTAGCTCGTGCTGAAAAATTGAAAGCTATTGTTAGAAAGTTTAATGAGGAAAAAGGGGAAAGTTAATACTGATGGAAATTCTATAAAAAATCATAAATACTTTATAAAATATCATTCTAGGTTAGTCCATACATTTACATCATAATTAATTTAAAACTCAGAAATTATGAAAATTGGAAAAATTATTGGAATAGTATTAATAGCTGCTTCTCTTTATATGGGTTATTTAGGAATCAATAAAGTTTCTAATAGCAGTGCAGAAATTGAAGTTTTAGGATTAGAAATTGACGCTTCAAATGACTCTGGAAAGGAACAAGGTTTTATTTATATTGGATTGGCAATTGTTCTTTTAGGCAGTGGAGTTTATTCTCTGAATAATAAATAGAAACTATAAGTAAAAAAAGACCTTTCATTGCTGAAAGGTCTTTTTTTTATTTAATAGATCCCGATAAAAAATCGGCATAAGCGATTCACACACTTTTTGCAAAAGCAAAAGTGGTTCTCTGCTTACATATTACGTCTATATTGTCCACCAACTTCAAACAAACCGTTTGTAATTTGACCTAATGAACACACTTTTGTAGCTTCCATTAATAATTCAAACATGTTTTCGTTTTTAACAGCAGCTGTTTGTAATTTTTCTAATTGTTCAGCAACTCTGTCTTCGTAAGTTGTATGCAATTGATTTAACATATCTATCTGATATTGTTTTTCTTCTTCTGTTGCACGAATTACCTCAGCTGGAATTACAGTTGGAGAACCTTTTGAACTCAAGAATGTATTCACACCAATAATAGGAAATTCTCCTGTGTGTTTCAACATTTCGTAATGCATTGATTCTTCTTGGATTTTACTTCTTTGGTACATTGTTTCCATGGCACCTAAAACTCCACCTCTTTCTGTAATTCTGTCGAATTCCGTTAAAACAGCTTCTTCCACTAAATCGGTTAATTCTTCAATAATAAATGAACCTTGAATTGGATTTTCGTTTTTCGCTAAACCTAATTCTTTATTAATAATCAACTGAATTGCCATTGCTCTACGCACTGATTCTTCTGTTGGTGTTGTAATTGCTTCATCATAAGCATTTGTATGTAATGAGTTACAGTTATCGTAAATTGCATACAAAGCTTGTAATGTTGTACGAATGTCATTGAAATCAATTTCTTGTGCGTGTAAAGAACGACCAGAAGTTTGAATGTGGTATTTCAACATTTGAGCTCTTTCGTTGGCACCATATTTAGCTTTCATTGCTTTTGCCCAAATTTTTCTAGCAACACGACCAATTACAGCATATTCTGGATCAACTCCGTTTGAAAAGAAGAATGATAAGTTTGGTCCGAAATCATTGATGTTCATTCCTCGACTTAAATAATATTCCACATAAGTGAAACCATTAGAAAGTGTGAAAGCCAATTGCGTGATAGGATTCGCTCCAGCTTCAGCAATGTGATATCCTGAAATTGAAACAGAATAGAAATTACGAACATTTTGCGTAATAAAATATTCTTGAACGTCACCCATTAAACGTAAAGCAAATTCTGTTGAGAAAATACAAGTGTTTTGTGCTTGATCTTCTTTTAAAATGTCCGCTTGAACCGTTCCACGAACTTGTGTTAAAGTCTTTACTTTAATGTCATTATATATATCTAAAGGTAAAACTTGATCACCAGTTACACCTAAAAGCATTAAACCTAAACCATTATTACTTTCTGGTAAAGTTCCTTGATATTGTGGCCTTTTTGTTCCTTTAGCTTTATAAATTGCTGCAATTTTAGCTTCCGTTTCTTTTTCTAAACCATTTTCAACAATGTATTTTTCACAGTTTTGATCGATGGCAGCATTCATAAAGAAACCTAACAACATTGGTGCTGGTCCATTAATGGTCATTGATACTGATGTTAATGCATGACTCAAATCGAAACCTGAATACAATTTTTTAGCATCATCTAAACAACAAATTGAAACTCCAGCATTTCCGATTTTTCCATAAATATCTGGACGCAAATCTGGATCGTTTCCGTATAAAGTTACACTATCAAAAGCTGTTGACAAACGTTTTGCAGGCATTCCAGCACTTACATAATGAAAACGTTTATTTGTTCTTTCTGGTCCACCTTCACCTGCAAACATTCTACTTGGATCTTCTCCTTCACGTTTGAAAGGATATAATCCTGATGCAAATGGAAATTCTCCGGGAACATTTTCTTGTAAATTCCATTTTAAGATATCGCCCCAAGCTTGGTATTTTGGTAATGATATTTTTGGAATTTGAGAATGTGATAACGATTCAGTATGCGTTGCAATTTTGATTTCTTTATCACGAACTTTAAACGTGTAAAATGGATTTTTATATTTCTGAACTTTTTCGTCCCAAGTCAGAATTACTTCCCAATTGTAAGCGTCTAAGTCCATTTTTATTTTGTCAAATTGTTGCGTTAACAATTCTAAAAATACTTTATTTTCTTCTGTTCTATTTAAGGATTCAGCTACGATTCCTACTTTATCAATTTCTGGAAGATTTCCGTTCACTGATTCAATCGTTTTGAAAATTCCATATAATTTTTGAGCTACCTCAACTTGCGTTAAAGCCGTTTCATCATATTTTCTATTACTTTCAGCAATTTCAGATAAATAACGTGTTCTGTGTGGTGGAATTACATAAATTTTCTCACTCATCTCACGTGTGATTTCGAAAGTCGAATTCAAATCAACACCTGTTTTTTCTACCATTTTATCCATGATAGATTTATATAAAGTATTCATTCCAGGATCATTGAATTGAGAAGCAATTGTTCCATAAACAGGCATCTCATCTGGATTTACATCCCAAAGATTATGATTGCGTTGGAATTGTTTTTTAACATCGCGAATAGCATCTAAAGCTCCACGTTTGTCAAATTTATTTAAAGCTACTAAATCCGCAAAATCCAACATGTCGATTTTTTCTAATTGCGTTGCAGCTCCAAATTCTGGTGTCATTACATATAAAGACACATCAGAGTGATCCATAATTTCTGTATCCGATTGTCCAATTCCAGAAGTTTCAAGGATTATTAAATCATATTTTGCCGCTTTTAATACTTGAATTGCTTCATTTACGTATTTTGATAAAGCTAAATTAGATTGACGAGTTGCTAAGGAACGCATATAAACTCTAGGATTATTAATAGCGTTCATACGAATTCTATCACCTAATAATGCACCACCAGTTTTTCTTTTTGATGGATCAACAGAAATTAATCCTATTGTTTTAGTTGGAAAGTCGATTAAAAAACGTCGCACTAATTCATCAACTAATGAAGATTTTCCTGCTCCACCTGTTCCTGTAATTCCTAAAACCGGAGTTTTTGAAGTTTCATTCTTTTTATGAATGGCATCCATAGTTTCCTTTGCAATTTCAGGAAAATTTTCAGCAGAGGAAATGATTCTAGCAATAGCTGTTGGCAATTTTTCTTCTAAATGATTGATTTCACCATTTAATTTATCGCCGATTGGATAATCAGAACGTTTTACTAAATCGTTAATCATTCCTTGCAATCCCATGGCACGACCATCATCTGGAGAATATATTTTTTCTATTCCATAGGCATGTAATTCTTCTATTTCTGTTGGAAGAATAACTCCACCACCACCAGCAAATATTTTAATATGACCAGCACCTTTTTCCTTAAGTAAGTCGTGCATGTATTTTAAATATTCTGTATGACCTCCTTGATAAGAAGTCATTGCAATCGCATTAGCGTCTTCTTGAATAGCTGTATTTACAACTTCATCAACGCTTCTATCATGTCCAAGGTGAATTACTTCACAACCTGTTGATTGGATAATTCTTCTCATGATATTGATTGCTGCATCGTGACCATCAAAAAGTGAGGCAGCAGTTACAATTCTTACTTTATTTACAGGAGTATAAGGTATTTGTGGTTCCATTTTATATAATTATCATTTTAAAGAGTGCAATTTACGAATTAATTAAATTTTATACGATTTAATTAATTTAAAATTTGAATTCTCGATTGAGGCATTATATTTGTATATTCAATACTTAATTAAAAATAAATAAGATGAAAAAAATAATTTTACTAGTATTTGCCACAACAATTTTTTCTGGATGTGCAGAATTACAACAAGTTGTTAACCAATTACCTCAAGGAACAGTTGGATTAAGTCAGTTAGATATAGCTAATGGGCTAAAAGAAGCTTTAGATAACGGTATTGAAAAACAAGTTTCAAAATTAACTGCAACAGACGGATTTTTAAAAAATGAAGCGGTTAAAATTTTATTACCTCAAGAATTACAAACTGTTGATACTAAATTAAGACAAATAGGTCTTTCTAGCTTAGCTGATGAAGGATTAAAAGTTTTAAACAGAGCAGCTGAAGATGCTGTAAAAGAAGCAACTCCAATATTTGTTGATGCTGTTAAAAACATGTCTTTTAATGATGCTAAGAATATTTTAATGGGTGACAATGTTGCTGCAACAACTTATTTACAAAGTTCAACTTCTAGTGCATTATACACAAAATTTAATCCTGTAATTAAAAATTCATTTTCAAAAGTTGGAGCTGATAAAGTTTGGACAAATATTATTACTAAATACAACAGTTTACCATTTATTACTAAAGTAAATCCAGATTTAACTGATTATACTACAAACAAAGCTATGGAAGGTGTTTTTAAAATGATTGCTGTTGAAGAGCAAAGCATTAGATCTAATATTGGTTCAAGAAGTTCTGATTTATTGAAAAAAGTATTTGCTTTACAAGACAAAAAATAATTCTAAAATTTTAAGAATCAATAACATATATATAACATACAATTAACATTAGTCAAAAAAATATTCACGACATTTGCACTGTTGAAAAACAATAAAGTTTGGTTGAGTTAGTTAGTAAAAAGAAATCGTTAGTCAGAAGCTATCGATTTTTTTTTGTCAAATTTTTAAGAAATTGAATAGAAACTTCATTGAATTTTTGAGCTTGTTCAATATTAACTACATGACCACAATTTTCAATAACATTTAATTTTGAAGAATTATAGTGACTTTTTACAACTTCCTTAATGGACGGTAAAAACATATAATCTTCACTTCCCATGACGTATAAAGTTGGAATACTTAATTCAATTTGCCTAAAATATTTGAGTAAAGGATTAATTTCTGCTGTAAGTTTAAACCATTTTATAAATTCTTTTTGGTATAATTTTTTAGCTTCATTAATAAAAAACAATCTTGACTGTTTGTGATTCGCTTTTGGCATAATTATAAAAGCAAACAATCTATACAAAACTAAATAAGGCAAAACATATTTAAAAATATTTCCAACTTTCATTAATATTTGAGAACGGAAATTCATTTTTAAAATTGCACCACCTAAAATCATACTTTTTACTCGTGTAGGATGATTTTCTGCTAATTGACGAATTAAAATTGTTCCTAAAGAAATTCCAACAAAATGTGAAGTTTGTATTTTTAAATGATTAATTACTTCTAAAATATCATCTGCAATGGCATTGAAAGTGTATTTTGAAGAAGAAACTTTCAACATATTTTTTGAATCTCCGTGTCCACGTAAATCTAAAAGTAAAATATTGTAATGTTTTTGAAATTCTCTTATTTGCTTGAACCAAATAGAAGAGCTTCCTCCGGCACCATGCACAAAGGTTATCCAATCTTGACTAGTTTCGTTTTTATAAATTGTATAGGAAAGCAAATTATTTTATTTAAAGCCCAAAAATAGTCTTTTAATGCCTAAAACAATATTTAATTTAATCCTAAATTTTGTTGTGAAGTTGCTTGAAGTATTCAAACGATTTTAGAATTCTACTTCCATACCAAGAAAACATTTCTCCATCTACAAAAATTGTTTTGGCATGGTGTGTAAAGCGTCCTATTTCAAAAGCATCTTCATCTTTAAAAGGATAAGGTTCAGACGATAAAAAAACCAAGTCTGGATCACCTTCTAAACGAATCTTTTTTAATTCCACTTCCGGATATCTTCCTTTTTCTTTGTAAATATTTTCGAAATGATTTAGTTCTAATAATGTATTGATAAACGTTTCTTTTCCAGCAACCATGTGTGGATTTTTCCAAATAAAATAAGCTGCTTTTTTTGACGGTTTATCTTCGACAAAACTCTGAAAATCTTGATATGCAAAATTGATTTTATCGTGCCATTTTTGAGCTTCAGTTCTTTTACTAAATAACTTTCCAAAATCTAAAATCATTTGCAAATTATCTTCAATAGAATAAATATCAGTTACAATTACAGGACAAATTTCACTCAATTCATCAACAATTTCTTTAGTATTTTCTTCTTTATTGGCAATAATTACATCTGGTTGCAAAGCTTTTACTTTTTCAAAATTGATGTTTTTTGTCCCACCAACTATCTTCTTTGTTGATTTAAAATGAATAGGATGCACACAAAATTTTGTAATTCCGACAATAGAATCTTCTAAACCTAAATCATATAATAATTCGGTTTGTGATGGAACAAGGGAAACAATTCGTTTAGGAGTTGTCTCAAAAGTATGTTGATTTCCTATTTGGTCTTTGAATTCTATCATTTTAAAATCACTTCCATCTCTTGTTGCAATTTCAAAGCCTCTTCCCTAGCCTTTTGAGCAAAATTTTCTTGGTTTGAAGCATAAATAATTCCGCGAGAAGAATTTATTAAAAGTCCAATCTCATCATTCATTCCAAATTTACAAACATCTTGAAGATTTCCACCTTGTGCTCCAACTCCAGGAACTAATAAAAAACTATTTGGAACAATTTTTCTAATTTCAGCAAAATATTCGGCTTTAGTTGCACCAACTACATACATAAGGTTTTCTGAATTTTTCCAACCTTTAGACGTTTCTAAAACCATTTTATACAACTCTTTCCCATCAACATTTTTCGTTTGAAAATCAAAAGCACCTTCATTTGAAGTCAGAGCCAACATGATAGTATGCTTATTTTCAAAAGCTAAAAAAGGCTCAACCGAATCTTTTCCCATATAAGGAGCGACTGTTACCGAATCAAAATTCAAATCTTCAAAAAATGCTTTGGCATACATGGATGAAGTATTTCCAATATCTCCACGTTTTGCATCAGCAATAGTAAAAATTTCAGGATAATTTGAATTAATATATTCAATAGTTTTTTGAAGTGATTGCCAACCTTTTATTCCATAAGCTTCATAAAATGCTGTGTTTGGTTTATAAGAAACACACAAATCGTGAGTAGCATCAATAATTGCTTTATTAAATTCGAAAATTGGATCTTCTAATTTTAATAAGTGTTTTGGAATTTTATTTAAATCAACATCTAAGCCAATGCATAGAAATGATTTTTTAGTTTGAATCTGTTGAAATAGTTGTTTTGTAGTCATTTTTAGTTCTGTTGTGACGCAAATTTACAAACTTGAATTCAATAAACTTAAAATTTTATAAGATTCCTTAAAAATTCTATAAGACGTTTGGTGTCCTGTCGTAATATCTTTGTAGAGAACATTTTAAACAACTAAAAATTATTATAAATGGATACTAAATTAGGAATACCTCAAAAAGACATGAAATCTAATATTAAGAACCTAACCGTAGTTTTAGCAAGCGAAATGGTTTTATATGTAAAAACAAGAAAGTTTCATTGGAATGTGTCTGGAAACAGTTTTATGGAAATGCACAAACTTTTTGAAGCGCAATACAATGAATTAGAATTAATTATAGATGAAGTAGCTGAGCGAATTGGAAAATTAGGAGATAAAGCCATTGGAACTATGAACGAATTTAATGAACACTCAATTCTAAAAGAGTCTACTAAATATGAAAAGAAAGAAGCAATGGTTGAGGAATTATTAGGAGACTACAGAACGTTAATAAGCAAAATTAGAGATTTCATTAAGGAAACTGAAGAAACAGATGATTTTGGAACGGCAGATTTCTTAACAGCTATAATTCAAAAACATGAAGAACAAGCTTGGGTTTTAAGAAGATACAACAACTAAAATTCAACAATAAAAATAAGTATTAATTTAAATTTAAAACATTATGAACACAACAGGAATTAAAGGAAATTGGAATGAATTAAAAGGAAAATTAAAACAAAAGTTTGCAGATTTAACTGAAGATGATTTACTTTTTGAAGAAGGAAAAGAAGACGAATTGTACGGAAGAATTCAACAAAAAGTCGGAAAGACTAAAGACGAAGTTAAAAAAATGATTGCAGAATTATAAGCAATTTCTAAAATTAATCAAACTGTCTATATATTTATTGGTATCCTAATAAGTTATTAATATATTTATAGACAGTTTTTTATAAAAAAATCATGGAAACTACCACTAGCAAAACACATATTGTTAAAGATTTATTTGCCTTTATACTAATCGTATTTATGGCTTATATTTTACAAGATTTTTTAATTCCGATTGTATTTGCTATGATTCTTAGTGTTTTAATATATCCAATTGTAAGATATTTTGAAAAGAGTTTGTGTTTTAATAGAATCGTTTCCATTACAATTGCAATTATAATATTTACTGTAATTATTTTTTCAATTTTTGTTTTAATAGGCATTCAATTTGAAGAAATAATGAATAAAAGTGATATGTACTTTTCAAAAATTGGAAGTAAATTAACAGCATTAATTCAACAAACTGAAAACTCTACTGGAATTGAGACTGAAGATATTGTAGGAAGTAAAGATATTAAGGTAAAAGAAATTGTAAAAGAAAATTCAGCTAATATTCTAAATTTCATTACAACTTCTGGTAGTATTTTAAGTGACTTTATACTTTCTCCACTTTATATGTTTTTGTTTTTATTATATCGTAATTTTTTAATTAGCTTCTTATACAGAGCTACTTCAAAAATTAGTACAAAAAAGAATACACGTATAATTTTAAATGAATTATACAATGTTCAACAAAATTATATGTTAGGATTAGTGAGTGTTATGGTAATTGTTGGATTATTAAACAGTATTGGGTTATTGCTTTTAGGTATTGACTATCCTTTTTTCTTTGGCTTTTTATGTGCATTACTTTTATTAATTCCTTACATTGGAATAATGATTGGTTCACTTATACCGGCTTTAATAGCACTAGCTACAAAAGATTCATATTGGTATGCTATTGGTGTTGTTGCTATATTTGGTTTTATTCAATTTATTGAAGGTAACTTTATTACTCCAAAAATTACAGGTTCAAAAGTGTCTTTAAATGCACTAGTTTCTATTTTAGTCATTATATTGTTTTCAATGCTTTGGGGAATTCCAGGAATGATATTAGCTTTACCGATAACTGCTTCATTAAAAGTAGTTTTTGATCACTCGGAAAAATTTAAACCTATTGGTTTTTTATTAGGTCAAGCTGAAGAAAAATATTTTAATAGCAAAGCAAAAAATAGGTTAAAAAAATGGAAGAAAATCAGAAAAAACAAAAAGACATCTTAATATAACTTATCAGTATACTTGAAAAAAGTCGCAAAATTCTCTCTTCGTTTTATTCTACTTTTAATAGCATTATTTCTATTAATAGTTATAGCATTACAAATTCCGTTTGTTCAGAATTTTGTAAAAGATAAAGCTGTAAACTATATTGAAAACAAAATAAAAACTAAAGTTGAAATTGGTACAATCGAAATAGGTTTGCCTAAAAAAATAATTTTAAATGATGTCTATTTTGAAGACCAATTTAATGACACTCTATTAGCAGGAAAGACTTTAAAAATTGACATTAACTTATTTCAATTATTGAATAATAAAGTTGAAATAAATTCTATTTACTTAGAAAAAATTACAGCTAATATTAGAGTAAACAAGGATTCCATTTATAATTTTGATTACATTATCAAAGCATTTGAAACACCTAATCAACCTAAAACGGATGAAAAAGGAATGGAAATTTCGATTAAAAAAATCAATCTTAATAAGATCAAATTTTCATATAAAGATGCTGTGGCAAAAAACAATGTGGATTTATACATCAACCATTTTGACACTGATATTAAAAAGTTTGATTTACAAAAATTAACCTTTGATGTTCCAGAAATCAACATGAAAGGTTTAAAGCTTAAATTAAATCAAGATTTAGTAGAAGCTACCAAAAAAGTCGGCAAAAAAATTGAAGAAGAAGCCGAAACAACCATTTTAAAACTAAATCTAAAAGACATTAATCTTGAAAAAATTGATGTTACCTACAAAGATGCTATCACAAATTTGGACACTAAAATCCAAGTTGAAAATCTTAACACAAAAGTCAAAACGATTGATTTAGAAAAACAAATTATTGCTTTAAAGTCAATTGAGTTAAACAAAACAAATGGCCAACTTACCTTAACTAAATCAGTTAAAACTGCTAAAGAAGCTGTTGAAAATTCTTCAAATTTAGCATGGAAAATTGATGTTGAAGATGTTTCAATTACCGATTTAAATTTCGAATTTGATAACAATAATGAATTAAAAACCCAAAAAGGAATTGACTTTAATCATTTAAAATTAAACGATTTAAACTTTAAAGGAAAATCATTTTCAGTTGATAATGATGCTTACAGTGGAACAATAAATTCCTTTACTTTTAACGAAAAAAGTGGTTTTCAATTAGACGAATTAGCCACTGAATTCGATTACAATTCAAAAGGTGCTTCATTGAAAAACTTATCGCTTAAAACACCTCAAACTACTTTACAAAATAATATTTTAGTGACTTATCCTTCTATTGAATCACTTACCAATAATTTAGAAAACTTAACTTTAGATGCTGATTTAAAAGACAGCAAATTAGGTTTCAAAGATGTTTTGTTGCTTGTTCCAGAGTTGAATTCGAATGACATTTTCAGAAATAATCCTAATGCAATTGTAAGTTTTAATGCTAATATTAAAGGAAAATTAGACAATTTAATTATTGATAGATTTAATGCTTCTGGAATTGGAAAAACAAAAGTCGACATAAATGGAACCATTAAAGGTTTGCCAAATATTGATACTAGCTTTTTTGATTTGACAATTTTAAATTTTGAAAGTACATCAAAAGACATTTATTCGTTTACACCAAAAAACACAATTCCAAATAACATTCAATTACCAGAAAAGTTTAATTTCAAAGGAAATTTCAAAGGAAGTATCAATGTATTTGAAACCAATCTAGATTTAAAAAGTTCTCTTGGAAATGCTATTGTAGAAGCTACTTTCGATCAATCGAGAAAAAATGACGAGAAATATATTGCTGATGCAAGTGTAAAAAATTTCGATTTAGGTAAATTCATAAAAAACAAACAATTCGGAAAAGTAACTGCAAATGCAACCATAAATGGAAGAAGTTTTGATCCTTCAACAGCAACAGCTAAACTGACTTCAAAAATTGTAAAAGCCAGATTTAATGAATATAATTACAACAACATAAACATCAATGGAACTATTGACAATGGTTTATTTGTTGCGAATGCTAGTTCTACTGATCCCAATTTAAATTTTGTTTTAGATGCAAAAGGTTCTTCCAATTCAGAAAAACCAACAGTAGATTTGAAGTTGAACATCGAACTTGTGGATTTAAATAAATTGAATCTTCATGCTGGTCCTTTAAAAATGAGAGGAAATATTACAGCAAATTTTGATGATTTAAATCCTGATAATTTAAATGGAATTATAAATGCCAATAATTTTATAGTTGCTTTAGAAAAAGAGCAATTTCCTTTAGACACAATTAGTATTAGAGCAATTTCAAATTTAGAAAAAGATTCAATTATCTTAAAATCTCAGTTTGCCAATGGATTAATTTCTGGAAATTACAAACTATCTACAATTGCTGATCAATTGACCAATTCAATTTCAAAATATTATAAATTGGATAAAAAATATGTTCCAAATAAAGAAAATCAGAATTTAGATTTTGAATTCGTTATCAAAGACAATCAAATCACTAAAAAAATAATTCCTGAACTTACAGAATTATCAGAAATCACATTAAATGGAAGTTATAATTCTATTAATGATTCAATTGTAATAAATGCTTCCATACCAAGATTAAATTATGCAAACAATGAAGTTTCAAATGGTGTATTAAAAGTTAATACTCAAGAAAAAACTTTGTTATATGATGCTTCTTTAGGTCTAATAAAAATAGCTGATTTTGAAATTCCAAAAACAACATTAATTGGAAAAATAGAAGACAGTACTGTAGATTATGCACTAAATATAAAAGATGCAGAAAGCAAAGATAAGTACATCATTTCTGGAATTTACAAAGACAGTTTGGGAAGTTCAATTATCAGTTTAAATCCTGAAAAATTATTACTGAATTATGAAGATTGGAAAATTGATGATGGAAACATCATAAAAATTGAGAAAAACGGAATTTTAGTTTCGGATTTTAAAATTCAAAACAACCAACAATTGTTTTCACTTCAATCAGAAAGTAATGTAGCTACTTCTCCAATTGTGGCAAAATTTGAAGATTTTGAATTAGAATCATTAACTAGTATTGCCAAGTCAAATTTTGAAATTGGTGGTTCTATAAACGGGGAAGCGACGATTAAAAATGTAACCACTAACCTATTATTTGTTGCCGATTTAGATGTTGAAAATTTAAAAATCAAGAATGATACTGTAGGAAATGTAAATCTAAAAGTTGATAATAAAACAGCTAACTTATATAGTGCCAATTTAACGTTATCAGGCTTCGAAAATCAATTAAACTTAAAAGGAAATTACAATATTAGCAATGAAAGTATAGCCTTTTTAGTTGACATTCAGAAGTTACAAATGAAATCATTACAACCTTTTACTTTAGATAATTTAAGAGAAAGCGAAGGTTATTTAATGGGTAAACTAGATATAAATGGTAATATATCAAATCCAAATGTATTAGGAAACATCAAGTTTAATAATGTTGGCTTTTTAGTTGTTCCATTAAATTCAAAATTTAATTTAATCAACGATAATATTGCGTTTAATTCCAATAAAATTGTTTTTGATAATTTCAAATTAAAAGATGAAAATGGCAATCCTTTGACTATTGACGGACATATTAATAGTCAAGATTATACTAATTTAGGGTTTAACTTAAATGTAGTTGCCAAAAACTTTAGAGCTGTAAATTCAAAAGCAAAAGACAATGATTTATTTTATGGTGAATTGTATTTAGACAATAATTTAGGAATCAAAGGGACACTTGATAGTCCAATTATAGATGGAACTATTACTATTAATCCAGACACAAAGTTTACCATTGTTTTACCACAAAGTGATCCATCCATTGCAGATAGAGAAGGAATTGTCGAATTCATAGACCAAGACCAACCCGTTTTAATCACTATTAAAGATCCAACAAAACAAATTTCGCAAACAGAAGTAAAAGGAATTGATGCTTCGGTAAATATTGCCATTGATAAAAAAGCTGAAATTTCAATTATCATTGATGAGGCTAACGGTGATTATTTAAAGTTACAAGGTGAAGCAGAATTAACTGGTGGAATTGATCCTTCAGGAAAAACAACTTTGACAGGAAAATATGAATTCACTGGTGGTGCTTATGAGATGAATTTCAATTTAATTAAAAGAAGATTTGATATCAAACCTGGAAGTTATATTCTTTGGACGGGTGAACCAACAACAGCAAATGTTGACATAACTGCCATTTATAAAGTTGATGCTTCTCCTTTAGATTTAGTGGATGATCAATTATCTGGAATTACAGATGAAACCCGAAATACCTATAAACAAAGAATTACTTTTGAAACAGAATTAAAAATGAAAGGTGAATTATTGCAACCCGAAATTTCATTTGACATTGTTTTACCTGAAGGAAATAACTCTGTTTCTACAGAAATTATCAATACTACTCAAACCAAATTAGAACAAATAAGAAGAGATGAAGATGCTCTTAACAAACAAGTTTTTGCACTATTATTACTGAATCGTTTTATTGGTGAAAATCCTTTTCAAAGTGAAACTGGTGGCTTGAGCGGTTCATTTATTGCTAAACAAAGTGCTAGTAAAATTTTATCACAACAGTTAAATAATTTAGCTGGTGATTTAATAAAAGGGTTTGAATTGAATTTTGATTTAGAATCTTCTGAAGATTATACATCAGGGCAAAAAGAAGAAAGAACTGATTTAAATATTGGTCTTTCAAAACAATTATTAAATGACCGTTTAAAAGTTACTGTTGGAAGTAGTTTTGGCATTGATGGTGCTCAACAAGAAAATGAACAAGCAACTACAATCGCTGGTGATGTTACTGTTGATTATTTAATTACAAAAGATGGTCGTTATAAAGTAAGAGCTTATAGAAAAAATAATTATCAGGTAGCTTTGCAAGGTCAAGTTATTGAAACCGGAGTAGCATTTATTATTACAATGAATTATAATAAATTCAGGGAATTATTTGGTAAAAAACGTAAAAACAAGAAAAAAGAAAATAAAAAGGATGAGATTAAATAGTTACATCTTACTAATTTTTGCAGTTTCAATACTCTTGAGCTGTAGCGGAACAAGTAAAATTCCAGAAGGAGATTTATTGTATATTGGTCATACTATTAAAATAGAAAAAGGCGAAGAATCTAAAAAAACTAGAAAAGCTATTGAATCAGAATTAGAAGGTTTAATTCGTCCAAAACCTAATAAATCTATTTTTGGAATACGACCAAGTATCTTTTTTTATAACATTTATGATACGGTTAAAAAAGAAAAAGGTTTTAAACATTGGGTAAAGTATAAATTAGGACAAGAGCCAGTATTAATGAGTGAAGTTGATTTGGAATACAATAAAAAAGTAATTCAGAATTTTGTAGAGAACAAAGGTTTTTTTAATGCAGAATCAAAAGCTGATTCAACAAGAAATGACAAAAAAGCAAAAGCCAATTATGAAATAAAACTATACAATCAATATAAAATTAAAAGTGTTACTTTTCCAAAAGATTCTATTCTTTTAAGTCAGGAAATCAATAAACTAAAAGAAAAAAGTTTATTAAAAGTTGGAAACCCATATAATTTAGATCTCATCAAAACAGAAAGAACTAGAATAGATGCTAATTTAAAAGAGCAAGGTTTTTATTATTTTAACGAGAATTATTTATTAGTTCAAGTGGATAGTACTGTTGCTAATCATGAAGTTGATTTAATTTTAAAAATTAAAAGCGACATTCCTGAAAAAGCAAAAAATCAATATAAAATCAATAATATTTATGTTTATCCAAGTTTCAATTTAAAAAGAGATACTATTTCTACACGAAAAATGGATACGATAAAACATAAAGATTTAACCATAATTGACAATCGTGTAGTTTTTAAACCTATAATTTTTGAAAAAACTTTATTGTTTAAAAAAGATGATTTGTATAATAGAACAACACACAATTTATCATTAAATAGATTGATTACATTAGGAACTTTTAAATTTGTCAAAAATGATTTTATAGAATCCAACACAACTGAAAATCAATTAGACACATATTATTATCTAACACCTTTACCCAAAAAATCCATTCAGGTTGAAGCAATTGCCAAAACCAACTCGGCCAATTATTCTGGAACAGAATTAAACATCAATTGGAGCAATCGAAATACATTTAAAGGAGCCGAATTATTAAAAATTTCAGCATTTGCAGGTTTAGAAGTCCAAGTTTCCGGTCAAAATAATGGTTTTAACGTATATCGTTTTGGTGGAGAAGCCAGCTTAACTTGGCCAAGATTCATTTCTCCAGTAAAAAGGACTTCTGGAAGTGCCTTTGTGCCTCGTACAAAAGCGTTGATTGGTTATGAATACCAATTAAGAACACAACTTTATTCATTGAAAACTTTGAACAGTTCATTTGGTTATATTTGGAAAGAAAATGAACGAAAAGAACACAATTTAAAAGTGCTTAATATTGCTTTCACTTCATCCAATAATGTTTCTGATTTATACAAAGAACAAATTGATGCAAATCCTTCGTTACAAAAAGTGATTGACAAACAACTAATCTTAGGAACAACTTATGATTATACTTACACTAACACAATGTTGCCCAACAAAAAAAACAACATTTATTTTAGAGGTGGAATTGATTTATCTGGAAACTCTTTAGGTCTAATTTTAGGTGCAAATGATTATAACGATCCAAAAACTATTTTAGGTGTTCCTTTTAGTCAATATACTAAAGCAGAGCTCGAATTTCGTCATTATTATAATTTTACTAAAGAAACAAAACTTGCCAGTCGAATTATTATTGGTGCAGGAATTCCTTATGGAAATTCTAAAGAATTACCTTTTATCAAACAATTTTTTATTGGTGGAACAAGTAGCATTAGAGCTTTTAGAGCAAGATCAATTGGACCAGGAACTTTTAACGGTAATGAAACCACAAATTCATTTTTACCAGATCAATCAGGAGATTTAAAATTAGAAATGAATGCAGAATTTAGAGCACAAATTTATGATTTTGTCAAAGGAGCTGTTTTTGTAGATGCAGGAAATATTTGGTTTTTAAATGAAACTGACGAAAAACCTGGAGCAGAATTTACAAGTCGATTTCTAAATCAATTAGCTGTTGGAGCTGGAGTTGGTTTGCGTTTTGATTTTAGTTTTTTAATTTTAAGAACCGATTTGGCTTTTCCTTTAAGAAAACCTTATTTACCTGAAGGTAATCGTTGGGTCATGGGTGATATAGATTTTGCTGATGGAACTTGGAGAAAAGAAAATTTAATATTCAACTTGGCCATTGGTTATCCTTTTTAGTTGCAGATTAATTATATAAAGAATTCCTTAAATTATGTAATTTTTCAGATTGTCTATATTGTAAGTTTGTTATAATAATCAAACTGCACATAATGCCAACAAAATTAAATAAAAAATTAACCGATTATAATTCTTTTATCATTGAGATGAAAGAGTTTTTTGTTACTTTTTTTATCAATGTTGCCAATGTTGTAGATTATTTAAAAAACATAACACGAAATCTATTTACTAATAAATTAGAATTTCAAGAATTTTTAAAACAATGCTATCAAATTGGAAATAAATCTGTTGGTTTAATTTCTATAACTGGAATCATAATAGGATTGGTTTTAACCATACAATCAAGACCACCTTTAGTTGAATTTGGTGCTGTTGCCATGTTGCCAGGAATGGTTGCTGTTTCTTTAATTAGAGAAATGGGACCAGTCATTACAGCTTTAATTTGTGCCGGAAAAATAGGCTCGAGTATGGGAGCAGAATTAGGTTCAATGCGAGTTACAGAACAAATTGATGCTATGGAAGTTTCCAATACGAATCCAGTAAATTTTCTGATTATTCCTAGAGTTTTAGCCGCAACAGTTATGATTCCAATTCTAACTTTATATGCTGATGCTATAGGGATTTTTGGAAGTTGGTTAGGCGTAAATATTAAAGATGATGTAAGTCTACAACTATTCATAACACAAGCTTTTAAAAGTGTAGAATTTATTGACATCATTCCTGCTATTATAAAATCATTCTTTTTTGGAGCTGTTATAGGTTTGGTAGGTTGCTACAAAGGGTTTAATGCAGGAAGAGGAACAGAAAGTGTTGGAATTGCTGCTAATTCTGCTGTAGTAACCGCTTCATTATTATTAATCATTGTAGACTTAATTGCTGTACAAATAACCGATTTACTATAATGGAAAAAAATATAATCATAGACATTAAGAATCTCAAAAAAAGCTTTGGAGATCAAAAAGTACTTGATGGAGTTACGCTTCAATTACACGAAAAAGAAAATTTAGTAGTATTAGGAAAATCAGGTTCAGGAAAATCGGTTTTGATAAAATGTATTGTTAGTCTTTTAAAACATGATGAAGGAAGCATTCAAGTTGGAGATAATGAATTAACCAATATTAAGGAAGAAGACTTAATTGAAGTACGAAAAAAAATCGGCTTTCTTTTTCAAGGTGCTGCTCTTTATGATTCAATGACAGTTAGAGAAAATTTAACTTTCGCACTTTCAAGACTGAATGAAGATTTTTCAAAAGAAGAAGTCACAACTAAAATTGAAGAAGCCTTAGCCAATGTAAGCATGCCTGAATCTATTGACAAAATGCCCTCTGAACTTTCTGGAGGAATGAAAAAAAGAATTGGTTTAGCAAGAACTTTAGTCGTTAATCCAAAAATCATTCTTTATGATGAACCAACTACAGGTTTAGATCCAATTACTTCAGACGAAATAAGTAATTTAATAAATGATACTAAAAACAAATTCAACAACTCTTCAATAATAATTACACACGACATCAAATGTGTACAAACTGTAGCCGATAGAATTATTATGATAAAAGACGGAAAAGTATATAAAGAAGGAACATTAGAAGAATTCTCAAAAGATAGTGATCCCTATATTAAATCATTTTTTAAATAAGAAAACATGACAACAACCAAAAACACATATAAAATCAAACTCGGCATTTTTGTATCTTTAGGCTTATTGATATTATTCGCAATAATATTTTTTATAGGTTCTAACCAAAATTTGTTTAGTTCTAAATTCAAAATTTCCACCAATTTTAGTAACGTTAGTGGTTTACAAGTTGGCGGTCAAGTTCGTTTTTCAGGTATTTCTGTTGGAACTATTGAGAATATCGAAATTATAAATGATTCGACTGTAAACGTAATTGCTACGATTGATAATGATGTCAAAAAATTCATTAAACAAGATAGTAAAGCTTCCATTGCTTCTGAAGGTGTTATTGGTGATAAAATTTTAAGTATTTCTCAAGGTAGCGCAAAGTCACCAGAAATAAAAGATGGAGCAAAAATTAAATCGTTTGAACCAGTGGAGTTTGACGATATACTTTCATCTATAAAAGTTACGGCTGAAAATGCAGAAATAATTACAGACGAATTAGCTTTTTTACTAACAGATATTAATAATGGTGAAGGAACAATTGGCAAATTAATGAATGATGAAGGAATGGCAAAAGACCTAGATAAAACAATGGAGAATTTGAGAAAAAGTTCCAAAGGTTTAGAAGAAAACATGGAAGCTGCCAAACATAATTTTCTATTAAGAGGCTATTTCAAAAAGAAGGAAAGAGAAAAAGAAAGAGCTAAAAAAGAGGCTGAAAAAGAAGCAGAGAAAAACAAAAAATAAATTCTAATATATGTATTCAGAAATAGACACATTCAAACAATCTATAACTCAATCTTGGTCAAGTTTGATTAGTCATTTGCCAACCGTTTTATTTTCACTATTTATACTTATTGCTGGTTTACTTATTATTAAATTAATCAATAAATATGCTAATAAAATTATCGTTTCTAAAGCAAATGATCCGTTAATAGCTGATTTTATTTTGAGTATAATTTCGTTAGTCTTAACTATAATTTTATTCGTAATTTGTTTAGGAATTTTAGGCTTTGATGATGTAACAAATAAAATTTTAGCCGCAGCTGGATTATCTACATTTATAATTGGTTTTGCTCTGAAAGATATAGGAGAAAATTTCTTAGCAGGAATTTTAATGGCTTTTCAAAGGCCTTTTAGAATTGGAGACTTAATCCAAATAGACAATGTAAAAGGAAGAGTTATTGAAATGAGTTTACGTTCGACTACAATTAAAACTTTGGACGGAATTGACGCATATATTCCAAATGCTTCTATCTTAAAAAACAATCTAGAAAACTTTACTATAGATGAATTAATGCGAAGTGACTTTATAGTTAGTGTAGCTCATGATGATAAAATTGAAGATGCTTTTGAATTAATCAATTCCATTTTAAAAGAAAACGAATTTGTCTTAAATATTCCAATGCACACGGTACTTGTAGATAAAATTGAAAATGACATTGTCAATATTGCAGTCTTTTATTGGTACAGAACAGATGAAGTTAAAGCACCAGGTGGAAAATTAAAATCTGATTTGCAATTACTTATTTATAAAAATTTAAAATCAAATGGATTTAATTTACCAACAACAATTGTTTCCTACGAAAGAATCGAAGAGAATTAAAAATATTAATTTTAATTTTAATAAATTTACGAAATAAAGAATTAACTATGAAAGTATTTATAAAATTTGACTTTAATTCAATTTGCAAAAAAGTTCTTGAAGAAAAGTTAGAAGAACATCAAATAAAACATAAAATCTTAGGGTTTGGAGAAGTTGAGTTTTTAGGAAAAATATCTAATGATAAATTAGAAGAATTTAGTAATTCACTAAGTCCTTATGGAATAGAAATAGTTGAAAATCAAAAGTCAATTTTAATTCAAAAAATTAAAGACACAATTGTTGATATGGTCTATGTTGATGAAATTATTAACGTAAAAAGCTCTGTTTATTTAGCCGAAAAGCTTGGTCACAGTTACGGATATTTATCGAATTTATTTTCCGAGGTTACATATACTTCTATTGAGAACTTTATCATAATGCAAAAGATTGAATATACTAAACAATTAATAATTAGTAATCAATTATCTTTAACCGAAATTGCTTTTAAATTAAATTATTCGAGTGTTGCTCATTTGAGTTCACAGTTCAAAAACACTACTGGAATAACACCATCTGCATTTCAAAGAATTATAAAAAAACGAAGAGAAAACGCAACAAAAAACATAAACTAAAAAAAATGCAAGAAGATTATATCCTAATTACTTTGGCTGATGATGATGAAGATGATAGATTATTTTTCACTGATGCTTTTGATGAACTGAAAATTAATACAGTCGTAAATACAGTTAAAAATGGTCGCGAATTAATTAACTTTTTAGATCATCCAGAAACTGTTTTGCCTAATATTATTTTTTTAGATTTAAACATGCCTATTTTAAACGGAATTGAATGTTTAAAAGAAATCAAACTAAATGATAGGTTTAAAGATATTGCTATAGCGATCTACTCTACTTCATCATCAGAAGCAGATGTAGAAAATACTTTTGTTTTAGGTGCTAATATTTACATTAAAAAGCCGAGCAACTTTAATGATTTAAAAAAAATATTGTCAGATGTAGTTACAATAAATTGGCAATATCACACCAGCGGATTAAATAAAGATAATTTTTTACTTAGACTATAATGCCACTAAAAGATTTTAAACATAAATCCTCTATATTTCATAAAATTATTTTCACAATAAGTTTATTTGTAATTCTATTTATTGGAGCCATTACATTTAAGCATGTCAATAGTATATCAGAATCTTCAAAATTAGTAATGCATACTTATGAAGTTAAATTAGAATTAGAACATTTGTTTTCTTACATAAAAGATTCAGAAAATAGTATTAGAGGTTACTTAATTTCAAAAGACACCGTTTACTTAGAACCTTATAGAACAGCAACCAAAAATGTAAACAATACTTTTTTAATTTTAAAAAAATTAACTTCAGACAGTCCAAAACAACAAGAAAACCTTCTTGATCTTTTTAAAATAGTTAATAAAAGATATGAATACATGAAAACGTATTCTGAACAAAGCAGAAGAGTTAATATTGTAAGTAATAATAATTTCAAAAAAAACTTTAGAGAAAGCAGTAAACTATTAGTTGATATTAGAGATAAATTAAACGAAATGGTTGATTTAGAAGAAACTCATCTCAAAAAAAGAAATTCAGAATATAACAGTCAAATATATCTTACTCCAATCTTAACAATTGGTGTTTTATTTATAACCTTACTTCTCATAATATTTGCCTATTACCAAACTACAAAAGATGTTGAAAAATTACAAGCTGCCAACATATTATTAAACAAATCTCAGTTTTTAAGTTATCAAGCCGAGATTCTTTCTCACTTTGGAACTTGGGAATGGAATTTAAACAACAATAAATTAATTTATTCCGACAATTTATATAGAATTTTAGGTGTAGAACCTCAATCATTTGAAGCAAGTAATGATAATTTTTTAAAATTTGTTGTTAACGATGATATTGGATCAGTTAATGAAATTATCCAAAAAATATTAGACGATGAAGAATTACCTTATTCTTACTTCAAAATCAATAGAGCTGATGGTGAAGTAAGATTATTAAGAGCTACAGGAAAACTTTTTATAGATAAATTAAAAAACAAAACCATATTAGGTGTAACTGAAGATGTAACTGAAGAGCATCAAAAAAACGAATTATTAAAAATCAGTAACGAAGATTTAGTAAAAGTAAATAAAGAATTAAAAATATTTGACGAATCTAGCAGACAAGCAGAAATATTAGGTAGTTATGGAAGCTGGGTTTTAAATTATGACACATTACAATTTGCCTACTCAGATAATAAATTTAGACTACTTGGTTGCGATCCTCAATCTTTTATTCCATCTATAGAAAAATTATTAGAATTTGTTCATCCAGAAGATAGACAAGTTGTAATTGAAGCTAATAAAAGTGCTTTAAAGACAAAGCAAATTCCAACAATGGACTATAGAATCATTAGAACTGATGGAGAAGTTCGACATTTTAAAACCATAGCAAAATCGTTCAAAGATTTAAGTGGAACAGCTAGTATGATTGGAACTACACAAGATGTTACCGAAGACTATAATAAAAGTCAACAATTAAGAGAACGAAACAAAGAACTGGAACAAAACATCAAAGAGTTAAATGAATTTAACCATGTTGCCAGTCATGATTTACAAGAACCTTTAAGAAAAATACAGACGTTTATTTCAAGAATAAATGATAAGGAAAAAGAAAACCTATCCGATTTTGGTAAAGAATATTTAAACAGAATCGAAAAAGCATCAAATAGAATGCGAGTTCTAATTAATGATTTATTACAATATTCTAGAACCAACAGAACAGAAAAAGTATTTGAACGAACAGATTTAAACGAACAGTTAAACAATAGTCTCTTAGAATTATCTCAAAACATTGAAGATAAAAAAGCAATAATCAATTACGGCAATTTACCTGAAATAAAAGGAGTCAGTTTTCAAATACAACAGCTTTTTACAAATTTATTGAGCAACTCATTAAAATATGCAAAAAATAATGTTGCTCCAGTAATTGACATTAGTTTTAGTGAAATCATTGCCAAAGATGAACCTAAATTAAAAGACAAGAGTACTAGTAAATATTATAAGATTGAATTTTCAGACAACGGAATTGGTTTTGATCAAGAAAATGCAGAAAAAATATTTTTATTGTTTAACCGTCTTCATGGCAAAACAGAATATCAAGGTACTGGTGTAGGATTGGCTATTTGTAAAAAAATTGTAGAAACTCATGACGGACAAATTTTTGCGTCAAGTAAGTTAGGAGAAGGTGCTACTTTTACGGTTTATTTTCCTGTTTAATAATTCTAATTTTAGAACATCAACAACAAACATGAAAATTATATAACTTTCAATTTAAATTTTATAAATTAATTGGAGAACTTTTTCTGAAATTTGTAATAAAATTACATCATGTTAAAGTCCCCACATTTAAAATTTCATACTTACATTTTAGCATTGCTAATAATTCTATTTTCATCTTGTAATGAGAAAAGGGAGAAAACAAATAGCAATGGTATATATACTGAAAAGGATAGTGAGTTAGAGTCAAAAATTAATTTTAGAACTGTCGCAATATTAAACGAAACAAATAGAAAAGTTCTCGATATTGCTTCCATCGCATTTAATAATTCTAAAGAATTAAAAGAATCGCAAATAATTTTAAAAATTAAAAAAGACCATCAAAAATTAGAATATGATTTAAAAAGAATAACAGAAGAGAATTTAATAATAATTCCAGAACCAATCTTTGAATTAAATTTAAATCAAAATTTCCTAAAGGGAATAAATTCAAGCTACTACTTAATTTCTTTGCTTGAAAAGGAAATAAAATATCAAATAACATTATTAGATTCTATTGAAAAAGTTTCAAAAGATAAACAATTCAGAAATTTTGCAGATAAGTCAAAAGATATCCTAATTGATAATAATGATTCTTTAGAAGAATTACTAGAAATTTAAAAATGAATTCCTTTAAAAAAAATATGGCTGCACTTTTTCAAGTAATTAAAAATGCATTTGAAGGTTTTTTAGAACACAAAGTTTTAAAAATGAGTGCTGCATTAGCCTACACTACCATGTTTTCATTAGGACCATTACTTCTTGTTATTTTATTTTTATCTGATATTTTTTTAGGTCGAGAAGCTGTAGAAGGAACCATATACAATCAAATAAAAAATTTTGTTGGTCCAGCAAGTGCTAATCAAATTCAAAATATAATTGAAAATCTAGCATTATCAAACGAAGGAACTTTAGCCGGAATAATTGGAGTTATAACTTTATTAATTGGAGCAACTTCTGTATTTGCTGAAATTCAGGATTCAATAAATACGATTTGGGGAATTAAACCTAAAAAGAAATCTGGTTTTTGGTTATACATAAAAGCTCGTTTATTGTCCTTTGGTGTAATCGGTAGTTTTGGATTTATCCTTTTAGTTTCATTAGGCATAACAACAATAATGGATACGTTAAGTAATCGGTTTTTTTCCCAATTTTCAGATGTTGCTTTTTACCTTGTCTACATAACCAATAACTTAATTACTTTTATAATAATCTCTTTATTATTTGGAGCTATTTTTACAATATTACCCGATGCAGAGATAAAATGGAGACAAGTTAAATTAGCCTCATTTACAACAGCTATTCTGTTTATGATCGGTAAATTTTTAATCTCATTTTACATAGCAAATTCAAACTTACAAGATGTTTATGGAACAGCTGGTTCTTTTGTTATATTAATGGTATGGGTTTATTACTCTTCTGTTATTTTATATTTTGGAGCTGAATTTGCTAAAAGTTATGCTATAAAATTTTCAAAACCCATTTCTCCTTCAAAATTTGCAGAGTTGATATATACTGTTGAAGTAACTTCAGAACAAAAAACTGTACAAAAAGCAGAAAATGAACATCAGCAAATTAAAAAAAAACTATCTAACTAGATAATACAAATAATTCTAACTCATATGCACAAACTCCTCTTTATTAAAGAGGAGTTTTTTATTTATAAACTGAATTAAAAATAGTAAATGGAAATTCTATAAAACATACAAATTATCTTATAACAAAATAGGTACGAACAAGTTGCATCTTTGTAATGAAGAAATCGAGAAAAAATTATTAAAAAAATCAACAAAAAAAAACTAATTACTATGAAAAACAGAATTCAATTATTTTCGGCTCTTATCTTTTGTTTTGGAGCGGCATTTACAAATGTACAAGCACAAACAAATGACTCAGCAAACGCACAAATTGGTGTAAAAGGTGGTGTAAATTTTTCAAACATGTACACAGAAGATGTTGATGACAACAATGTTTTAACAAGTTTTAATGCGGGTTTTTACGCATCAATACCTGTAACAAGCTTTATTGCTATTCAACCAGAATTTTTATTTAGTAGAAAAGGATCAGAACTAGTTTATGACAATGCTTTTGCAACTGGTAAAGCAAAATTCAAATTAAATTATATTGAAGTTCCTGTGTTAGTAAAAATTAATCTAACTAAAAATTTCAATGTACATGCTGGACCTTATTTTGCTTATTTAATTGACGGTCAAGTAACAAATGAAACTGATGGTGGAACATTTGATTTTGAAGACAACTTCGACAATGATGACTTCAATAAATTTGATGTAGGATTATCTGCTGGATTAGGTTTCGACTTTGAATCAATAGGTATTGGAGCACGTTATAACTATGGACTATCTACAGTAGGTAAAGAAAGAACTGCTGGAGGAACAACTTACACATTTCCTGATGGAAAAAACAGTAATATTAGTGTGTATTTAGCATTAAAATTAAATTAATAATTAACATTAAATAAATAGAAATCATGCAAAACTTATTATATATAGTAGCAGTTATTTTAGTGATTTTATGGGCTTTGGGCTTCTTTTTATACAGCGCAAGTGGTTTAATTCACATATTATTAGTAATTGCAGTAATTGCAATCTTATTAAGATTGATAAAAGGAAAAGGAATTTAAAATAGAGTATTAAAAATTAATTATAAAATAAATATTATGAAAACAAGTAAAACAATAATCGGAGTATTAAGTGGTGTTGCAGTAGGTGCAGCTTTAGGAATCTTATTTGCCCCAGACAAAGGATCTAAAACTAGAAAAAAAATTGCCAAAAAAACCAATGAAGCTAAAGATAGCTTGAAAGACAGTTTTGATGAATTTTTAGACACAGTTTCTGAAAAATACAACACAATGGTTAGCACTGGGGAAGATTTGCTAGAAGAAGGAAAAAAAGAATTAAAAAATGTAAAAAAACAAATTACTAAATAATAAATTATAATGGACAATATTGCCAAAAACATGGAATTATTATATCAAAAAGCAACAGAATATACAGAAACGAGTATAGCGCTTTTTAGACTAAATGCTATTGATAAAACTGCAGATGTACTTTCATCATTATTCGCAAGGTTAGTTTTGATCCTGGTTTTTGCAATGTTCTCTTTATTTTTAAACATAGCCTTAAGTCTTTATATTGGAAAATTATTAGACGAAGTGTATCTAGGATTTTTAATTGTTTCTGGAATCTATTTAGTATTTTCAATTGTAATTTTTTATTACAGTAATAAAATTTTAAAAATTCCTTTAACCAATTTAATAATTTCAAAATTATTAAAAACAAAAGTTAAAAGAACTAATTCAAACACATCAAAGAATGAAATCATATAGAAACCAAAATGAAGAATTAGATTTAGCAATTGATGAGTTAGTACGTCAAAGAAATTTAAAATTTGATGAGCTAAAACAACAATTAGCTTTAACCTATGAAAGTGTTAAACCAGTTAACTTGTTAAATCAAGCATTAGTAGATTTTAAAGAATCTTCCGAAATAAAATCAAACCTGTTACAATCGGTTGTTAGCATTGCTGGGGGATATCTTTCAAAAAAACTTTTAATTGGAAAGTCTAAATCAACATTTAAAAAAATAGCAGGTTATATTTTACAATATGGAATAACTAATTTCATATCAAAGAATGTAGATTCAAATTCACATACATAAACATATTTTATTGTGAATTAAACTATTAATTATATAAGATATAGAAATAATCTTGTAACAACTTAACTAGTATAAATAAATAATTTTATAAAATAATTTAAAAATAATAAATATGAAAAACTTAAAATTAACATTAGGATTAGTTGCATTAGCAACAGTTTTTACTTCTTGTAAAGACGAGAAACAAGAAATGGCTCAAAAATCTGTGGACTCATATGAAAAGTATGTGGATTCAATTAGTAATGTTGCTCAAGCAGAGGCTGCAGCAAACTGGGAAACTATTCAGACGGATTATGAAAAAATGAAAATGGATGCAGAAACATCTCTTGCTGAAGCAAAAGACAAAGAAGCACTTCAAACAAAAGTTGAAAACTCTTCAACAAAATATGAAGAATACAAGGTAAAAGTTGTAGCTGAAAATGAAAAAATGAATGCAGACAATGCTAAAATGACTATGTACAAAACATTCTTTGGAGATAGTTATGTTAATGATGACATGAAGTTTAATTGGGTAAACAAAGATAATATCTTAAGTGTTTATGAAAACTTTTATACTACAGTTGAAAAAAACAAAGATTCGTATTCAAGAGAAGATTGGGATGAAATTAAATTGACTTATGAAGCTTTAGATACTAGAAAAAACACAGTAGAAAATGAAGGTTTATCATCTTCAGATAACAGAAAAATCGCTGGAATTAAAATTAAATTTGCTCCAATGTATACTGTTAACAGAATGGGATCAAAATCAGAAGAAAACGCAGATGCAAAAAAATAATTGTTAATTTACAATTATTAAGTTTAGCAAGTGCTTAACAAAAAAAAACAGCGAGAAATATCTCGCTGTTTTTTATTTATATAAAGTCTAAAATTAAAAAACCTCAGATTCTTTTAATTTCTCTGTATTATTTACCAATTGAAGTTCATCAATAAATTTTTGAATTTTTCCATTCATAACGCCATCCATATCAAAAACATCTAAACCAATTCTGTGATCAGTTACACGACCTTGTGAGTAATTATAAGTTCTAATTTTAGCAGAACGGTCACCACTACTTACTTGAGAAGTACGTTTAACAGCATCTTCGGCTTGTTTAATAGCTAATTCCTTTTCATATAAACGAGAACGTAATACTGTAAAAGCTTTATCTTTATTTTTATGTTGTGATTTTTGATCTTGACATTGAGCCACTAATCCAGTTGGTATATGCGTTAAACGAACAGCAGATTTAGTTGTATTTACCGATTGACCACCAGGACCAGACGAACAGAAGAAATCAACACGAACATCATTCATGTCTATTTGAACATCAAATTCTTCAGCTTCTGGCAAAACCATAACCGTTGCTGCAGATGTATGCACACGACCTTGTGTTTCTGTCTGTGGCACACGTTGTACACGATGCACACCAGCTTCAAATTTTAAAGTTCCATATACATCCTCTCCAGTAACTTCGAAAATAACCTCTTTGAAACCACCTGATGTTCCTTCACTAATATCAACTACAGAAGTTCTCCAATTTCTACTTTCGCAATATTTGGTATACATACGAAATAAATCTCCTGCAAAAATAGACGCTTCATCTCCACCAGTACCCGCACGTATTTCTACCATCACGTTTTTAGAATCTTCTTCATCTTTTGGAATCAGTAAAAATTTAATTTCATCATCTAATTCAGGCATACGTTCTTTAGCTTCGTCTAATTGCATTTTAGCCATTTCAACCATTTCGGCATCAGAACCATCTGCAATTATTTCATTAGCTTCATCTATATTAGCAGTTAAATTAATTAACTCTTCACGCTTTTCCATTAAATCTCTTAAACCTTTATATTCTTGGTTTAATTGCACATAACGCTTTTGGTCGGCAATAACATCAGGTTGAATAATCAAATCTGATATTTCATCGAAACGTTGTTTTACATATTGAAGTCTTTCTAACATCTTGTATTCTTTTATTGGAGTGCAAAGATAATGAAAAAAATGTTGTGTTGGTAATGTTAAAATTTCTCTTTTTTTAAATTGAAAATCAATGTCTTAAAATCTTTATTTAAAATAAGTCTAAATAAGTTTTGTTAATTAAAAAACACGTACTATTTTTGCATCGTTATTTTAATTAAATCTAAATAAAGAATGAAAAAAATATGTTTAACAGTTGGTATTTCACTTTTAAGTCTATGTTTATATGCTCAAGACAGTTATAAATATGAGGGTGATATTACTCTTGAAAATGATACTGTAAAAATCAAAAAATACAATCTTCAAGAAGTGGTTGTGACAGGAAAAAACATGGACAATACAATTTCGATAGGAAAAACTTCAATAAAACCTATGGATTTACCCCAAGCTTCTTCAGTAATTAGTAGTGCAACTTTACAAAACCAACAAGTAAATTCAATCACTGATATTTTAAAAAATGCTAATGGTGTTTACATCATGGGAACAACTGGTGGCTATCAAGAAGAAATTGCGTCTAGAGGATTTTCTCTTTCTAGTTCTAATACATTCAAAAACGGAATTAGATATTTTAATGGTATGAGTATAGAAACTTCTGGCTTAGAAAGAGTAGAGTTTCTAAAAGGAAGCGCTGCAATGCTTTTCGGAAATGTTTCTCCAGGTGGAATCTTAAACTTAGTAACTAAAAAACCCAAATATGAATTTGGAGGTGAAGTAGGTTTAAATTATGGAAGCTTTAATACAATTAAACCAACTTTGGATGTTTATGGCGCTTTAAATAAAAACAAAACAGCAGCTTTCAGAATAAATAGTTCGTATGAGAAAGCAGATAGTTATAGAAATAACGTAGAATCTGAACGTTTTTATATCAATCCATCTTTTAAGTTTGAACTTTCAAAAAACACAGATATATTAATTGAAACAGACTTCACTAAAGATTCTAGAACTCCAGATTTTGGTGCAGGAATCATAGATTACAAAGTAGTTGACTTGCCACGTGACAGATTCTTAGGAGTTTCATGGGGTAAATATGATAGCCAACAATTTGCGAACACAATTACAATTAACCATAGATTTAATCCTAACTGGAATTTAAACTTCGTAAATGGTATTCGTTATTATGATACAGAATTATTCTCAAACACTAGACCAAATACAGGTACAAATGGAGGGGTACAAACAAATGGTGATTGGAACAGAAGTATCCAAAGAACTGAAGCAAAAGATAATTATTTTATGCAACAACTAGACTTAAATGGACTTTTCACAACAGGAAGTGTTAAACATAATGTTTTAATCGGTGCTGATATTGAAAATTTCAAAACCTCTACAACTGCTTATAATCAATTTACTAATTATGATACTATAAATATTTTTGAAAATTATAACACTTCATTAGAACCTGCAATTCCAAGTCTTTTAAAAAACACTCTAACAGATGCACCTATAAGTAGATTTGGAATTTATGCTCAAGATTTAATAAGTTTTACTGAAAAAATTAAAGTTTTAACAGGAATTCGTTATAGTTATCAAGACACAAGAAGTGATATTATTAAATACTCAGACAACAGCATTACTAGTACTAAAAATTATGATGGCGCATTTTCTCCAAGAATAGGTCTTATCTATCAACCAACGAAAAATCATTCTATTTTCGCAACCTACTCAAATTCTTTTGATATAAATATTGGACAAGATGACACAGGAAAGGCTTTAGAACCATCAATAGTTGATCAATACGAAATTGGAATAAAAAACAAATTATTTACAGATAAATTATATCTAAATGTAACGGCTTATCAAATTTCAAACGATAAATTCTATCAACAATCTTTAGCTAATGGTAACTCATATTCTTATGTAAAAGTATTAACTGGTGAAGTAAGAAGTCAAGGTGTTGAAGTAGACATTACAGCGAACCCAACAAAAGGGTTAACCATGATTGCTGGATATAGTTTTAATGAAACTAAATTCTTAGATGAAGGCTATTATATTGCTGGAAGTTTATTAAGGTATAATCCAAAAAACACAGCTAATCTAAGTGCAAATTATTTATTTAGTGAAGGAAAATTAAAAGGAATAAATTTAGGATTAATCTCTACATATTTTGGAGAAAGATACGCTGGTCGTTCTACAAGAACTCAAGTTGCAAATGACAACAGACAATTAATTTATTTACAAGATTTCATTCAGGTTGATGCTACTTTAGGATATACATTCAATCAATTTAGAATTAGTACAAAATTAAGTAACGTTTTTAATGAATTGAATTATAATGTTCATGATGATAACAGTGTTAACCCAATAGCACCAAGAAATTATTCAATTGCTTTAAATTATAAATTTTAATCACACATGAAAAAAATTAACGCAAGAGAATTACACAGAGATTTAGGATATTTCTTTTTAGGATTAATCATAACATTTGCTTTTTCTGGAATTTTGATGAACCACAGAAACGATTGGCATTCTGATAAATATACAATTGAAGCAAAAACAATTCAAATCTCATTACCAGAAGAATCTCAGATTAATGATGCTTTTGCAGAAAATTTAGCCAAAGAATTAAAAATTGATGACAAAGTAAAACGTCATATGGTCAGAAAAGGTAAATTTAAAATGCAATTTGAAAATACAGAAGTTGAAGTTGATGTAAAAACGGGTAAAGGTGAAATAGTACAATTTATTAAAACACCATTCATTAGTCAATCTATGTTGTTGCATAAAAACACTTCAAATTGGTGGATTTACTTTTCAGATATATTCGGAATTTCATTAATCATTATTGCAATTACCGGAACATTAATGGTTAAACACGGAAAACACACCTTTAAAAAAAGAGGTTGGAAACTCGCAGTAGCTGGCCTACTCTTTCCAATTCTATTTTTGTTATTTTTAAGTTAGTTTATTAAACTCCGATTCATTTCGGAGTTTTTTTTTGATTTTGTTAAAATATCCTAAATAATTTTATTATTTCAAAGCAAGTGCTTAGTTTTGTAATGTATTAAAACACAAATGGCAAGAACAAAAAAATATAACGAGCAAGAAGTAATAGAAAAAGCAATGGTTCTTTTCTGGAAAAATGGTTATGAAAATACTTCTGTTCGTATGTTAGAAAAAGAAATGGGCATCAACCAATTTTCTATCTATGCTAGTTTTGGGAATAAACACGGTGTTTTTCTTGAAAGTCTTAAATGCTACAAGGCTAAAAACAACAACATGTTTGAAAAACTAAAAAACGGAACTAATGGAATTGATGACATTAAAACTTTTTTTTATGATTCTATAAATAAACCAGATGAATTTGGAAATCAAAAAGGATGTTTATTAACCAACACATATAATGAATTTGCTGACATTGAAGATCAAATGATAAAAGATCAAATGAATGAATTCATGGATAATTTAAAATCTATTTTCATAGATAAATTAAAAACTGATACTTCAAAAGATGAAGAAACAATTATAAAACAAGCTAACTATTTATTATTAGCAAAACACGGATTAGCAGCAGCATCAAGAGTTAACAATAAAAAAGAAATTGAAGATTATATTGAGTTTACATTTAAAAACATATAACTTTTTTTTTATCCAAAACTAAGCAAATGCTTAGCTATAAATTAATAAAATAAATTAAAAATTAAAACTATGACTAAATTAAAAATTCACAACATTGAATCTGCACCAGAAGGAAGTAAAGCATTATTAGAACAATCACTTAAAGCCAACGGAATGATTCCTGGTTTACATGGTGTTTTAGCTGGTGCTCCTGGTATTTTAGAAGGTTACCAAACGTTACATAAATTATTTACAGAATCTTCTTTTGATAAAGACGAATTAACTGTTGTTTGGCAAACTATAAACGTTGAACACGCTTGTCATTATTGTGTTCCAGCTCACACTGCTATTGCAGGAATGATGAAAGTAGATGAAAATATTACTGAATCTTTACGTAATGAAACTCCTCTTGAAAATTCTAAACTAGAAGCTTTACGTACATTCACATTAGCCATAACTCGTAATCGCGGACATGTATCTTCAGAAGAATTACAAGCATTTTATGCAGCTGGTTATGAAGAGAGACAAGTTTTAGAAATCATTTTAGGATTATCTCAAAAAGTAATTAGTAATTACACCAATCATATTGCAAATACACCTGTAGATGCACCTTTCCAAAAATTTACTTGGTCAAAATAATTAATAATAATAAGTCACAAATTAACAAAATTGTAAGTTTGTGACTTATTTTAATAAAAAAAACATGATAAAATTAGATATAATTTCAGATGTAATGTGTCCTTGGTGTATCATTGGTTTCAGACGTTTAGAAAAAGCGATAGAAGAAATGGGAATTCAAGATCAAGTAGAAATTGAATGGCAACCTTTTGAATTAAATCCAAATATGCCTTCAGAAGGAGAAGAAATTCAAGAACACATCACTAGAAAATATGGTTCAACTTTAGAACAAAGTAAAAAATCACAAGAATTACTAACATCATTAGGAGCAGAAGTTGGATTTACCTTTGATTATTTTGATGGAATGCACATTGTAAATTCTAGAGAAGCGCATGTTTTACTTCAATATGCAAAGGAACAAGGCAAACAAACTGAATTAAATATTCGTTTTATGGAAGCTTTTTTTAGTGAAAGAAAAGATGTTTCTAAAAGAGAAATCCTTCTTCAAGAAGTTGAAAAAATTGGATTAGATAAAAATGAAGCATTAAATAGACTAAATGATAAAAATGCTCTTGATGAAATTCAAAACATTGAAAATTACTGGCAAAGTTTAGGTGTTTCTTCTGTTCCAACAATAGTGTTTAACAGAACTAGTGCTTTAAATGGAGCACAACCTGTTGAAGTTTATAAGCAAGTTTTAACTGAAATTCTAGAACAAAAATAAGTTACACTAGTTCTCATTTCAAATAAAAAAATAGATATGATTCTCAAAAAAAATATATTAATAACAACTTCTTTAGTTTTAGCGTTGACAAGTTGCAACGATAAAAAAAAGGAAAATACTGAATCTAAAGAAGTAATTCAAAACGAAAGTAAAATGGAAACAGCTAGTAATTCACCTTTAGACTCTTTACTAAATATTAAAAAAGAAGAATTTGGAAAGAAAGCATCAGAAGAAAAAAAACAAATTTATGCAGATGGTTTAGCTGATGTAAAAAATTCTGGAATACTTAGCAAAGCATTAAATGTAGGAGATAAAGCTCCAAATTTCACCTTAAAAAATGCTTTAAACAAATCCGTTTCTTTGTATGATGAACTTAAAAATGGTCCAGTAATTCTAACTTGGTATAGAGGTGGTTGGTGTCCATATTGTAACATTACTTTAAACTTTTTACAAGAAAAATTACCTGAATTCAAAAAAGCTGGAGCTACTTTAATTGCATTAACACCAGAAAAAACAGACAAATCTTTAAGCACAACAGAAAAAAATAATTTAGAATTTACTGTTTTAAGTGATTTAGATAATAAAATTGGAAAAGAATATGGGGTTGTTTTTACACTTACAAAAGGTGTAGCATCTATATATGAAGAAGCTTTTGGATTAAGTGATTATAACGGAAATAAAGATAACGAATTACCTTTAGCAGCAACTTATGTAATTGACAAAAACGGTATAATTCAATATGCATTTTTAGATGAAGATTATAGAAAAAGAGCTGAACCAAATGAAGTTATTAAAGCTGTCGAAAAACTAAAATAATAGTAATGAAAAACAACAGAAGAAATTTCATTAAAAATATTGGAATCATGGGAACAACAGGATTAATAATGCCAAATATAGCTTTAGGTAACACTCAAGACAATGAGATTAAAAGCATAAATAAAGTTAGACCAAAAGTATTATTTTTTTGACGTAAACGAAACACTTTTAGATCTTACTCAAATGAAGAAACAAGTTGGTAAAGCATTAAATGGCAGAGAAGATTTATTGTCATTATGGTTTACAACAATGTTACAATATTCTTTAGTCACATCAGCAAGTGGACAATATGAACATTTTGGAAACATAGGTGCAGCTGCATTACAAATGGTAGCAGCCAATAATAATATTCTAATTTCTGAAACTGAAGCTCGAAAAACCATAGTTGAATCATTAAGAGGTTTACCAGCACATCCTGAAGTTAAAAATGCTTTAGCCCAATTAAAAAAAGACGGTTATAAACTTGTATCATTTACTAATTCTTCAAACGAAGGTGTAAAGAAACAATTTGAAAGCGCAGGTTTAACCGAATATTTTGATGAAAGATTAAGCGTTGAAGATGTTGGAAAATTCAAACCATTTAGAGACACTTATGATTGGGCAGCCCGAAAAATGGGAGTAAAACCAGAAGAATGTATGTTAATTGCTGCTCATGGCTGGGATGTTGCCGGAGCACTTTGGGCAGGTTGGAGAGCTGCTTTTATAAGCAGACCAGGACAACAAATTTTTCCATTAGCCCCAAAAACAGAAATTATAGAATCTGATTTAAGAAAAGTAGCAGCCATTTTAAGTAGTTATTAAAAATAAGTTAGCAGTTTATTTACAAGTCTTTTAAATTTTATAAATTTCTCTGAATAATATGTAAACATATTGATTAATAATACTTTAATTTTATAAAAAATTAGAAATTAAATGAAAAAATCAAGTATACTGTTAATCATTACGTTACTTTTATTTACAAGTTGTGCCTCTAAAAAGTATAAAAATGTTACTTATCTAAATGAAACGGATGAAAAGACGGAACAACCTACTTTAAACATCTTTACACCAAAAAGCTCAAAGCACACTAATAATCAAGTTATCATTTTTGTTCATGGTGGAAATTGGAATTCTGGTGATAAAAAAACATACAATTTTATTGGTAGAAATTTCGCTAAAAAAGGAATTACAACGGTTATTGCAGGCTATACTTTGAGTCCAGAAGCTAATTATGATGATATGGCAAAAGAGATTACAAAAGCAGTAACTTGGACAAAAGAACATATCAGTGAGTATAAAGGAGATCCAAATGAGATATTTTTGACAGGACATTCTGCTGGTGGGCATTTAATAGCTTTAATCGGAACTAATCCAAAGTATTTGGAAGATAAAAGCATCATTAAAGGAATAATTCTAAACGATGCTGCTGGATTAGATATGAAACATTATTTAGAAGAAAATCCTCCTACAAACAAAAATGAATATTTAGCAACTTGGAGTAATAATCCTGAAGAATGGAAAGATGCTTCTCCTATTTATTTTGTAGATGAAAAAACTCCAAAAATGATGATTTATTTAGGCAGTAAAACTTATAATTCTATAAAAGTTGGAAATGCAAGATTCCTAAACGAATTAAACAAATATCAACCTAATGTTGAACCAATTATTCTAAATAAAAAACATGCTCCAATGGTAATTCAATATATAATTCCGTGGAGCAAACGTTATAAAGAAATTCTAGAATTTATGAAAAGTAAATCTTAATTTAAAAATCTGTAATATGACTTTAAAAGACAAAACAATTTCAAAAGGATTCATTATTGCAGGAATAATGAATAGTTCAGTCCTTCTTTTTTCAAGATTATTTACAAATGCTACAATTCCTAAATTTGACCCTACTGTTATGTCAAATTTCGGATTATTAATGATTTTTATTTGGGGTTTAGCTTACCTATCAGTTGCTAAAAATTTTAAAAATGTTAAATGGCTTATAGGAATTTTTGCAGTTGAAAAGTTTATTTATGGTTATATTTGGATAAATTGGCTGCTTAATAACAATATATCAGCTGTTTTTGAAAAGGATTCAATGGCTGGAATCTTTTACGCTATTTATGGAGTGAATGATTGGCTCTTTTTTATCTTCTTTTCATTTGTTTTTGTTAGGTTAATGAGGTTTGGTGACCACAAATGATATTTATATATCTTATTCAATTCAAAAATAAAATAGAATATTCAATTAACTTTTTGTAAAAATAAAAAAACCTCGTTCATTACAAACGAGGTTTTTTATTTTATATCAATATTATTTTATGATGTCTGAAGTTTTTACTTCTATGTAATAATACACCCACTTACCAGTAACGATTTCCGCTAAAATATCTTTAATATATTCACCGACTTTTATTGTAGTTGCTTTTCCTTTATCATTAAAATTAAGTTTTGTTCCAATTAATCTACTTAAAACTACATCCCTATCAGAATTTCCACTTGTAATAATTTCAGAAATCCTATTATCTTTAATGGTAATTTCAATTTCCCCATAATTTAAATATGGTCTTTGTTGAGTATTATCTGGGACAGTTTCTTTTTGCAACACAGCTTTATATAAACCGTCTTCTACCAATTTATTTTCTTGACTAAAAGCCAAATTACTCGAACTTAAAAAAGATGAAATAGCGAACACGAATAGAAGTAATAATTTTTTCATGATATAATGGTTTAAGGTTAATACAAAAACAATTACAAATTTTGTGCCGAATTTTTAATAGTTAATAGTAACAAAAAAACCTCGTTCATTACAAACGAGGTTTTTTATTATAAATCAATAAATTTTTATTTCTTAACCGGAATATTCTCTAAAACTTCCAATACAAATTTCCAATACTTTTGAGCAGAAGAAATACTAGCTCTTTCATCAGGACTGTGAGCACCTTTGATTGTTGGTCCAAAAGAAATCATATCCATATCAGGATAATTAGTTCCTAAAATTCCACACTCTAATCCAGCGTGACAAGCTACAACATCAGCTTTCTTACCGTTTTGTTTTTCATAAATTGAACTCAAAACATCTAATATTTCAGAATTAGCGTTTGGTGTCCAACCTGGATAACTTCCAGAAAATTCAACTTCACAACCCATTAATTCAAAGGCTGAACGTAATGAATTAGCTAAATCAAATTTTGCAGTTTCTACAGAAGAACGTGTTAAACATTGTACAGATAATTTTCCTTCACCAACAATTACTTTTGCAATATTGTTTGAAGTTTCTACTAAGTCAGCAAAATCAGCACTCATTCTATACACACCATTGTGAGCAGTATATAAAGCACGAACTAAAAAGTATTGAGCCATTGGTGGCATTACTTTAGCTGGTGTAGTTTCTGATTTTTCAATTACAACCTCTAAATTAGGTTCTGTTGTTTTTAATTCAGTTTTAATTTCGTTGATGATATCTTGCATATCAAACACAAAAGCTTCATCATAAACGTTTGCAATTATAACTTGCGCAACACTTTCTCTTGGAATTGCATTACGTAAACTTCCTCCTTTTATAGAAGCAATTTGTAATCCAAAATCATCAAAACCATCAAATAAAAGACGGTTCATAATCTTGTTCGCATTTCCTAATCCTTTATGAATATCCATTCCTGAATGTCCACCACTTAAACCTTTTACAGTAATAGTATAACCTACAGCGTTTTCTGGAGTTTCTTCTTCGTCATATTCAGCTGTTGCAGTAACATCTACTCCACCAGCACAACCAATGTCAATTTCGTCATCTTCTTCAGTATCTAAGTTTAAAAGAATTTCTCCTTCTAACATTCCACCTTGTAAACCCATTGCACCCGTCATACCTGTTTCTTCATCAATTGTAAACAAAGCTTCAATAGCTGGATGTTTAATAGTTTTACTTTCTAAAACTGCCATAATTGTAGCAACTCCTAACCCATTGTCTGCTCCAAGAGTTGTTCCGTTTGCACGAACCCAATCCCCATCAACATACATTTCAATTCCTTGTGTATCAAAATCAAAATTAGTATCATTATTTTTTTGATGCACCATATCTAAATGCGATTGCATTACGATGGTTTTTCTATTTTCCATTCCTGCTGAAGCTGGTTTTTTGATAATTACGTTTCCAACTTCATCTTTTATTGTATCAAATCCTAGTTTCTTACCAAAATCCATCATAAAAGCAATGACTCTTTCTTCTTTTTTAGAAGGTCTAGGCACTGCGTTTAAATCTGCAAATTTGTTCCAAAGTTCTTTAGGTTCTAGGTTTCTTACTTCTTGACTCATTATATTTATGTTTTTGTAAGTTTCAAAGTGCAAAGTTACAAAGTTTAATTTCTTTAGGAATTGATTTGTCGTTATATTTACGTTTTTAAATTAAAACTGTGAATAAAAAATACATTTTACCCTTAGTATTAGTTGTCCAAATCATTATTGTAAAGACAATAGCTTTTTTTCCTGAAACTATTGAAGTGTTTTATAGTAAAGGCTTCTATCCTATTCTTTCAAAAGGATTGAGACTTACTTTTGGTTCGCTTTCTTTTTCGTTTGGAGATGTTATTTATGGTGTTTTAATTTTCTTATTAATCAAATGGATTTTAAAAAACAGAAAAGGTTTTTTTAGAAATTGGAAAGCAAATGGTTTGAAGGTTCTAAGTATTCTTTCTATATTTTACTTTTTCTTTCATTTATTATGGGGAATGAATTATTATAGAATTCCGTTACATGAAAAATTAAGCATTAACAAAGAATATGAATTAAACGATTTAGAAGCTTTGACTGAAAAAATGATTGAAAAATCAAATCAATTACAATTAAGAATTACTTCAAATGATTCAGTTGCTGTAATAAATCCCTACACTGAAAAAGAAATTTTTGAAATGGCTCAAAATGGTTATCACAAGTTACCAAAAGATTTAAAAGAATTTGATTATCATACTAAAAGTATTAAACAATCCTTATTTAGTATACCTTTGAGTTATATGGGTTTTGGTGGTTATTTGAATCCATTTACCAATGAAGCTCAAGTCAATTATTTGAAACCAAAATATTCAACACCTTTTACTACTTGTCACGAAATGGCTCATCAAACCGGAATTGGTTCGGAAAGTGAGTGTAATTTTATTGGCTATTTAGCTGCAATAAATAATTCAGATGATTATTTTCAATATGCTGCTTACACAACTGCAATTAGATATTGCCTTAGAAACTTAGAAGAAATCGAAGAAGGGAAAAGTAAAATATATCTAGAAAAATTAAACAAAGGTGTTTTGAAAAATTTCAATGAAAATGAAGTCTTTTGGAAAGAATATGAAACTCCAATCAACACTTTTTTTGAATACTTCTACGATAATTTCCTAAAAGCGAACCAACAAAAAGATGGTTTAGAAAGTTATAGTAAGTTTATTGGGTTATTGATTGGTTATGAGAAAATTAGTTCTTAGATAAATGATCCAATGTGTTTTCTACTTTATATTTTGGATTATTTTCTAAAAAAACATCGAAATAAGCTGTATGAGTAGCTCCCAAAATAATTAAAACTCTATCGTTTTTAGTCAATGGAATATCACAAAAATTAGAATACATTCTTATGTTTCGTTTATAAAAATCAGCAATAATATCAGCACCTTCATATTTTTCATTGGTATGCATCGTTGCTAAAAAATTATAAAAATTAAACGTTTCCATTTTATATTCTTTCGTATTTATTTTATGGAATTGTTCCAATAAAGGCAGGTTATTTACCTCTTTATAGGAATTCATTTGATTCATCACAAATAAACTATCAGATGTGTTTCTGTTTGCTAAATCAATTAAACTAGGATAATCAAAACCCATTTGGTCATCTATTCCATAAATGTATTTCACATCACTTAATCTAGCTGTTTCAAAAGCAATAGCATTTAATTCTTCTGAGTAATTCAACCGATTGGATTGATCTATTATATATTTTTGAAAAACTTCATTTACAAAAGAGTTATTGTCGGGTTGCATTTCAATACAAATTACTGTAGGCTTGTATGCCACTAAAGATTTTACAATTTTATTTATATCTTTTTTTACTTGTAAATCTTTTAAATCTCTAACAGCGGTATTTGCATCTGAAGTATGTGTTAAATGTGCTGAACCAAAATTTAAAACACTAATTTTCCCTGAATCATTAGACTTAATGTCTTTATCTTTTAATGAATTACAGCTAAAAAATAAAATCGATAAAATAACAATCAAAAAATGCTTCATAAGTATTAGTAATTTTGAATTAACAATAATATTATATTTCATCGCTAGTAAAACTAACGGCTTGCTTCTTTTTATAAGGTCGAATAATTAAACGTGCTTCTCTATCAAAACGAATATAATTATAAACCCAATTTAGGAAAACAACGGCTTTATTTTTGAAACCAATTAACGAAAACAAATGCACAAACATCCAAACAAACCAAGCAAAAACACCACTAAACTTATAGTTTGGCAAATCTACAACAGCTTTGTTTCTTCCTATTGTTGCCATTGAACCTTTGTCTTTATATTCAAAAGGTTTCATTGGTTTTTTTTCTAGCAATCTTACAATATTATCCGATAATTGTGCTCCTTGTTGCATAGCTGGTTGAGCCATCATGGGATGTCCTTGAGGAAAATCTTCGGAAATCATGGAAGCAATATCACCAATAGCAAAAATATTTTCATAACCAACCACTTGATTAAATTCATTGACTTTAATTCTGTCAACTCTTGCAACTAAACTTTCTGCGGATAAACCATTTACTAATGCTCCTTGAACACCAGCTGTCCAAACAACTGTAGCACTATCAAAAGTTAAGTCCGAATTTGTAGTGACAATTCTTCCATCATAACCCGTTACACGTACGTTTTTCCAAACACTAACACCTAATTTTATTAAAAATTCTTCTGCTTTTTTTGAAGCGTGTTCGCTCATAGTATTCAGAATTCTATCACCACTTTGAATTAGATTAATTTCCATTTTTCTAACATCTAAATCAGGATAATCTTTAGGAAGAATAGCTCTTTTCATTTCGGCCAAAGCTCCAGCTAACTCAACTCCAGTTGGTCCACCACCTACTAAAACAAAATTCATTAAACTGTAACGTTCTGCAATATCATTGGTTAGTAAAGCTTGTTCAAAATTTTCTAGAATTAGACTTCTTATATTTAAGGATTGAGGAATGGTTTTCATGGCCATACAATTACGCTCCATTTCTTGATTACCAAAAAAATTGGTTTTGGAACCTGTTGCTAAAACTAAGAAATCGTATTTTAATTCCCCTATATCAGCAATAACTTTGTTGTTTTTGGTATCAATTTCTTTAACATCAGCTAGACGAAAATAAAAATCATTTTTTTCCTGAAGTACTTTTCTAATAGGATAAGCAATAGAATCTGGCTCTAATCCACCTGTTGCTACTTGATACATTAAAGGTTGAAAGTTGTGATAATTATGTTTATCTAATAAAACAACTTGTATATTTTTATTACGAAGTTTTTTGGCTAATGCTATTCCGGCAAAACCACCACCTATTATTACTAATCTAGGAAAACTGGAACGAGATATGTTCATTATATTTAATGATTTTATAGTAAAAACAAATATACAATTGTTAGTCAAATTTTTTATAAGATTTATTAAATCATTCATCGAACTACTATTTATCGATTAAACGTGCTAAAAAAAGCAGTATACTTGTAACAACATTCACTTTTGGTATACTTATAGATATGAATCCAGAATCAGAAGAACTTTTTGTAAAGCAATTACAAGAAAATCAGAATATAATCCACAAAATTTGTAGGTTATATACTTCTGATGATGACTCGCACAAGGACTTGTTTCAGGAAATAACAATTCAGTTATGGAAAGCATTTCCAAAATTTAGAGGTGATTCTAAATTTACTACTTGGGCTTATCGTGTTGGATTAAACACAGCAATTACACTTTATAGAAAAAAGAAGCGAACAATTGATACTATTGAGTTTGATAACACATATCATAGAGTAAAACAAGAAGATTATAATTTTGAAGAAGAGGAACAATTAAAATTACTTTATAGCGCTGTTAATCAGCTAAATGACATTGAGAAAGCATTAGTTTTTTTATATATAGAAGACAAAGATTATGCTGAAATATCAGAAACTTTAGGAATTAGTGAAGTAAATGCAAGAGTAAAAATGAATCGTGTAAAAGGAAAATTAAAAAAAATATTAAATCCGTAAAAATGGATGAATTAGATATACTAAAAAAAGATTGGAAGAAGAAAGACCATTCTTTTAATCAAATAACCGAAAAGGAAATTTATGGAATGCTTCATAAAAGATCTTCTTCCATTGTGAAGTGGATTTTAATTATAAGTATTTGTGAGTTTTTAATTTTGAGAATACTAGATATTTCAAGCTTTTTTGATAAATCTAGTGTTAAAATGATGGAAAAGAATCATTTGTATAACTTCAGTTTGGTATTAACTATTTTTAACTTAATAGTTTTCTCTGGATTTATTATTTATTTCTATAAAAATTTTAAAAAAATAAGTGCCGCTTCTTCTATTAAAAAATTAATGTCGGATATTTTAAAAACAAGAAAAATAGTAAAATATTATATTTGGTATAATCTTATTTTAATAAGCATTACTACATTTTTTGTGCTGAATTCATTTTTTAAATATAATAAAGAAATCAATGAACTTTATGAAAAATTTCCTTCCATATTTATTTTAGGAAGTATTGCAACTGTTCTTTTTATTGTATTGTTTTTCTGGGGTTTATATAAATTATTATATGGAATATTATTAAAACGATTACACAATAATTATCAAGAGTTAAAAAAACTAGAATTATAAAAAAAGAAAATATGACGCGATTTATTTTTGTTTTAACTTCGATTTTATTTGGATATATCGCTAACGCACAACAACTAGAAAAGAGTTTACTCTGGAAGATTTCTGGAAATGGATTAGAAAAGCCTTCATATCTTTTTGGAACAATGCATGCTGTTTGTGAAATAAATTTTGACGATGCTATTAAAAAAGCATTAGATGAAACTTCACAAATGTATCTTGAAATTGACATGGATGATCCAACTTTACAAGCAACCATGATGAAAGGAATGATGATGAAAGATGGCATAACAATGTCTTCTTTAATGACTGAAGATGAAGTGAAAATAGTAGATGCTTTCTTAAAAGAAAACGTGAGTGTTTCTATTAAAATGGTTGATAGATTTAAGCCTTTTATGATTAGCGCAATGTTTATACCAAAACTTTTAGAATGTCCAATGCAAACCATTGAAACTGAATTGGTGAAAATTTCGAAAGAACAAAAAGAAGAAGTTTATGGTTTAGAAACAATTTTAGACCAATTAACTGTTTTTGATAAAATTCCGTATAAAACTCAAGTTGAGGAATTAGTCAAAACAGCAAAAGACAACATGGTAAAAGATAAAATCGAAATGAAAAAAATGTTAGACATTTATGATGATGAAGATATTGAAGCTATGTTAGAAATTATGGATGAATCTGAGAACAAAATAGCTTCTGATTTTAATGACATTTTATTAAATGATAGAAACGCAAATTGGATTCCAATTATAGAAAAAGTTTCTAAAGAGAAACCTACATTCTATGGCGTTGGTGCTGGACATTTAGCTGGAGAAAAAGGTGTTATTAAACTTTTACGCAAACGCGGTTATAAAGTTGAAGCCGTAAAGTAAAAAAATCCCATCATTAATTTGATGGGATTTTTTTTAATATTTCCAAAGTCTATCTTTATTAAGTTTTGCTTCTTCATCTAAAACTTCTGCAGGAATTACTTTTAAGAATGATTCGTGTTGTTCAATTGCATATTCCATTTTTTCAACAACATCATCAACTGTATCGTTGTCATAATCAATTTGCAAAGGCTCTTTGATTACCATAGATTGCAGAATACCTTTCTTTTTAATTCTCAGTCCTTTTCTATCAAAAGAACGTCTAAAACCATCAATTACAACTGGAACAACTATTGGTCTGTGCTGTAATATAATATGAGCTGTACCTTTTCTAACAGGTTTAAATGAACGAGTAGTTCCTTGTGGAAAAGTTATAACCCAGCCATCATCTAAAGCGATTTTAATGTTTTCTGTATCATTTGGATTAACTTCTCTCTTTACATCTTTTCCTTCAGCTCTCCATGTTCTTTCGACAGTTATTGCTCCAACATAAGATAATATTTTTGGCAAAATTCCAGACTCCATTGTTTCTTTTGCAGCAACATAGTATATATTCATTTTCGGGTTCCAAAGATAGGTTACGTTTTTAATGTTATCACCTCTTCCTTTTAAACTAGCATTAAATACATGAAACATAGCAACAACATCTGCAAAATAAGTTTGATGATTAGAAATGAAAAGTACATTTGTATCAGGCAAATTTTTAATAATTTCCGAACCTTCAATATGCATTTCATTAAATCCCCTGTATCTTCTGTGTGTTAAAGCTCCAAAGATTCTAATTAACCATTTTTTCAAAAACAATATATGACCAAAAGGATTTCTTTTAAATAATCCCATAATTTTAATTTTTTTAACAAGGTTACAAATGTAGCAAAATCAATTAAATTAATGCACTTTTAATGTTTTCCTTTAATTCGCTCATCATCATAGCCGTAGCTCCCCAAACTATATATTTCTCTACCATAAATGCAGGTACTTCAATATCAGTTGCATACGAAGTTGTCATTTTTACTTGAGTAATTGTATTATCATCAATAAACATCGATAAAGGAAATTCTAAAACACGTTTTACTTCATCTAAATCTGGAATAAATTGCAATTCTTCGTGAGAAATTCCCATATATGGATAAACCAAAAAGTTACTTGGAGGAATATAAATCTCACTAAATGGTTTTATAACTTGTATTTTTTCAGGATGAATTCCTACTTCTTCGTGTGTTTCTCGTAAAGCTGTTTGTTCTAAATCTATATCTTCTAATTCAACTTTCCCACCTGGAAAACCTATTTGCGAAGAATGAACACCAGGATAGGTATTTCTAACTATTAAAGCCAAATGTGTTACGCCATCTTTAGGGTAAAACAACATTAAAACTGCTGCTTTTTTTGGTTTTTTATCAAGGTAATTAGTTTCCTTTAAAAAAGAAATTCGTTCCAAAGGTGCCATTTTTGCATGAGCATCTGAGGAAAGAAGTTTTTCTTTCTGTATTTTTGGAATATATTTGATAAAATCAATAAAAAGCATACTTTTATTTTTAATTGCAAGTTTAAAGATAATCGAAATTTTAATTTCAACACAAATTTCCTATAAAAATGTTTAGTAAAGAAGAAGCACAACGCATAAAAAGAGAGTTTTGGGTAACTTTTGCCGAAGAACACCCAAGAAAATGGATATTATACAACACCAAAATAAAAGATGTTGCGTTTAAATTCTATATAGATAACAAGAAAGCACAAGTTTTACTCGAAATAGAACCAAAAGACGAAAAAAATCGTATACTATATTATGAGAAGATTGAATCGCTAAAAACTATATTATTAGACGAATATTTACCTGATGCCGTTTTTGAACGTGATTTATATTTACAAAATGGAAAAGCAATTAGCCGAATTTGGGTAGAGAAACTAAATGTAAGCAGTAATAATAGAAACACTTGGCCAGAAGTTTTTGATTTTTTTAGTGAAAAAATGGATGCTTTTGAACGGTTCTTCTTTGAACATGAAGATTATATTAAAGATTTAAATATAAACACTTAATTAAGTTGATGTAATTAATCTAACATCCATTTAATTTGTAAAAAAGTAATTTTGACTAAAATAAATAAGCTATGAAAAAGATTATTGCATTAATAGTATTAGTAACATTACAATCTTGTTACTCTCAAAAAAAAGAAGAAATGAAACCAACAATTGTTAAAACCGAAGCGGAATGGAAAGCACAATTAACGCCAGAACAATATCAAGTCCTTAGAGAAAAAGGTACCGAAAGAGCATTTACTGGAGAATATTGGGATCATTTCGAAAAAGGAAATTATGTTTGTGCGGCTTGTAACAATGTTTTATTTTCATCAGAAATGAAATTTGAATCAGACTGTGGTTGGCCTTCTTTCGATAAAGCTGTAAAAGGTTCTGTAAAATATAATGAAGATTTTAGTTTTGGAATGGCAAGGACAGAAGTTGTTTGTGCCAAATGTGATGGTCATTTAGGTCATGTTTTTGATGATGGTCCAAAAGAAACCACTGGAAAACGTTTTTGTACCAATTCAGTTTCCGTAAAATTTGTACCAGAAGGAAAAGAAGCGGAGTAGAAATATATAGTTTCTCATTTTAAATAAATTTATTAATTTTAAGAATCAAAATTCAAAACATGCTCATAGCTTCTATTAAGGAAAATTTCAATGAAATAATTAGTCTTTTGTCTAATTTAGAAAGTCATCAATATACTGTTTGCCATCAAGAATTAAGCAACGCAACAATTGGTGAGCACACTAGACATATTATTGAAATGTATCAATCATTGTTAAAAAACTATGAAAATGGAAATATAAATTATGATAAACGAGAAAGGAATTTAAGCATTCAAACCGATATCGAATATGCAATTAATTGCATAAATGAAATACTGTCAGGAATTGACAAACCAAATAAAGAATTAATTCTAGAACAAGGTCTTGAAAAATTAAAATACAGTATTTCAACAAATTACGAAAGAGAGTTACTTTACAATTTAGAACACAGTATTCATCATCAAGCGTTAATAAAAGTGGCTGTTTTAAAACATCCATCTATTCAATTATGTGAAAATTTTGGAGTTGCAAAATCTACAATAGAATATAGAAATCAATGTGTACAGTAAGTTTTGTTCCACTAAAAGATAGTTATTGCATAACATCAAATAGAGATGAAAGTATTTTAAGAGAAAAAGCAATTCCTCCAACAAAATATTTAATCAATAATAAAGAAATTTATTTTCCTAAAGACCCAAAGGCTGGAGGAACATGGATTGCTCATAATAATAAAAGTTCAATTGTTCTACTTAATGGTGCTAAAGAAAAACATATTCATAAAACAGATTACAGAAAAAGTAGAGGACTAATCGTTTTAGACTTAATTTCTTCTATAAATCCAACTAAAGAATGGGAATCTATCGACTTAGACAATATCGAACCTTTTACTATTGTATTATTTTCTGAAGAAAAATTATTTCAACTACAATGGGATGGGATTGAAAAAGAAAGCGTTGAATTAGATGCAAATCAAAACCATATTTGGTCTTCATCAACTTTATATGAAAAAGAAATTAGAGAAAGAAGAGCTATTTGGTTCAAAGAATTTATTAAATCAGAAAATAATATTGATAGTCAAAAACTATTAAACTTTCATCAATTTACTGAAAGCAAAAATAAAAATTTCGGGCTTCAAATTAATAGAAACAATATTTTAAAAACTATTAGCATTACCCAATGTATTATTTCTAAAAATGATATTACATTTAATTACATCGATTTATTAGACTAATGAAAAGCACTAAATTATTTTTACATAAACTAACAAATTGGGAATATTGGCCTTATCAAGTGCTTTATACACCTGTTTATTTCCAATATTTATACTATGTTGTTAGAACAAGGTCATTCTTCTTTTTTAATGCCTCAAATCCTACTATTAAAAATGGAGGCTTTTTTATGGAATCTAAAAAAGAAATTTATGATTTAATCCCTCAAGAATATTATCCAAAAACACTTTTATTTAAAGCCAAAGAAGATATAAAAATAGTTAACAAGCGTTTAATAGAAACAGGAATAAAATTTCCTTTAATTGCTAAACCTGACATTGGTTTAAGAGGAACAGCTGTCAAAAAAATTGATAATTTAAATGAGTTAGAAAAATATATAAATCAAGCCAATTTTAATTTTCTAATTCAAGATTTAATTCAACATGAAAATGAAATTGGATTATTCTATGTTAAATTACCAAACTCAGAAAAAGGATTATTAACCGGAATTGTTTCAAAGGAATTTTTAATTTTAAAAGGAAATGGTAAAAACACAATAAGAGAACTTCTTAAAAAAGACCCACGATTTGAATTACAAATTCCAGTTTTAGAAAAAGAATTTTCAGAAATTATAGATACTATTCTAGATGAAAATAAAACGATAAACTTAGTGCCTTATGGAAATCATTGCAGAGGAACAAAATTCGTAGATGCAAGTCATGAAATAACACCAAAAATGACTGAATCTTTCAACGAAATCTGCTCAAAAATAGAAGGTTTCCATTTTGGAAGAATGGATATAATGTATACTAACTATGCCGATTTAGAACAAGGAAAAAACTTTCAAATAGTAGAAATAAACGGAGCTATAAGTGAACCAACACACATGTACGACCCAAAACATTCCTTATTATATGGTTGGAAAGAACTAACTAGACATTTTCACTACATGTATTTAATAAGTAAAGAAAACAATAAAAAAGGAGCAAAATATCTTACTTTTAAAGAAGGAGTTAATGAATTCAAAAGTCACCACAAACACTATGATAAAATTTTAGAGTTTTAATTTATCTTTTTAAAGAAAAGTGTCCTTTATATTCATTTCCATTTTCTAATTCAACCTTAAACCAGTAATCAGTAGCTGGCAATGTTTTTCCATTAAAAGTACCATCCCAACTATCTTGATTTCCATATAGTAATTTTATTAATTTTCCATATCTATCATAAATAGAAGTTTTAATTTTTGGTTCTAAATTTGAAAACCTTATTCTCCAATAATCATTAAAACCATCATTATTTGGTGTGAAAAATTTTGGATACATCATTAAAAAAACACTTTCATAAGCAACCCCACACCCTTTTTTATCTCTTACATAAACCGTATATTCTCCACCAGGCACATTGAAAAAATTAGGCGATTCTTGATAATTATAACCATCTAAGGAATACTCATAATCTCCTTGTCCAGTTACCGAAACAAAAACAGAATTGCCATTATTATTTAAATCTTCAATTTCTACATTTGTTATAGTTGCAATATTTGAATTATTCACTACAAAATCTTTTGTGTTTTGACATATAATGTCTCCATAATCATTAGAAACTGTCAATGAATAACTTCCTTCTTGATTAATTGTTGTTGTATATGATGTTGAACCATTAGACCATAAATAACTTGAATATCCAACTGGAGCATTAATTGTTATACTTGAACCAACACAAATGGCATAAATGTCATTTAAGTTTAATTCTGGTTTATTTTTAACAAATAGATTAAAATCAGAAATCTCATTACACTCTGGGTATAAATTATTTTCAATCCTTATAAAAATTGTTTGAGGGTTAGAAATATTAGTATAATTAATTTGAATTTCATTTAACCCTTGTTGAGCATCTGTTAATGATAAATGAAACGTAATTGTGAATTCAGATGATGATTGAGAACCTAAAATCATAATTACTTGATTTGAAAAATCAAAAACTCCTAAACCATCATTACTAGAATCATCACATATACTGATATTAGTTACTGGATTAATTATAGGTTTTTTAAAAACTTTGATAAAAAAACTAGTAGTATCATAACAAGCAGTATTAGAATTACTTTCCAATCTAACAAATATTTCTTGTGATTGTGTAATATTTTGATAATTATTAGGTAATGGATTCAAATTACTATTCGCTTCAGCTTGACTTAAATGATAAGTAATTGTATAATTTGAAGAATTTAATCCATTAAGTATTGTACTGTTTTGATTAAATAATGTAAAATTTTCAATACCATCATAAGGTATACTTTCACAGCTAACAATATCCGATGGCTTATTAGCTATAGGTTTTTGAATTAAATTTACTGTAAAGTTTTTAATATCATTGCAGTTTTTATTTGATTGGCTATATAATTTAGCATAAAAAGTTGTAGTTCCTAAAGGCAATTGATACGTTTCCGGTAAGATATTGATATGATTAATTGCATCATTTAAAGTCAGAAAATATGACACTCCAAATAAGCTTGGAGATTGACTTCCTAAAATTACAGCATCATTAAAAGTTAAGTCATAGTTTATGTTTACGTTGTCGCAAATATTTTGATTATTAATAGTATTAGCTACTGGGATGGTAGAAACAATAAGTTGTTTGCACTTTATAACAGTACCAGAGTTAGTTACAATTGTTGCTACAACAGTATAAGTTCCTGCAACAGAGTATGTATGTGAAGGATTGTCAATATTTGAATTAGTACCATCACCAAAATCCCAAGTAATGCTGTTAACTGCTTGATTACTCGTATAAGAAAAAGAAGAGGTGTTTCCTAAGCATATATTATTAATATTAATACCTACACTAAAATAAGACTGAATAAATTGCGGTAAACCTAATTTACTAAGACCCGATCCAATAGAAACAGTATGTAATCCTAAATTACAACCTAATCCTAAAGTCTCAGGATTATTTATAACACTCAATGTATTCAAATCATCAATTGAAAGATAAATTTTACCATTTGTAGCCAATTGTAATGCCCCAAAAAAATGATTTACATCAGTAGAAGAGTGAATAAGTGTTTCAGTACTTATTATATTTGGAGAAGTTAAATCATACTGATATAACTCTAATGGAAAAAATTCACCTGTTGTAATATATGCAACGTTACCTAATGGCGAAAATTCCACTCCATAATTTGCGAATTTTGTACTTATTATTTTTGGGCTACTTATTATTCCAGTTGAATTATCAAAATCAAAAAGTTCTACATTTTGCTGATAATTTGAGCTAATAAGTTTTTTTCCATCTGGAGAAAATTTTAAATAACCAATAGTTCTATTTGGAATATTAGAAACAGTTGTCCCAACATTACTTATTACTGGAGTCAAATTAATACCTAACGATGTTATTGAATAAGCATAAAAGCTATTGTTTCCATATTTATGAACTACAACCCAAAAATCCTCACAATTATTCTTTTTTACAGCTGAAATCTTTTCTGTAGCTGGTGTTAATAAAAGAATATTTTTATTTGAAGTGACATCTCCTAAACCTCCATTCAAATTCATATCAACTTCAGTATACCTCACTCCATTATCTCCTCCTAATAAAGTCACGGTAATAATATAATAAATTGAAATAGAATTAGGCTTTGGAATTATAACCGCTGATTGTGTACTTGATGGATTTCCTAATAATCCAGTACCATTTGACATAATCTCATGATTTTTATTCCACACAAAATTCCCATCAGTATAAAACAACAATTGTCCCCCTGCATCAGAAATTGTAGCACTTCCTTCAACTGTTTGTTGCTGGCTATTATTTAATACTATAGGGTTTCCTGTTGTAAAATCTAAACCTGCATTATAACCAAAATACCAAGTATTTGCTTCACCTTGTGAATAAACATTATAGCATAAAAAAAACAATGTTAAAAATAAATACTTTTTTTTCATTTCATAGATATATATACAAAATTGCAATAAATATTTTTTTAATACAATAATTATTGAACAAATATTCACTATGAATATTTCAATAATATATATTTTTTTTTATGGCGTGTCCCTTTGGGTCGGGCTATCCGTTCTATCTTTGTTTTTT
>NZ_CAXBGY010000009.1:0-150493 GCF_963975515.1 uncultured Flavobacterium sp.
CCGACCCAAAGGGACACGCCATAAAAAAAATCCAACTCTGATGAATTGGATTTTAATGTATTGGGTGTTAGTTTTTTATTTTGTTAAACCTCTTGATATAACGATTCGTTGAATTTCAGAAGTTCCTTCATATATTTGAGTAATTTTAGCATCACGCATCATTCTTTCTACATGATATTCGCTTACATAACCGTTTCCACCGTGAATTTGAACGGCTTCGATTGTGGTGTTCATAGCAGTTTCTGAAGCGAATAATTTAGCCATTGCACCTGAGTGAGAAATATCTTCACCATTGTCTTTTTCAAAACCTGCTTTAAAACATAACATTCTGGCAGCTGTAATTTGAACATGCATATCTGCTAATTTGAAAGCGATTGCTTGGTGTTGAATAATTGGCTTTTTAAAAGTTACTCTTTCTTGAGCGTATTTTAAAGCTAATTCATAAGCACCTTGAGCAATTCCTAAAGCTTGAGAAGCGATTCCGATTCTTCCACCATTCAATACGTTCATTGCGAAAGCAAACCCAAAACCATCTTCACCGATTCTATTTTCTTTAGGAATTTTTACGTCAGAAAACATTAAAGAATGTGTGTCTGAACCTCTAATTCCCATTTTCTTTTCTTTTGGTCCAATTGTAAAACCTTCCCATCCTTTTTCAATTAGAAAAGCGTTTATTCCTTTATGTCCTTTTTCAATATCAGTTTGAGCAATTACAATATATGTAGATGCAGAGTTACCATTTGTGATCCAGTTTTTTGTACCGTTTAATAAATAATGGTCTCCTTTGTCAATTGCAGTTGTTTTTTGTGAAGTTGCATCAGAACCTGCTTCTGGTTCAGATAGACAGAATGCACCAATTACTTCACCAGTTGCAAGTGGTACAAGGTATTTTTGTTTTTGTTCTTCGTTACAATATTTTTCGATTCCAGCACAAACTAATGAGTTGTTAACAGACATAATTACTGCTGCGGAAGCATCAATTTTTGCGATTTCTTCCATTGCACATATGTATGAAATGCTATCTAAACCAGCACCACCATATTTAGGATCAACCATCATTCCTAGAAAACCTAATTCAGCCATTTTTTTGACTTGTTCTGTTGGAAATTTAGAATGTTCATCTCTTTCAATAACACCTGGTAATAATTCTGTTTGAGCAAAATCTCTCGCAGCTTGCTGAATCATTAATTGCTCTTCGTTTAATTTGAAATCCATAATCTAAAATATATTGTTTTGAATTTGTACTAAAATAAGTTGTCAAATGTACTCAATAATTAGCAAATTTTCAATAACTATTTGTAATTTTAACCCATGTTTAAGCAGAACTATAACGTTATCGGAGTAATGTCGGGAACTTCATTAGATGGAGTTGATTTGGCTCATATTAGATTTACTAAAAATTCGGATTGGAATTACGAGATTTTAGAAACTGAAACGGTTTCATATTCTGAAGAATGGTTAAATAAATTAAAATTAGCAGTTAATTTTTCAGAATCTCAATTAGAAGAACTAAATGTAAATTATACTCATTTATTAGCTGAAATAATCAAAGATTTTATTACAAAGAATACTATTGAAAATTTAGATGCAGTTTGTAGTCATGGTCATACAATTCTACATAAACCTAATTTAGGATATACATTACAGATAGGAAATTTGCCAATAATATCGGAGTTAATAAATCAGAATATTGTTTGTGATTTTAGAGTTCAAGATGTTGAGTTAGGTGGTCAAGGTGCTCCTTTAGTTCCAATTGGTGATAAATTATTGTTTTCTGAATATGATTATTGCCTGAATTTAGGTGGTTTCTCTAATATTTCATTTGAAGATAAGGTTCAAAGAATTGCTTTTGATATTTCTGCAGTAAATACAGTTTTGAATTTCTATTCAAACACTTTAGGCTTTGAATATGATGATAAAGGTGAAATAGCTAGGTCAGGAAAATTAGATTTAGAGTTATTTGATAAGCTAAACAAGCTAGAATTTTACAATTTAAGTTATCCTAAGTCATTAGGAATTGAATTTGTAAATGAATTTGTATTCCCAATAACTGAAAATTTCAAAATTTCAATAAATGATAAAATGAATACTTTTGTGGAACATATTGCTTTCCAAATTAGCAAAGTTATTTCTAAAAAAGACACTTCATTACTTATAACAGGTGGTGGAGTATATAATGATTTTTTAATCGAAAGGATAAAATTTCATTTACCAGATAATAATGTGATTATTCCAACTCAAAAAACAATTGAATTTAAAGAAGCTTTGATTTTTGCTTTTTTAGGTGTTTTAAAACTTAGAAATGAAATTAATGTTTTGAGTAGTGTTACAGGTGCAAAAGAAAATCATAGTTCTGGTAAAATTTATAAAAAAAAATAGAGAAACTTGCATCTCTCTATTTTTCCAATTTAACCAAAACCATTAATTATAAGTTTTTTATTTTTTTGCTATTTGATATTAAAAACACACCTATCAGTATGCCAGAAACAAATAATATGGTCATGTTTGAATTTATAGGAGCTGTTACAGGATCTTCATCTTCATCAACACCACCTTGAGCATTTATTGTAAAGCTTGAAATTAATAATAAAGTTATTAAAGCTCTTTTTAATGTTATCATTTTCATTACAGTTTAATTTTTTTATAAATAATTTTATTGTCAGTTGTGTTTATTTGAATTAACCCTAAAAGATTTTTATAAATTGAAGTGTCAATAGTTATTGATTTATTTTTGACATTGTTTCTTTCAATTAATAATCTTCCTGTATAGTCATAAATTCTAATTTTTTCTATTTCTATTTTTTCAGAATTAATTTTAATTCCATTTTCTGTTCCAAAAACGATGATATCATTTTGATTTAAGATATTACTATCAGTATTTAAAGCAGAAGCATACATAATTTGAAATCTATTATCGATAGAACCACTAGTTGTGAAAAAAGTATAAGGATTTGATAAACTTTGAATGGTGTTGTTCAATAAATCTTTAATATAAATATCTTGAGCTGAACTAAAGAATCCTGAAATATGATCAATGCTTATAGAATAATTACCATCAGTTTGTGTTTTTATACCTATAGGAATTATTTCAGAACTTATTAATGGAACTGAACGACTTTGGATAGTATAATTGTTATTGTCAAAAATAGAATAGATAGAGAAATCTTGTTCTCTTAATAATTTAGCATCTTTTCCATGATCATAACCATTTGTTGATCCGTCAGCGTAAACGATAGCATTTTGACTAAAATTAGAATTATTGTCATTTAAATTTAGCCACATACCGTTAATAGTATTAGAATTATTTGATCTGTAGAAATTATCTGTGTTTTCTATAGTTCTCATTGTATTCTTAAAAGTAACAGAAGTTCCACTACTTGCTTGAACAATAAATGCTTGTCCAGGACTTATTTTATCATTAGTCGGAGCTAGTGCATTTGAAGTGTTAGTTGTCCAAACTCCAGAAGCCCAAGTACAATAACCATATCCATTAGCTGCTCCGTTTGTTTTTCTCCAAAAATATGCAGTACCAGTTAAATTAGTGTTTTCAGCAAAAAATAGAGGTAAATCTAAATCAGAAGGATAAGGATTTCCAATTGCGTTAAAGCCTGAAATTCCTGATTGATTTGGAGTTATTGAAGCAGAAATAGTTCCGTTATTAGGCAAACCATTAAAAACTCCATTCCAAACAGTTGCAACTGTAGGATGGTTGTCTGCAACTCTAATTAAATACCCTTTACCAATTTCGAAAGGTGAATTTATTAATGTGTTTGTTAAAGGTTCAAAATAACCATCAGGTAAAGTAGCAGGGTTATAACTATTAAAACGAATAGGAGAAGTAACAGTTAATGGTGAGAAGTTTTTTAAGGTTTGTGCACCATTAACAGGAGAAGACCACATGGTGTAATCTTGTCTTTTTATTAAACTACTGTTTCTGTTTACAATTGTATTTCCACTTCCAGTATTAGTTGAATTATTAATTTGAATTAAATTAGAATTGTTTTCTAAAGTTAATATTCCATCATTAACAATTTCATTAGTTACTGTTAGAGAATTTGTTGCTGTAACAAGTAACGTCGTAGTTGAGTTTAAAGTAATTTTATTTGCAGTAGCATTGTTGCTAATTACAGGTAAATTACTTCCACTTGAAGGATAATTTATTATGGCTTCCAATGTAGAATTAGGAATTCCGTTAGACCAGTTTCCAGTATTATTCCAATCAGTACTTACAGCACCTGTCCAAGATGTTGAAGAACCAGCATTAGAAAGATTACTTTCCCAAATACCTCTTCCATATGTTCCAGCTCTCAATTTGTTTGTTGGGTAATAAATTTCTAAATCTCGAACAGCTACATTTGGTAGTCCAGTCATAAAAGTTGTCCAAGTTGATGTTGCATTAGACATTGTAAAAATTCCTATATCAGCTCCAATATATACTTCGTCTTGTGGACTATTATCTCTATATACTACAGTGTTTATAGGTAGGTTTGGTAATCCACTTGAAATATTCGTCCATGTTAAACCTCCATCAATTGATTTGAATACTTTAGATGTTGCTATAAAACCAGAATAGGTTACCCAGATTTTATTTGGATTTGTATTTGAAACAGTAATACTCTTAAATGAAGCATTTGTAGGAAGTCCTGTAGTTATATTGCTAAAAGATGTTCCAGAATTTGTAGATTTAGAAATAGCATCTTCTTGTACAGTGTAAATTATTGCTGAATTAGATGGTGCTACTACAAAATCCTTTATGTTTCCTGTACCAGCTGAAGACCCTAGAGGTGACCATAAATTCCCTTTGTTGTTAGATGTGTATAATACAGGTGTTCCACCCGAATAAATTTTTAAATGATTATTTGGATCAATTTTAAAAGGACTATAAAAATCCATACCTGTTGGTAATCCAGTTTGAATTGGGCTTACATTTGTACCTCCATCATCTGAACGACTATATTTTCCTTCAACATATTGAACGTATATTGTGTTGTTGTCAGTATAATCAGTAAAACATTCACCACCATCACCACCATTGATGTTAGTCCAACTGCTTACTGTTTTTAAATTAGTTCCATTATCTTGTTGTCCTGCAACTATAAAGTCAGAATTTGTTTGTGATAAACCTAATCCCACAACTTGACCAATTGCTAAGTTTGAACTAATGTCTGTCCATTGATCACCATTGTCTGTAGATTTAAAAATTCCTCCATCATTACATGAAAAAACAGTTGTGCCACTATTTGGTAAGTAATATACATCATGTACATCAGCATGAACTTCTCCAGAATCCCAAACAGAAGTATTTATCCATGTAGAACCACCATTACTAGAAATCCAATGGTTAATTCCACCTACAACTAAATAATTTGCATCAACAGGAGAAACAGCAATTGCTAAATCATAAAATCCTTGACCAGCAGTATCATTACCGTCTTCTGCATATCCTAATAAATTAGGAGTAGTAGACATAGTTGAAAAACTTGAACCACTATCAGACGAACGATAAACACCTTTAAAGGATGAGTTAGCTTTTGCTATTAATGCATATACATAATTATCATTATTTGGTGAAACCCCTAAAGCGATTCTAATAATATCAGTAGTTGGTATTCCATTTGTAATTTGAACCCAAGTAGCTCCAAAATCAGTTGATTTATATAATTTAGTTCCAGCAGCATAAACGGTATTTGCATTTGCATTACCAGGTTTAAATTCCATATCATACAAAGTTGGATATTCACCATTTACACTTACAAAAGTATTAGTTTGCCATCCGTCAGTTGTGTAAAATATACCTGTATTTGTTGCAACTATCATTTTTTGAGAATTTGATGGATCCATTAGAAGTTTAGAAATTTTATAACCTTCTTGAACTGTAAAAGTCAGACTGGTCGGATTCCATGTATTTCCACCATCAATTGATTTTAAAATACCAATACTTTTTCTATCTGACTCAATGTCACCAGTTGCTAGATACATAACATTAGGATTACTTGGTGTAATTGCTATGTCAGAACAACCTATTACTCCTAAGAAGTCGGTATTTGTTGTCCATGATGCACCATTATTAGTTGATTTCCATAAACCTCCATCTGGAGTTCCAACATACATTGTAGCTAAATCTGGTGAAAATCTAATAAAAGTTGTTCTTCCAGCTCCAGTTCTAGTATAGGGACTTGGTCCAGTTGGAGAACCAATAGGTCCAACCTCTGTCCAATTAGAAGTGATTAAATTATTAGTAGCTTGTCTAGAAGAGTTGTTTCTTTTTTGCCACTCTATATAATTTGTGTAAGCACTAGAAGGTAGGTTCATGTTTCCAGAAGGATATACTCTTTCTGACATATAGCTTTCCCATCTTTTAAAAGGTTTATAGCCTCGACTTCGAGAAGGAGTTTTGTCTTTCCAATAATTCTTAAAATCATTTTGGATTTCATAAAAACTTACACCTTTATTGTTGCCCATTTTTCTCCAATTTATACTGTCTTGAGCCATAGAGGCTGAAGAATAAATTAGAACCATAAAAGCATAGAGAATAATTTTTTTCATGTTTTATTTATTAGATAATTTTTAATTTACTCATAGAGTTAATTTACATTTAAGAAAAAAGTGTATTCTTAACTACTAATGAAATTGAATTTTTATATTTTATTCGAAAGTATTATAAATAACCTTTAATATCACTTTGTTGTTAGGGTACAATAAAGGGTACAATTGTTTGAATTTTTTAAAATGAGTCAAATGATGTTTTTGTAAAAAAAAGCAGAGAAACGAATGTTTCTCTGCTTTCAAATTTAACCTCTATTATTAACCTATAAACTACTTAATTATTATTTTTCTTGTCATGTTGTTTATTCCATCATTTATATTGATTAAATAAACTCCATTTTGAATGCTTTTTAGTTGAATGTTCTCATTAAAAAAACCATCATTAGTATAAGAATTTGAGAAAACTTGTCTTCCTCTAATATCATTAACCTTAATATCTATTTTATTAGTTGATGTTGAATTAAGTTTAATTGTAAAGTTTCCTTCACTTGGATTAGGATATAAAGCAAAATCATCAAATGCAAAACCTGCATTACTTGCCACGGTTGTAATCTCAAATTCTTCTGAATTTACTGCATAATAGATATTTCCTGTTGGTTTTACCATCAATCTACAAGTAGTAGAAGAAACACTAGGTGCCGTAACAGATGTAGTACCATTATTAGCTACAGAAGCTGCTAATGTCGTAAATGTTAATCCACCATCTGTAGATAATAAAACATCTACATTTGTAGAACCAGCTAATGAACTTGTTCCGTTTACATTCCAAGTTACTGTTTGAGTAGACCCTTGCGCCCAAGTTATTCCAGTTGTGTTTTGAGATGTAACTACAAATGGACCAACTGCTGCATCAACAGTTACAACCATAGCATCTGTTTTAGTTTGTCCTGCTCCAAGGTGATTATCTCTAACGGTAAGTCTGAAATTTAAATCTCTAGCCACATTAGAAACTGATTCCCAATTAGTAGGAGTTGTTAATTCACCATATAAAACATTTTCTAATTTTGGTAAATATCTAATTGGCTCTGGTGTTGCAAGAAATAATCTAAAAGTTGGACCAACTGTTTTCATATCTGTTGTAGTACTGTTTGCACCAACTGTAGCTGCTGTTCCATCGTCATTTTGTTCCCAACTATAGCTTAATACATCATTTGCATCAGCATCAGAACCTGTTCCTGTTAATTTGAACGCTGTTCCTTTTGGAATTGTATAATCAGCTCCAGCATTTACAACTGGAGTTGCGCTTGAAGGTGTGCTTACTGGACAAGTTTTTGTAGCCATGTTTGCTTCAACTTGCAGAACACTTGCAGTAGAAAATTGTATAATATTATGAGGTTGAACATCCCAGTTTGTAACACCAGCATATCCCATTGTAGCACATCCACTACCAGGTTCAATATTTGTTCCAGAACCTTCATACTCATAACTAAAAGTATGAGTTGCGCCAAACTGATGACCAAATTCGTGAGCTAAAAAGTCAAAGTTAAAAACAGAACCTTCTGGCATTGTTTGTGCACTTGTGAAACCAGCTCCTTTGTTTATATCAGTTTGATCTGTAATATCATCATCATTACAAACACAACCAATACATCCCGCATTTCCATTTCCACCTGTATTACAGACTAAATGACCTACATCATAAGCAGCATTTCCTATAGTAGAAGAAAGCATGTTTTGAAGTTCTAAATTCCAAACATCATTAGCTGAACCAGTTGCAGCATTAGAATATGGATCAGTTGCTGCATTTAAATAAATTAGAGAAGCATTGTTTGCTATTAAATTAACATGAATTGCTAAATCTCTTTCAAAAAGCGCATTTATACTTGTTAATGAAGCATTCATTCCTGCTAGAGCACCTGCGACTGTTCCTCCAAAATATTGAGCATATTCTCCATTACAAGACATTGCCAAACGCATTGTTTTTAATTGACCTGCGCTTGATCTATTTGTATTTTGAATAGGAGTAAAGTTTAAATTCTTATCTTTAACACCACAAGAAAAAGTAGTAGTTTCCGAATGACTGTTTTTAGAACTAAATACTACATAAACAGTTGCTGCTTTATCATAAGATTCAATAAATTCAGTGTCTTTTCCAGTCCTAAATACAACAGTTTGAAAACCAATTGGAGCTAAACTAAAACTTATACTTGCAGATTTATCTGTAGTTCCTTTTCCAGAATAGGCTCTGATATCTGGATATTGAGCTTGTAAAATTGGATCAAAATTTGAGTTTTCCCAAACTTCAAATTGTTCTAATTCTCCGTTCAAATTAGGAATAGAAACTAAAGTTCCTGCATTTTTTGAATGTATACTAGAAGCATTGGTAAGTGTTTGTTTTAATTGTAATGCATTTAAAGCATAATACTTTTCACCTTCTGTGTTCTTATGAGCAGTTTTTCTCGAAACGTTTGAAGTTTCTACCGAAGAAATAACTTTCCAAATTGAAGTTTTTTGCGCGTTTACCTGCCCAAAAACAAATGCAATTAATAAATAGAGTAAATTTTTTTTCATTGTTTTTTTATTAAATAAATTTAAGTGAATTAATCTTAGTGCAAAAATAGTTTTAATAGGTTGTATAATATGTAAAAATAAAGGGTACAAAAAAGGGTACAATTTATTGAATAATACCTAAAAAGGTATAATTTTGTTGGACAAAGCACTTAAACAAAGAATAATGAAAAATAGCATATTTATTTTAATAATGTTTCTTGTAACTTTTTTATCGTTTTCACAATCAAATATCAATTTGGATATGTTAAACACAAATCCAATAAAAGATAACTCTGAATTATCTATTGATGAAAAAATAAAAGTCCATAAAAATCTTTTAGAAAAAGCAATTTCAGAAGAAAATAAAAAACTTCAAGTCTACAGTAATTTATATTTATTCGTAGATTATTATATGAAGAACGATTTTGTAAACATGAATAAATGTTTATTAGAAGCAGAAATTATTGCTAAAAAGGAAGGTAATCCTGCCTGGAACGGTGTAGTTCATAAACGAAAAGCAATAATTTACAAACTAAAACAAGATGAACAAGGAGCTTTAAAGGAATTTAAAGTAGCATTAGATTTTTATACAAAAGCTAATGACCACTTAGGTATGGGAGAGTGCTTAGAGCAGATTAGTACAATTTACAGTGAAACGGGTGATATAGAAAACGCCATTATTATTACAATAAAGCGATGCCTATACTAAAGAAATACGGTGATAGTCAACAAATGGCATTGACATATAATAATTACAGTAACTTATTAGTGTCTGAAGAAAATTATAAAGAAGCAGAAAAATACATCGATAGTGCAATAGGGTTAGCGAAAAAAAATAATGATTTATATAAAACTATGTTATATCAAAATAACAAAGCATCATTATTAACTAATAAAAAAGAATTTCAAAAAGCAATAATTATTTATGATGAGTGTGAGCAAATTAATCTTGAAAAAGAATGGGGTAATTTGTTAAAAGTAAACTACATAGGAAAGTCTGTTCTGTATGAAGAATTGAATAATTATAAATTAGCTAACGAATATTTAAAAAAATATCATACTATAAACGATAGTTTAAATGGAGCAGATGTCTTGGTGAAAATTAATGATTTAGAATTAAAATACAAAGTAAAACAAACAGAACTCGAACTTGAAAAAAACAAAAAAAAATTAGAAAGAAATTATTGGTTTTTATTTAGTGCTCTTTTTCTATTAATTATTCTGTTCTTAGTTTGGAGAATTAATGTAAAAGAGAACAAAATTGAGTCTGAAAATCATAAAATTAAATTATTAGAGTTAACAAATCAAATAATTGAAAAAAATGACAAAATTATCAAACAACAAGAGTTAATTGATAAAAAAGAAACTAAAGAACTAACAAAAGTTGATTTTGAATTTAGAAACCAAAAAATTCTAACAGATACAGACTGGACCTCATTTAAAAATTATTTTGAAAAGGCATTTCCTAATTATATTCAAAAAATAAGAATAAAATACCCAAAAATTACTGATGCCGAAGAACGATTGTTTTTGTGTATCAAACTTAATTTAAGGTCTAAAGAAACTGCACTTATGCTTGGGATTTCTACAGAAAGTGTTAAAAAGAGTAGAAATAGATTGCGAAAAAAAATAAACTTAAATATTGAAGATGATTTAGAAGTGTTTGTAGGAAATTTTTAATGATTTTTTTTATTTCAGTTTAAAAATAAGTTTAGTTGCATTATTAAGGATAACGTTTAATTTAAATGCTGATTTTTAATGTTTTGATAAGGAATGTGTTAAACCTTTTTTTAGTTTAGATATTATTAAATTGCTAAAAAAATGTGAATATTTTATCTAATCCTATAGATTATGTATATTTGTTGAATTACAATTTAAAAGAATTAATGAAAGATTTATTACAAAAATTTGAGAATAAAGAACCAGAAATAGTTTTTAATTGGAAAGATCCTGAAACGGAAGCTGAAGGTTGGACGGTAATCAACTCATTAAGAGGTGGTGCTGCTGGTGGTGGAACTAGAATGAGAAAAGGCTTAGACATGAACGAAGTTCTTTCTTTAGCTAAAACAATGGAAGTGAAATTCTCTGTTTCTGGACCAGCAATTGGTGGTGCAAAATCTGGAATTAATTTTGACCCAAGCGATCCAAGAAAAAAAGGTGTTTTAGAACGCTGGTATAAAGCTGTTTCTCCATTGTTGAAAAATTATTATGGAACTGGTGGTGATTTAAATGTTGATGAAATTCACGAAGTAATTCCAATGACAGAAGAATGTGGTGTTTGGCATCCTCAAGAAGGTGTTTTTAACGGACATTTTAAGCCAACAGAAGCAGATAAAATTAACAGAATCGGACAATTACGTCAAGGTGTAATTAAGGTTATTGAAAACCCAAATTTTTCTCCACACGTTTCTCGTAAATATACAATTGCTGATATGATTACGGGTTATGGTGTCGCTGAAGCTGTTCGTCATTATTACGATATATATGGTGGTAATGTTAAAGGTAAAAAGGCAATTGTTCAAGGATTCGGAAATGTAGGTTCAGCAGCGGCTTTTTATTTAGCAGAAATGGGAGCTAAAGTTGTTGGAATAATAGATAGGGATGGTGGTTTAATTAATGAAGAAGGATTTTCTTTTGAAGAAATTACACAATTATTCTTAAACAAAGACGGAAACAAATTAGTAGCCGAAAACATGATTCCTTTTGAAGAAATCAACAAAAGAATTTGGAATATAGAAGCTCAAATTTTTGCTCCTTGTGCAGCATCAAGGTTGGTGCAAAAATCACAAATTGATGAAATGATTGCTTCAGGTTTAGAAGTTATTTCTTGTGGTGCTAATGTTCCTTTTGCGGACAAAGCAATTTTCTTTGGACCAATTATGGAGGAAACAGACAAGCAAATTAGTTTAATTCCAGATTTTATTTCAAACTGTGGAATGGCTAGAGTTTTTGCTTATTTCATGGAGAAAAAAGTGCAAATGACTGATGAAGCTATTTTTTCAGATACATCATCAATAATAAAAAATGCGATTCAGAAAGCATATGACCAAAATTCTGACAAGAAAAACATTAGTGCAACCGCTTTTGAAATTGCATTAAAACAATTAATCTAAAATAATAAAATAATAAAATAATAAAATGGAAGCAATTTTAATCATAATATTCATCGTAGGATATTTAGCTATTGCATTAGAACATAATTTGAAAATTGACAAACTTGTACCAGCATTAGCCATGATGGCTATTTTATGGGCAATTATAGCAGTAGCTCATCTTGATGTTTTTGAAGTAAATACTGCTACAAGGTCATTAGATCTTCATCATTTAGAAGGAGTACTACTACATCATCTAGGTAAAACAGCAGAAATCTTAGTTTTCTTGTTAGGAGCAATGACAATTGTCGAAATCATTGATTACTTTGATGGGTTTTCAACCATAAAATCTTATGTAAAAACTAAGCGTAAAGTTAATTTACTTTGGTTATTTACAACTTTAGCTTTCATTTTGTCTGCTATAATTGATAATTTAACGGCTACAATTGTATTAATTACTATTTTACAAAAAATAGTAAAAGAAAAAGAAGTGCGCTTGTGGTATGCAGGTTTAATAGTTATTGCTGCGAATGCAGGAGGTGCTTGGTCTCCAATTGGAGATGTAACAACTACAATGCTATGGATTGCTAATAAAGTAACGGCATCTAGTTTAATAATACATGTACTTTTACCTTCATTAGTTTGTTATGCGGTTCCAACATTTATCGCTTCAAGATTGTCAATATTCAAAGGTGAAATAGCTGCTGAAGACTTAAAAGAAGAAAAGTCTACTTCAAAACATAGTGCAATAATGTTTTATCTTGGTTTAGCGGGAATATTATTTGTTCCAATCTTTAAAACTGTTACTCATTTACCACCTTATATGGGTATGATGTTGTCATTAGCAATCGTTTCAATTTTTGCTGAGTTTTTTAGTAACTCTAAATTCTCTATGGCAGAAGCATCAGCAGGTGGAGGAGCTTTACCACCAAGTCATAGCCCAATTCATCATTCTTTGTCTAAAATTGAAATGCCAAGTATTTTATTCTTCTTAGGAATTTTAATGGCTGTTGCAGCATTAGAATCTTTAGGAATGTTATTTGAATTTGCAGGAGTTTTAGAAAGTTCAGTGCCGTTTTTAGGAACAGAACTTGCTTCTACTCACATTTCAGATCTAGTAGTTCTATTATTAGGTGTAGGTTCTGCAATAATTGACAATGTACCATTGGTAGCTGCAAGTATCGGAATGTTTTCGATTCCAATAGACGAACCAGCTTGGCACTTTATTGCATATTCAGCAGGAACAGGTGGAAGTATGTTAATTATCGGTTCAGCTGCAGGTGTAGTTGCAATGGGTATGGAAAAAATAAACTTCATGTGGTATCTTAAAAAAATCGGTTGGTTAGCCTTAATCGGATTCTTATCAGGATTTGCTGTCTTTGTTTTATTAAGAGATTTTTTATTAAATGCAGCATAATACAATTTTTATAATACATTTACGTTTTAATTTATATTAAATAATTCTATGAGTATATTTCTTCAAGTCGATAGTTTAGCAGTTGCTAATCAGGTTTTAACTGATGATCAACCAGTAGAACAAACGCTTTCAATCTGGTCATTGTTAACAAGTGGTGGAATTGGTGGTATTTCTATAATGATAGTTTTATTTATACTATTGTTTTTTGCGTTATTCCTGTATTTCGAAAGAATTATGGCAATTAATAAAGCCAGTAAAATAGATTCTAGTTTTATGAATAACATAAAAATGAATATTTCTTCAGGAAAAATTGACAACGCTAAAATGATTTGTGCGCAAACAGATTCTCCAGTAGCTCGATTAATCGAAAAAGGAATTTCAAGAATTGGAAAACCTCTAGAAGATATAAATACTGCCATAGAAAACGCAGGAACGCTAGAATTATACAAATTAGAAAAAAATACTTCAATGCTTGCAACAATATCTGGGGCAGGGCCAATGATTGGTTTCTTAGGAACTGTTGTTGGTATGATTCTTGCTTTTCATAAAATGGCAAGTGGCGGTGGACAAATTGAAGTTGGAGCATTAGCCGAAGGAATTTACACAGCAATGACAACAACCGTGGTTGGACTTATAGTTGGAATTATAGCTTACATTGGATACAATCACTTGGTAGTAAAAACCAATAAAGTGGTAAATCAAATGGAAGCAAATGCCGTAGATTTCCTTGACTTATTAAACGAACCAGTATAATGAAGTTAGGTAAAACAAGAAATAAAGTCTCAACAGAATTCAATATGTCGTCCATGACAGATATTGTGTTCTTGTTGTTGATATTCTTCATGATAACATCAACAATGGTAACCACTAACGCATTAGACTTAGTTTTGCCAAAAGCAAAAGGTAAAACAGACAGTAACAAAAATACAACGGTTAATATTACTAAAGATTTAAAATTTTTTATAGATAAAGACCCAATTGAAGAAACAGATTTAGAAGCTCAACTTTTGGCAATTCTTCCACCAGAAGACGATAAAGGAAGAGCCTTAATTCTTCGTGCAGAAGAAGGAGTGCCAATAGAAAAAGCGGTTTACGTTATGGATATTGCCAATAGAAACAAAATTAAAATAGTCTTAGCAGTAGACCCAAAATAGTTTATCCTGAATTTATTTCAGAATCTAATTTTTAGTAGCTATTTCCAGCTATCCACTATATCTTTTTTGTTTCGTTTTAAAAACGAAACAAAAAAGGATGTCGTTCCTATCTGGGCTAGGACTTTTAGTTGCAATTTAAGAATTGTTGTAAAATAAAATAATTTGTGCAAATTAATATTTGCTCTAAATCATACTAAAATATGAATGTTTTAGAAACACCAGAAGAAAAAAAATCATTTGCAATTACATCGGCAATCTTTGTAATCATAGCTTTGATATGCATATTTTTCGGATTAACCTACATGGATCCACCACCAGAAAACGGAATCGCAGTAAACTTTGGCACAAGCGATAACGGTAGAGGAGACGTAGAGCCAGCAGAAACTCAAGCTGCGGCAGCACAACCTGTAAGTCAACCAGTAGAAGCTCAAGAAAATTTAGCTACTCAAGATGATGATTCTCCAGTTGTAGCTCCTAAAAAAGAAAAAGTAAAACCGGTTAAAACGCCAACGAATACAACTCCAACAAAAACAACTCCTACTAAAGAAGTTAAGGAAGAAATTAAACAAACTGTTAATAGTGCAGCTTCTAACATGATAAAAGGCAAAGGAAAAACTCCTTCATCTGGAGAAGGTGACGGTGATTCCGATGGTAATAAAGGACAGTTAACTGGAACAATGTACGGTAATTCATATTACGGTAGCGGAAATGGTTCAGGAACAGGAAGCGGAAACGGAACAAAATGGGGTTTAAAAGGAAGAAGTTTAGCAGGTAACGATAAAATTATACAAAAATGCGACGAAGCGGGTAGAATTATAATCCAAGTTACAGTAAACAAAGAAGGAAGAGTTATTGATGCTCAATATTCTGCAAAAGGTTCAAACTCAACAAGTCAATGTTTAATTCAGCCTGCCATTGCAACTGCAAAAACTTTTAAATGGAATCAAGCTGCAGATGCTCCAGATAGCCAAATTGGTTTTGTGGAAATTAACTTTAGTGTAGGAGAATAATTTTTTTTAAATGAATTATCAAGAAACAACAGAGTGGCTCTTCAATCAATTGCCAATGTTTCAACAACAAGGTGCTTCAGCCTATAAAAAAGATTTATCTAATACAATTGCATTAGTAAATCACCTTAACAATCCAGAAAACAAGTTTAAATCAATCCACGTAGCCGGAACAAACGGAAAGGGATCAACTTCTTCCATGTTGGCTTCAATTCTTCAAGAAGCAGGTTATAAAGTAGGATTGTATACATCGCCACATTTAAAAGACTTCAGAGAAAGAATAAAAATAAACGGAAAAGAAATTACCGAAGACTATGTTGTTCAATTCGTAAAAGAAAACAAATCGTTTTTCGAACAAAATCAATTAAGTTTTTTCGAAATGACAGTTGGTTTAGCTTTTCAATATTTTGTAGATGAAAATATTGATGTTGCAATCATAGAAGTTGGAATGGGTGGAAGATTAGATTCTACAAACATAATTACACCTTTAGTTTCAGTTATTACAAATATTGGATTAGATCACACACAGTTTTTAGGAAATACTTTAGAATTAATTGCTAAAGAAAAAGCAGGAATTATAAAACAAAACATTCCAGTTGTTATAGGTGAATACCTTCCAGAAACAAAAAATGTTTTTATAGAAATAGCTAATAGAAATAATGCGTCAATATATTACGCACAAGAAAGAGAAATTCAAGATCTACCATGTGATTTATTAGGAGATTATCAAATTAAGAATAAGAAGACAGTTTTACAAACGATAGAATTATTAAATAATCATTTTATTATTTCAGAGCAAGTAGTAAAAGGTGGTTTACTAAATGTTGTAAAAAATACTGGTTTATTAGGAAGATGGCAACAAATAGGTAAAAATCCAACAGTAATTTGCGATACGGCTCACAACGCTCATGGCTTGGAAATAGTAATGAAACAAATCCAAAAGCAAAAATTCAAACAGTTACATATTGTTTTAGGAGTAGTAAATGACAAAGATTTAGATTCAATTTTACCTTTATTTCCAAAAAAAGCTTTTTTTTATTTTTGTAAACCAAATAATTCAAGAGGTTTAGAAGCAACGATTTTAAAGGATGTTGCACTAAATTACGGATTAAGTGGAGTAGTATGTAATTCTGTTTCAGAAGCTTATATTTCGGCAAGGTTGGAAGCTAATCAAGATGACTTTATATATGTTGGCGGTAGTACTTTTGTTGTAGCAGAAATAATTTAATTTTTTTTAAAAAATGTTTGGAACATTAAAAAAGTAGTGTATATTTGCACTCGCAATACGGAACAAGTATAGCAAAATAAAATAGGGCGATTAGCTCAGCTGGTTCAGAGCACCTCGTTTACACCGAGGGGGTCGGGGGTTCGAACCCCTCATCGCCCACAAAAAACTTCAACAGAAATGTTGGAGTTTTTTTATTAGATCAATATGGAATATTTTGTTTATATACTTTACAGTAAGCTTAAAAGTAAATTTTACATTGGTTACACTTCTAATTTAGAAGAACGAATAACTCGCCATAATCAAAAATCAAAAGGCTTTACTGGTTCTGTTAATGATTGGGAGGTAGTTTATACGGAAACATTTAATAAAAAAGAATTAGCGATTCAGCGCGAAAGGGTAATAAAAAGCTGGAAGAGTAGTGTCAAAATCAAAGAATTGATAGGGAGAAATATGTGAATTCAGTGCATTCCGATTCATCGGAAGGGTCGGGGGTTCGAACCCCTCATCGCCCACAAAAAACTTCAACAGAAATGTTGGAGTTTTTTTATTTAATACAATTAAGTCAATTACGCTTCAATCTTAAAATGAGGTCTTATTAATTTTATAATGTTTAATTTTGTAGAAAATTAAATGCAATGGCTTTAGAATATCAAAACGCTAGTCCTTTTAAAACATTAATATCTTTTCATAAGCTTATAGAGAGCTTAGAAGAGATTGCTATGTCGAATGTTGATTATCGTTCAAATTATGCTAAAAGCCTACTAAAAGAGATTGAGGATAAGCCTGAATTCAGAACTGGTATTGAAGATTTATCCATAATTAAAGAAAATGAGGAGTTAATAAAATATTTATTAGCAGATTTATTCCCTACAGCTTTGACTCACAATGAAATAAAAGTTGCAACAATTCCTTTTAAGAAATTTACATTTAATTATTCTGAACGTTATCGCAAAATTTTAACCGATGTTGGTTATCCTTTAGATATTAATATCAGTGATTTTGATGACCATCAGTTTTATGTACTCAATTGTTGTTTAATTTTAAACATCATTTTTAAACAAAAAATTGAATTCACAAGTCCAATCTTCTTTGATATTCCAGATAGTAATGGAATTACAAGACATTATAGAATTTTATATAATGCTGATTTCATAGAAATCTTACCTACAGAAAATTCAATTAATCTAACAGGAGAAGAAATTAAGTTATTAATTGATAATTATGATAACTTAGATTTATGGAAAAAATATTTTCCTGAGCAATCTTGGATTTTAAAAGGGTTTGTGATTGCTACTTTAATTGATGTTACTACAGAAAATGCTATTTCAAAATTAAAAACAAACCTTTTACAGACAGGTTATAAATCAAAAGAAAAAGGTGAAACAGTAGAAGAAATATTTAGATCTATATTTAGGGTTCCAGATTTAAAAATTGGATTTACTTCATATGATAAAGAAGAAAAATCTTTTGTAAAGCCTCCTTTTAACGACAATACTTTTACAAGTTTTTTATTAAATAAAGAAGAACAAGAACCTTGTATGGGAATACTTTGTGATTATTCATATGAATCTTTAATTAAGCAGTCTAAGCCACTTATTTTTTCAAATGTAGCATTGTATAAAGAAAATACCAGTTTAAGTATGCTGGCTAATAAGTTGCTTTCTCAAGATGTTAAGAGTTGCGTGCTTGCACCAATTGTTAAAGACAATAACTTATTGGGTATTATGGAAATTGTTTCTGCAACTGCGGGAACTCTAAACTCTATTAATGCAAATAAATTAGATTTAGTGCTTCCTTTTATATCAGATGCAATAGATCGATCTTACAGTGATTTAAAAAACTTGGAAGAAGCAATTATTCAGAAAGAATATACAGCGATTCATTCAAGTGTATATTGGAAATTTAAACACGAAGTTAAAAATTATATTGATTCAATGAATCAGTCTAAAGAATATATTTTCAAAGAAATTAGCTTCAAAAATGTTTACCCTTTATATGGTCAAATTGATATTAAAGGCTCTTCTGATAAAAGAAATGAAACAGTTAAGAAAGATTTAATTGCACAATTAGAAACGTTAATTGCAATTTTTAAAAAGATTAAAGCATCGAGTAATTTACTTATTTTTGGACAACTTGAGTTTGAATTAAAAGAATGTCTTGATGAATTAGGTTTGCCTTTAAAAGCAGATACAGAACAACAAGTTCAGCGTTATATTGAGTCTAAAATTCATCCTGTATTAATAGCAAATCAAGATAGTGTTTCGATAAAAGAATTGATCGAAAATTATTTTCAAAGTTTAGATCCAAAAACAGGAATGTTTTACAAACATCGAAAAGACTTTGATTACACTTTAACCATTATCAATAAAAAAATGGCCTCAATTATTGATGAAAAACAAATTGAAGCTCAGAAAATATTCCCACATTATTATGAAAGATTCAAAACAGATGGTGTTGAACATAATCTTTACATAGGTCAATCGATTGCTCCTAGTCTTGCTTTTGATAAAATATTTATTAGTAATTTAAGATTATGGCAATTGCAAACTTTATGCGAAATGGAACTAGAACATCACCGTATAAAAGAAACTTTGCCTTATGCACTAGAGGTTACTTCATTAATTTTAGTTTTCAGTTCTCCTTTATCTATTCGATTTAGAATGGATGAAAAACGATTTGATGTTGATGGTTCTTATAACGCAAGATATGAAGTTATAAAAAAACGAATTGATAAGGCTTTTGTTTTAGGAACTCAAGAACGAATTACTCAACAAGAAAAAATTACAATTGTTTATTCTAATAGTGAAGAAGAAAAAGAATATTTAAATTACATCAAGTATTTACAACACATAAATCTTCTAGAAGATACTATAGAACAATTTGAAGTTGAAGAATTACAAGGTGTTTCTGGGCTAAAAGCAATTCGAGTAAAAGTAGTTAATACGATAATTTCAGACGAAAAATATTCGTATGAAGAACTTTTAAAAGAATTAAACTAAAGGTCTAATTTCAAAAGCATAGACAAATGCAATTACAGAAACGATAATTCCAATCATAAAAATATTATAAGTTATTCTTAATAATCTGTATTTGCGTTCTAAAACGATTCCCAAAAGATATAAATCTCTAATCATTGCATTGTAAAGATAATTTCTATCGCCCATCATTTCGTTTATAGCATCTTCATATTGTTCATAAGGCATTTTATAAAAATTCCCAAAAAACAATAAATTCACTTTTCGATCTTTAATGTCTTGAAGGCTATGGCTTCCGGTTGTTACTTTAGGACGCGTTGATAGTATAGCAAATATGATACTTGTTACACTAAAAAGTAATAGAATAAAAGTAGGAACAATTAAATGCTGGTTGCTTAGGCTGTCTAATTTTGGAATTATCGTAGAAAGTGCAATAGAAATTATAATCGCATTTACAGATAGTAAAATGTTAGCTTTACTATCAGCAATTTCACTTAATCTAGTATGATTGTTAAGTGTAACTCTAAACATCGTATCAATTCCTCTATCAGGTTTTATTTCTTTTCTTTTCTTACCTGAAGTCTCTTTTGCTTGTTTATTTTCTTCTATTAGAGCTTCTATTTTTTTTATGTTTTTTATTTTTTTAGATTTCCATTTAGCTTTTGCAAAAGAAGTATAATACTTATGTTTTTGGGTCAACATGTTATAATTTTCAATTGCCCATTCTTCATCTGTAAAAGATTTGTTGCAGGTTTTTTTCCACTCTAAGCGCAGCTTTTCACAAGTTTCAAGGTAGTTTTTCTTAGAGAAATGATGATAATCTGCATCGCGCATTATTTGCTCAAGTTTTGTTACTGGAACATAATTAAAAACCGTTGCACTTATTAATTTTTTTACAGAATCAATGTAGTTTTGATCAATTTCATTTTGCTTTAGAAAACTTTCAGCAATTTGACAGCTAATTTCTTCATGATTTGCAGTGCCTTCAACGTAACCTGTATCATGAAACCAAGAAGAAATTACTAATTTTTCTCTATCTTCGTCAGATATTTGATAATAATCAGCCATTTCTATCACAGCTTGAATCACTTCATTCGTATGATCAAAATTATGATAGCTAAAATCAGAAGAAAGTTTTTCATTAAATAATTCTTCTACAAATTTTTCTGCTTTTATTATTAAACTCATTGGATGGTTTTTATGCTACTAATTTATGAAAATGTTTTTATTTAACGCTAAAGGTATAGGTTTTCGTGTGAATTTAATAGGGATTTGTTTTCTATTGTTGTTAAATTCTTGTGCTTCAACAAATTTGCAAATTAATGAAGTTAAACTTTCTCAAAATAAAACTGAAATTGATTCTTCAGAAGTTGCTTATACCTTTTATTTAATGGGTGATGCTGGTAATGCAAAAATAGATAGTACAACAATTGCTTTAAAGAATTTAACTAGAAGATTAGATACTCAAGATAAAAATGCAACAGTTTTGTTTCTAGGAGATAATATTTATCCAAAAGGTTTACCTGAAAAAAACACAAAAGAAAGAGCTTTAGCAGAACATCATTTAAACGTTCAAATTGATGTTGTAAAAAAAATAAAAGGAAAAACTATCTTTTTACCAGGAAATCACGATTGGTATAACGATGGTGTAAAAGGGTTAAAACGTCAACAAGAATATGTTGAAGATGCTTTAGGAAAGAAGTCATTTCTTCCAAAAGATGGTTGTCCAATTGAAACTATAAAATATGGTGATGATGTAATTTTGATTTTAGTTGATTCACAATGGTATATTACAAATTGGGATGATAATCCAACAATTAATGACGATTGTGATATAAAAACGAGAGCTCAATTTTTAGATGAATTTAGGAATGAAATCAAAAAAGCTAGAGGAAAAACAACTATAGTTGCTGTTCATCATCCTATGTTTACTAATGGTTCTCATGGTGGCAAATATTCATTTAAGAGTTATTTTCAACCTTTTCCAGTATTAGGAATTTTAAAAAATGTTTTAAGAAAAACTACAGGTGTTAGTAATGCAGATTTGCAAAATGTACATTATAATGATTTGAAAAAAAACCTTGTAGCAGCTTCACAATTCAATGATAAAGTAATTTTTGTTTCTGGACATGAACACAATTTACAATATCTAATTCAGGATAATGTACCTCAAATCATCAGTGGTTCTGGTTCAAAAATTAGTCCTGTTAAAAATGTTGGTTCTGGAGTTTATGCTCATGCGGCAAATGGTTTCGCGGTTTTAGAAGTCCATAAAAATGGTTCTTCAAACGTTAAGTTTATCAATGCAATAAAAGATTCAATTGAATTTAAAACGGCTATTTATAGTGCGGATAAAGTAAAGCCAAAACCTGTTTTTGAACCGATTGAAAAAGATTCAGTACAAGTTTCAATTTATACTAAAGAAGAAACGACAAAAAATAAATTTTATACTTTTTTATGGGGAGAACGTTATAGAAAGCATTTTAGTCAAGAAGTAACTGCAAAAACGGTTGATCTAGATACACTTTTTGGAGGATTAAAACCCATTAGAAAAGGAGGAGGAACTCAATCCAAATCATTAAGGTTAGAAGCTAAAGACGGAAGGCAATACGTAATTCGTGCCATGAGAAAACAAGCTTCTCAATATATACAAGCATCAGTTTTTAAAGATCAATATGTTGAGCGACAATTTGAAAATACCGTTTCAGAAGAATTAGTTCAAGATGTTTTTACAGGTTCTTATCCTTATGCTGGTTTAACAATTGGAGTGCTTTCAGACGCAATTGATATCAGTCATTTAAATGCTAAGTTATATTACATTCCAAAACAAAAAGCATTAAAAGAATTTAATAATGAATTTGGTGATGAATTGTATCTTTTTGAAGAACATGCTTCAGAAGGTCATATGAATTTAGGGGGTAAAAATTTCACTGGGAAAATTATAAGTACTTATGATGTTTTTAAAGAAATTCAATCCGATGAGTCTAAAGTCATTGATGAAAAAGAATACATTAGAGCAAGACTATTTGATATGCTAATTGGCGATTGGGATAGGCATCAAGATCAATGGAGATGGCTAGAATATAAAGAAAACGGCAAAACTATTTATAAGCCTTTGCCAAGAGATAGAGATCAATCTTTTTCAATTATGTCTGATGGTTTTGTGCTTGGTGCTGCAGTTAAATTAATTCCGATGGCTAAATTACTTCGTAAATATGATAGTGATTTAAAAGATGTTAAAGGGTTTAATATAGAGCCTTTTCCTTTGGATATGGCATTTATAAATCAATCAGATAAGTCAATCTGGGATGAACAAGTAAGGGTTATTCAAAGTGGAATTACAGATGAAATTATAGACAAAGCCTTTGATGAAGTTCCGAATGAAGTTAAAGACGAAAGAACGAAATTAATTAAAGAACTATTAAAGGAGCGTAGAAATAATTTACAAGCTATCTCTAACAGGTATTTTAAATTAGTGAATCGTTTTGCTGTTCTAACGGCAACAAATAAAGATGATTATATTAAAATTAATTGTCTAGAAAACGGAAATGTTGAAGTGACTTTCTTAAGAAAAAAAGACAATACTTATAAAGATATTTTTCATAAACGAACCTATGATCACAATGAAACCAAGGAAGTTTGGATTTATGGCTTAGACGACGATGATACTTTTGAAGTTTTTGGAAAAAGTTCTAAAATCAAAATCAGATTAATTGGTGGACAAAACAACGATAATTATATTGTTGAAAATGGTAAAAACGTAGTTGTTTATGATTATAAATCTAAAAAAAATGACATTAGTAAAGTAAAAAATGCTACCTTAAATTTACAAGATGACTATGCAATTAATGTATATGATTATAAAAAAATAAAAAATAATACAAATCAAATAATACCTGTTATTGGTTATAATCCTGATGATGGTTTTAAGATTGGAATTTCTGATTTATATACCAAATATGGTTTTGAACGTAATCCTTTTTCAAGCCAACATCAATTAAAAGGAGCTTATTATTTTGCTACAAATGGTTTTGAAATTGCTTATCGCTTTGAAGTTGCAAAGGTGATAGGAAACATTAATTTTGAATTTCTTTCATCATTACAAAGTCCTAATTTTACTCAAAATTTCTTTGGTTATGGTAACGAATCTTTAAATGAAAACGATGATGATAATTTGAATTTTAATCGAATAAAAGTTAGAAAATTTGCAATCAATCCTTCGTTAAAATGGAGAAGTCGTTCAGGAAGTAATGCTTATTTGCAATTAAATTACGAATCAATTGAGGTAAACAATACATCCGGAAGATTTGTTGAGAACAACATTCAATTACCAGGTTATATTTTTGATGAAGTTCAGTTTGTTGGCGTAGAATCAAATTATGAGTTCGAAAATACAGATAGTAAAGCTTATCCAACTAACGGAATTAAAACTTCATTTACTTTAGGATATAAATCTAATTTAGATATGAAGAATAGAGCTTTTGCTTATTTTATTCCTGAAGTTAGTTTTACTCAAAAATTTGATCCAGCAGGGAATTTAGTTTTAGCTACTATTTTTAAAAGTCAAATGAATTTTGGTAATGATTTTGAATTTTATCAAGGAGCTTCAATTGGAGGAGTAGATGGACTTCGTGGTTTTAGAAATCAACGTTTCTTAGGAAATCAGTCATTTTATAATAATACAGATTTACGTTATAGCTTTAGTTCACAAAAAACAAGAGTAATCCCAGTAAGACTTGGAGTTTATGGTTCGTTTGATTACGGTAGAGTTTGGTTGAAAGGAGAAAATTCAAACAAATGGAATAACTCTTATGGCGGTGGCTTTTTCTTAAATGGAATAGAATTAATGACAGCTAATTTGGGAGTTTTTAATTCTTCTGACGGAATTAGAGTAGCTTTTAAATTAGGATTTGGATTTTAAATCAGTAAGCTTTACTTCATATACATTTCCGTCTAACTTGCCGTTTCTTTCATCAGCAATTAATAAAGTGGCATCGTCTTTAAAGCAAATGGATTCTTTTTGAGAAACATGATTTAACTCTAGTTTTTTCATAGTTCCATTAGTAAAGTCATCACCTTTGAAATTCTCAAATAGAAACACAGCATCATGTGTTAGAAGAACAACTTTTGTTCCATTTGAATTTATAGCAGCACTTGTTATAGTACAATTGTTGTCATTAGTACAAGTTTTAAAACTCGATATTAATTCCGCTTTTTGTTCTCCTTTTTGATTAGCAATTTTATAAACTAAACAAGTTCCGTCAAAATTTTTACTTCTGTTTTTAGTAAACAGATAAAAATTTCCATCCCATTCAAAAAATGCTTCACAATCAAACAATAAATCTTTCTTTTTCGGTGGAAATTTAGTTTGTTCAGGATAAGAAAAAGTTGTTTTATCAACTGAAATTATGTCTTTTTTTAAGTTGCTTTTGTCTATGGAATAAATACATAAATCTTTTCTTTCGTTTTCATTATTACCAAAATCACCAATATAAAGATTTCCTTTTGTGTCTGTAGTTAAATCTTCCCAATCAATATTATCAATGTTTGACACTTTAGATTCAATTTCGATTTTTCCTTTCTCAGTTAAGCCGTAAATTTTATTTTTGTTTCCTGCATCTTCAATTACCCAAGTTAAATTATCTGTAATGGCAATTCCGGAAACTTCTTTTAAGGATTTTGGTAATTTATATAGTACAATTAAATCCTCTTTTAATGAAGAACCACAGCTCCAAAAAAAAAGAAATAAGATAAAAATACTGATAAATAAGTTTCTAATTAATTTCATTTAAATAAAATCTAAGGTTCTTTCTAAAGCCATTCCTCTTGAACCTTTAATTAATAGTAAGCTATTTTTGAAATTTTTTCCTTTTAATGTGTTTGAAAAAGAGTCAAAATCTTCAAAAAAGTGAATATGCTTACTTTCTTTTTTAGTTTTATAAAAATGTTTCCCAATAAAGTTAACTTCAACTTCTGAATGATTAGAGACTAATTCTACGATTTTTTGATGTTCTTCAAAACTTTCATCGCCCAATTCAAACATGTCTCCTAAAATAGCGATTTTTGGAGTTTTTGTCAATTGAAAAAAGTTTTCCAAAGCAACAGTCATACTACTTGGATTCGCATTATAAGCGTCCATAATAATTTCATTACTGTTTTTTTGAATCATTTGCGAACGATTGTTTTCTGGAATGTAATTTTCAATAGCTTCTTTTGTTGCTATATCATCAATTTTAAAATATTTTCCAATTGATATAGCAGCGTTTATGTTGTTTGCATTGTAAATTCCGATTAAATTTGATTGTATAGAAACAACATTGTATTTAATGTTTACCATCGGATTTGCATCAACAGAAGAAATAAATACATCTGCTTTAGGATTGTTTTGAGAAAAAGTAAATCGATTAATTCCTTTTGTTCTTTCTTCTTGAATGTTGTCATCTAAATTTACAAAAACAGTTTTTTTGTTCTCATTTAAATAAGTGTACATTTCGCTTTTGCCTTTTATAACGCCTTCAATACCACCAAAACCTTCTAAATGAGCTTTGCCAAAATTAGTGATGTAACCAAAATCAGGTTCAGCAATAGAGCACAAGAACTCAATTTCTTTTTGGTGGTTTGCACCCATTTCTATTATACCAATTTCCGTTTCGTTTGTTAATCTTAACAAAGTTAAAGGAACACCAATGTGATTGTTTAGGTTTCCTATAGTGGCTATTGTTTTGTATTTTTTAGATAAAACTACATTAATTAGCTCTTTGGTGGTAGTTTTTCCGTTACTTCCTGTCAAACCAATAATTGGTAATTTTAATTCTTTTCTATGAAAATTAGCTAATTCTTGAAGTGTTTTTAAACTATCATTGACTAAAATTGTTCTTTCATCAATATAGAAATCTTTATTGTCTATAATAACATATTTTGCTCCTTTGTTTAAGGCTTCTTTTACAAAAGTATTAGCGTCAAAGTTTTCTCCTTTTAGAGCAACAAATAAAGAATTGTTGTCAATTTTTCTCGTGTCTGTTGAAACAGATGAACATTCTAAAAATTTAGAATAAATAGTATTTATTTCCATAAAGTAAAGATATAAAAAAAGCCCTTTTTGAAAAGGGCTTTTTTTTATAAAGTAGTAGAAAAATTAATTTCTTGCAGTCTTTTTGCTTGATTTTGGTCCAACTTTAGACATTGCACATCTAAATCCAATATAATCAGTTGACATATCTTGTGGAAAATATCTTCTTGATGCTGGATCTAGCCAATAAGCTCTATCTCTCCAAGATCCACCTTTGTAAACCCTAACGTTATCATCTACTAAAGTTGTTCTTTTACTAGATTTGTCATATTGTTTTAATAAATCACCTAAACTGTCTCTAGAAACTGAGTGCTCAGGAGAATCATACATTCTGTGTTTGTCTTTTTCAGCTTCTGATTCTTCTTCAGTATTTCCAAAGTCAAAATAACGAGTTGATTGTCTATCACCATCTCTGTAGTTTCTGTTATCAGAAGTAGAGAATTGAGTTCTTAAATAAGTTTCGTTTTCATCAACTGGAACTTGAGCAATTTGACCAGGAAAGTTACGAGCTACTATCTTACCATTACTTAAAGTATCGTAAGCAATGTTGTCCATGGTAACTAATTCAACTGTTCCGTCTTCTCCAATTTTATTTTTTAAGTAAACGTTTCCTCTATAATAGTTGAAGTCATTTGCTTCATCATCTACAATTGGTCTGTAAACATCGGCAACCCATTCTGCAACATTTCCAGCCATATCATATAATCCAAAATCATTTGGAGCATAAGCTTTTACGTATTGAGTAATATCTGCACCATCATCTGACCATCCAGCAATTCCACCGTAGTCACCTTTACCTTGTTTAAAGTTGGCTAATTGATCTCCTCTTTTCTTTCTTTTTCCAGAACGAGTATATTGACCATTCCAAGGATATTTCTTTTGTCCTTTATATAAGTTGTATTCTCTATTTCCTACTAAAGCTAGAGCAGCATATTCCCATTCTGCTTCAGTTGGTAAACGATATTCTGGTAAAATTAAACCAGAACTTCTTTGAGCATAAACATTTGTTGCAGTTTCATCTGCATTTTGTCCACTTTTTCCTTTAGAACCTCTAGCTCCTTTTTGTAAAACGATTTCTTCGTTTCCACCATAAGTTTGTGTTGGAGCAGCAAGATATGTTTCAGTACTAAAGTTTGCATCAGCAGCTACATCTGTTATTTTTGCATCTCTTTTTAAGAAACCTTCTCTTTCAAGAATATTTTCGTTAACACGATCAGTTCTCCATTTGCTAAATTCTACTGCTTGAATCCAGTTAACACCAACTACTGGGTAGTTTGCGTAAGCAGGGTGTCTTAAGTAGTTAAGAGTCATTGTTTCGTTATAACCAAGACGATTTCTCCAAACTAAAGTGTCTGGAACAACACCGTCATATATGTTTTTGTAACTTTCTTCTGTTGGAGGGAAAACTTTCTTAACCCAGAATAAATATTCTGTGTACATGAAGTTTGTAACTTCAGTTTCATCCATAAAGAATGATTGTACGTGTTGTTGATTAGGAGAGTTATTCCAGTCATGCATTACATCATCTTGAACTTTACCCATAGTAAATGTTCCACCTTCAACTGGGACCATTCCTGGGGGAGTTTCTGCTTTTTTGTATTTCGCATTATACTGAAATCCACCTTTTTTGTCGTTAATCTTCCATCCAGTAGCTGAGGAAGCTCCTTTAGAACTACCTTTTTTGCTACAACTTGTAAAACTTACTGTTGCTGCAACAGCTAATAATACAGGTAAGGCCTTGAATTTGATACTTTTCATACTTTAAGTAGGTAATAAATTTTGGTTCGCAAGATAATAATTAACCATTAAATCGCAACATTTTTTTATTTTTTTTTTAGTAGGTATTTTTTTCCATACAATCTTATAACGTTAGAAAATTATTTTTATTGTTTTTTTATTGTTTAGAAGAAAAAAATATTCTCTCTTTGTAATATATTATTAAGTTTTTCGTTTTGCTATTGATGAAAAAGAAATTTTTTACTGTTTTAGTTTTATTCTTGTTTTCCATTACAATTTTTGCTCAAAATAAAGAGGCAGTTAAAATTGAATGGAAACGTTCCGACTATTCGATACTCGAAAAGCAGTATGTTTTTCCTAGTTTTCAAGAAAAATTCTACGATGTTGATATAGTTCATAAAAAATTATTTTTCAAAAGTAATTTTATTTCGTCATCTTCTAGTACCATAAAGCTTATTGATTTTAAAACAGAAGTTATAAGTGAAAGGGATTTATATGACCTAGAGAAAAATAAATTGGAAACTAAAATTAATTTTCAAACTACTTTTTCTAAAGCAAGAGAAGATTTTTATATTTCTTATTCATTTAATCCAATTTACATTGAGAATGGGATAATTAGAAGAGTTGTTTCTTTTGAATATGAAATTGTAAATAGTCAAAGAAATTATATAAATAACAATTTTACTCAAAATATAGAAAATTCTGTTTTAGCAACAGGTGATTGGTATCGTTTTTATGTCGAAAAATCAGGTGTTTATAAAGTTAGCAAAGGTTTTTTGGAAAGTTTAGGTTTTAATACGAATGTAGATCCAAGAAATATTAGAATTTACGGAAATGGTGGGCGAATGGTGCCTTTGTTAAATAGCACCTCTTATCCAATGGATTTAGAAGAAAATGCCATCCAGTTTATTGGAGAAGAAGATGGAAATTTTTCTAGTCAAGATTACATCTTATTTTATGCTGAAGGTACAGATACTTGGAGTGCGGAAAATAGAACGCATTTAAATTTATATCAAGAAAAATCGTATTATTATGTTACTTCTTCACTAGGAACTGGTAAGCGAATTCAAGAAAGTATTCAGCCAACAGGAACTCCAACTTTGAATTTTGCCGTTTTTGATGATTATAAATTTTATGAAAAAGATTTGTTTAATCCAGGGAAAATTGGTAGAAAATGGCTAGGAGATCAATTTGGTGTAGATAATGAAAAAACATTTGAATTCAGTATCCCTAATATTGTTACATCTTCACCTGTAAAACTTTATGCCAATTTAGCATCTGCTTCATATGGTAATTCAAATTTTCAAGTTCAAGTAAATCAGCAAACTGTTGGAAATATTTCATTTACATCTTTAGCAAATGTTGATTTTGTTTCTGCAGTTGAGAATTTTATAGAAACAACATTTAACACTTCTAGTCCCAATATTGCAGTTAAATTAACTTATAGTAATGGAGGTGTTCCAGCTTCAAGAGGTTATGTCGATTATATTATTTTGGAGGCTAAAAGAAATTTAACGGGTTATGGAAATCAATTCATTTTTCGAAATTTAGAAGAAGAAAGTAATATAGGTATAGGACAATATACTATTTCAAATGCTTCTTCTATTTCTCAAGTTTGGGATGTTTCGGACATTTATAATGCAAAAAAATACAGTAATAATCAAACTAATTTTTCATATAAAGTTAATTTAGGTCAATCGAAAAAGTATATTGCTGTTGATACTAATGATTATTTTAATCCTTTAAAAGAATCAAATTCAAAGGTTGTAAATCAAAATTTAAAGGGAACAATTTTTAACTCTACACAAGGTGTTTTTGAAGATATTGATTATGTTATAATTACGCCAAGTTTTTTATACAATCAAGCTGAAAAATTAGCAAATTTTCATCGAAATTATAGTGGTTTAAAAGTAAGAACTGTTACACTAGAGAGTATTTATCAAGAATTTTCATCAGGCAAACAAGATGTTGCTGCTATTAGGAATTTTGTAAAGTATATCTATGGCAATGCATCTACGGTGCAGAATAGAGTGAAATATGTAAATCTATTTGGAGATGCATCATTTGATTATAAAAATAGAATCCCAAATAACACCAATATAGTTCCTGTTTTCCATGGTTTAAATCCAAATGCAAATATGGTTAACAACACTTCCAATTATTCCATTTTAACCACATTTATGTCGGATGATTTTTTTGGATTAATGGATGATAATGAAGGGCAAATGCTACCTAATGGAAATGAAGGTATAGATATTGCGGTTGGTAGAATGGTAGTGAGTACAACGCAAGAAGCAGATGATGTTGTAAATAAAGTTATTCATTATCATGATGAGAAATCATATGGTAGATGGAGAAATAGTTATGTCATTTTAACAGACGATGCCGATACAGCTTCAGATGCTACTCTTCAATCAGGTTTGAATACTATGATTGATAATTTAAATGCCAATTATCCATATATTAATGCAAAAAAAATACACACAGACGCTTATGTTCAAGAAGTTTCTGCAGGTGGAAACCGGTACCCTAAAGCAAAACAGGATTTTGTAGATGCAATTGAATTAGGAGCTTTAGTTGTTGATTATTATGGTCATGGTGGAGAATATGGTTTTGCACAAGAAAGAATATATGAAATAAGTGAAGCTATAAATTTAAGTAATTACAATAATTTGCCTTTGTTCATTACAATGACATGCGATTTTAGTCGTTTTGATAATCCTTATTTACAAACTGGTGGAGAATTTACTTTTTGGAATCCTGAAGGAGGAGCAATAAGTTTGGTTACAACTACTAGATTGATTTTTGTACCTGTTGCCTCAACAATGAATGATAATTTTAATTTCTACTTATATCCAGATGCTAATAACAACCAAGTGTCAGTTGGTGAGGCTTTAAGGTTGGCAAAAAATGATAATACAAGCGACAATAGGAGGGTTGTTTTTAATATTGGTGATCCAGCATTAATGTTAGCAATTCCAAAACCAAAGGTTGTTTTAACAAAAATAAATGGTGTAGATGTAAGTCAGCCAACAGATGTTTTAAATGCTTTAAGTTATGTTACTCTTACAGGAGAAGTTAGAAATGCAAACGATAATTTATTGTCAAGTTATAATGGCGATTTAGCGGTTCAGATTTTTGATAAAAACATTCAAAGACAAACTTTAGGTAATGATGGTGTTGTTAATGGGTCTGGAAATTTAATTAAGATGGACTTTACAACACTTGGTGAAACTATTTTTAGAGGAAATGCCTCAGTAGTAAACGGAAAGTTTGAATTCGGATTTGTTGTACCAAAAGATATTAAAATAGCCGAAGGAACAGGGAAAGTTAGTTTTTATGCAAAATCAACTAATCCAACGCTTCAAGATCAAACAGGGCATGACTTTTCAATAAAAATTGGAGGTATCAATCTTAATGCTCCGGAAGACACAACACCACCAACGGTTAGGTTGTATATGAATGATGAATCTTTTGTCTATGGTGGAATTACAAATGACTCACCAATATTTTTAGCATTTCTAGAAGATGAACACGGAATCAACACAGCAAGTGGAATTGGTCATGATATTGTTGCTATTTTAGATGGTGATGAGTTAAATCCGTACGTATTAAACGATTATTATGAAACAGAATTAGATAACTATCAAAAAGGGAAAGTGCGTTTTCCTTTTAGAGATTTAGAACCAGGATTACATACAATAACCTTCAAAGCTTGGGATGTTTACAATAATTTAATTACAGCCGAAATTCAATTTATTGTTGTAGGTAATGATGATATTACGCTTAGTAATGTTTTAAATTATCCAAATCCATTTGTGAGTTATACTGAATTTTGGTTTAATCACAATCGTCCCTTTGAAATGTTAGATGTACAAGTGCAAATTTTTACGATAACAGGTAAAGTGGTTAAAACAATTAATCAATCTGTTTTAACAGAAGGTTTCTTGTCAAGAGAAATAAAGTGGGACGGTAGAGATGATTTTGGGGATAAAATTGGAAAAGGTGTTTATGTATATAAACTAACAGTAGTTTCTACAATTGATGGAAAAAAATCAGAAAAACATGAGAAACTTGTAATACTTTAATAAATGAGAAACTTGTAATACTTTAATAAAATAGTATATTTGTCAATTAAATAAGAAGAATACAATGAAAAAAATTGCTTTAATAATTTTAATAATAACAACTTTTAAAACCCAAGCTCAAGATAGAGTAATTACAACGGGGGTTCCGTTTTTATTGATTGCTGCTGATGCGCGTTCTGCTGGTATGGCAGACATGGGAGTTGCTACTTCTCCTGACGCTTTCTCTCAACAATATAATCCTGCAAAATATGCTTTTGCTAAATCTGAAATGGGAGGTTCTGTAAGTTATACTCCATATTTAACAGATATTGCTAATGATATTTCATTAGGGCAACTTACATATTACTATCGTATGAATGAACGTAGCGCATTTGCTACTAGTTTAAGGTATTTTGGTTTAGGAGATATAGAGTTAAGACAATCTTTTGATGACACACCAAGAACTGTTTCCCCTAATGAATTGGCTTTAGATGGTTCTTATTCCTTAAAACTGAGTGAAAGATTTGCAATGGCAATTGGAGGTAGGTTTATACGTTCAAACCTAAAAATTCCTGACGGAACAACAGATGCTTCTGCAGCTTCAACATTTGCTTTTGATGTAGCAGGTTATTATCAATCAGAAGAAGAAGCTTATGCTGATTTTAATGGTCGTTGGAGAGCTGGTTTCAATTTGCAAAATTTAGGACCAAAAATTAAATATGATAATGACGTAACAAATACTAACTTTATTCCCTCAAATTTAAGATTAGGTGCTGGGTTTGATTTTATTTTTGATGAATATAACAAAGTAGCTTTAACAGGTGAAGTTACGAAACTATTAGTACCAACACCTCCAGAAATTACTGATGTAAATGGGGATGGAGAAATTGATAGTGAGGATTCTTCTCAATTATATAGCGATTACAGAAATATTGGATGGGTTTCAGGAGTTTTCAAGTCTTTTAACGATGCACCAGACGGATTATCTGAAGAATTAAAAGAATTTACTTGGGCTTTAGGAGCTGAGTATAGTTACCAAGATTCTTTTGCACTACGTTTAGGTTACTTTAATGAAAGTGTAGAGAAGGGTGCAAGAAAATATTTAACACTTGGAGCAGGTTTCAAGTATCAAATAGTAAAAGTTGATTTGTCTTATTTGTTCTCTGCATCAAAAGTAAAAAACCCATTAGAAAATACATTACGTTTTTCTTTAACGTTTAATTTTGGTGATGAATACGATGAATATTAATCAATAAGTAATAAAAGCAACAAAATCCAAATTCTAATTTTAGAGTTTGGATTTTTTTTCCCCTATTAAAGAAATAAAACATGAGAGAATTAGATATTAATATGTCTTTTAAAGTATATGATTCAGTTGGTGAATTAGATACAGAAACACAAAAATTGATGCAAAAAGCAATTGAAGCTAGAAAAACGGCTTATGCACCGTATTCAAATTTTTCTGTTGGTGCAGCTTTAAATTTAGATAACGGAGAAACTATAACCGGGACTAATCAAGAAAATGCTGCTTATCCTTCAGGGCTATGTGCTGAGCGTGTAGCAATTTTTTATGCAGGTTCAAAATATCCAAATGCTAAAGTTTTAAAACTTTGTATTACCGCTTCTCCAAATGATAGAGATTCTGATATTCCAATTCCACCATGTGGAGCTTGTAGGCAATCAATTGCAGAATATGAATTTAAACAAGAAGCAGCTATAGAAATTTATTTTATGGGAGCAAAAGGAGAAATCTATAAATCAGATTCTTTAAAGAATTTGTTGCCATTTATGTTCGATAAAAACCATCTATAACGATTTCGTTAATTATTTTTAACGAATTGTCAGTAAAAAACACAAAAATTTTGAAATTTAATTTTTTCAATAAGCAAGGAAATAGTATTTTTGCTAATTATGGAATCAATTTCATTTAATACTATCAAACAATGAAGCCAATTACAAAAGAAGTGTACCTAAAGTGGTACGAAGATATGCTGTTGTGGAGAAAATTCGAAGACAAATTAGCTGCACTTTATATTCAACAAAAAGTTAGAGGATTTTTACATTTATATAATGGTCAAGAAGCAGTTTTAGCTGGAGCATTGCATGTAATGGAATTAGGTGGAAAAGATAAAATGATTACAGCTTATCGTAATCACGTTCAGCCTATCGGAATGGGTGTTGATCCAAAAAGAGTAATGGCTGAGTTATTAGGAAAAGTAACGGGTACTTCAAAAGGAATGGGTGGTTCTATGCACATTTTCTCTAAAGAACATGGTTTTTATGGAGGACATGGAATTGTAGGAGCTCAAATTCCAGTTGGAGCAGGTATGGCTTTTGCTGATAAATATTTTGAAACTGGTGGAGTGACCCTAACTTATTTTGGTGATGGTGCTGCTCGTCAAGGATCTTTACATGAAGCTTTTAATATGGCAATGTTATGGAAATTACCAGTAGTATTTATTTGTGAAAACAATGGATATGCAATGGGAACTTCTGTTGAAAGAACAGCAAATCATACAGATATTTGGAAACTTGGTTTAGGGTATGAAATGCCTTGTGGACCAGTTGACGGAATGAATCCAGTAAAAGTTGCTGAAGCAATGGAAGAAGCAATGGACAGAGCAAGACGTGGTGACGGACCAACTTTCTTAGAAATGAAAACATACAGATATAGAGGTCACTCAATGTCTGATGCACAGTTATATAGAACAAAAGACGAAGTAGAAGAATACAAGAAAATTGACCCAATTACGCAAGTGTTGGATATCATAAAAGAGAAAAATTACGCTACGGAATCAGAAATTGAAGTAATAGACCAAAGAGTTAAAGATTTAGTGGAAGAATGTGTAACATTTGCCGAAGAATCTGACTTTCCAGAGATCAGTCAATTGTATGATGTAGTGTACGAACAAGAAAATTATCCATTTATACCTCATAAATTATAAAACATGGCAACAGTAGTAACAATGCCTCGCTTAAGCGATACAATGACAGAAGGAACTGTAGCAACTTGGTTGAAAAAAGTTGGGGATAAAATTAGTGAAGGAGATATTTTAGCCGAAATAGAAACCGATAAAGCTACAATGGAATTTGAATCTTTTAACGAAGGTACTTTATTACATATTGGCATTCAAGAAGGAGAAACTGCAACAGTTGACTCTCTTTTAGCAATTATTGGAGATGAAGGTGAAGATATTGCTGCACTTATTGCAGGTGGTGCTTCAAGTGATAAAAAAGAAGAGCCAAAAAATGAAGAAAAAGCTGCTTCTGAATCAGAATCAAAGTCAACTAAATTGCCTAAAGGAGTAAAAGTAGTAACAATGCCTCGTTTAAGCGATACCATGACTACAGGAACTGTAGCAACTTGGTTGAAAAAAGTAGGGGATAAAGTTAGTGAAGGAGATATTTTAGCCGAAATCGAAACCGATAAAGCTACAATGGAATTTGAATCTTTCAACGAAGGAACTTTACTTTATATAGGAATTCAAGAAGGAGAAACTGCTCCAGTGGATAGCGTTCTAGCAATCATTGGACCTGCAGGAACAGATGTTTCTGGAATAGCAGAAAGCTTTTCGAATGATTCGGGAACTAAAGAAGATGTAAAAGCAGAAAAAACTGAAACAAAAACAGAAACTACTGCTTCTCATTCTACTCCTACAAATAATGCAGGTGGAAGAATTTTTGCATCACCTTTAGCAAAACAAATAGCAAAAGAAAAAGGTATTGACTTAAATCAAGTTAATGGTTCTGGTGAAAATGGAAGAATTGTAAAATCTGATATTGAAAATTATACTCCAAATACAAACATAAATACAAGTTCTGTAGCTGCACCAGTTGCGGTTGCTCAAGCTAAAGAAGCTGTTGCAAATGTTCAGCCGTTTGTTCCAGCTGGAGAAAAATTAGTTACTACGAGTGCGAATTCTCAAATGAGAAAAACTATCGCTCGTCGTTTAGGAGAATCTAAATTTACTGCACCGCATTATTATTTAACAATTGAGTTAGATATGGACAATGCAATTGCCTCAAGAGCTACAATTAATTCTTTGCCTGACACCAAGGTTTCATTCAACGATTTAATCGTTAAAGCTTGTGCAATGGCTTTGAAAAAACATCCTCAAGTAAATTCTCAATGGACAGAAAAAGAAACTGTAGTAAATCATCATGTTAATATTGGAGTTGCTGTAGCTGTCGAAGACGGTTTATTAGTACCAGTTTTACCATTCACGGATCAAATGAGTTTGACTCAAATTTCGTCAAGTGTTAAAGACTTAGCCCAAAAAGCTAAAACTAAAAAATTATCACCTGCAGAAATGGAAGGAAGTACTTTTACAATTTCTAATTTAGGAGCTTATGGTATTATTGAATTTACTTCAATTATAAACCAACCTAATTCAGCAATTTTATCTATTGGAGCAATTGTTGAAAGACCTGTTGTTAAAAACAGTCAAATAGTTGTTGGAAATGTAATGAAAGTAACACTTGCTTGCGATCACAGAACAGTTGATGGTGCAACAGGAGCTTTATTCTTACAAACATTAAAAAACTTTTTAGAAAACCCGGTTACAATGCTAGCTTAATTTTTTATTTATATATAAAAGAAAGTCTCGATTTTATCGGGACTTTTTTTATGAAGAGGATTCAACTTATGTAATCTAACTAACAGAGAAGTAAAATTGAGTAACGTATTTTTGAATAAATAAAATTTGAGTTATGTTTAAAAAAATATTTATTTGGGCTTTACGTTTTGTAGTAGCAATAATCTTGTTGCAAACATTATATTTTAAATTTACTGGTGCACCAGAAAGTGTTTATATTTTTGAAACTTTAGGAATTGAGCCCTACGGAAGAATTGGTTCAGGAATTGCAGAATTAATCACTTCTATTTTGATTTTAATTCCAAGAACTACTTTGTTAGGTGCAATATTGGGTTTAGGAATTATGATTGGAGCAATTTTGTCACATTTAACTAAATTAGGTATAGAAGTTAATAATGATGGAGGAACTTTGTTTACAATGGCTATAATTGTTTTTATTAGTTGTGTGGTATTAATTTATGTAAATAAAGATAAAATTCCAGCACTTTTGAAGTTTAAAATCTAAATTGTTGATAGATTTAACAATAAACTATACTAATAAAGTCGCGAAATTGTCGGGATTTTTTTATTTTTACTAAAACTTAGATAAAATGAGAAAATTATATTTTTTTGCTTCTTTATTAATTATAGCATGTGGTTCGCCAAATTTAATTCCGACAACTAATCCAGTTACAACAGAATCTACTTCAGGAATAACCAAAGTTAATTTTGCTAAAGAGGAAAATGTTGCTAAAACCTTAAAATTTTTAGCTTCTGACGATAATGAAGGAAGAGATTCAGGAAGTAAAGGAATTGAAAAAGCTAGTGTTTTTTTAGAAAACTTGATGAAAGAAAATGGTATCAAACCTTATTTCAAGACTTATAGAGATACACTTTCAAATTTTGATAAACCAGCATACAATATTGTTGGATATATTGAAGGAAATGATCCGAAACTGAAAAATGAGTTCGTTATTATTGGAGCTCATTACGATCATATCGGAAAAATTGCTGCTGTAAATGGTGACGATATTGCAAATGGCGCCAATGATAACGCTTCAGGTTCAACAGCTGTTTCAGAAGTTATGAAGTATTTTGCTAAGAATAAAACGAACAAAAGAAGTTTAATTTTTACATTTTTTTCAGCTGAAGAAAAAGGTTTATTAGGTTCGAAACATTTAGCTAAAAAATTAAAAGCAGCAAATTTAGATTTGTACGTTATGTTTAATTTTGAAATGATAGGTGTTCCAATGCAAAACAGAGATTTTCTACTCTATTTAACTGGTTTTGGAAAAACAAATATGGCTTCAAAAATAAATGAATATGCTGGTGAAAAAGTTATTGGATATGTTCCAGCTGAAACCAAATATCAATTGTTTAGAGCTTCTGATAATTATCCGTTTTTTACAGAATTTGAAGTTCCAGCACAAACGGTTTCAACTTTTGATTTTGAAAACTTCGATTTCTACCACAAACCAGATGACGAATTTGAATTAATGGATCCAAAACACATGACTAATATTGTCAATACAATGATTCCAGTTTTAGAAATAATGATGAACAAGCCCACAAAAGAAATTACAATAAATGTCAAGTAAAAATATAATTATAACAGGAACTTCAAGAGGAATTGGCTACGAAATGGCTTTGCAATTTGCAAATGAAGGTCACAATGTTTTAGCCTTATCAAGAAAAACGCCTAAAACTTTAATTGAACACAAAAACATAACTTGTTTATCAGTTGATTTATCTTTAGATTCAGCTATTGATGAGGTAGAAGATTTTATCAAAAACACGTTCAAGAAAGTGGATGTTTTAATTCACAATGCTGGAGCTTTATTGCATAAACCATTTGAACAAATTTCATCGGGTGAATTTGAAAACATATATAAAGTCAATGTTTTTGCAGTAGCAAGTTTAACAAGAATTTGTATTCCATATCTTCAAAAGGGAAGTCATGTTGTAACAATAAGTTCAATGGGTGGAATTCAAGGAAGTATGAAATTTGCAGGTTTAGCAGCTTACAGTTCAAGCAAAGGAGCAGTTATTACTTTGTCAGAATTACTTGCAGAAGAGTACAAAGAACAAGGAATTAGTTTTAATGTTTTAGCTTTAGGTTCGGTTAATACAGAAATGTTACAAGAAGCTTTTCCAGGATATGAAGCACCGCTTTCGGCTTTAGAAATGGCTAATTACATTCACGATTTTGCTTTAACTGGAAATAAATATTACAACGGAAAGGTATTGGAAGTTTCATCAACAACTCCTTAATTAAATTTCAACTATTATGAATTATAGTCGTTTCAAGAACTAATAATTCATAATTCATAATTCACAATTAATTTGAGTAACGTTTTAGAAAAATATTTACCTTCTCACGCAGTCGAACCTTGTTTTGAACTTGTAAAAGCCAATCATGTACATCTAAAAATTGTAAATGAAAGGCAAACCCGTCATGGTGATTATCGAAAAGATGCACAAGGTTTTCATTTGATAACAGTAAATTCTAATTTAAATAAATATAGATTTCTAATCACTTTAATTCACGAAATTGCTCATTTGGTAGCTTTTCAAAAGTTTGGAAGAAACATAAAGCCACATGGAGTAGAGTGGAAACATTCGTTTCAAAGACTTATGGTTCCTTTCATTCGACCAGAAATATTTCCTCATTCTGTTTTGTCTTTAGTGGCTAATCATTTTAGAAATCCAACGGCAAGTAGCGATACTGACGCAAGATTAGCATATGCTTTAAAACAGTTTGATGAACGAAAAGCGGATATTTATTTCATACACGAAGTGCCAAGTGGAAGTTTATTCAGGATAAAAAATGGTAGGATTTTTCAAAAAATCGGACTTCGTGTAAAGCGATACGAATGTACAGAAATGAGTTCTGGAAAAACGTACTTATTTAATGCAAATGCAGAAGTAGAAATAGTTCCAGGTTAAATATTTACGATATAAAATTACATATATTTGTTAAGCATAAAAAATTAAAAAAATGAATAAGAATTATTACGCAATATTAATGGCTGGTGGAGTTGGTTCAAGATTTTGGCCAGTTAGTACAGTAGATTTTCCTAAACAATTTCACGATATGTTAGGGACTGGTGATACTTTAATTCAAAAGACATTTTCAAGATTAGCAAAAATAATTCCAGTTGAAAACATATTTATTTTAACCAATGAGAAATATAATAATTTGGTTTTAGAGCAATTGCCAATGGTAAAACAAGAGCAAGTTTTGTTAGAACCTGCAATGCGTAATACGGCACCTTGTATCTTATATGCTTCACTTAAAATTCAAAAACAAAATCCAGATGCAGTTATGGTTGTTGCGCCAAGTGATCATTGGATTGAAGATGAAGGTGAATTTGTGAACAATTTAAAACAATGTTTTGATTTTTGTACTTCAGAAAATGCGTTAATGACATTAGGAATACAGCCAACTTTCCCAAATTCAGGTTTTGGTTATATTGAATATGATAAAGCAGATTCAAATTCAGTAAAAAAAGTTAATCAATTTAGAGAAAAACCAGATTATGAAACTGCAAAAGCATTTTTAGCTAGTGGAAATTTTCTATGGAATGGAGGAATTTTTATTTGGAGTGCAAAAGCAATAACTGAAGCTTTTTCACAATTTCAACCAGTGATGAATAATTTATTTAAATCTGGATTAGAAAATTATAATACAAATTCAGAAAAAGAGTTCATTAATGAAAATTATGCTCAAGCAGAGAATATTTCTATTGACTATGCTGTATTGGAAAAAGCAAAAAATGTTTATGTTTTACCAGCAACTTTCGATTGGAATGATTTAGGAACTTGGGGTTCATTACACGAAAAATTAGATAAAGACGAAAAAAATAATGCTGTAGTTAATGCAACCGTTGTGTTAGAAAATGCATCTAATAATATAATAAGAGCAAACAATAAAAAAATAATTGTAATTGATGGACTAAACGACTATATCATTGTAGATAAAGATGATGTTTTATTGATTTATCCAAAAAGTAAAGAGCAAGATATTAAGAAAATTGTTTCTAAATTATAGGTTTTATTCCTTATCGTCTTCCAAATACATTTGCCTAACTTTTTTGAATAATTCAGACGAATAAACAAAATCGGTAACTGCTTCGTTGTTGGTTTTAAAAATTTCTTTATTTGAACCTTCCCAAGCCAATAATCCATTTTTAAGAAAGACAATTTTTTCACCAATTTCCATTACAGAATTCATATCATGCGTATTAATTACGGTCGTGATATTGTATTCTTCCGTGATTTCTTTAATTAAATTATCAATCACAATAGCGGTTTTTGGGTCTAAACCAGAGTTTGGTTCATCACAAAAAAGATATTTTGGATTATTTACAATAGCTCTAGCTATAGCCACACGTTTCTGCATTCCCCCTGAAATTTCAGACGGTTTTTTGTCATTTGCATCAACTAAATTAACTCTAGCTATTACAAAATCTACACGCTCCTTAATTTCTTGAGGTGTTTTTTTGGTAAACATTTTTAGAGGAAAGCCAATGTTTTCTTCAACAGTCATACTATCAAACAATGCACTTCCTTGAAAAACCATTCCTATTTCAGTACGTAAAGCTCTTTTTTCATCATTAGAAAGTTCAGAATAAATTCTACCATCAAATGAAATTGTTCCAGTTTCTGGCATGTGAATTCCCAATAAAGACTTTAAGAAAACCGTTTTTCCAGAACCACTTTGTCCAATTATTAGATTAGTTTTTCCGGCTTCAAAACTTGTAGTAATTCCTTTTAATATTTTTTGGTCACCAAAAGTTTTCTCTAAATTTTTGACTTCTATCATGAGCTTAAAAGGAGTTGAGTTAATATATAGTTCAATAAAATAATTACAACCGAAGTCCAAACAAAAGCAACCGTACTGGCCTTACCAACTTCAAGTGCACCACCTTTCATATAAAAACCATGAAAGGAAGGAATTGTAGCTAAAACAAAAGCAAAAACAGAAGTTTTTACAAAAGCATAAGCAATATGAAAAGGAATAAAATCTGTTTGAATACCTTGGATAAATTCAGCACTAGAAGTAAAACCTCCATAAACACCAGCCATCCAGCCACCAAGAACACCTAAAAACATACTAATTCCAATCACAAAAGGATACAATAATAAAGCAATCAGTTTAGGAAAAACCAAGTAGTTAAGCGAATTTACTCCCATAACTTCAAGCGCATCAATTTGTTCGGTAACACGCATTGTACCTATACTTGATGTAATAAACGAACCCATTTTTCCAGCCATAATTATCGAAATAAAGGTTGGGGCAAACTCAAGAATTACAGATTGTCTAGTTGCAAAGCCAATTAAATATTTTGGAATTAATGGATTTGTTAAATTCAAAGCTGTTTGAATCGCTACAACACCACCAACGAAAAATGAAATAAAAGCAACAATACCCAAAGAATCAATGATTAAGTCATCAATTTCTTTAAAAATAAGTTGTCGCATAACCTTCCATTTAGTAGGTTGTTTGAAAATCTCTTTCAACATTATGAAATAACGACCTATCTGCGTTAAATATCTTATCAGCATCATAGTTTTAAAATATCTTCAAAAATAGTAAGAAGTTATGAGTTATGGGTTATGTCTTATGATTTTTTTGGGCGTTACCTTTCAGGTCGTGCTGTCCACTATATCTTTTGTTCCATTTCATTCCACAAAAGGATGCCGTTCCCATCACTAACGCAAACTTCGGTAAGATTAAAATAATTTTTCCTTCATCTTCTTCCAACGATAGTTTCGGATAAACCTCGCTTGTTCTTTAGTGACAAATAATTCTTTTCCAGAAGACTTAGCTTTCAAAAAGCCGTTTATGTAATCTATAAAAAGTAATGGTTTTTTCTTTCTTAAAGCCAGCTTTAAAGATGCTATTGTTGTAATAGTTAATCCATAACCCAAGCTATAAAAAGCTTCTCCTTGTTTGTAACGTGCAGCTTTGTTGTAATTGGCTCCAGTTGGCTTAAGGTGTTTTACTTTTAAAGATTCATCTGTAACCACTTTCCAATTGTAGAATTTACATAATAACTCGTCAACTGTATCCCAACCCATCGCTGGTTTTAAGCCACCAATTTGTTTAAAAGTTTCTTTTCTGTAAGCTTTAAATGCACCACGAATATGATCTTTGTCGGTTAGGTTTTCTAAAATCCAATTCCCATCTTTTTCTATGTATGCAAAACCACCAACCATCCCGATTTTATCATCCAATTTAAAATGGTTTAATATCGTTTTGAAATAATTTAAAGGTAAAATTAAGTCAGCATCAAGTTTTACAATCACATCATATTCATCGTCTAATTGCGATAATCCTTTATTAAGTGCCTTAACGACTTTGCTTCCAGGTAAATGTATTGCTTCAGAATTGTTTTTTACAGCAGAAATATAAGAGAATTTTTTAGCATATTTTTCAGCAATTTCAAAAGTTTTGTCAGTCGAATTATCATCAACTATAACTACTTTTTTGGGTAAAATAGTTTGATTAACAATAGATTGAAGTGTTAGCTCAATAAATTGTTCTTCGTTATAAGCTGGAATGATAATGTAATAATTCATAATATTTAATTCTGAAATACGGAACACTAAAAACTAATTACTGAACACTATTTTTAACAGCGTAAACTAAATAGTAACGATTTGTAAAATATCTCAACAAAGGTCTAAATCCGATTTTTTTGACTGGATGCGTAAACTTTATACTATCCATAATTTTAAAGCCAGTTTTTTCTAATAACCAATCTAATTGCCAATCTTCAAATTCGTGATAATGCCTGTCCCATTTATCAGTTTTACTTCTATAAGCAGAAGAAAACCATAAACGCATTGGAATTGAAATTAAAATTTTATCACATTTTACATTTTCTAAAATCGTGTAAGGATTTAATAAATGTTCAAAAATCTCAAAAGCAGTGACAACTGTATAATCTTCGTTTTGTAAATTTGATTGATCGTTGTCTAAATCTTCCCCTTTAGTATTTTTTACAACATAGCCGTTCTCATCCATAATTTTAGAAAAAGGATTTGGAACTCCTAAGTCTAAAATAGTTTCATTTGAAGAAATATGCTTCTTTAGGAAATCTAAAGTAATATTGAATCGTTTGCTAGGATATGTCTTTTCGTACATTAAAAGTAGATTAAGCAACAAATTTAATTTTTTCTTATAACATACAACTTACAACTTGCAACTTTTTTACATTTGATAAGCAATAGCATTTATGTTCATACCAGCACCAACAGAAGCAAAAAGTATAATATCTCCTTTGTTTAGTTCTTGATTCTCAATTTGACCTTTCATGATTAAATCATAAAGAGTCGGAACTGTTGCTACACTTGAGTTTCCTAATTTGTGAATACTCATTGGCATAATTCCTTCGGGATAAGGTTCTTTGTAAAGCTTGTAAAAACGTTGAACAATAGCTTCATCCATTTTTTCATTAGCTTGATGAATCAAGATTTTTTTAACTTGTTTGATGTCTAGATTTGCAATTTCCAAGCATTCTTTCATGGCTTTAGGAACATTTATCAAAGCAAATTCATAAATTTTACGGCCATACATTTTTATGTAACGAACATCAGGATCATTGTCTTGGTTGTATGAGTTTCCAAAAAACAAATAATTGGCTTCATCATAGGTGTATGAAGCACTATTAGTTGCTAAAATTCCACCAGTTTCGTTTGTTCCTTCAATTATTGTAGCTCCAGCCCCATCAGAATAAATCATTGAATCTCTATCGTGTGGGTCAACCACTCTTGATAAAGTTTCTGCACCAATTACTAAACATCTTTTTGCCATTCCTGCTTTAATGAAAGCCTGAGCCTGAATAACGCTTTCTACCCAACCAGGACAGCCAAAAAGCATGTCATAGGCGACACATTTTGGGTTTTTTATACGTAAGTTATATTTGACTTTAGCTGCTAAACTTGGTAACATATCACCTTGAATAGCTCCTTTTTTTACATCTCCAAAATTATGTGCAAAAATTATATAGTCTAAAGTTTCTGGGTCAATTTTTGCATCTTCAATTGCTCTTTGAGCAGCAATAGTAGCAATTTGTGAAGTGGTTTGGTTTTCTTCAACATACCTTCTTTCCACAATACCAGTAATTTCAGTAAACTTCTGAGCTATTACATCATTTGGCTGATTTAACTTGGAACCATCATCATTTAAAAATTCATGATTCGCAAAATCTTGATTTGTAACTTTTAATGTTGGAATATAACTTCCTGAACCTGTTATTTTTATTTGCATTGTGGAGGATTTAATTTGCTAAATTAATGATAAATAATTAAATGACAACCAAAAAGTAGTATGCATGCATATTATTATCGAATAATTAAGATATCCTGCATAAAAATAGTAATAATGCAGTATATATTTATTTTATTGAAATTTTATTTGCATTACTGTTGCCATACTCAAGGCATTGGTTTTCATTTGTTCAGCATGTTTGCCTTCATAATTAGAATCTATTGTTGAATAAAGATGTTTAAGCCAAGCGTCAAAATGTTCTTTTTTAAAAGAATGTTTTTCATGTAAATCTTTATGAATTTGGAACATATTGTTATGGTATCCACCTTTCATAAATAAAGACTGTTCCCAAAAAGTTGCTAATACATCAAAGTGATGTTCTAAATGTTTGTCTGTATCTGTTATTTTAGTAAAGTAAAAATTAATACTTTCATCTACCAAGAGTTTATCATAAAATTCTCTCATTATAGAAAGAATATCTGCTCTAGTTTTAATATCATTCATTATTTAAAAATTTATACAAAGTTACTATTATTGAGTTGCTTTTATCTGACATTTGTCATAAAAAAGAAAAAGGTTTCAAAATAAATTTGAAACCTTTTTAGTCTTAATACTTAATTCTACAATCTTAATACTTTTTACATATATGCTTCAATAGGAGCACAGCTGCAAACTAAATTTCTATCACCAAAAGTTTCATCAACTCGACGAACACTTGGCCAGAATTTATTTTCAATAACATAGTCTAATGGATAAGCAGCTTTTTCTCTTGTATATGGTAAAACCCATGTATCAGAAGTCAACATATTTAATGTATGTGGTGCATTTTTCAAGACATTGTTAGGTTCGTCTTCAGAAGCTTCTTCAATTTCTTTACGGATAGAAATCATTGCGTCACAGAATTTATCTAATTCTGCTACATCTTCCGATTCAGTTGGTTCAATCATTAAAGTTCCTGCAACTGGGAAAGAAACTGTTGGAGCATGGAATCCATAATCCATTAATCTTTTTGCAATATCAGAAACTTCTATTCCTTTTTCTTTGAAACCTCTACAATCTAAAATCATTTCGTGAGCTGCTCTTCCTTTTTCACCAGAATATAAAATTGGATAATGATCTTCTAAACGTGCTTTCATGTAGTTTGCATTTAGAATTGCATATTTTGTTGCATTAGTAATTCCTTCAGCACCTAGCATACAGATATAACCGTAAGAAATTAAACAAACTAAAGCAGAACCGTAAGGTGCTCCAGAAATTGCAGAAATTGCTTGCTCACCACCAACTTGAACTAATGGATTACTAGGTAAAAACGGAGCTAATTTTTCGTTTACGCAAATTGGTCCAACGCCTGGTCCACCACCTCCATGAGGAATAGCGAATGTTTTATGTAAATTTAAGTGACAGACATCAGCACCAATTGTAGCCGGATTTGTTAATCCAACTTGAGCATTCATGTTTGCGCCATCCATATAAACTAAACCACCATTATCGTGAATGATTTGTGTGATTTCTCTAATCGCACTTTCAAAAACACCATGAGTTGAAGGATAAGTTACCATTAAACATGATAATTCATTTTTGTATTGAATTGCTTTTTCTCTAACATCTTCTACGTCAATATTACCGTTTTCCATAGTTTTGGTAACGATAATTTTCATCCCAGCCATTGCGGCTGATGCAGGATTTGTTCCATGAGCCGAAGCGGGAATTAAACAAATTGTTCTTTTTTCGTCACCTCTTGATTGATGGTAGGCACGAATAGTCATTAAACCAGCATACTCACCTTGAGCACCAGAATTTGGTTGTAATGTAGTTGCAGCAAAACCTGTTATTACATTTAATTGATGCTCTAATTTTTTAAGCATTTTAGTGTAACCTTGCACTTGATCCAATGGAGCAAAAGGGTGAATGGTGTTCCAATAAGGCATACTTAAAGGTAACATTTCAGCTGCTGCATTTAATTTCATTGTACATGAGCCTAAAGCAATCATCGAATGATTTAATGATAAATCTTTACGCTCTAATTTTTTAATATATCGCATCAAACTTGTTTCGGAGTGATACTTGTTGAATACTTCATGCGTTAAGAATTCCGATTTTCTGTTTAAGTGCATCGGATAATTGTTTTCTAAAACATATTCAGAAACTTCAAAAGCTTCTTTTCCAACTGCTTCAGCAAAAATGGCAATTACTTCATTTACATCACTAAATAAAATCGTTTCGTTTAAAGAAATAGAAATCGTTTCATCATCAATGTAGAAGAAATTTACTTCTTTACTTTCGGCAATAGTTCTTACTTTTTTGGCGTCAGCTTTTACTACGATAGTATCGAAGAATGAAGTGTTTGTTTGGTAAACTCCTAATTTGTTTAATGCATCAGCTAAAGTTGAAGCCATTCCATGAACTTTATCAGCGATGTATCTTAAGCCATTTGGTCCGTGATAAACAGCAAACATTCCAGCCATTACAGACAATAAAACTTGAGCTGTACAGATGTTTGAAGTTGCTTTTTCACGTTTGATATGTTGTTCACGTGTTTGTAATGCCATACGCAAAGCACGATTACCATCAGCATCTTGCGAAACTCCGATAATTCTTCCTGGCATTGAACGTTTGTATTCATCCTTTGTTGCGAAGTAAGCAGCATGTGGTCCACCATAGCCCATTGGAATTCCAAAACGTTGTGTTGTTCCAACTACTACATCAGCGCCCATTTCTCCTGGAGGCGTTAGTTTTACTAATGATAAAATATCAGCAGCAACTCCAACTTTTATTTCGTTTTCATTTGCTTTTTTGATGAAATCAGCATAATCATAAACTTGACCGTATTTTCCAGGATATTGTAGGATTGCTCCAAAATACTCTTTAGAAAAATCAAATTCTTGGTGATTTCCAACAACTAACTCCACTCCAATTGGTGTAGAACGTGTTTGAAGTACAGATAATGTTTGGGGTAAAATTTCTTCAGAAACAAAGAATTTACAAACATTATTTTTCTTTTGATCTCTTGAACGAACATCAAATAATAATGCCATTGCTTCAGCTGCAGCTGTACTTTCATCTAATAAAGAAGCATTTGCTATTTCCATTCCAGTTAATTCGATAACTGTAGTTTGAAAGTTTAAAATTGCTTCTAAACGACCTTGAGCAATTTCTGCTTGATAAGGTGTGTAAGCTGTATACCATCCTGGGTTTTCAAAAATATTTCTTTGAATTGCAGGAGGAACTATTGTAGGATGATAGCCTAATCCTATGTACGATTTAAAAACTTTGTTTGTACGACCTACTAAACGAATGTGATTTGCATATTCGTATTCCGTCATGATATGTTCTAATTCTAAAGGATTCTTCAAACGAATATCAGCTGGAATAGTTTCGAAGATTAATTGGTCTAATGTTTCAACACCAATAGTTTCCAACATTTTTGGTAAATCATTTTCTCTTGGTCCTAAGTGTCTTAATGCAAATGAGTCTGTTTTCATTTATGTAAAGATAAAGTGTGTAATTGTGTTGTGTATTTTGAAATGCAAAAGTAATTATTATACTTCTAATTTTCCATTAATTTGAGTCAATTTTTTGTCTTTTTATCAACTAAAAGCTATTTTTATTAACACTTTGATTATTTTTGTGGAATGCGCATTTTTAAATACATATTTGATTTTTACATCCAAAGTAGCCTTCATGTTGCTTTGGCCGTTTATGCTTTGATTTGTATAACTTTTTTTAAGTTAAACATTTCTTATGATGAACCTGTAGCGTATTTTGGCTTTTTTGGGACAATTGTTGGTTATAATTTTATAAAATATGATGAATTAGCAAGAATTAAGAAAATCAAATTGACAAAAACTTTTAAAGCAATTATTTTTTTAAGTATTTTATCTGCTTTAGCAACTTTTTATTATTATTTAGAATTAAAAACAAAAACTAAATTAATAGGATTTGGAGCACTGTTACTTACAATTTTATACACATTACCTTTTTTTCCTCATAGAACTAACATGCGGAATTGGAGTGGGTTAAAGATTTATTTGGTTGCTATTGCTTGGGTTGGAGTTACCGTTCTTTTGCCAGTTATAAATGCAGATATGGATTTTTCAATAATCGTTATCTTGAAATGTATTCAACGCTTTTTTTTCGTTTTTATATTGATGTTGATTTTTGAAATTATTGATTTGCAATTTGATGAAAAGTTTTTGGAAACGATTCCGCAAAAACTAGGAGAGAAGCAAACCAAAAACTTGATTTATCTATTGGTTTTGGTATTTTTGGCTTTAGAATATTTCAAACCTAATATTACTCTAAATCAATTTGCTGTTACTTTTTTAGTAGCTATAATTTTGGGATTACTTACTTATTTTGCTAGTTCAAAACGAAACAAGTATTTTACGTCTTTTTGGGTTGAAAGTATGCCTTTTTTTTGGTTGATTTTGTTGCTGGTTTTCAGCTAGCTTATTTTACCAGCCGCCACCACCGCCACCGCCACCACCGCCACCGGAAGAGCCGCCTCCAGAGCTACCTGAGCTCCAACTTCCACCGCTACTAGAAGACGATTCGCTTGGTTTTGAACTTGAACTGTTTGCAGTGTCAGTAAAAGAATTTGAAAAACTATGCATTGAACTCGAATTAAAAGGTACAGTACCTACATACCATGTAGATTGATATTCTATTGCTGAATTGTTTAACATTTCGGCAAATTTTTCTCCCCAAATTTCATCAACACCTAAAGCCATTGCATAAGGAAGAATCATTTCAAAATACTCAGGTGTCATTTTTGGAGGATTCGAAAATTGCAAACGGTTCGCTTCAGTTGTTACTATATACATTTTAAAACCTTCTATCAAGGATTGCATTCTTAATTTTTCTGTACTTGGACTTTTAATTAAGTGTTGAAAATGTATTAATAAAATTAATGAAATGGCTACATAAATAGCAATAGATATTGAGTTTATTGAATACTCATCTTTAATCAGTACAATTCCTAAAATAACTACAATGTTAATTATGGTAAATACTACTCTAAAAACTGCACCATAAGTCGTTTTAGATTTGAATAGCTTCATGATTAGTTTAATAAAACCAGACAATAAAAGGGATGCAATTATGGTAAATATAAAGAAAAAGATAACAGGTGGAATATCATAAGCATAAAAATAAACTGTTACAATTAGGGTTATGATAAAAAATAATATTGGATAAATTATTTTGCTTAAGTTGTTTCCTTTTTGCAGAATACTATTGTATTGATCATAAAGATTTTGATAATGATCATTGAAAGCACTTTCTATTTTAGGATTGTAATTTCCTTTAAAAGTAATTTTTGTATTTTCTTTAAATAGTCTTTTTAAAATAGATTGTTCTTCAGTTGCAATTTTTTCATCTGAATCTTTTAATTTTTCTAATTCATATATATATGAATTAAAAAGACCTAATATTTTTTTAGAAGTATCTGTAATTTTGACATAACCTTTTGTAGCTAAATTCACAATAGAATAAGTTGTTGAGGATTTGTCATAACTTTCATTTATAATCATATTCATTGCTGCTGGCGATAAATTTTCTGGAGGATAAAATTGAGGAACAACAGTTGGTTTCTGTGGGTCTTTACCATATTTTACCCAACTTTTAATCATAAAAAGTAATGTACCAATTAATGAGAAGGCAAATAGAAAAATACTACCAAATTTTTCTAGAAAAGTTGGTGGTGGAGGTGGGTTTACAACGCCTTTTGGAAAACCAACGGCAATAGTAAGTCCTTCATAAGCCTGAAGGTTTTCTGCTTCAAAATACGTTTTATTTCCATCAACTTTAAACGAACAATTTTTTTCTATTGAGCCTTCAGTACCTGTATAGCAAGATGATTGTATTGCAGATGCAGAAGTTGGTAAAATAATTGTTGCCGATGCTTTGGTAATACTTAGACTCCATTCAGAACCTGTTACATTCCAATATAATTCATCAAACGTATCATAAAAACCAATCTGACCTTGAATAGTATATTTAATCTCATAATCATGTATGCCAGAAGGAATTAAAACATCTTTTTTTCCAATTTTCAATGAAAAATAACTAAAATTTTCTTCTATGTATTCAGAATCCTGACCATTATGTTTTACAGATTCTAATTCAATGTTATATCGAAATGTTTTTCCGTTTTTATCTGTTCGTGTTTGAGGAATTTTTCTAAAAATACCACGAACGATTTCATCACCATTGGCATAAACTTTAATGTTTTCAGTAACATTTATGGTTCTGTCGTTGTTGATGATAATCTCTGCATGAAAATCAATTATTTTTTCTTCTTGAGCAGAAATTAAATTCGTAAGTAAAAAAAAAGATAAAATTTGTAGAACTTTTAGGCTAATTTTCATTAGAAAGTAACTTTAGGATTTTCTCTTTCTTGAGTTGCAATTTCAAAGAAATCTTTCTTTTCAAAATTAAACATATTTGCTACAATTACACTTGGGAAAGTAGTAACTGCAATATTCAAATCTCTAGCTGTTGCGTTGTAATAACGTCTAGAGCTTTCAATTTCGCTTTCAATTTTGCTCAATTCAGCACTCAGTTGTTGAAAATTTGTACTGGCTTTTAAATCAGGATACTGTTCTACTACAATATTTAAACCTTTTAAAGCACCATTTAATTGTTGTTCTGAAATTTCTTTTTCTTTTACTGTTGAAGCATTTATGGCATTGTTTCTTGCTTTTACAATGTTTTCGAAAGTTTCGCTTTCATGTTTAGCATAACCTTTTACAGTTTCTAAAAGATTTGGAATCAAATCATATCTTTTTTTCAAAAACACATCAATTGCACTCCAGCCTTCTTCACAAAGTACTTTTAATTTTACCAATTTGTTGTAAATCATCACAAAATACATGACAATTAAAAAAGCAGCACCTATGATTATTAATATTATTAGCATGATTTTTGTTTTTTTAATTTAATCTCAAATATAACTATTTTTGTTACTATTTTATAAAATGAACCTTTTTTTCTGTAATTAAACAATAGAAAAAGAGTTTTATTTTTACATTAAATTATTAAAATTTCCTGATCATATTAATGATTTTCGGCTACTGCTTTTAAAATTTGATTTCTATTAATTAGAAAATTAGTCATGTGTTTTTTTAGAAATAGTTTGTCAAATAGTTTTCCAAAGACTCCAAAAGGAGTTTTATAAACTAAATTATCAATCATAATTGTTTCTCCGTTCATTTCTATGAAGGAATGTTCGTGAATGAAAGATCTAAAGTTTCCACTTTCCATTTCATCCACAAAAAAATCATACAATTCCATTTTGGTAATTCTACTTGTGTGTGTTAAGTAAAGTCCAAAATGCTTTCCCTTCCAGGTTACAAATTCATTTAAATTTATTAAACCAGAAGTAGTTCCTGCAATAGCTTTTTCATTAGTTTTACTAGCAGAATTTTGATGCACATCGATGTTTCTTGCTAAATCAAAAACGATCTGCTTTGGTGCGTTTATTCTAGTATTAAGATTGATGATTGCCAAATTGATTGACTTTTTTGTTAAATGTTTAAGATTCGTCTTTTGTTGTTTTGACTAAGCTTATTCCTGTAATGAAGAAAACAAAACCTAAAACGCCATAAATAATTAAAGACCTAATATCTTGATTACTTCCAGATGTATTTGCAAATAAAACAGCAGTATATATTAAACCACTTATTCCAAGAACAGTTAATATTGTTCCAAAGATTCTTTTAAGATTCATAATTTTTTTGTTTAATTAGTAAGTTATCAAAATTAGAAAACACTAGTTACTTTGTAATTATATAATTTTAAAAGAATCTTTCAATTTTTCCACTTAATTATTGACTAATTATTTCAACATTTAGTTCTTTGTGATTTTCTTTTGCTTTGCGTTTTCCTCTAAAGAAGAAATATAAGTTTACAAAAAGCATTATTCCTAAATATATTGCAAAACCTCCAATTTTGTAACTCAATTTTTCAATTAATTCTTGATAACTATCTTTATACAGATAAAGTTCTAAAATCATAAGAGCGAAACCTAGATTTAAAAGATAAAAACCTGTTTCAAATAATTTGTTTGTTGCTTTTGCAATTTCTTCTCTACCTTTAAAAATATCTGTCATATATACTAAACTGTTTTTGAATAAAGTTTTAGATACATAAATTGTTAAACCAATAGCAATAGGTAAATAGATAGCGTAACCGATTAAAATTTTTGAAGTTTCCATAATATAAATATTTAAATTAATTTTTTTACTTGTTTTGTGATGACTAATATGTTGAAATAATGCATTATTCCTATTAAGAACAATATGATTGAAGTTTTGATTGCAATCGTTTCAAATAATTGTGTGTGTGATGAAATTGTATTCCATTGAATCAAGGTAATTGCACAATAACCCAAATTAAAAAGATAATATGCAATTAGCAGTACTTGATTTATTTTCAAGCATAAATCTTCGTGATTTGGAATTAATTGAGCTACAAAAACATTTCCGTTTGTGTAACAAACCTTTCCAACTTTTACAATAATTATTGCTGTTATGATTAAGTAGATTATGTATCCAAGAATGTTTAGGTTCATGGTTTGTTTATTTTAAAACTCATGTAACAATGATAAATTGCTATTAGAATAGGTGCAATTAATAATTTGATGGTCATGTTTGAAAATATATTTATTACAATAAGAAAATAAGTTATTATTAACGACCAATAAATTAAAATTTCGTAACTTAATTTTCCTTGATAACTTTTAACAATTAAAAGAATTAGTGCAGTTGTTAATTGAAAAAATCCCAAAAGGAAATAAGCAGATAAGGCTTTTTCTCCTTGAATTAATGCTAATATTATTGTTATGATAACAAAAGCTAAATTGACGTAATTAAATATTTTTTTCATAATTTTATTTATTTTTAAACTTTCAGAAAAAAATGAAAGTTTTGATTAAATTTTTTTATTTTAAGTTTTACTTCATAATCTTGATAACCAATCTACCTAACCAGTTGTCTTTGAATTCAGTTGCTTTTTCTAGCATATTGTCAGCTTTTAAAACAAAATCGTATAGTTTAGTAGTTTGATCTACAAAATGTCTTTCTTCTTCTGTAGCATTTGATTTAATGCTAGAAACTTCCTTTAATACTTTTAAAGCAGGTTTAATTTCTCTTTTACTTCGTTCTCTTGAAATTTTAACGGCTAATTCGTCTAAATCTTTTTCAGCAGTAAAAAATTCTCTTCGTTCACCAGCTTTGTATTCTTTATAAACAATTCCCCAATCCATCAAAGCACGGAGATTCATAGAAGCATTTCCACGAGAAATTTGTAGTTCTTCCATAACATCTTCCATAGAAACAGGTTCGTTGCTAACCATCAAAAGAGCATGAATTTGAGCCATGGTTTTGTTAATTCCCCATTGACTGCCTAATGCACCCCAAGTTTGTACGAATTTATTTTTTGCTTCTTTGAATTCCATTTTAGAATTATTTTACTTTGATGAGACAAAGATATATAAAAGTTTTTAAACTTTCAATAATAAATGAAAGTTTATTTTGAAAGAAAAAAATATTTATTTAATAACTGATTTGCTACACAGTGTTTTAAAAAAAAAGATCAGTTGGTTTAAGATCAGTGTCTAAATCAATAATTAAATTTTCTGCGATTAATTTTACTAAATCCGCATTTACTGCATTACCAAGTGCTCCAAAACAACTTCCAAGATTTTTAGGTAAAGTAATTCCGTTTAATGATTGGATTTTTGCTCCTTCACTTGGTGTAATATATCTATTTTCCCAGCCAATAATTGGTATTTGTGTACTTACAGTAACCAATGAAGGAAAGAAATCAGTTTTCTTAACTCTAACTCCTGAACCTCTAAATTGTATAATATATTTTGACAAATCTCTTTCTCCTCCTTGTACGTTCCATTCAAATTTTTGCCAACTTGACACACCTAATTCATTAATTTTTTTAACAACTGGCTCCAATTCCACTTTATATTTTTCATAAAAAGCTCTGTTACTTCTTATATAATGTTTTTTCCAATTAGGAAATGGAATAGGTTTTCCTGTTTCTTTATGTAATTGATTTTTCTTTACATAATTAGGTAAATTATTAAATTTTTCTTCTCTAGTCATACCTTTAAGTGGTATTCCAAATTTACCTTTACATCTTCCTAAAGCATTAGAAGAAGTTCTAAATGGTATTTCATCTTCATATGGATAAGTTGCTCCAAATTCCATACTCCAAATAGGAAAACTAGGCAAGTTGTCTTCTAAGGGAACTTTATCAATAAACTCCTGCCATAATTTAATAACCGAAATTTTTTCATCTTCAAGTTTGGTTGCATCAGTTGGATTTACATCTAAAAAATTTAATATTGAATCAGTTGAATCAGATGGGTCTGGCCAACTAAAATGTTGTAAGCCATTTCTTGAACCTATTATAAATATTCTTTCTCTATGTTGTGGAATTCCAAAATTATGAGGAGATAAAATTTTATCATCTATAAAGTATTTAACTTTATTTTCAAGTTTATCTTTTATATATTTCCAAGTATTGAAATTGTCGTGAGTTTTTAAATTTCTTACATTTTCCAATATAAAATATTCTGGTTTGTGATAATCTATTATCTCAACTAATTTGTCAAAAAGATTTCCGTTTCTTTGGTCTTCCAATCCTAATTGATCTCCAGCTTTTGAAAATGGCTGACAAGGAAATCCTGCACACAAAATATCAAAATGTGGTATTTCTTCAATCTTAACTTTAGTAATATCTCTATTTACTTCAATTTCAAAATTTTTTTCATACAATTTTGCCAAATGTTCTTTTTTTTCACTTGCAAAAACACACTCATGACCAAGATTTTCTAATGCAATATGAAATCCTCCTAAACCTGCGAATAAGTCTATAAACTTCATATTCCTTGTGCTATTTTGTCATTACACCAATTTATAACTTCTAATCTCAAAGCAGGATCGACGGTTTTCTCATATAAAAAATTATAAATCCTTAACCGATCAATTAGCATTCCAAAAGTAGAAGTCCTCTTATTCCATCTTACATTTTCAACAAAATCTACGGTGGAAATTGATTGAATAATATTTTCTCTATACCATTTAATGTATAGCCCCCAATTATTCATGTTGATAGGTTTTTTTGCATCCCAATGTTTTCCTGCAGCACATTGTAGTAATACATATAAATTAGAACTTCTTCTGTCATCAAAAGATTTATAACCAACAACATCTACACCATCATCTTTGTAAGAATAATGAGCAGGTAATATTCTATCTTCAAAACAAAGATTTCCTATTTCATCTAAATAATCATTAAAACTTTTTCCAGCAGGAAAGCCTAGAATGAAGACTTCTCCATTTAGAAAATTCTTTAACGCTTGTGCAGATATTTTTTCAAAAAGGGAAGTGCCTCCTGAGTAGTCGTTTGCTCCGTTAAAAGAATAATAAAGACAAAGAAAATATTCTGGAATTTGGTCCCAAGAATAATTCGGGATAATTCTATTTTTTAAAATTGAGTAAATGGGTTGTTTGTATAAATGAGTTCTGGATTCTAAAATGCTAATCCATTCATCCACTTTTGTCTCATCTTCCCCACTTAAACTACAAATAGTAGACTTACTTAAAGGCCTATGATTCTTTAGTAAGTTTAATTCTAACCATTCAATTTCTTTGCCGTCTTTAAATCCTATAAATTCAGCCATTGCTATAATAAATTTGATTTTAATGCTACAATCAATTCTTCTAATTCAGTGACTTGTTTTATAAGTTCATCATCATTTTTATGCCTGAAAGCGAATTTTAAGGATTCTTGCATAGCTCTACTTGCATCAGTTAATTTCTTTGAAAGATATTCTCTTTCACCATTTGTTCTTTCATAAGCACCATCAAGATCTCTGTACTTTAATAAATATTCAATGGACTCCTCTTTTTTGACAACATGGCTTAAAGTATTTGTGATTTTTCTAGAGTCTGTTAAAACGGGTTGTTCGCTAGTATCTAAATTGCCATATATCCAAGTCAAAACATTTTTAAAATTATCTGATTTTTCTGAAGTAATTAATTCAGAGTCTAAGTCTACTTTTGAATAAGCTTCAACACCTAAATACTCTCTTATAGAAGCTGAATTATATGCAACAGTAAGTAAGGAAAAAGAATTTATAATAGGGCGCACATTAAAATTTAGGTTATCCTTGGCTTCTAAAAATAATTTATAAGTTATGTATTGCTTTCTTAATTTATCTGATCTATCACCTACAACTTTTTGAACTTGTTTTATAGATTCTGCAATTGAATGACCTTTTTTTAGTTCCTGTTCTATTACGCTTGCAGTATATGCAGCTTGTGCAAAAGCTTCCCATTTGAGTAATCCAGCTATATGTCTGACGCCAAGATAAGATGAAACATCCTCTCTTTTTTCATAAATTATACAAGGAATGTTTGATATATCTGATATTTTGAGTTGGTCATCAGTCTTTGGATAAAATCGATCTATACCTAATTGTTTCCTGAGACTTAAATCTGTTATTAGTTTTATTGCAGACGTTCTTCTATTTCCTTCAACTACAGTAAAGTTTATTGTATTATTGTCTATCAACCCTTTTAATGCTTGAGCTAATTTATCAGGATTTGGATAATCAGCGAAAACAAATGTTGAAGGAATTTTATTTGGAACTACAACTATTGGTTCTTCATCAAAATAACCGTTTTCAACTAAAGATAAAGCGACAGCTTCAGTATCAAAATTTTCATAAAGTACAGAAATTAAATCTAACTGAGAAGCTTCTTCAGGATTTTCTAAATAAGGAACTAAACGAGGATTTTCTTGATCAACTTGAATTAATTCTATATTGATATCTAATTGTGGTCTTCTATTTCCTTTACCTGCAAAAGTCATTGTGTATATTTTAAGTTACAAATATATGTAATTATATAGTTTATTTTAAAAAACATATTTTCTATATCAACCCAGCACGTTTCAACAATGCTTCTGGCTTAGGTTCTTGTCCTCTGAATTTTTTATATAATTCCATTGGTAATTCTGTTCCACCTTTAGAAAGTATGTTTTCTTTGAATTTTGCGGCAACTTCTTTATCAAAAATTCCTTTTTCTTGAAAATAAGCAAAAGCATCAGCATCCAAAACTTCTGCCCATTTGTAACTATAATATCCAGAAGAATAACCACCTTGAAAAATATGTGAGAAGGAAACACTCATACAATTTTCGGCAACATCTGGATAAAGTTTTGTGTTTTCAAAAGTAGCTTCTTCAAACGCTTTTATGTTGGTAATATCTTTTGGATCATTTGAATGATAAGACATATCTAAAAGTCCAAAACTAATTTGTCGCATTGTAGCCATTCCTTCTTGAAAACTTGCACTTTCTTTGATTTTTTCAACATATTCTTGAGGAATAATTTCTCCTGTTTTATAATGTTTAGCAAACAAAGCCAAAGCTTTTGGTTCGTAACAAAAGTTCTCCATAAACTGACTTGGTAATTCCACAAAATCCCAAAAAACCGATGTTCCAGAAATACTTGGATAAACTGTGTTGGCTAACATTCCGTGTAAACCATGTCCAAATTCGTGAAATAAAGTAGTAACTTCATTAAAAGTTAGAAGTGAAGGTTTGCTTTCAGTTGGCGGAGTGAAATTACAAACGTTAGAAATATGAGGTCTTTCGTTAACACCATTTCTAATACTTTGATTTTTGAATGAAGTCATCCAAGCACCATTTCGTTTTCCTTTTCTTGGGAAAAAATCAGCATAGAATAATGCTACTAATTCTCCAAATTCATCTTTTACTTCATAAGTTGTTACATCTTTGTGATATTTGTCTACATCAAAAATTTCAGTAAATGTTAAACCAAATAATTTTTTAGCAATAGTAAATGCTCCGTTTAAAACATTTTCTAATTGGAAATAAGGCTTTAATTTTTCATCATCTAAACTGAATAATTTTTGTTTCAATTTTTCAGAATAATAAGATCCATCCCATTTTTCTAAATGATCAATTCCGTCAAATTCTTTTGCGAAAGCGGTTAGTTCTGCAAATTCTCTTTCGGCTGCAGGTTTTGCTTTTTCCAATAAATCATTTAAAAACGATTTTACTTTATCCGGATTTTGAGCCATTCGTTCTTCTAAAACAAAATGAGAATGTGTTTTGTAGCCTAGTAAATTTGCTCTTTCAAAACGTAATTTTGCAATATTTAAGGCATTTTCTTCATTGTTGAATTTATTGTCTTGAAACGCTTTTTTTCCGGCAGCAATAGCTAATTCTTTTCGCAATTCACGATTATCAGCATAAGTCAAAAATGGAATATAACTTGGATAATCTAAGGTAAAAATCCAACCTTCTAATTCCTTACTTTTTGCTAAAATTCTTGCAGCTTCGATAGTTCCTTCGGGTAAACCGCTTAAATCTTTTTCGTTAGTAATATGTAATTGATAATTGTTGGTTTCTGCTAAAACATTTTCTCCAAAAGTTAGTTTTAGTTTTGCTAATTGAGTGTCAATTTCTCGTAAACGAGTTTTTTTATCTTCTGAAAGTAAAGCACCATTTCGAGCAAAACCTTTATATTTTTTATCTAATAATGTTGCTTGTTCAGTAGTTAAAGTCAGATTATCTTTTTGGTCATAAACAGTTTTTACACGTTTAAACAAATCTTCGTTTAAGGTAATGTCATTGCTGAATTCAGTTAGTAAAGGAGAAACTTCTTGAGCAATTTTTTGCATTTCTTCAGAAGTTTCAGCCGAATTTAGATTAAAAAATATCGATGATAATCTATCTAAAGCATCACCTGAGAAATCTAAAGCTTCGATTGTGTTTTCAAAAGTGGCTTTTTCAGAATTATTTATAATAGAATTGATTTCTTCTTTTGCTGCTTTAATAGTCTCATTAAAAGCTGGTTCGTAATCTTCCATTTTTATTTGAGAAAATGGAGATGAAGTATATTTTGTGTTGAATTTTTTTAAAAAAAGTGTCATATTATTTTTTTATTATCGATAAAGTGTATATTTTTACCGATGAAATGTTATTTAATAGTTAAAATCCTTTTTGCCCCAAGCAATTTTTTTAATTTTATAACGAAATAGCAAATTGATTTTTAATAGCTCCAGCGATGGAGCTTTTTTATTTTATAAAGATTCAGAAGACTTAATTACAGCTTCTTTTAGGCTTTCTTTATAGAAAATAATTTTGTCTAAAACACATTTATCAGAAGTTCCAATAATTTGTGCTGCTAGAATTCCAGCATTTTTTGCACCATTCAAAGCAACTGTTGCTACAGGAACACCACCAGGCATTTGTAAAATTGACAAAACAGAATCCCATCCATCAATAGAATTACTCGATTTTACAGGAACACCAATTACAGGAAGTGGCGACATTGAAGCAACCATTCCAGGTAAATGCGCTGCACCACCAGCACCAGCAATAATTACTGAAATTCCACGAGTATGAGCATTTTTACTAAAATCATATAATTTTTCTGGAGTTCTATGAGCAGAAACAATATCTACTTCTACTTCTATATCAAATCCTTTTAAAATATCGATGGCATCTTTCATCACTGGCATATCTGAAATACTTCCCATTATTACTGCTACTTTCATTTTATGTATGTTGTTTATTGTTTGTAGTTTTTTTAAAATTTATTGATTTCCATTGAAAATATATAAAAACGATTATCCAGAATATTAAAATATCATATGATAAATTATTAATATTTGTTCCGTGCTGTAATTCATAACAATTTCCAAAACTTCTTACTTCAAATTGATAATAGAAGTCAAAAGGAAAACCAAAATTATAATTTGGAAAACTTCCTTGTAATTTATTGAAAATTATTGAATAAAATAATGACAAAAAATTCATCACACAAAAAGTGATAAAACTATAAAAGCTAATTTTGAAAAACTTTTTTACCATCAATTAATTACATATTCTGAACACTGAACACTGAACACTGAAATCTGTTTTACTGAACACTGATTACTCTAATCGAATTCTTAACTTCCTCAGCAATCTTTCTAGCTTCAACCATATCTTCGTTTACAATTGTAACGTGACCCATTTTTCTAAAAGGTCTTGTTTGTCTTTTTCCGTAAATATGAGGCGTTACACCATCAATTGCCATTATTTTTTCTATGTTTTCATACACAACTTGACCTTCAAAACCTTCTTCTCCAACCAAATTTACCATAATTCCAGCAACTTTACTTGCTGTATTTCCTAAAGGAAGATTTAAAATAGCTCTTAAATGATTTTCAAATTGTGAAGTGTAACTTGCTTCTATTGAGTAATGTCCAGAATTATGTGGTCTTGGTGCGACTTCGTTTACTAAAATTTCATCATTTTCCGTTTGAAACATTTCAACCGCTAATAAACCAACGTGATTAAAGTTTTCAGAAACCTTCAAGGCAACATCAATTGCTTTTTGAGCAACTTTTTCATCAATTCTAGCAGGACAAATTACATATTCAACCTGATTAGCTTCAGGATGAAATTCCATTTCCACAACAGGATAAGTTTTCACTTCACCTGAAAAGGAACGAACAACAATCACGGCTAATTCATTTTTAAACGGAATCATGTCTTCAGCAATACATTCCACATCTGGAAGATTGATTAAATCTATAGCAGAGCGACAAACTTTTACACCATTTCCATCATAACCAAATTGAGCACATTTCCATACAAAAGGAAACTCTAATTCGTCTTTTTCTAAAGATTGTTTTAAATCATTTAAACCTACAAAACGCAAATGTTTTGAAGTAGGAATGTTTTTTTCGACATAAAAATCTTTCTGTTTTCCTTTGTTTTGAATCAAACGCAAGGTTTTTGGAGACGGAAAAACTGCTAAACCTTCTTCTTCCAGTTTATCTAAAGCGTCAAGGTTTACGTTTTCAATTTCGATAGTCAATAAATTAACCATTTTTCCAAATTGATAAACCGTATCAAAATCCATTAAACTTCCTTTGTAGAAAGCATTGCAGCCAAATTGCGATGGTGCTTCTTCGCTTGGATCAAGCACTAAAGTTTGGATGTCAAATTTTCTGGTGTCAGCCAAAAGCATCTTGCCTAATTGACCACCACCTAGGATTCCTAATTTAAAATCAGAAGAGAAATAATTCATTTGTAGTTGTGTTTGAGCAAAGATATAAATTCCATTTTCTAAATGCTAAAAAATCAAATTCAGAAATGACAAAAACTTAAATTTTCTTCAAAATATTACGCGCACAAGATTGATAAGCTGCAGAATGTTCAAATGCATCTTGTGTTATAATAGGCTTTAACTCTTCGTAAATCCAATTATATTTTTTTCCAAAAACGAATAAAGCTTTCATGGAATAAACCTTTGCGGCTACTTTTTCATTTTGAATTAAACGATCTACTAAATTTTCAATAATAGTGTGTTCTTGGTCTTTTGACAATTCAATTCCGTTTTTCCTGTGATTGCTTTTTGCTAAAAACATGCAGATTTTTGTTGCTGGTCGAACTGCTGAATCATCTTTTAATTTAGATAAAACTTCACAAAATTCATCTATGTATGGAATTAGTAGTTTTAATTTTTTATTACAAACAAGTTCTAACGACCAAAAGGCTTTAACGTGATTTTTATGCGAAATATCAAATGCAATATTGATTAATTCAGCTAAATTATCATCGCTTTTCATAGCAAAATTACTCACTGTAATTCTACTTTTTTTGTGAGCGGTACTTTGGTCAATTTTGTTAAACATTTCTGTAATCATGCTGTAAATATATCAAATTTGTAAAAAAGTTGAAATACTTTATTCGTAATCCTTTCATGTTTAGTAAATTTGTTGTTTATTTTTAATTACAAACAACAAAACCGATTTATATCGGAACAACTACACAATGATACAATTACACGATAAACATTTTACACCTTTTATTTCATCAGACGAAATAGATTTTGCAATTCAAAATATGGCAAAACAAATGGATGATGATTTTTTTGACGAAGTTCCTGTTTTTATTGGAGTTTTGAATGGTTCTTTTAAAGTTATTTCAGATTTAATGAAATATTATAGAGGAATGTGCGAAGTAAGTTTTGTAAAACTAGCTTCTTATGAAGGAACAGAAACAACAAATGAAGTAAAACAATTAATCGGTTTAAACGAAGATTTAGAAGGAAAAACGGTTGTAATTGTTGAAGATATAGTTGATACTGGAAACACAATTGAAGAATTAAAAAGAATTTTAAAAGATAAAAAAGTAAAGCATTTAAAAATCGCAACCTTATTTTTTAAACCTGAAGCTTATAAAAAAGACATTAAATTAGATTATATCGGAATTAGAATTCCGAATAAATTCATCGTAGGATTTGGTTTAGATTATGATGGATTAGGAAGAAATTTACCAGACGTATATCAATTAGCCATAGAAAACACACAAACAGAAATGATTAATATAGTTTTATTCGGAAAACCTGGAGCAGGAAAAGGAACTCAAGCCGATTTTTTAAAAGAAAAATATAGTTTAGTACATCTTTCAACCGGAGATATTTTTAGATATAATATCAAGAATGATACAGAATTAGGAAAGTTAGCTAAAACTTTTATGGATAAAGGTGACTTAGTTCCTGATGAAGTTACAATCAAAATGTTGCAAAGTGAAGTTGAAAAAAATCCAGAAGCAAAAGGATTTTTATTTGATGGATTTCCAAGAACCATTGCTCAAGCAGAAGCATTAGATACTTTTTTAAGTTCAAAAAATCAAAAAATTACGGCAACAGTTGCTTTGGAAGCGGATGATAATATTTTAGTACAACGTTTGTTAGAAAGAGGAAAAACTTCAGGAAGACCAGACGATCAAGATGAGGAAAAAATCAGAAATCGTTATGATGAGTACAATCAAAAAACGGCTCCATTAATGGATTATTATAAGGCACAATATAAATTTAAATCTGTTGATGGAATTGGAAGTATTGCTGAAGTAACAGAAAGATTGAGTAAGGTTATAGACACTTTGTAATTTTTTTTAGATATTTGTAATTATTAAAGAGCTATTCATTTAAATAGCTCTTTTTTTATAACCTTTTACTTATGGAAATTCTTATTATATTATTTTTAATTTTATTAAATGGCGTTTTTTCAATGTCTGAAATTGCTTTAATTTCTGCTAGAAAAAATCGTTTAGAAACAGCTGCCAAAAAAGGAAATATAAAAGCAAAAGCTGCTTTAGAATTAGCTAATTCTCCCAACAAATTTTTATCAACCGTTCAAATCGGAATTACTTTAATCGGAATTCTAACAGGTATTTTTTCTGGAGATAAAATCACTACAGATGTTAAAAATTTTGTTATTTCGTTTGAAGTACTACAACCTTATGCAGATTCAATTGCTGTTGCTATAGTTGTAATAATTTTAACTTTTTTTTCCTTAGTTTTAGGCGAATTGTTGCCCAAACGAATTGGTTTGAATCATCCAGAAGGAATTGCAAAAGCTTTAGCTATTCCTATGAAATATATGTCAAAAATAACGATGCCATTTATTTGGTTGTTGACGATTTCAACGGAATTTTTATTAAAAATATTACAAATAAAACCTTCAGCTGACGGAAAAGTTACGGAAGAAGAAATCAAAGCCATAATAAAAGAAGGAACAGAAGGTGGTGAAGTTCAGGAAATCGAACAAGATATTGTTGAACGTGTTTTTCATATAGGAGATAGAAAAGTTAATTCTCTTATGACTCATAGAAATGCAGTAGTTTATTTGTCATATGAAGATACAGTTGAAGAAATAAAAGCAAAAGTTCTTGAAGATTTGCATTCTTTTTACCCTGTTTGTAAGAATAATTTAGATAATGTTATCGGAATAGTTTCCCTAAAAGAATTGTTTTCAAGTTTTGAAAGTGAGTCATTTGATTTAAAAAAAATCACCAATGAAGCCATTTATTTTATTGAATATACGTTAGCTTACAAGGCTTTAGAGCATTTTAAGACTTCAAAAATTCATTATGCATTGGTTACTGATGAACATGGAGTTTTTCAAGGAATGATTACTTTAAATGATATTTTAGAGGCCTTAGTTGGTGATGCTTCTGATTTTTATCAAGAAGATTTTAAATTAACGGAAAGAGAAGATGGTTCTTGGTTAGTAGATGGACATTATTCACTACATGACTTTCTAACCTATTTTGAAATGGATGATTATTTATCTGACTATGAAGTTACAACGGTTAGCGGTTTAATTATTACTGAATTAGGTGCAATTCCGAAACAAGGACAGAAGTTAATTTGGAATAAATTAGAATTTGAAGTCATTGATATGGATGGAGTAAAAATTGATAAAATTTTAGTCAATAATATCAAAGAAGAATAAAACTTCAGTTTAAGTAATAAATCATACCTTTGCAAAAATAAATAACAAGTTGAAAGAATTAAAAACCTTCAACTTACAACTTAGAATAATACAATGACAGAAGGAAATTTCGTCGACTACGTAAAAATATATGTTTCTTCAGGAAAAGGAGGAAAGGGTTCTTCGCATTTACATAGAGAAAAATTTATTGAAAAAGGTGGCCCAGATGGTGGTGATGGTGGTCGTGGTGGACATGTTTATGTAAGAGGAAATAAAAATCTTTGGACCTTATTTAGTCTAAAATTTTTGCGTCACGTAAAAGCAGGTCATGGTGGTGATGGAGGAAGTTCAAGAAGTTCTGGTTCTGATGGTGGTGATAAATATATTGAAGTTCCATTAGGTACGATTGTAAAAGACAAAGAAACAGGTGATGTTTTATTTGAAATTACAGAACACGATGAAACAAAAATATTGGCAAAAGGAGGAAAAGGTGGTTTAGGAAACTGGAATTTTAGAAATTCAGTGAATCAAACGCCAAGATATGCTCAGCCAGGAATGCCAACCGAAGAAGTTGATATCATTTTAGAATTAAAAGTTTTAGCTGATGTAGGTTTAGTAGGATTTCCAAATGCTGGAAAATCGACTTTATTATCAGTATTAACCTCTGCAAAACCAAAAATCGCAGATTATCCATTCACAACTTTAAAACCTAATTTAGGAATCGTTGCTTATAAAGAATTTCAATCCTTTGTAATAGCAGATATTCCTGGAATTATTGAAGGTGCAGCTGAAGGAAAAGGTTTAGGGCATTATTTCTTGAGACATATTGAACGAAATTCGACTTTGTTATTTTTAGTTCCAGCTGATGCTGATGATATTAAAAAAGAATACGAAATTTTATTAGATGAATTAAGAAGATACAATCCTGAAATGTTAGATAAAGACAGATTAGTTGTAATTTCAAAATCAGATATGCTTGATGAAGAGTTAAAAACTGAATTAAAAGCTCAATTAGATAAAGAATTTAAAGGAACTCCTTATATGTTTATTTCTTCAATCACTAACGTTGGTTTAGGTGAGTTGAAAGATAAATTATGGAAAATGTTAAATGTTGAGATAGAGTAAGACTCAAATTAACAATAAGAACAAAAAAGGCTTTCTATATTTAGAAAGCCTTTTTTTGTAACTCAAATTAATCAACTTTAATTGTTGTATTTGTTGAATGTGCTGAAAATTCAGGGGCATACATACTTTGTAAAGTTGCGATTCCATCATTAAAATTTCCTGAGTTGTTTATTCTAACATCATATTCTAAAACATAAGTTCCTTTGTTGATATTGTCAAAAAAGAAATGTGTTGCTACATCTTTTGTGCTTTTATAATAAGATAAATTGTCTCTTCTTTCATAACTAGAAATCACATCAATAGGTTCAAAACATGAAGCTCTTAAATCTTTTAAATGCACAAATTCTAAATCATTTTCGGTTTTTAAAACTAAACGAATAGTAATTAAATCTCCAGTTTTTAAAGTCTCTTTATTCAGATCTATTAGTTCATTTCCTTTTGTTGTTTTAACTTTCTTATAAAGTGTTTTAGTAATGTATAACGTTTTAGTGCTATCTGTTTTGATGTTTTCTAAATTCTCAAAATATTGCCAATAAACACCACCATAACCAGGAACTTTAGATTTATTATCAACTTTAATTGTTCCCATTTCTTTGGTAATTTCATCTGCTTTCCAATTCAGTTTTATATAACCAGTTTCGGCTTCTTTATCTTTTTCAGATAGTTTTTTAGTAAATATTTTTTCATTTCCAATGGTAAACTTTGTGTTGTCTTTTAAAGAAGTCCAATCACTTCCTTGAAGTAATAATGCATAAACAGCTTCTGTTGTTGATTTAGTTGTAGACCATTTATTGACTTGCTTATTTTTTAACAACCAAACTTTTAATTCATCAACAATTTTATCGTCATTTTCAATTTCAGAAAAAGCTTCAATAAGCATAGCTTGCGTTTCTATAGAAGATTGATACCAATAGTAACCGTTGGTATTTTCTATCCAATACATTCCATTGTCTTCATTTCTGGCAGCAGTTTCTTTTAAGCTTGTTAATATTTTTTTCGCGAAAGCTTTATCTCCAAATCTATTCATTGTTAAAGCTAATAATGCTTTAGAATATAAACTATAAGTCAGCCAATCTTTTTTAAATTCTATTTTTTGAATGTTGATTATGGAATCTATTTTTTCAGAAACAGGTTGCTTTTCAACATAAAAACTTCTAGCATATAAATAATGTAAATTAGAATAAGTATAATAATTGATTCTCTGATTTTTCAACGAACTATTACTGATATACTTTTGATCTAGATAAGGAATTGCTTTTTCTGAAACACTCTTGTAAATTGAATCCTTTTCAGGAAAAAGTTTGCCTAAATGACCCAAGCCTTTTACAATATGTTGCGTAATGTAAAGATTATCTTCTCCACCATCAAACCAAGAAAAAGCACCAGAAGGATTCTGTTTTTCTTTCAACTTTTTCAAAGTAGATTCCATCGATTCTTTCATGGTGCTTAAATCCATTAAAAGCGCAAGTCTATTGTTTTTTGATTCTTCATTTTGTGCATCTAATAACCAAGGAGTTTCAGCTAAAACAATTGATTTTAACTCGTCATTCATGTTTAATTTTGTAGTCGAATTTCCTTCTTTTTTCCAAGTTTCAAATAGAGAAGCCACTTTTGGGTTACTGTCAATAATTTGAGTAGCAATATAATTTGCATAATATTTAGAAAAAGTTTGTTCAGCACATTCATGTTCATATTCCATTAAATAAGGAAGCGATTGCAAGGCCAACCAAGTTGGATTTGATGTATATTCTAAAGTAAACAAATGATTTTTTAATGTTTTAGACGAATTGTTTTTAAGATTAAGAAATTCATACTCTTTTTTAGTTTCACCTTTCACCCAAATTGGAATACTTTCTGTCAACAAAATTTTATTAGAAAGAACAGGCAAAATATTTTCTTCACCATCAGAAAAATTACCAGATTTTGCTACGATTTTATATTGCAAACCCTGTAATCCTTCTGGGATTTTAATAATCCACTCTACTGGAACGCTTTCTTTTGCTTTGCATGAAAAGTTTTTAATGTTTTCTTTATTTGAACAAATTTCATCAATAACAGTGTTGGTTGTTGCATCATATAATTGTAACATGGCAATTCCGATTTTAATTTCTGAAGTCATGTTTACGACTTTTGCACTGATTTTAATTTCATCTTTTTCACGCACAAATCTTGGCATGTTGGTTTGGATCATGACATCTTTTTGAGAAATAATATCCGTTTGAAAATAACCTGTTTCAGCTTTTTTGTTATGAGCATAAAGTCTAAAATTCCATCTTGTTAAAGATTCTGGTGTAGTGAAAGTGAATGAAACTTTACCATCTTTATCTGTTTTTAAATTGGGATAAAAGAAAGCCGTCTCCTTAAAATTGGTTCTCGTTTTTACATTCGAAAGTCCTTCAAAACCTTTTTTAGTAGTAACTACAATTACGCCATTTGCACCTTTGTCACCATACAAAGCTGCTCCTTCGGCACTTTTTATAACTCTCATTTCTAAGATTAAATTTGAATTTAATGTTTGTAAATGGTTAGCTGTGCTTATGGTTCCATCAATTATTATTAAAGCTTCATTATTACCTGAGACAGATCGATTTCCTCTTAAAACAATTGATGTAGTCTTTCCATCTGAAGTTGTATTTATCTGTAAACCAGAAACTTTTCCTGCTAAGGCTTGAACAGCATTTTCATTTGCAGCTTGATTAATTTCTTCATGTTTTATTATTTGGTAGGATGAAGTTACTGCATCTACCTTTCTAGAAACACCAATAATGCCAGTTAACACTATTTCATCACCCACAAAGCCTTCTTGTAGAATAACATCATATTGTCTTTTACTACCAATTATAAATGTGTTTTTCTTTTTTCCTGCAAAAGAAACTTCTAAAACTTCACCTGCTTTTGCTTCTATTTCAAAATTACCATCAAAATCTGTCGTTATTCCTCTTATCGTACCTTTTACAACAACTGTTGCACCAGCTAAAGCTCCTAATTCATCAGATACATTACCTGTAATTATTTTTGCGTTTTTAGGTATATTGGTTTTTCCTTTTATTGATTTAAGGTATTTTTTATTTAGATATACATTATAAACTGTATTGAAATCAAAACCAAATGTGTTTATTTCTGTGCTAAATTTGTTTTCATGATCAGGATATTTTAAAGCGAAATTGAAATTTCTGAAATAAATATTTTCTTTGTCTGCATTATAAAATCTTGGAAAAGCTGGATAATTAGATTGATTATAATGAAAAATATCTTCCCAGTTCTTTTCTACAAATTGATCTAATGAACTATCATACATACTAGCCAAAACTTCAGCTTCTAGTTTCGAATTTAAAATTTTAAAAGACCAATTTTGTACGCTGCCTGGTTCTATTTTGTTTTTCAAGCTTTGAATCTCAATGTTAATTCTTGGATTAATTATCTCTTTTTTAATTGAAAAAAATGTGCTCATATACTCATTTTCCCAAAAAGAAGAGAAATGGAAACTCACATCGTTATTGTATTCTTTCTTTTTATTTATTTTAAATACTCCTTTGCCATTAATTAATTGAATAGTTTGCTCTTCAACTAGTAGTTGGTCATCATAAAATCGAGAAGTAATATATAAATCTTGGATTATTGAACGAATTTCTATCTCAAAAAAATCAGAATCTTCTTTAGTTTTGTCTACATAAGAAAATAGCTGTTCGTTCAAAAAAGGAGATTTAGATGATTTTAATTTAAAATATTTATGGTTTTTAATTAAATTTCCATTATCGTCTTCTGATGAAATTAATAAATAATAATCACCAAGCTTTTCTTTAGTTAAAAAATCAAGATTTGTATCATTAGTTAACTTTGTGTCAAAATCAATTGTTTTAATTAATATTTGTTTGCTTTCAGTATCAGTTTTGTCATAAGGTTCAAACGGAAAAAGTTTATTAAATTCTTCTCTTTTTATAGTTTGTATTTCGGGAAATGAAAATTTTCGGTTTTTTAAAAAAGAATTCTTTTCGATAAAATATATTTCAATTTTACCTTTAGCAGTAATAGGATGATTATTTAAAGTAGTAGTTTCAATTTTTAAGTTGTTTTTTTCTTCTATTTCTAATTCTTCTGAAATATATGAAGTTAATGAAAGCGTTTCAAGGCCTACTTTTAGGAATGTTTCAGCTTCTCTAGTTTCGCCATTTATGTCAGTTATTGTCACATTTATAGTATAATCTAATCTAAATATTTCATCTAAGTTTAAGACACTATCATTCGCAATAAATTCTACTATAAAATCCCCATTTTCATTGGTTTGAATTTCTTGACTTTTAAAAGTATTATCTCTAGAATAGCCATTATTTTTTTTATAAACTTGATTGGAAATTTCATAGACTACTTTTGCATTTGTAAGACTATTGCCTGCTAGAGATTTTGCATTACCTTTTATTTTAATTGTATCACCAACATTATAATTTTCTGTAATTTTTGAAAAATTGATTTCAAATGTTGGTCTTTTGTATTCTTCAACATGAAATCTAAATTCAGTATAATTTCTGTACGAAACATTATCCCAAAATGCATGTTCATCGTTTTCTGCATCATAATATTCTGAATCAATTTCATAATCTTCTGGTTCATCAATTGTTATGTAGAATTCTCCTGTCGTACTATTTTTTGGTATTTCAAATTCACCAAAGATTGATCCAAATTCGTTGGTTTGAATATCATATTCTTTCAAAACAGTATCGTTAGCGTCATTAATAAGCACACGAATACTTACAAAGGGAACGACACTTTTTTTATTTTTTTTATTCTGAATTAAAATTGCTTTAAAGAAAACTTTTTGACCAGGTCTGTATATGGCACGATCGAAGTAAACCATTGCTTTTGCTTCGAAATTTCTGTCATTATATTCGTCTTCATTTGTACCGATGTATCCTTTGTTATAGCTTTCTAGGATAGTGTCATTTTCTTTAATAAAGTAGATTTCTGCACGATCGTAGTTGTTTTTAGAGTTATACGCTCTTTTTTTTATAATTGCTTTGCCGTTTTTATCTGAAATAACTGATTCTTCATTATTACGTACAATGACATTCTCTAATGGTTTTCCTGTTTTATTATCATAAAAATAAAATAAATCATTCGCTGCATCTTTATCTTTAAGAACGCCTATATTAGAAACTACAATTTTTGAAAAAGCATATGCAATGTTTTTACTGTCTGAGTTGTTATTTGACTCAATAAACAGTAAATAATTTCCTGTTTCTAATTTTTCTAATAAAATTTCGGTAGAATATTCAAAGTAGTCATTTTTGTTTAAAATTTTTCGTGTAAAGCGCTTAAAAGCTTTGTTTTTTGCAATATAATCAACGTACAATGAATCTCTTTTACGGTAATCGTAGCTGTTTATTTTATTTTCAACTTCAATAGGAAACTTATAGTAATTGATAGTAATTGAATCAATATTCCTATACCTTAAGTAAGCTCTAGTATTTTCGTTAGAATATATTTTATTTTTAATTTCAATGCTTAGTGATTTACCAATTATTAAGTTTTTTAATTTTTCAGCATTTGAAAGAGTAATGAGATTTGCTTTAGCATTTAGTATTGTGTCTATTAATGCTAAAGTATTATGATGTAAAATTTCTTTTGAACTTTTATGAGTTTGAGAATAATAAAAATTAGCTCTCGCTAAACGTAAATCTTGTTTTAAATATTCGTTTTGGGTTCTGTCTTCTAGTTGTTTAATATTGTCAAAATATAAAACGCTTTTTTTAAGACGATAAAGAAATTTTATTCTTTCAATATAATAGATGTCCCTTACATTATCGTTCTTGTTAATACGATAATATTGTTCTTGTGAAACGTAAAGTTCTATTACTTTTTTTACTTCAGGATGTTCAATTTTGTTCAAGTCATAATAACTTGATAGATTGTAATCATATAATCCTGTATCATTGAATTTATTTGTATCTAATTGATTTTTGTAATCCCATTGGCTTACTTTTTTTAAAATATGGTCAGAATATTTTTCTAATAAAAATGCGTAAACACTAATTTCTTTATTATTTGAATAGGGAGACGTTTCAAAAATTTCTTTAAGGTCATCTATGTAAATGTTCATTAAAACTTTTCTGTTTTCTAAAGAATTTTCGAAAGCAAAATTAATTTCTTCATCAAAATCTTCACTCGTCCATGTTAAAAAGTTAGTACTTAAATTGTTTTCAAGATTTGTTCGTTTACCTATAAGATATCTTTTGTTATTGTAATAATCCGTTAGAATTTTAGCATAGATATAATTAAGAATGGCTTTGTTTTCTTTTGAAGCCTCTTTAATTTCTTTTCTAAGATTTGAAATTATTGTTGATTGAGCATCTTCATCAAAAACTTGTTCAAATTTTGACAAATAGAAAAAACATTTAACAATCGTTACATCATCTTTTTTTCGTTTTGCCTTTTTATAAATAGATTCAACTTCTTTTTGAGCAGATTCTATTTTTCCATCTAATTCATATTGATAGACTTTTTTCCAATTTGAATCAAAATTTTGACTGAATCCAAAATTTAAACTTAAAAATAAAATTACGAGGTATATTTTTTTAAACATAAGTGTGTTTTATACTATAGAGATGAAAAATACAAAAAAGGTTGGAAATAAGGATAAATATTTTTTTTATAAATAATAACCAAAATCATTTCACTATTTTTGAGCATAATTTAAAGCAATGAAAATTAAACTATTATTTTTTTTATTATTTTCTACAGTTATGATCGCTCAATCAAGTTTTGATAGAGCAGAAAAATTGTATTCAGAAAATAAACTTTCTGATGCAAAAAAACTATTTGAAGACTATTTAAATGCAAATCCAAGTCATTCAAAATCCATTGAATATTTAGGAGATATTGCTGGAAAAGAAAAAAAATGGGATGAAGCTATTTCAAATTATAAAAAATTAAAAGACAAATTTCCATCTACTGCAAATTTTCATTACAAATATGGTGGTGCAATGGGTATGAAAGCTAAAAGTGTCAATAAATTCAAAGCATTAGGAATGATTGATGATATTGAAAATGCTTTTCTTACAGCAGCAAAATTAGACGAAAAACACATTGATACACGTTGGGCATTAGTAATGTTATATATCGAATTACCCGGAATTGTTGGAGGAAGCGAGACAAAAGCTCAAAAATATGCAACCCAATTAATGAACTTATCTAAAGTTGACGGTTATTTATCAAAAGGATATATTGATGTGTATTTTGAACGTTACTCAAAAGCTGAAGCCAATTATAAAAAAGCACACGAAATAGGAAATTCAAATACAACCTATGAAAAATTATATGATTTGTATTTGAATAAAATGAAGAATAAAACGAAAGCAAGTCAATTAAAAAACGAATTTGAAAAATAGGTTAAAAGTTTATGAGGTTATGAGTTTAAAAGGTTTTGCGACCAAGCTCATAACCTATTAACCTTCTAACCCTTTAACCTAAAAGAATGAGAACACATTTCATAGCCATTGGTGGAGCAGCCATGCACAATTTAGCTCTAGCCTTACACAATAAAGGATATCAAGTTACAGGTAGCGATGATGCTATTTTTGAACCATCTAAGTCAAGATTAGATAAAAAAGGATTATTACCTCAAGAAATGGGTTGGTTTCCAGAAAAAATCACTTCAGATATTGAAGCTATAATTTTAGGAATGCATGCAAAAGAAGAAAATCCAGAATTGTTGAAAGCACAAGAATTAGGGTTGAAAATTTATTCTTATCCTGAATTTTTATACGAACAATCTAAAAATAAAACACGAGTTGTAATTGGTGGTTCACACGGAAAAACTACAATCACTTCTATGATTTTGCACGTGATGCATTTCCATAATATCGAAGTAGATTATATGGTTGGAGCACAATTAGAAGGATTTGACACAATGGTTCATTTAACACACGAAAATGATTTTATCGTTTTAGAAGGTGATGAATATTTATCTTCACCAATTGATAGACGTCCAAAATTTCATTTATATCAACCAAATATTGCTTTGATTTCAGGAATTGCTTGGGATCATATTAATGTGTTTCCAACGTTTGAAAATTATGTTGAACAGTTTGAAATCTTTGTAAATCAAATTACAAAAGGTGGAATTCTAATTTATAATGAAGAAGACGAAGCTGTGAAAAAAGTGGCGGAAGATTCACAAAACACTATTAGAAGACTAGCATACCAAACTCCAAGCTATACTGTTGAAGACGGAACAACTTTGTTAGAAACACCAGAAGGTCCAATGCCAATTGAAGTTTTTGGAGCACATAACTTAAATAATTTAGCTGGTGCAAAATGGATTTGCCAAAACATGGGAGTTGATGAAGCTGATTTTTATGAAGCCATTGCAACATTCAAAGGTGCAAGCAAACGTTTAGAAAAAATCGCAGAAGGTAAAGGTAAAGTAGCTTATAAAGATTTTGCACATTCACCAAGTAAAGTTTCTGCCACTACAAAAGCTGTAAAAAACCAATATCCAAATAGAAAATTAATGGCTTGTTTAGAATTGCATACTTACAGTAGTTTGAATGCAGAATTTTTAAAAGAATATCAAGGAGCATTAGATTCTGCTGATGTTGCTGTAGTTTTCTATTCACCAGATGCTGTAAAAATCAAACAATTAGAAGAAGTGACTTACGACCAAATAGCTCAATCATTTCAAAGAGAAGATTTAATTATTTATACGAATCCAAAAGAGTTTAAAGAGTTTTTATTTGCTCAAAATTTTGATAATTCTGCTTTACTATTGATGAGTTCAGGAAATTATGGTGGTTTGGACTTTGAGGAAGTGAAAGGGTTGATGATTTAATTTGGAAATTTGAAGATTTGGAAATCATTTTCAAATCTTCAAATTGTTTAATTTTCAAATTTATAATGTCCAACAATCTTATAACTAAACAAACAATCTTGTAAAACTTGTCCACCACCAACATTGTGAACAATTAGATTTCGTTTTTCTCCCGAAGCGTCGGGATTAGATTTTAAATGAGTTACAATTCCTATATGAGGTAATTTTCCGTTAATCATCCAAGTTACTAATTCACCCGTTTTGTAATCAGAAGCATTTTGGCTAACCTTTAATTTTTCTCCTTTTCTTTCAAAAAAGACTTCTAAATTTGGAACTCTTCTGTGATCAATATTTGTGTCAGTTTTAGTTAAGCCCCAAGTTTTTGGATATTTTGAAAAATTAGATATCATGTCTTCATGAACTTCTTTTTGTAAATCAATATTCAATTTTCTGTAAGCACGAATTATAACATCTGTACAAACACCTGTTTTTGCAGGAACATCACCATTTGGATATTTAATCGAAACATAACTTGGTGTATAAACTACTTTGTCATCAATTATAGAAATAGCAGCATTTGATAATTTTTCTGCAAAAGATTTCGGATTTTTAATATTAATATCTTGAACAATTTCCTTTTGATTTAAAGAAATCACTTCAGTTAGTTTAGTCTCTTCTTTGCAAGAAAAAATAGAAAATAGTATTGATATTAATAGAAATAATTGCTTCATCATTTATTTTAATTTGTGAAAATTTGTGAAATCTGTGTGATAATCAAAAAATTCTAACGTTTTTATTTTGAAGTTATTATAAAATTATTTTCATTTGTACTTTAATATAAGCCAAATAAAAATATGTACACACCAATCAACCAATGGGCTGAAGACGATCGTCCACGTGAAAAATTTCTACTTAAAGGAAAATCTTCCTTATCTGACTCCGAATTACTTGCTATTTTAATTGGTTCTGGTTCTCGAAACGAGAGTGCCGTTCAATTATGTCAACGTATTTTAGCATCAACAAACAACAATCTTAATCAGTTAGGAAAAATTTCGGTAAACAAACTCACAAGTTTTAAAGGAATTGGTGAAGCAAAAGCCATTTCAATCGCAGCAGCTTTAGAATTAGGAAGACGAAGAAGAGCAGAAGAATCTGTTGAATTAAAGAAAATCACATCTAGTAAAATGGTTTTCGAAATCATGCAACCCATTATTGGTGAATTGCCTCACGAAGAATTTTGGGTTTTGTATTTGAATAATTCCAATAAAGTAATTCATAAATCACAACTCTCAAAAGGTGGTTTAACAGGAACAGTTGTAGACGTTCGTTTGATTTTTAAAACTGCTTTTGAAAACAATGCAATCTCAATTATTCTAACTCACAATCATCCTTCAGGAAAATTATTGCCTAGTGATGCTGATATTCAAATTACCAAAAAAATTAAAGAAGCTTCAAGACATCTTGAAATAAACGTTTTAGACCATATTATCATCACAGAAAATGGTTATTATAGTTTTAATGATGAAGGTATTTTTTAGAAAAGTTTAAGAAATTAATACGTTTCAAATTCATATCTTGCCACTTGTAAAATTAGAATTCAAAATTCAGAAATTAGAATTTAAAAAGTATGATAAGTACTAAAGACATTACATTTCAATATCCAAAAGGAGAATTATTTCACATGCCAGCATTATTTTGCACAGCAGGAAATACAATTCTTATTACAGGGAATTCAGGAAGAGGAAAAACAACGTATTTGCATTTGTTGGCAGGTTTATTACGTCCAAAATCAGGCACAATAGAAATTGATAAAACAGATATAGTTACATTATCCGAAAGAAAAAACGATTCTTTTAGAGGAAAAAATATCGGAATTGTTTTTCAAAAACCACATTTCATTGCTTCTTTAACAATTTTAGAGAATTTAGAAATGACAAGTTGGTTAGCAACAGGAAAGAAAAATTCGGCTACAGCCAAAAAACTATTAGGTCAATTAGGATTAACAGATCATGCATCGAAATTGCCTTCACAATTAAGTGTTGGACAACAACAACGTGTTTCAATTGCTAGAGCTTTAATCAACGAACCAAAAGTACTTTTAGCTGATGAACCAACATCTAGTTTAGATGATAAAAACACTGAAACTGTAATAGAATTGTTAACTTCTTTATCAAAAGAATACAAAGCAGCTTTAATTATAGTAACGCATGATAACAGAATTAAAGAGAAGTTTCACAACCAAATAACAATGATATGATAGCAAAATTAGCTTGGAGAAACATTTGGTTTAAACCTTTGAACACTATTTTGAGTGTCATTTTATTGATGTCAAGTGTCGCGATAATTACGGTTTTAATTTTACTAGAAAAACAATTTGAAGAAAAATTCAACAGTAATATTGATGGAGTAGATTTAGTAATGGGAGCACAAGGAAGTCCTTTGCAATTAATACTTTCGTCAGTTTATCAAGTTGATGCACCAACAGGAAATATTAGTTATGATTCTACAAAAGTTTGGATGAAAAGTCCTTTTGTTGAAAAAGCAATTCCCCTAGCGTTTGGAGATAATTATAGAGGTTTCAAAATTCTTGGAACAACGCATGATTATTTAGAAAAATATGGTGCAATTCTTTCAGAAGGAAAGTTGTTTGAACATAATTTTGAAGTTGTAATAGGAAATGATATTGCTCAAAAATTAAACATTAGAGTAGGAGATAAGTTCTTTGGTTCACATGGTGATGCAGCAGAAGGAGAAGTTCACGAAAATGAAGCGTACACTGTTGTTGGAATTACTGAAAAAACCGGAAAAGTTGTAGATAATTTGATTTTATGCAACATTCCAAGTGTTTGGCAAATGCACGGAAGTCACGAAGAACATAATCATGATGAGGAAGTTTCTACAAATCCTGCTCACGGAGAAGAAGGCCACATACATAGTGATGATGAGCACGAACATGTTTCAGAAAGTCCAGCACATGGAGAAGAAGGACATATTCACGATGATCATGAAAACGATTTAACTATAGATGAACCAGGAATGGAAATTACAGCTATTTTATTGAAGTTCAGAAATAAAATGGGAATTGTAACTTGGCCAAGAATCATTGCACAAAATACAAAAATGCAAGTAGCTTCACCAGCAATTGAAGTCAATCGTTTATTCAAATTATTCGGAATCGGAATTGATGCATTACGTTATCTAGCTTACGGAATCATGTTGATTTCTGGAATTTCAATATTCATTGCTTTATTCAATACTTTAAAAGAAAGAAAGTTTGAATTTGCCTTATTAAGAGTAAGTGGAGCAGGAAGATTTAAGCTTTTAATGTTAGTAATGATAGAAAGCTTATTATTATGTGTTGTGGGATTTCTTTTTGGAACGATTCTTGGAAGAATTGCCTTGATGGTGCTTTCCAATTCAGCAGAAGATGATTTTAAAATGAGTTTCAATCCTTATGAATTTATTTGGGATAAAGAAGGAATTCTATTTTTACTAACTATCTTTGTAGGAATCATTGCAGCGTTAATTCCGGCTATAAAAGCCTATAATTTAAATATATCAAAAACATTAGCAAATGGGTAATTTTACCAAAATAGTAGCAGCATTTTTTATTGCATTTTTCTTATTTAGTTTTTCAAATTCTGAAAAAACTTCATTAAAAATTAAATCTAAATCATCTTCAAATGCATTTTTTGCAGAAGATACTTTGACTTGGAAATTATTAGGAGAAATTAAATACAGTAAAAAAACAGTTAAAGATTACGGAGAAGTTGAATTTCCTGTTGTAAATCCTAAATTAAAAGCATTAGGAAAAAAGACTGTTGTAATAAGTGGTTTTATTATACCAATTGATTCAAAGAGTTTTGCAATTAGTAAAAACGTTTTTGCAGCTTGTTTTTTCTGTGGAAAATCTGGGCCAGAAACTTTAGCAGGAATTAAGTTTAGAGGAAGTTTGCCAAAACTAAATACAGATCAATACGTAACTTTAAAAGGAACTTTTAGATACAACGAAACAGATATTGAAGATTGGATTTATCATATCGAAGATGCTGTAATTGTAAAAAAATAAGATGTTCAAACATAAAAAACATTTGTTCTTTGATTTAGATCATACGCTTTGGGATTTTGATAAGAATTCAGGTTTTGCATTTGATGCCATATTTAAAAATCAAGGATTTGATATTTCTTTACAAGAGTTTCTAAATATTTATATTCCAAGAAATCAATATTATTGGAAGTTGTATCAAGTCAATCAAATTTCACATCAAGACTTACGTTATTACAGATTAAAAGATGTTTTTGATGCTTTACATTTTGAAGTTTCTGATGAAATCATACATCAATTATCGGATGATTATATTAAATATTTACCTGAATACAACCATCTTTTTGACGGTGCAATTGAGTTGTTAGATTATTTGAAGCCAAATTATCAATTACATATTATTACCAACGGTTTTAGTGAAGTTCAAGATAAGAAGTTGCATAATTCAAACATCGGACATTATTTTGAGACCATAACAAATTCAGAATTAGCAGGACAAAAGAAGCCAAATCCTATTATCTTTGATTATGCTCTAGCTATTGCAAAAGCATCAAAAGAAGAAAGTATTATGATTGGTGATAGTTTTGAAGCCGATATTTTAGGAGCTTTAGATTTTGGAATAGACGCAATCTTTTTCAACGAAAATAAAACAGAAATAAAACACGATGTTTACCAAGTAAATCATCTTTTAGAATTAAAAAACATATTATAAAATGAAGAAAATTATTTTTTTATCAATGTTGCTGTTTTCACTGATGTCAGTAGCTCAAGATTATTATGAAGTAATCATTATGCCTAAAAAGTTTGATTTTTTAACTGAAGAAAATCAATATAATTTAAATGTATTATGTAAATCATTTTTTGAAAAAGAAGGATTTAAAGTTTATTATACAACAGACAACTTACCAAAAGATATTGCAAATAATAGATGTAATGCTTTGTTTTTAGACTTAGAAGAAGAGAGTAATATGTTTAAAACAAAGATTAAAGTTGAATTAAAAGATTGCCAAAATAACACAGTAACTTTTAGCGAAGAAGGAGAGTCAAGAGATAAAAGTTTTGACAGAGCTTATAATGAAGCAACTCGAATTGCCTTAGTGTCCTTAAGAGGTTTTACAAAATTTAAGAATCCAAACAGCTCAAAAATAGCTGTTTCTAAAAATGAAGTTGAAGTTACAAAAATAGAAGAACCAGAAATACATGTAGATGTAAACCCTATAAAAATTAATGATTCAAATTCTAAAGGTTTAAATTCAGAAATTACAAAAAACGGTTACAATTTAGTTGATGAAAACAAAAACATAAAATTTGAATTATTAAAAACTTCAAATCCAACAATATTTATTGCAAAAAAAGGAAATTTTCAAGGAATTTTTACTTTAAACGGAATGAACTCAAAGTTTGAAAGCTATCAAAACAATGAATTAGTAGTTGAAAAAGTTGAGGTAAAGTTTTAATTTTATTGATAAATCTTCACAAAAACGACATCACCTTTTTTGTCAACCTTTATAACCAAAAACTTAGAATGCAATGGCCAAAAACCTAAACGTTCTTGAGCAATCATGTAATATAAATGATTTTCATTAATTCGTTCTGGTTTACCAAGTAATTCTAAAATTGAGTCTTTTTTCAATTTTTTCAACGTGTCACTTTTTATCAAACCATGAAGCATTTGATTTCTAAAAGGATAATCCATTTCTTTTTTAATACTCCATTTTGAAGCATCAAAAGAAATCTCATCAACAACTTCTTTTTGACAACTTATAAAAAGAATCAGAATAAAAAAAAATATTTTTTTCATGATTTACTATTTTCACCCCATAACCTATAACCCATAACCCATAACCTAATACCCATATTTCCCTTTCCAACGATTCTTCAAAAACTGACGAATTTCCTTTTCACGAGCATTTTCTCCAGGATCAAAGAATTTAGTTTCCGATAAATCATCAGGTAAGAATTCCTGTTCAGCAAAATTATTGGCAAAATCGTGCGAATATTTATATTCATCACCATAACCTAACTCCTTCATTAATTTCGTTGGAGCATTTCGCAAATGTAAAGGAACAGGCAAATCACCAGTTTGTTTTACAATTTGTTGCGCTTTTCCAATGGCCATATAGCTCGCGTTACTTTTAGCGGAAGTTGCCAAATAAACCGCACATTGACTCAACAAAATTCGGCTTTCAGGATAACCAATCGCAGTCACAGCCTGAAACGTATTGTTTGCCATTATCAAAGCTGTCGGATTTGCATTTCCAATATCTTCACTAGCTAAAATCAGCAATCTTCTAGCAATAAACTTTACATCTTCACCACCTTCAATCATTCGAGCCAACCAATAAACCGCACCATTTGGGTCACTTCCACGAATCGATTTTATAAAAGCCGAAACAATATCATAATGCATTTCACCTGTTTTATCATATAAAACTGTGTTTTTTTGCGCTAATTGCATTACTTTTTCATTCGTAATTTCAATTAAATCTCCTTCACTTGCATTAATGACTAATTCAAAAATATTCAATAATTTTCGACCATCACCACCAGAAAGTCGCAATAAAGCTTCCGTTTCTTTCAGTTGAATATCTTTTGTTTTCAAATAAGCATCGGTTTCCATCGCTCTATGCAACAAAGCTTCCAAATCAGTTTTCGAAAACGGATTCAAAACATAAACCTGACATCTTGACAACAAAGCCGGTATCACCTCAAAACTCGGATTTTCTGTCGTAGCACCAATTAAAGTCACCCAACCTTTCTCAACAGCAGCCAACAATGAATCCTGTTGCGATTTACTAAATCTGTGAATCTCATCAATAAACAAAATCGGATTTTTTGCCGTAAACAAGCCACCACTTTGTTTTGCTTTGTCCAAAACCTCACGAATATCCTTCACACCACTGTTAATTGCGCTCAAAATGTAAAATGGACGTTTACTTTCTTCAGCCATAATTTGAGCCAAAGTCGTTTTTCCCGTTCCAGGTGGTCCCCACAAAATCAAGCTAGGAATAATTCCTTTCGCAATCTGATGCGTTAACGAACCTTGTTCACCAACTAAATGCAGTTGACTAATATATTCAGATAATTGTTTTGGTCGAATTCTTTCGGCTAGTGGTGCTTCCATTTGGTAAAATTACATTTTTTCATTTTTAAGGAAAACAAAAAGGTTCGAAACTTTACTTTCAAACCTTTTTTATTTGTAAATGAAGATGTCTGTTATTCAGATTTATCGTTATTAGTTGATAATAATAAATCTCGTGTGTTTTTTTGAACCGTTATGGCAGAAAATAAACTTAATAAAAATGACATCCCATAAAACCCTTTTTCACTCAATAGTAAGTCAGCATTCCAAAGCCCAATTACTAAAAGAAGAATAGATGTTAATGTTGTAAACCAGCTAATTCCATAATACATATCCGTTACAGGAATTCCTTCTAATCGATCTCGAACCGATTTTTGAACCGATATAACAGAAAATAGTCCAAATAATAAAATAGCAAAATAATATCCTTTTTCATTGAGTAGCATTTCTGCATTCCATAGGCCAATGCAATATGAAACCATTCCAGCTAAAAGAGCAATCCATGAGGCTCCAATAAAAGCATTAGTAGGTTTTTGCAGTACAAATGCTTCTAGATTTTTGTTTTTTGAATTGTAAGTCATTTTTTCAGTGTTACTTAATTGATTTGCTTCCATAATTTTTTAGTTTAAATTTCTAAAGCAAAGAAAACAAGATGTTGTACTGAAAACAATGAACTTGGGTTAACAAATTCGCTATTATTAAATTTTTCCGCGAATTCTACTCAAGGCTTGTGGAGTTATTCCAATATAGGAAGCCAAATATTTTTGAGGAATTTCTTGAATTAATTGAGGCTGTTCTTTTACTAAATTTAAATAGCGGTCAGTTGGTGATTCAATTAGGAAACTCAATTCTCGTTTTGATTTATATCTAAAAAATTCTTCAGCAAAAATTCGTCCTATTGATTCTCCAACTTTAGTGTGATTATATATTTCAAACAAATCTTCTCGCGATATAAATATAACTTTTGATTTAGTTAAACTTTGAATGCATGCAACACTTGGAGTTTGTGTTAAAAAAGAAGAATAACTACTTAAAAACTTGTTTGGAAATCCAAAATCAATGGTGACATCCTTTTCAGCTAGCCCTATAAATAATAGAAAAACACCTTCTAAGACAAAATAAACTTTATCTTCAATGGCATTTGATGTGATTAGGAATTCTTTCTTTTTAAATTCTTTTTCTTGCAGTTTAGAAGCAATAAATTGCCAATTACTTTCAGAAATACTTACTTTTTCGGATAATATTTTTCTTAATCTTTCCACGAAATAAATATAATAGCTTTTTGTCGACTGTACAATGTTATACTACAGTAAATGTGTTTTTATGACAAAATATGTTTTTTTATGACAAATAAGCATAAAAAAACATTTGGCTTTATCTTTGAACAAACACAAACAATTCTTTGTGAAACTTTGCGTTTCCTTTGAGAAACTCTGTGTAATAAAAATGATTTCCGTTTTCACGGAAAATAAATATGAACAAAATAAAAGACAATCCATTCAAATTCACACCATCGGTAATTCTATTTCCGTTGTTGTTTGTATTAGTATTATGGATTGTGTTTTGGGTAGAACATCATTATCACGTAGATTTAGCACATTACGGAATTTATCCAAGAACAGGTTTTGGATTAAAAGGAATTATTTTTAGCCCATTTCTTCATGGAGATTTAGAACACTTGTTTAATAATTCGATTGCATTGTTTGTACTCTTATTGTTCTTACGATATTTCTATAGAGAACAATCTGTAACCGTAGTCATAATAGGAATCCTGTTTTCAGGATTAGGAACATGGCTTATTGGAAGACCAAGTTATCACATTGGAATTAGTGGATTGGTTTATGCTTTAGTCAGTTTTATTTTCTTCAAAGGTATTTTTACCAAATACTTTAGATTAGTTGCGGTTTCCTTAACCGTAATCTTATTATATGGAGGAATGATTTGGTACATGTTTCCAGAAGTTGGTAAAAATAACATTTCGTGGGAAGGCCATTTATTTGGATTCCTAACCGGATTTGTATTGAGTTATTTCTTAAAAACACCACAGTTTGACAAAGCTATTTTCTATGATTGGGAAAGTCCAGATTTCAATCCAGAAAATGATCCTTTTATGAAAAACTTTGACGAAGACGGAAAATTCGCTCCACCACCAAAACCCGAAGAAGTGGTGAGAGAATATTTCAATTCATCCATAAAAGTGATTTATGATTTTATTGGAATTAAGAAAGATTGACGATTGTAGATTAACGATTTTTGATTTCAGAAGTTTTATTTAAATCTTGTCATGCTGAACTTGATTCAGCATCTTTTTTTTTAAGTTAATAGATTAAAAGTTAAACGATTATTATTCTATTTTAAATTCAATTATTGGTTTATAATCAAAATATAATAGTAAGGATCTTCCATTTTTTAAATCTGATAAATTCAATTCAAACTCTAAATTATTTTCATTTTTAAAATTAGATATAATGTAGTTTTTTCTGTCTATATTATAAGAAATAGAACTAACTTTTTTATCTGTTAAAAATTTGAAATTAATTTTACTAACTTCTTTTTTATTAATAATTCCACTTATTGGATATATTAGTTCAAAGTCATAATTATGAATGAGCGGTGAGTTTAAAAAATCTTGTTTATCTATTTTTTCTATTAAAATTGCATCTTCGTAATTGTCTGGATAATGCTGTTTTATGAATAAATTAGGTTTAGTTAAAAAGTAAAAATAATCAACTTTTTTTTCAAAACCATTATTATAAGTTCCTGCACCCCAAGTTGCGTCAATCAGATATTCTTTGTTGTCAATTGTAACTATATTCCAAGCGTGATCAGAATAATATCTATTGCCAATATCTCTAACATGAGCTTTTGCATTTCCTGAAACTACTTTTGAATTAATGTTTAAATCATCACAGATAACTTTAAATAATGTCGAATAACCTTCACAGACAGCTTTCTTTTTTGATATGACTCTTGATGAAAGCTTTTTTTCAAACTCAGCTTTATTTTCATTAAATTCTGACTCTGTAGAATATGAAAAGTTGTATATACCATATTCTTCTGGGTCGTAAACAATGTTGTTAGTAATCCAAGTATAGACAGCTCGAGTTTTTTCAAAGTCGTTTGAGAAATCTGAAGATATTTGTTTAGCAATTTTTACTGTAGAACTAAATTTATTTGGATATTTTAAAACAATAGAATCAACTTTCGTATAATTTTGAGAACTACTTAAGGTTGAAAAAAGACTACACGATATTAAAATAAAAATATACTTTTTCATAAATCTAAAATCAATATTCTTCAATCAGCAATCTATTGTCTCTGTCTTACAACCTCATATAAAAAAGCACCACAAGCTACAGAAACATTCAATGATTCAATAGTTCCGTACATAGGTAATTTTGCTTTTTCATCTACAATTTTCAAAACAGATGGGTTTACACCTCTATCTTCGCTTCCCATAATGATAGCCAAAGGTTCGTTTAAAGCTAAACTATAAATAGTGCTTTCTGTTTTTTCTGTGGCAGCAATAGTTTTTATACCACTTCCTTGCAAATGAAAAATTGCATCTTTAATATGATCTACTTTACAAATTGGCACATTAAAAACAGCACCAGCACTTGTTTTAACCGTGTCACCATTTACAGGAGCTGAACCTTGTTTTTGAACAATAATTCCATCAACACCTGTGCATTCAGCAGTTCTGATAATTGCTCCAAAGTTACGAGCATCAGATAATTGGTCTAAAATTAAAAATAAAGGGGTTTTTTCTTTAGCCAAAACAGATTCAATTAAAGTTTCTAAATCATGAAAAGAAACCGGAGAAATAGTAGCCACAGCACCTTGATGATTTCCAGAAGTCAAACGGTTTAATTTTTCTACAGGTACGTAAGAAAAATTAACGTTGTTCTGTTTCATAGCTTTCATCAAATCCTTCATCAAGTCACCTTGAAGTTCCTTTTGTAAAAACACTTTATCAATTTCTGTTTTTGATTGAATTGCTTCAATTATAGCACGTATTCCAAATATTTGATTATCTCTTTCCATTTGGCAAAAATAGTGTTTTTATTAGAATTTTAAATATTTTAATGTCCGAATATCTGAAAATCTGAATATCCGAAAATCTATTTAAAAATATGTCTTAAAACTCACGTGAACAATTGAGTTGGAAAGTTTAATGTTTTGGTCGTTTGTAGAACCATTGGCATAAATGAAATTAAACAATCCGTTTTTGGTAAAAAGTCCAAAACCAAAACCCAATCCCAATAAACTATCGCTCAAATTAGAAGTTTTATCTTGAAAATAGCCATAATCAATTATCGAATGTGCATAAATACTTGGTGCCATCATGTAGCGATATTCAGTTAAAATTCCGCTGTAAGCATTAGCTTGCAAACTGTTTTCACTAAAACCACGAATCGAATTTATGCCGCCAAAACGATGTAACTCATTGATTATATAGTCATCACTTTGTAAATAGAAAGTTTCGTTTTTAATATTGATAATGTTCTTATCGTTCAAATATAAATTGTGACTAAAATTGACTTGTCCAAAAAATTGATTCGTTTTTAAAGAACTAATGGTTCGATTTCCTGTTCCTAATTTAATATTGAATTTTGTTTTTTCAGGAAATAGAAAATCATCAGTATTAAAGTCAACAAAATCAAAAGTAGAAGTCAAAAATGTATTCGTAAAATCATTGATACTAAAAGAATTTGTGTTTTGAATATCAACCGAAGTCGTTTTTTGGTAACCCAAATATACTTTCGAATTGTACTTGAAGTAGTAACCTAAATTTAAATCAGTCTTTGTATTTTGAAAGGTGCTGTCTTGTTTGAAAATTCGCAAATCAGCTTTAATTCCAAACGGACTTTTAAACATGTACGGAATTTCAGTTCCTAAATTAAAACTCGATTGTTGTTTTCCATCATTTTTCCAAAACAAACTCAATTTTTCACCAGAATTTAGAATATTCTGCAATTGTAAATCCAAATAACCATTAAAACGAAGATTGGAATTTTCATCATTGGCAAATCCTATAAAACCATCAAATTTATTAGGTTTGGCTTTTTCGAGATAAACATAAACTTTAGTAGAATCTTTTGTGAAAAGAATTTCAGGATATTTGGTTTGAGTAACAAAGCGCAATTCATTAAAATCTTTATAAATTTTAGAAACATTATCTTGATTGAATTCCAATCGTCGTGCTTTTTTTAAAATCGCTTTTTTAATTCCGTATGGAAATTTATCATAACCTTCAATTACGATATTGGTTAAATTTCTTTTTTGATTTAAATCTAAAACTAATTTAGCTTCCAAATAATTATCAACCTGATTGTAGTCTGTTAATTTTAGTTTTGCCAATGAATATCCTTTCTTTTCAAGTAAAGAGATTTTATTTTGCATAAAAGATTCAACATTCTCAATAGGTAGTTTTATGGAATCATTTTCTAGACTTAAAAGTTCTTTTTCTTCTGCTGAATTTATACCTATATATATACGTACAAGTTGAACTTTGTTTTTTAAACTGTATTTGAAAAAGAATATACTATCATTTAATTTTGATTGAAGTAATAATTTATTTTGAAAATAACCTTTGTATTGAAATTTCTGTTCTAAAGACTTTTGTTCTTCAATTATGGAAGCAACGTTTATGTGTTTTTTGATATAGCCTATGCTGTCAATTATTTTTGTTTCTGCTGCGTTATTTCCTTCAACAATAATTTCAAATTGTTGTGAAAAAGAGAGTTGAAAACAAAATAGAATTAATAAAAAAAATAAGTTTTTCATAGCATTTATCTAACGCAAAAAAACAAAATTAATTTCAAATAAACTTTTAAAACTATAAATGATTATTTAAAATGTAAAAGTATTGAGTAACAAAGTTTTGAAAATTAATAAATTAGATTTGTTTTGTTAAAATATATTCATACATTTGCAACCCGTAAAAAAGCGGGAATTAATAAATCACAAGAAAAATTAGTATTTAATTATGCCAACAATTCAACAATTAGTAAGACTAGGGAGAACCCAAATGACTAAGAAGAGTAAATCGGCTGCTTTAGATTCTTGTCCTCAAAGAAGAGGAGTATGTACGCGTGTTTACACTACTACACCAAAAAAACCAAACTCTGCAATGCGTAAAGTAGCAAGGGTTCGTTTGACAAATGGTAAAGAAGTGAATGCTTACATTCCTGGAGAAGGACACAATCTACAAGAGCACTCGATAGTATTAGTTAGAGGTGGAAGAGTAAAAGATTTACCAGGAGTTAGATACCACATCGTACGTGGTGCTTTAGACACTGCCGGAGTAAGCGGTAGAACACAAAGAAGATCTAAGTATGGTGCAAAACGTCCAAAAGACGCTAAAAAGTAAATCAAAAATCAGTCTAAAGGTTAATGTCTAAAGGTTTGAAAGTATTGTGCTTTCTTCTTTTGATTGTTAAACTTTGACACAAACGAAAAGAAATGAGAAAAAGAGCGGCAAAAAAAAGACCCCTTTTACCAGATCCAAAATTTAACGATCAGTTGGTAACACGTTTTGTGAACAACTTGATGTGGGATGGTAAGAAATCAACAGCTTTTAAAGTTTTTTATGATGCATTAGACATTGTAGAAGCAAAAAAAGGTGATAATGAAAAATCAGCTTTAGAATTATGGAAAGACGCTTTAACAAACGTTATGCCTCACGTAGAAGTACGTAGTCGTAGAGTTGGTGGAGCTACATTCCAGATACCAATGCAAATTCGTCCAGATAGAAAAATTTCTACTGCAATGAAATGGTTAATTCTTTATGCTAGAAAAAGAAATGAGAAATCTATGGCTGGAAAATTGTCATCAGAAATTTTAGCAGCAGCTAAAGAAGAAGGTGCAGCAGTTAAGAAAAGAATGGATACTCACAAAATGGCAGATGCAAATAAAGCATTCTCTCACTTCAGATTTTAATAAATAAGAAATGGCAAGAGATTTAAAATATACAAGAAATATAGGAATTGCTGCTCATATTGATGCTGGTAAAACAACAACAACTGAGCGTATATTGTTCTATACTGGAAAATCACACAAAATTGGTGAAGTACATGATGGTGCTGCAACAATGGACTGGATGGCACAAGAGCAAGAAAGAGGTATTACAATTACTTCTGCTGCTACAACTTGTGAATGGAATTTTCCAACAAAACAAGGTGCAATTTTACCGGAATCAATACCTTATCACTTTAATATTATCGATACTCCAGGTCACGTTGACTTTACAGTAGAGGTAAACCGTTCGTTACGTGTATTAGATGGTTTAGTTTTCTTATTTAGTGCAGTTGATGGTGTTGAGCCTCAATCTGAAACTAACTGGAGATTAGCTGATCAGTACAGAGTTCCAAGAATGGGGTTTGTTAACAAGATGGACCGTCAAGGGTCTAACTTTTTAATGGTATGTCAACAAGTTAGAGATATGCTAAAATCAAACGCAGTTGCAATTACATTGCCAATTGGAGAAGAAAATGATTTTAGAGGTGTAGTTGACTTAGTGAAGAATCAAGCTATTGTATGGCATGATGAAACATTAGGCGCTACTTTTGATATTATTGACATTCCAGCTGATATGGTTGATGAAGTTAAAGAATACAGATCTATCCTTATAGAAGCAGTTGCTGATTATGATGAGAATTTGTTAGAAAAATTCATGGAAGATGAAAACTCTATAACAGAGGAAGAAATCAATAACGCTTTAAGAGCGGCTACTATGGATATGGCTATCATTCCAATGATCGCAGGTTCTTCTTTTAAAAATAAAGGAGTTCAGTTTATGTTGGATGCAGTTTGTAAATATTTACCATCTCCAATGGATAAAGAAGGTATCGAAGGGATTCATCCTGATGATGCTGATTTATTAGAAGAAGATCAAACAAAAATATTACGTCGTCCTGATACAAAAGAGCCATTTGCTGCTCTTGCATTTAAAATTGCTACTGACCCTTATGTTGGTCGTTTAGCTTTCTTCCGTGCATATTCAGGTCGTTTAGATGCAGGTTCGTATATTTTGAATACACGTTCTGGAAATAAAGAAAGAATTTCTCGTATCTACCAAATGCATGCTAACAAGCAAAACCCAATCGATTATATCGAAGCAGGTGATATTGGAGCAGCAGTTGGATTTAAAGATATCAAGACTGGAGATACAATGTGTGATGAAAAACACCCAATTATTCTTGAGTCAATGAAGTTCCCTGATCCAGTAATTGGTATCGCTATTGAACCTAAAACAAAAGCTGACGTTGATAAGATGGGTATGGCTTTAGCTAAATTAGCTGAAGAAGATCCAACATTTACAGTTAGAACTGATGAAGCTTCAGGTCAAACTATTATTTCAGGAATGGGTGAGTTACACTTAGATATTCTTGTAGATAGAATGAGACGTGAATTCAAAGTTGAGGTTAACCAAGGTGAGCCTCAGGTTGAATATAAAGAAGCATTTACAAAATCAGCTACGCATAGAGAAACATATAAGAAACAATCTGGAGGACGTGGTAAATTCGGTGATATCGTATTTACACTAGAACCAGCTGAAGATGTAGATGGTAAACCAGCTGTAGGATTACAGTTTGTTAATGCAGTAAAAGGTGGTAACGTTCCTAAAGAATTTATACCAGCTGTTGAAAAAGGTTTCCGTGAAGCAATGAAAACTGGTCCATTAGCAGGATATGCTGTGGATAGTTTAAGGGTTACATTGTCAGATGGATCTTTTCACCCTGTGGATTCTGATGCTCTTTCTTTCGAGTTAGCAGCAAAAATGGGATACAAAGAAGTAGCTAAAGCTGCAGGAGCTGTAGTTCTTGAACCAATCATGAAAATTGAAGTTATTACTCCAGAAGAAAATATGGGTGATATCGTAGGTGATTTGAATCGTCGTCGTGGTCAAGTAAATGATATGGGTGATAGAAGTGGTGCAAAAACTATTAAAGCAGATGTGCCTTTATCTGAAATGTTTGGATATGTAACAACATTAAGAACATTATCATCAGGTAGAGCAACTTCTACAATGGAGTTTTCACACTACGCAGAAACACCTTCGAATATTTCAGAAGAGGTAATCAAAAAAGCAAAAGGTAACGCTTAATTCTAAAGAAAATGAGTCAAAAAATCAGAATAAAATTAAAATCTTACGATCACATGTTGGTAGATAAATCTGCTGAAAAGATTGTAAAAACTGTTAAAAGTACAGGTGCTGTTGTAACTGGACCAATTCCATTACCAACACACAAAAAGATTTTTACTGTGTTGCGTTCACCACACGTAAACAAAAAATCACGTGAGCAATTTGAACTTAGTTCATACAAAAGATTATTAGACATTTATAGTTCTTCTTCTAAGACTATTGATGCTTTAATGAAATTGGAATTGCCAAGTGGTGTTGAAGTAGAAATTAAAGTATAGTTTCAAACACTGTTAAGTCAGTTTAAAATAAAAGCCGCTAGTATTTGTTTACTGCGGTTTTTTTAATCTTTAATACTAAGTTGATTGCTGAATTATTCATTTAAAAATAGTTAAGTAATTAAGTTTGTATTAATTAAATAATATTTATATATTTGCACCCTTGTAAAAAAGAGTGTATGTATATAAATGTGCACAAAAAATAAGTAGTAATTAATAATTAGTTTAATATGTCTGGGTTAATCGGAAGAAAAATTGGCATGACTAGCATCTTTGATGAGAACGGGAAGAATATTCCTTGTACTGTAATTCAAGCTGGTCCGTGCGTAGTTACCCAAGTCAGAACCATAGCGGTTGACGGGTACGAAGCTCTTCAACTTGGTTTCGATGACAAAACTGACAAACACTCTATTAAAGCTGAAGAAGGTCACTTCAAGAAAGCAGGAACAGATGTTAAGAAGAAAGTCGTTGAATTCAAGTATTTTGAAGAAAAACACAACTTAGGTGATGTGTTGAATGTGAATTTATTCATAGAAGGAGAATTTGTAGATGTACAAGGTGTATCTAAAGGTAAAGGTTTTCAAGGGGTTGTTAAACGTCACGGATTTGGTGGTGTAGGACAAGCAACTCATGGTCAACATAACCGTTTAAGAGCACCGGGTTCAGTTGGAGCTTCTTCTTATCCATCTAGAGTATTCAAAGGAATGCGTATGGCTGGAAGAATGGGTACAGATAACGTAACAATTCAGAATCTTAGAGTTTTAAAAGTCGTTGCAGACAAAAACCTTTTAGTAGTAAAAGGATGTGTGCCAGGACATAAAAACTCTTACGTAATCATTCAGAAGTAATGGAAGTAAAAGTATTAGATGTAAACGGAAAAGAAACTGGGAGAAAAGTACAACTTTCTGATTCAGTATTCGCAATTGAACCAAATAATCACGCAGTATACCTTGATGTTAAGCAATATTTAGCTAATCAAAGACAAGGAACGCACAAAGCTAAAGAAAGAGCTGAAGTTGCTGGAAGTACTCGTAAGATTAAGAAACAAAAAGGAACAGGAACTGCCAGAGCTGGTAGTGCTAAAAACCCTTTGTTTAAAGGTGGAGGAACAGTATTCGGACCTAGACCAAGAAGTTATTCATTTAAATTGAATAAATCTTTAAAGCGTTTAGCAAGAAAATCTGCCTTCTCAATCAAAGCAAAAGAAGAAAATTTAGTAGTAGTTGAAGACTTCAATTTTGAAGCTCCAAACACTAAAAATTTCATTAACGTTTTGAAAGCTTTAGGGTTAGATAATAAAAAATCTCTATTTGTGTTGGGTGATTCAAATAAAAATGTATATTTGTCGTCACGTAATTTAAAAGGGTCTAGTGTAATAACTACTTCAGAATTAAGTACTTATGGTATTTTGAATACTAATAAATTAGTATTAATGGAGAGTTCGTTAGAAGGAATTGAAACTAATTTAAGTAAATAAGAAGGTATGAATGTTATAATTAAACCTATCATTACTGAAAAAATGACAAAAGACGGTGAAATTTTTAACCGTTTTGGTTTTGTGGTTGACAAAAAAGCAAACAAAATACAAATTAAGAAAGCTATCGAGGCTTCTTATGGAGTTACTGTTGAAAACGTTAACACAATGAATTACAGATCTGATAGATCGGTTAAATACACTAAGAGTGGTTTAATCGTTGGTAAAACAAATGCTTATAAAAAAGCAGTTGTACAACTGAAAGAAGGAGAAGCAATAGACTTTTATAATAATATCTAATAAAACAAGATGTCAGTTAGAAAATTAAAACCTATTACCCCAGGACAGCGATTTAGAGTTGTAAATAGCTTTGACACTATTACAACTGATAAGCCGGAGCGAGCATTGCTAGCACCGAAAAAACGTTCAGGAGGTAGAAATAGTCAAGGAAAGATGACCATGCGCTACACAGGTGGTGGTCACAAACAAAAGTATCGTATTATCGATTTTAAAAGAACTAAGCATGGAATTCCTGCTACGGTTAAAACAATCGAATACGATCCAAATCGTTCAGCATTCATTTCATTGCTTGCATATGTAGATGGAGAAAAAACTTACGTAATTGCGCCAAATGGTTTACAAGTTGGTCAAACAGTAGTTTCAGGTCCAGATGCGATTCCAGAAATTGGAAACACTTTACTTTTAAGTAAAATTCCTCTAGGAACAGTTATATCATGTATTGAATTAAGACCAGGTCAAGGAGCTGTTATTGCTCGTTCGGCAGGTACTTTTGCTCAATTGATGGCAAGAGATGGAAAATATGCTACAATTAAAATGCCTTCAGGTGAAACAAGATTAATCTTGCTTACTTGTTCAGCAACAATTGGAGCGGTTTCAAACTCTGATCACCAATTAATCGTATCTGGTAAAGCAGGTAGATCAAGATGGTTAGGAAGAAGACCAAGAACTAGACCAGTAGCTATGAACCCAGTTGATCACCCTATGGGAGGTGGAGAAGGACGCTCTTCAGGAGGTCATCCACGATCAAGAAAAGGAATACCAGCTAAAGGTTATAGAACTCGTTCTAAGGTTAACCCGAGTAGTAAGTATATTGTTGAACGCAGAAAGAAATAATTAGATAGACATGGCACGTTCATTAAAAAAAGGACCATTTGTACATTACAAGCTAGAGAAAAAAGTTCAAGCTAATATTGAAGGAGGTAATAAAGGTGTTGTTAAGACTTGGTCTAGAGCATCAATGATTACTCCAGATTTTGTTGGACAAACGATAGCTGTTCATAATGGTCGTCAATTTGTTCCAGTATATGTTACTGAGAACATGGTAGGACATAAATTAGGAGAATTTTCACCTACAAGATCTTTTAGAGGTCACGCAGGTGCGAAAAATAAAGGTAAAAAATAAGAAGCAATGGGAGTTCGTAAAAGAGAAACAGCAGATGCAAGAAAAGAGGCTAATAAGTCTATAGCTTTTGCCAAATTAAATAACTGCCCTACTTCACCTAGAAAAATGCGCTTAGTTGCGGATATGGTAAGAGGTCAAAAAGTAGAACTAGCTCTTAATGTTTTAAGATTTAGTACTAAAGAAGCTTCAAGAAAATTAGAAAAACTATTGTTATCAGCTATTAATAACTGGACACAAAAAAATAGTGAAGCTAGTATTGAAGATGCAGGTTTATTTATAAAAGAGATCAGAGTAGACGGTGGTGCGATGTTAAAAAGACTTCGTCCAGCTCCACAAGGTCGTGCACACAGAATAAGAAAACGTTCTAATCACGTTACAATCGTATTAGGGCAATTAGATAACACACAAAGCAATTAATAAACAGTATGGGACAAAAGACAAATCCAATAGGGAATAGACTTGGTATCATCAGAGGGTGGGACTCAAACTGGTACGGTGGAAATGATTACGGTGATAAAATCGCTGAAGATTATAAAATCAGAAAGTATATCCACGCTCGTTTATCAAAAGCTAGTGTATCAAAAATAATTATCGAGAGAACTTTAAAACTTGTAACCGTTACTATCACTACTGCTAGACCTGGTATTATTATCGGAAAAGGTGGCCAAGAGGTAGACAAGTTAAAAGAAGAACTTAAGAAAATTACTGACAAAGAAGTTCAAATCAACATTTTCGAAATCAAAAGACCCGAAATTGATGCCTTATTAGTAGGTGCAAGTATCGCGCGTCAAATTGAGAATAGAATTTCTTACAGAAGAGCAATCAAAATGGCTATTGCAGCAGCTATGAGAATGAACGCAGAAGGTATTAAAGTACTTATCTCTGGTCGTTTAAATGGAGCTGAAATGGCACGTTCTGAGCAATTCAAAGAAGGTAGAATTCCTTTGTCAACTTTCAGAGCTGATATTGATTATTCATTATCTGAAGCACATACTACTTATGGTAGAATGGGTATCAAGGTATGGATAATGAAAGGTGAGGTTTACGGTAAAAGAGATCTTTCTCCGTTAGTTGGTATGGACAAAAAACAGTCTAAATCTTCAGGATCTTCGCCAAAAAGAGATGGTGGTAGACCAAACAATCGCAAAAGAAAGTAATTATTTAAACTAAAGAAAAAATGTTACAGCCTAAAAGAACAAAATACCGTAAGGTACAAAAGGGTAGAATGAAAGGAAATTCTCAAAGAGGACATGTACTTTCTAGTGGAATGTTTGGAATTAAATCGGTTCATGAAAAAGGAGTATTCTTAACTTCACGTCAAATCGAAGCTGCACGTATCGCTGCAACTCGTTTTATGAAGAGAGAAGGCCAATTATGGATTAATGTATTCCCAGACAAGCCTATAACTAAGAAGCCTCTTGAAGTACGTATGGGTAAGGGTAAAGGTGCAGTCGAATATTGGGCTGCAGTTTGTAAACCTGGAAAAATAATGTTTGAAGTTGGTGGTGTTCCACTATCAGTTGCAAAAGAAGCTTTACGTTTAGCAGCACAAAAACTTCCAGTGAAAACTAAGTTTGTTGTTGCAAGAGACTTTGAAGCATAATCAAAATTAATTATGAAACAATCAGAAATTATAAGTCTATCAGCAACTGAGTTACAAGAAAAACTTAGCCAGTTAAAGAAAACATACGCTGATCTAAAAAATGCTCACGCGATTTCTCCAATTGAGAATCCGTTACAACTAAGAGCTTTAAGAAGATCTGTTGCAAGAGTTACTACTGAATTGACTAAAAAGTTACAATAATTGTACACTGCTGAAAGATGGAAAAAAGAAATTTAAGAAAAGAGAGAATTGGGGTTGTTACTAGCAACAAAATGACAAAATCTATTGTTGTTTCTGAAACAAGAAGAGTAAAACACCCATTATACGGTAAGTTCGTGTTAAAAACTAAGAAATACGTTGCACACGACGAAACAAACGACTGTAACATTGGAGATACTGTAAAGATCATGGAAACACGACCTATGAGTAAATTGAAATGTTGGAGATTAGTTGAAATCATTGAAAGAGCTAAATAATTATGGTACAACAAGAATCAAGATTAAAAGTAGCAGACAATACAGGAGCAAAAGAAGTTTTGACTATCCGTGTATTAGGAGGAACGAAACGTCGTTATGCCTCTGTAGGTGATAAAATTGTAGTTTCTATAAAAGACACTGCTCCTAACGGAAGTGTAAAAAAAGGAGCTGTATCAACTGCAGTTGTTGTACGTACTAGAAAAGAAGTGAGAAGAGCTGATGGATCTTACATCCGTTTTGACGATAACGCATGTGTATTGTTAAACGCTGCAGGTGAAATGAGAGGGACTCGTGTTTTTGGACCAGTTGCCAGAGAACTTCGTGAAAAACAATTCATGAAAATTGTATCATTAGCACCAGAGGTGCTTTAATTCTAAAAAATGATGACAAAGTTAAAAGTAAAATCAGGAGATTTAGTTAGAGTAATTGCTGGAGACCATAAAGGTGAAGAAGGTAAAATCGTAACTATTCTACGTGAAAAAAATAAAGCGATTGTTGAAGGTGTAAATATGGTTTCAAAACATACTAAACCTAGCGCAACTAATCCACAAGGTGGAATCGTAAAGAAAGAAGCAGCTGTTCATATTTCTAACCTGTCTTTAATCGACCCTAAGTCAAATGAAACGACTAAAGTTGGTTTTAAACAAGAAGGAGATAAGAAAGTGAGATTCTCAAAAAAATCTAATCAAGTATTATAGTGATGGCTTACATACCTAGACTAAAAGAAGAATATAAGAGCAGAGTAATTTCTGCACTTACGGAAGAATTCGGTTACAAAAACGTAATGCAAGTGCCAAAACTTGAAAAAATCGTTGTAAGCCGTGGAGTTGGAGCAGCTGTTTCTGATAAGAAATTAGTAGATTATGCTGTTGAAGAAATGACAAAAATTACCGGACAACAAGCGGTAGCTACTATTTCTAAGAAAGACGTTGCGTCTTTCAAATTAAGAAAAGGTATGCCAATTGGAGCTAAAGTAACTTTGCGTGGTGAAAGAATGTATGAGTTTTTAGATAGACTTGTAACTTCAGCTTTACCACGTGTAAGAGATTTTGGTGGAATTAAATCTGATGGATTTGATGGAAGAGGTAATTATAATTTAGGAGTTTTAGAGCAAATCATTTTCCCAGAAATTGATATTGATAAAGTTAACAAAATCTCTGGTTTTGATATTACATTCGTAACGTCAGCACCTACAGACAAGGAAGCAAAATCTTTATTAACAGAACTAGGATTACCTTTTAAAAAGAACTAAGATATGGCTAAAGAATCAATGAAAGCCCGCGAGGTAAAAAGAGAAGCAACAGTTGAAAAGTATGCTGAAAAAAGGAAAGCTTTGAAAAAAGCTGGAGATTATGAAGGTTTACAAAAATTACCTAAAAATGCATCTCCTGTACGTTTACACAATCGTTGTAAATTAACAGGAAGACCAAGAGGGTATATGCGTCAATTTGGACTTTCTCGTGTTACATTCCGTGAAATGGCTAATCAAGGATTAATTCCAGGTGTTAAAAAAGCATCTTGGTAATCTCGCAATAAGTTTGTACTTTTGCAATCCAAAAAATAATTTTAACTGGTTATAGGTTCATTTGGTGAGTACCATTTGAAAACCATAATCGTAATTCATACATGTTATGTATACAGATCCAATAGCGGATTATCTAACGAGAGTTAGAAATGCTGTGAGAGCTAATCACAAAGTGGTTGAGATTCCAGCATCAAACCTTAAAAAAGAAATCACAAAGATTTTATTTGATCAAGGTTATATTTTAAGTTACAAATTCGAAGATGCTACTGTTCAAGGTACTATCAAAATCGCACTTAAGTACGATAAAGAAACAAAAGAATCTGTAATAAAAGATATTCAAAGAATTAGTAAACCAGGTTTACGTAAATATTCAGGTTCTTCAGAGATTCCTAGAATTCTTAACGGTTTAGGTATTGCAATTGTTTCTACATCAAAAGGTTTGATGACAGGAAAAATGGCAAAACAACAAAACGTTGGTGGAGAAGTAATTTGTTACGTATACTAATATAAAAGAAAAATGTCAAGAATAGGTAAAAATCCAATTGCAATTCCAGCAGGAGTAACAGTAGATGTTAAAGACGCTGTGGTTACAGTAAAAGGAAAATTAGGCGAGCTTACTCAAGAATTTTCTGATGTAACGGTAAAAATAGAAGATAACCAAGTTATCGTTGAACGTTCATCAGATCACAAAGACGAGAGAGCGAAACACGGACTATATCGTTCTTTGATCAACAACATGATTGTTGGTGTTTCTGAAGGTTTTTCAAAACAATTAGAGCTAGTAGGAGTAGGTTATAGAGCATCTAATCAAGGTCAAAGACTTGATTTAGCTTTAGGATTCTCTCACAATATTGTACTAGAAGTTGTTTCTGAAGTAACTGTTGAAACAGTATCAGAGAAAGGTAAAAATCCTATAGTAAAATTATCATCATTTGACAAACAATTATTAGGTCAAGTTGCTGCTAAAATCAGAGCTTTTCGTAAACCTGAACCTTACAAAGGAAAAGGAATTAAGTTTGTAGGTGAAGTATTAAGAAGAAAAGCAGGTAAATCAGCTTAAAATTTAAGACTATGTCATTAACAAAAACGGAAAGAAGACAAAGAATAAAATTCAGAATTAGAAAGATTGTGAGCGGAACTGCTGCACAACCTAGACTAGCTGTTTTTAGATCTAATAAAGAAATCTATGCTCAAATCATAGATGATGTAAACGGTGTTACATTAGTAGCAGCATCTTCAAGAGAGAAAGGTGTTACTAAAGGAACAAACATTGAAACTGCAAATGCAGTAGGTAAGTTGGTAGCTGAAAAAGCTCTTAAAGCAGGTGTATCTACTATCACTTTTGATAGAGGAGGGTATTTATACCACGGACGTGTTAAATCATTAGCTGAAGGCGCAAGAGAAGCTGGACTTAAATTCTAAGATATATGATCAATAATTATAAAAACGTAGAACTAGTAAAACCAGGAGGACTTGATTTAAAAGACCGTTTGGTGAATGTTAATCGTGTTACTAAAGTTACAAAAGGAGGTAGAGCATTTGGTTTTTCTTCTATTGTAGTGGTGGGTGATGAAAATGGAGTTGTTGGACATGGTACTGGAAAATCTAAAGATGTTGCTGAATCAATTGCAAAAGCAGTTGAAGATGCAAAGAAAAATCTTGTTAGAATTCCATTACAAGGACAATCAGTTCCTCACGAACAAAAAGGTAAATTTGGTGGAGCAAGAGTATTTTTAATACCAGCTTCTCATGGTACTGGAGTTATTGCAGGTGGTGCAGTACGTGCGGTACTTGAGTCGGTAGGTATTCATGATGTATTATCAAAATCTCAAGGTTCATCAAACCCTCATAATGTGGTTAAAGCAACTTTCGATGCATTATTGCAAATGAGAAGCGCTTACACAGTTTCAAAACAAAGAGGAATATCTTTAGAAAAAGTATTTAAAGGTTAATAATTCAAGGAAAAAATGGCAAAAATATTAGTAAAACAAGTAAAAAGCAAAATCAATTGTCCTCTTACACAAAAGAGAACTCTTATTGCTTTAGGTCTAAAAAAAATGGGACAAGTTGTTGAGCATGATGACAACCAAGCTATCCTTGGAATGGTAAACAAAGTAAAACACTTAGTTTCTGTTGAAACTAAATAACATATACAGTTATGAATTTAAGTAATTTACAACCAGCGGAAGGTTCAACGCACAACCAAAATAAAAGATTAGGTAGAGGAGAAGGTTCTGGTAAAGGTGGTACCGCGTCACGTGGACACAAAGGAGCTAAATCTCGTTCTGGTTATTCTAAGAAAATTGGTTTTGAGGGAGGGCAAATGCCTCTTCAAAGACGTGTGCCTAAGTTCGGATTTAAAAATATTAACAGAAAAGAATATCAAGGTGTTAATCTTGATACACTTCAAATGTTAGTTGACAACGGAGTAGTAACTGATACTGTAGATTTTACAGTTTTAGTTGATACAAGATTAGCAACAAAAAATGAACTAGTTAAAATTTTAGGTAGAGGCGAATTAAAAGCGAAACTTAAAGTGAGTGGACACAAATTTACTGCTACTGCAAAAGCCGCTATTGAAGCAGCTGGTGGAGAAGTAGTAATCTTATAACAAATAGTATAGTAAAATGAAGAAATTTATAGATTCTTTAGTTAATGTTTGGAAAATCGAAGAGTTAAAAAACAGAATTCTGTTAACTCTAGGATTGTTATTGGTGTATCGTTTTGGTGCTCAAGTAACACTTCCAGGTATTGATGCTACTAAACTAGGAAATTTAACTAGCCAAACCGATCAAGGTATTGGCTGGTTAATTGACGTTTTTACAGGTGGAGCATTTTCTCAAGCATCTATTTTTGCTTTAGGAATTATGCCTTATATCTCTGCATCGATTGTAGTACAATTGATGGGAATAGCAGTTCCTTACCTACAAAAACTTCAAAAAGATGGTGAAAGTGGAAGAAAAAAGATAAACCAAATAACAAGATGGTTGACTATTGCAATTACTTTAGTTCAAGGTCCTGGTTATATTTATAATCTTTATTCAACGCTTCCTCCTGATGCATTTTTATTAGGATTTAATTCATTCCAATTTTTATTCTCAGCAGTATTAATCTTAGTTACAGGTACTATTTTTGCTATGTGGTTAGGAGAAAAGATTACTGATAAAGGTATTGGAAATGGTATTTCATTATTAATTATGGTAGGAATTATCGCTAGAATGCCACAAGCATTCATGCAAGAGATAGCATCAAGAACTTCTCAAGCAAATGGTGGTGCACTTATGATCGTAATAGAAATAATAATATGGTTACTAGTAATAGTAGCATGTGTATTGTTAGTCATGGCTGTTAGAAAAATTCAAGTTCAATATGCACGTAGAACAGTTTCTGGTGACTTTGAACAAGACTTAATGGGTGGTGGTGATAGACAATTTATACCATTAAAATTAAACGCATCGGGTGTAATGCCAATCATTTTTGCACAAGCAATTATGTTTATCCCTGCTGCATTAGCAGGATTATCACAATCTGATAATGCACAATCAATCGCAACAATGTTTAAAAATCCATTTGGATTAGTATATAATTTAGTATTTGCATTATTAATTATAGTGTTTACTTATTTTTATACTGCGATTACAATTCCAACTAATAAAATGGCGGATGATTTAAAGAGAAGCGGTGGATTTATTCCTGGTATTAAGCCAGGTTCAGAAACTTCAGACTTTTTAGATAAAATCATGTCATTAATTACGTTTCCAGGTTCATTATATTTAGCTTTAATTGCTGTGTTCCCTGCAGTTGCTGTTAGTTTATTAGGTGTTCAAGGATCGTGGGGTTATTTCTACGGAGGTACTTCGTTGTTAATTATGGTTGGAGTTGCAATAGATACTATTCAACAAATAAATTCTTATTTATTGAATAAACATTACGATGGGTTGATGAAAAGTGGTAAAAACAGAAAAGCAGTAGCTTAATTATTTATGGCAAAACAATCAGCAATAGAACAAGACGGAACAATAATTGAAGCATTATCAAATGCTATGTTTCGAGTAGAATTAGAAAACGGGCACATTGTAATTGCTCACATCTCTGGAAAAATGCGTATGCATTATATCAAATTATTACCTGGTGATAAAGTGAAACTAGAAATGAGTCCTTACGATTTGTCTAAAGCAAGAATCACATATAGATACTAAATCTAATAGCATGAAAGTAAGAGCATCAGTTAAAAAAAGAAGTGCCGAGTGCAAAATTGTACGAAGAAAAGGCAGATTATACGTAATCAACAAAAAGAATCCTAGATTTAAACAAAGACAAGGATAATTATGGCAAGAATAGCAGGGGTAGATATACCTAAACAGAAAAGAGGAGTTATTGCTTTAACATACATTTTTGGTATTGGTAATAGCAGAGCTAAAGAGATTTTAGAAAAAGCTCAAGTTAGCGAAGACAAAAAAGTTTCAGATTGGAACGATGAAGAAATCGGAGCAATTCGTGAAGCTGTATCATTTTTCAAAATTGAAGGTGAATTACGTTCAGAAGTTCAATTAAACATCAAACGTTTAATGGATATTGGTTGTAATAGAGGAATTCGTCATAGAGCGGGTCTTCCTTTAAGAGGTCAAAGAACTAAAAACAACTCAAGAACAAGAAAAGGTAAAAGAAAAACTGTTGCTAACAAGAAAAAAGCAACTAAATAATAAGTAATATGGCTAAGGCAACTACAAAAAAACGTAAAGTTATTGTTGAATCAACAGGAGAAGCTCATATTAGTGCAACTTTTAACAACATCATTATTTCTTTAACAAATAAGAAAGGTGAAGTTATTTCTTGGTCTTCAGCTGGTAAAATGGGTTTTAGAGGTTCTAAAAAGAACACTCCATACGCAGCTCAAATGGCAGCAGAAGATTGTTCAAAAGTAGCTCTTGACGCTGGTCTTAAGAAAGTAAAAGTTTACGTTAAAGGACCAGGAAACGGTAGAGAATCTGCAATCAGATCATTACATAATGGTGGAATTGAAGTTACAGAAATTATTGATGTAACACCAATGCCTCATAATGGATGTCGTCCTCCAAAAAGAAGAAGAGTTTAATCAAATATATTTACTATATTTGCACTCTTAAAAAAAATATTTTAGTATAAACTAGATAGAATTACGATTATCGAAGGATTAGACCTGAATTCATAATCTCTATCTTAAACAATTAAAAATGGCAAGATATACTGGTCCAAAAACTAAAATTGCTCGTAAATTTGGCGAAGCAATATTCGGAGAAGACAAAGCCTTCGAAAAAAGAAATTATCCTCCTGGACAACATGGAATGTCTAAAAGAAGAGGAAAAAAATCTGAATACGCAATCCAGTTAATGGAAAAGCAAAAAGCTAAATATACTTACGGTATTTTAGAAAAACAATTCAGAAACTTATTCAAAAAAGCATCTGCAGCTTCTGGTGTAACTGGAGAAATCCTTTTACAACTTTGTGAGTCAAGATTAGACAACGTAGTTTACAGAATGGGTATTGCTCCTTCTCGTAGAGGTGCACGTCAAATCGTTTCTCATAGACACGTTACTGTAAATGGTGAATTAGTGAACATTCCTTCTTATCACATCAAACCAGGTGATAAAGTAGCTGTTCGTGAAAAATCTAAATCTCTTGAAGCTATCGATCGTTCTTTATCTAATGCATCTCAAGTTTATGAGTGGATTACTTGGAACAATGATACTAAGGAAGGTACTTTTGTATCTATTCCTCAAAGACTTCAGATTCCAGAAAACATTAAAGAGCAACTAATCGTAGAGTTGTATAACAAATAAAAATACACATTAAGCGAATTATGGCAGTATTTAATTTTCAGAAGCCCGATAAAGTTATCATGATCGATTCAACCGATTTTGAAGGTAAGTTTGAATTCAGACCTTTAGAACCTGGTTACGGATTGACCGTTGGTAATGCACTTAGAAGAGTTTTACTTTCTGCATTAGAAGGTTTTGCAATAACATCAGTAAGAATTGAAGGTGTAGAACATGAGTTCTCTACAATTCCTGGTGTAGTTGAAGACGTTACAGAAATTATCCTTAATCTTAAACAAGTACGTTTTAAACGTCAAATTGAAGATATTGATAACGAATCTGTTTCAATGTCTCTATCAGGTAAAGAAGTGTTAACAGCAGGTGATTTTCAAAAATTCATCTCTGGTTTCCAAATCTTAAACCCAGATTTAATTATCTGTAACCTTGATAGCAAAACTTCAATTAATATGGAACTTACTATCGAAAAAGGTAGAGGATATGTTCCAGCAGAAGAAAACAAAAAAGCAAATGCACCAATTGGTACAATTTATACTGACTCAATTTACACACCAGTAAAAAACGTTAAGTATTCAATTGAAAACTTTCGTGTGGAACAAAAAACTGACTATGAAAAGTTAGTTTTCGAAATCCAAACAGATGGTTCAATCAATCCAAAAGACGCATTAACTGAAGCAGCTAAAACGTTGATTCATCACTTTATGTTGTTTTCTGACGAAAGAATTACACTTGAGGCTGACGAAATTGCTCAAACAGAATCTTATGACGAAGAGTCATTACACATGAGACAGTTGTTAAAAACTAAACTTGTGGATATGGATTTATCAGTAAGAGCATTAAATTGTTTAAAAGCAGCTGAAGTAGACACTTTAGGAGACTTAGTATCTTTCAACAAAAACGACTTAATGAAATTCCGTAACTTCGGTAAAAAATCTTTAACAGAATTAGACGAATTAGTCGCTGTAAAAGGTCTTACTTTCGGTATGGATTTAGCAAAATACAAATTAGATAAAGAATAAATTACTTCATATTTTGCTCTCCAATAGTGGATTGTAGCAAGATGAGGGTTAAATAAAAAGTCATGAGACACGGAAAAAAATTCAATCACTTAAGTAGACAAAAAGGACATAGAGCATCTATGCTTGCAAATATGGCTTGTTCACTTATTGAGCACAAACGTATCAATACAACAGTTGCAAAAGCGAAAGCTTTAAGAGTGTTTTTTGAGCCGTTAGTTACAAAATCAAAAGATGATACTACACATAACCGTCGTATTTGCTTCGCTTATTTAAGAGACAAATATGCTGTTACTGAGTTATTCAGAGAAGTTGCTGCTAAAGTTGGAGATCGTCCAGGTGGATACACACGTATCATCAAATTGGGTAATCGTTTAGGAGATAACGCTGATATGGCAATGATTGAGTTAGTTGACTTCAATGAATTGTACAACGGTGGTAAAAAAGAAGAGAAAAAAGGAAGAAGCCGTAGAGGTGGTAAAGCTAAAAAAGCTGAAGATACTACTACTGCTCCTGTTGCAGAAACTCCTGCTCCTGAAACTTCTGAAGAATCTACTGATAAAGCAGAATAATGAATATCAATTCATAAATACAAAAAAGGATAAGCTAATTTTTAGTTTATCCTTTTTTTTTGAATTTTAGTTTTTTGGAGCAGTAAGGTTTGGGCTTTATCTGGCTATGTAATTCCTGCTGTCCATTCTATTCCCGATAAATCGGGAGATGCCATTCCCATCAGGGCTAGAAGAGAATCTATTCAAATGTTTATAAACTTATTTTTTTAAAAAAAAGAATTACACTAAATTTGCAAAACAACACACACAACAAATGCAATACACTACAAAACAAAAAGCCATCGTATTACTAGCAGATGGAACTATCTTTCACGGTAAATCAATTGGAATTAGCGGTACAACTTTTGGAGAAGTTTGTTTCAACACTGGAATGAGCGGTTACCAAGAAATTTTTACAGATCCTTCTTATTTTGGACAAATCATGGTAACAACCAATCCTCATATTGGTAATTATGGTGTAAACGTTAACGAAGTAGAATCAAATGGAGTGAAAATTGCCGGATTAATTTGCAAAAACTTTAGTTTCAATTATTCACGACCAGATGCTTCTGAAAGTTTGTATGATTATTTTGAAAAACAAAATATCGTAGCGGTTTCAGATGTTGACACAAGAGCTTTAGTAAGTTACATTAGAGAGAATGGTGCACAAAATGCCATCATTTCTACAGACGGAACATCAATTGAAGATTTAAAAGCTCAATTAGCAAACGTTCCAAACATGAAAGGATTAGAATTATCTTCTAAAGTTTCTACGAAAGAACCATATTTTTATGGTGACGAAAAAGCTACTTATAAAGTTTCAGCCTTAGATTTAGGAATTAAAACTAATATTTTAAGAAACCTAGCCAAAAGAGATTGCTACATAAAAGTTTTTCCTTTTGATGCATCTTACGAAGATTTAAGCAGTTTTAATCCTGATGGATATTTCTTATCTAACGGACCTGGTGATCCAGAACCATTACATCAAGCACAAAAAACTGCGAAAGAAATTATAGCCAACAACAAACCTTTATTCGGAATTTGTTTAGGACATCAAGTAATAGCTTTAGCCAACGGAATTTCGACATACAAAATGTTCAACGGTCACAGAGGAATTAATCATCCTGTAAAAAATCTATTGACAGGTAAAGGAGAAATTACTTCGCAAAATCATGGTTTTGCAGTAAATAAAGAAGAATTAGAAAAACATCCAGATTTCGAAATCACACATTTACATTTAAATGATGATACTGTAGCCGGAATGCAAATGAAATCTAAAAACTGTTTTTCTGTACAATATCATCCAGAAGCAAGTCCAGGACCACATGATTCTGAATATTTGTTTGATACGTTTATAGAGAATATAAAAAAATATAAGTTACAAGAAGTTTAAAAAATGGTCAAACCTTACAGGTTTTTAAAACCTCTTAGGTTTTTTTATAAAATTCACAAAAGGTTTAAGATAAATTATCTAGCCCTGATTGTAATGGCATCCTTTTTACACCTGATAGGTTTTTATAACCTGTTAGGTGTAAAAAGATAGAATGAAAAGCAGGAAAATGATACCTAAATAAGGCCCAAGCCTTTCGCTTCTAAACTACTAAAACGTTATCGTTTATAAGTTTTAAAAGGATAGCATTGAATTGTTTTTCAATTTCGTAAGTTTGTAAAGTTTCAAAAATTCTTAAATCAAAAATCGTTAATCTTAAATCATAAATCTAAATGAGTATAATTATCAAAGTACACGCAAGACAAATATTAGATTCTCGCGGAAACCCAACAGTAGAAGTTGATGTAATTACAGAAAACGGAATTTTAGGTAGAGCAGCTGTGCCAAGTGGAGCTTCAACCGGAGAACACGAAGCAGTAGAATTACGTGATGGTGGAAAAGCCTACATGGGAAAAGGAGTTTCTAAAGCTGTTGAAAATGTAAACACGACTATTGCTGCAGAAGTTGTAGGAATGTCTGTTTTTGAGCAAAATTCTATTGATAAAATGATGATTGAATTGGATGGAACTCCCAATAAATCTAATTTAGGAGCTAATGCCATTTTAGGAGTTTCTTTAGCCGTTGCAAAAGCAGCAGCAAACGAATTAGGAATGCCTTTGTATAGATATGTTGGTGGAGTTTCTGCTAACACATTACCTGTTCCAATGATGAATATCATCAACGGTGGTTCGCATTCTGATGCTCCAATTGCATTTCAAGAATTTATGGTTATGCCGGTTAAAGCGAAAAACTTTACGCATGCTATGCAAATGGGAACTGAAATTTTCCACAATCTTAAAAAAGTATTACACGATAGAGGTTTATCAACAGCAGTTGGTGATGAAGGTGGATTTGCTCCAAATTTAGAAGGTGGAACAGAAGATGCTTTAGATTCAATCAAATTAGCCGTTACAAATGCAGGTTATACTTTTGGTGATGATGTAATGATCGCTTTAGATTGTGCTGCAGCAGAATTTTTTGTAGACGGAAAATACGATTACTCAAAATTTGAAGGAGCAACTGGAAAAGTAAGATCTTCACAAGAACAAGCTGAATATTTAGCTGATTTGACAACAAAATATCCTATCATTTCTATCGAAGACGGAATGGACGAAAATGACTGGGCTGGTTGGAAAACATTAACAGAATTAGTTGGTGATAAAGTACAATTAGTTGGGGATGATTTATTCGTGACAAACGTAGAAAGATTAGCAAAAGGAATTGCAAACGATACAGCAAACTCGATCTTAATTAAAGTCAACCAAATCGGAACTTTAACAGAAACAATTGCAGCTGTAAATATGGCACATAATGCTGGTTATACGTCAGTAATGAGTCATCGTTCTGGAGAAACAGAAGACAATACTATTGCAGATTTAGCAGTAGCTTTAAACTGTGGACAAATCAAAACGGGTTCAGCTTCACGTTCAGATAGAATGGCAAAATACAACCAATTATTAAGAATCGAAGAAGAATTAGCTGAAGTAGCTTACTTCCCAGGAATGAGAGCTTTTAAGCAGAAATAAAACAATATTATCATATTGAACTCTTGTACTGAATTTATTTCAGTATGTTTCAGTATCTAAGCCCTTCTAGAGTTTTAAACTCTAGAAGGGTTTCTTTTTTACATCAAATTCTAATTCAAAACACTCAAATTCTAAATCACCCTAAATTCCTAAAAAGTAAATGTTACATTTGTTTATCAATAGTATTAAGATGAAAGCAAAAATATTTATATATCTCTTTTTATTCCTTTCGATAGGTATTCAAGCACAAGATAAAGTGATGGATAGTTTACAAAATGAATTTAAAAAAGCAAAAAACGATATTGATAAAACAATGGTTTTAAATGCTATTGCAGATCAATACAAATATTCTGATCCAACTAAAATGGCTGAATATGGAAATCAAGCGTTACAATTAGCTAAAAAAATCAAATATAAAGTTGAAGAAGGGAATGCTTATTTAAACATTGGAACTTCAAACATTATTTTAGGCGATTATAAAAAAGCATTGGATAATTTTATTTTAGCTAAAGCTATTTTTGAAGAAAACAACACTTCATCTACTAAAAAAGAAGTGGCTCAAGGTTTAGCTAAAGCTTATGGTAGCATGGGAATTGTTTTTTCAGAACAAAGCAATTATGCAAAAGCTCTAGAATATTACCTAAAATCTGTGAAAATTTATGAAGAATTAAAGGACGAAAGTAAATGTTCTAAAATTTACAATAATATTGGAGTAGTCTATAAATCTCAAAGTTCAGATTTTAAAGCCTTAGAATATTTTATTAAAGCACAAAAAATTCAAGATAAATTACAAGATGTAAATGTCGGAATCACTTTAACCAATATTGCAAACATTTACCTTAAACAAAAAAGTTTAGACAAAGCTTCAGAATATTACACTTTAGCGAAAAAAGCTTTAGAGAAAAATCCAAATCCAAGAGCTTTAGGTGAATGGTATAATAATAAAGGTTTGTATTTTAAAGAGAAAAATCAAGATAATGATGCTGTTTCAAGTTGGGAAAATGCTATAGCAACCTTTAAAAGTATTGATGATAAATTCGGTTTAGCAGATACTTACATTTTTCTAGGGGAATTTTATTTGGAGGAAAATCAATTAGATGAAGCACTACTTAATACAAATAAAGCATTGACTTTAGCCACTGAAATTAATGTATTAGAACAAAAAGCAGTTTCAGAAAAATTATTGAGTGAGATTTATGCTAAAAAAGGTAACTCAAATTTAGCTTTAGAACATTTTCAGAAATATAGTGTAGCCAAAGACAGTTTGACTAATGAAGAAAACATCAGAAAATCGGTTGAAGCTTCCATGAATTACGAATTCGAAAAGAAGGAATTACTTCAAAAAGAAGAAAATGAAAAAAGAGAATTAGTTTTACAAGAAGAAGCTAAAAGCTCAAAACTAAAATTATTATTCGGTGCATTAATCGCTTTGTTGTTATTCGGAATTGGATTTTTAATTTACAACAGAACGCAACTGAAAAAGACTTTAACGCTACAAAAAGAATTAGCTGAATACGAACAAAAAGCCTTGCACTTACAAATGAATCCTCATTTTGTATTTAATTGTTTGGGTTCAATTTCTAGTTTTATTGTACAAAACGGAACAGATTCAGCCATAAAATATTTGTCAAAATTCTCAAAATTAATGCGTTTGACTTTAGAATATTCTAAAGAATCGTTAATTCCAATTGATAAAGAAATAGAAAGTTTGCAAAATTATTTGGAGCTGGAGCAACTACGATTTAATCACAAATTTAATTTTGATATTCAAAAAAGTGCTGATATTGAAGATGATGTAGCTTTGCCACCTTTATTAATTCAGCCTTTTGTAGAAAACGCAATAATTCATGGAGTAATTCCGAAAAAAGAAATGGGAAATGTAACAATCGATTTTTCAATAAAGGATGATTCCCTAATTTGTACTATTTTAGATGACGGAATTGGAATCAATCAATCTAAAATAAATAAAGAAAATTCAGTCGTAGCACACAAATCAATGGCTTTAGATATCATTACCAAACGATTAGAAATGATTGCTTCCTCAACAGCCAAAAAAGCTACCATTGAAATTGAAGAGTTAAATGAAAATAATGAAATTAAAGGAACAAAAGTGATTTTACAATTACCGTTACAATATGTTTTATAAATTTTGCACAAACTCTTTTAACCTTTTAACCATTTAAACTCATAACCTAAAAAAGAATGATAAAAGCCATATTAATAGACGATGACCAAAACCTGAGAGAAGGAATGAAAGGTTTGTTGGAACGATTTGCACCCAATATAGAAATCATTGGTGAAGCAGATAGTGTTGCAACTGGTATCGAAGCAATGGATACTTTAAAGCCACAAGTTGTCTTTTTGGATATTCAATTAAATGACGGGACAGGTTTTGATATTTTGGAACAATTGGCTGCGAAAAATGGAGCTATTAAGTCGAACATCGTTTTTATTACAGCACACGAACAATATGCCATAAAAGCATTTCGATTTAGTGCTTTGGATTTTTTATTGAAACCCGTTGATCCAGATGAGTTACAAAAAGTGATTGTAAAAATCGAATCGGTTTTAGAGAAAACTAATGATTATGCTCACATTGATTTGTTGTTGGAAAACATTAGAAAAAAAGTAGATAATTTCAAACGAATAGCCCTTTCTACTTCAGATGGAATTCATTTGTTTGATATCAGCGACATTATAAGATGTGAAAGTGAAGACAATTATACCAAGTTTTACATAAAAAATAATAAACCAGTACTGATTTCAAAAACGTTGAAAGAATACGAAGAATTATTAACCGAACACGGATTTGAAAGAATACATCAATCGCATTTGATTAATTTAAATTATTTGAAATCTTACATTAAAAAGGACGGTGGTTATGTAATTATGGCTGATGAAAGTCATTTACCAATTTCACAACGAAAACGAGAACGATTGCAAGAAATTTTGAAAACCATTTAATCTTTGTCATTCTGAACCTCTTGTGCTGAATTTATTTCAGTATGATTCAGAATCTAATAATCTAAAGAGGCTTCGAATTCTAACTCAAAACACTAGTTTACTCATTGAGTAATTAAAATAACAAAAAACAATATTAAATTTATATAAAATATTAAAGTCATGAAGAAAATTATACTCTTGCTTCTTTTTATAACAGGAACATTATATGCACAACCACCAATTGCGCAACCAAATGATTTAATTGTTTGTGATGATGTTTCTGGTGATGGAATTGAAGTTTTTGATTTAACCATAAATGAATCTCAAACTTTAAACGCATTAAATCCTGCTTTATATTCAATAAAATACTTTACTTCATTAGGTGATGCTCAAAACAACCTTACTCCAATTATAAGTGAAAATAGTTATATTAATACAACAAATCCTCAAACTATTTATGTAAGAGTTGAAGAAATTGCAAACTCAACAAATTTTGCTACAACGACTTTTAATTTGATTGTTAATCCATTACCATCAGCTGCAATTTCCCCTAATCCTTCTACGTGTTCAGGTGAATCGTTTAATTTAGGATTTCTTGGTACACCAAACGCAACACTTCAATATACAGTTGATGGAACTCCACAAACAATTATTTTAGATTCAAATGGATCAGCAACATTGTCATTTGCTAATTTGATTGTTAGCACTACAATATGTTTAGTTGATATTACATCTTCAACTACAGGTTGTACTCGCATATTAACAGCTTGTGAAATGATTCATGTGTTTCCTGCTCCAAACATCAATCAACCACCAAACTTGATAGTTTATGAAAATCCTTTTGATGGTTTGGCAATCTTTGATTTGACTCAAAATGAAGTAACTATGGCTAATGGTGACCCAACATTGATTTTCACTTACCATACAACATTAATGGATGCACAAAACAATACCAATGCAATTCCAAATCCAACAGCACTTGTAAATTCTACCAATCCACAAACAATATATGTAAACGCAATTAATAATGCAGGTTGTACTACTACAACTAATTTCGATTTAATAGTAATCGATTCAGTAAACGGTATCGTTTATATTCCAGATGCTAATTTTAAAGCTAAATTAATTGCTTTAGGAGTTGATACCAATACTGATGGAGAAATACAGTTTTCAGAAGCATTAGTTCCAACAGTTTTGGATGTTTCCAATTCCAATATTGCAGATTTAACCGGAATTGAAGCCTTTACTAATCTTTCAACTTTAAATTGTTCTATAAATAATTTAACAACTCTTAATCTATCTAGTAACTTGATTTTAACTAGTCTTTATTTTCCTTTTAATCCGCAATTACAAACGGTGTTTATTAAAAACGGAAGTGATGAAAGTTTAAATATAGGTTCAGGAAGTTGGTTGGAAAATTTCCTAAGTACAAATAATCCAAGTTTAGTTTATATTTGTGCAGATCAAAATCAAGTAGCAAACATTCAATCATTAGTAAGTGGTTCAGTAAATGTGAATTCGTATTGCACTAATAATCCTGGAGGAAATTATAACAGTATTTCTGGACTTATACAATATGATTTTAATAGTAATGGCTGTGATGCTTTAGATAGTCCAGCTTCTTATATGGCATTAAATTTAAGTTTGAATGCAGTTTCATTAAATGGCTCAGTTTTTACAAATTTTAATGGAAACTATATTTACAATACAAACCAAACAGGAACATACGAATTAACACCAAACATAGAAAATCCAACTTATTTTAATGTTAGCCCAAATCCAGCCAGTGTAAACATTTCGGTTATTGATAATACTACAACTACTCAAGACTTCTGTATTACACCTAACGGAGTTCATCCAGATTTAGAAATCGTAATTGCACCCATAACTCCAGCAAGACCAGGATTTGATGCTGTTTATAAAATTGTTTACAGAAATATTGGAAATACTACTTTAAGTCAACAATACGGAATCAACTTTTTCTATGATGAGAATGTGCTAGATTTTGTTTCAACTACTTATGCAACATCTTCAGTGGGTTCAGGTTCTTTGAGTTGGGATTATGCCAATTTAAAACCATTTGAAAACAGAAGTTTTTATGTTACACTTAATGTAAATGGTCCAACAGAAACTCCAGCCGTAAATATTGGTGATGTTCTAACTTTAACCGCTTCAATCTTACCTTCAGCAGGAGATGAAAACACGTTTAATAATTTATTTCAATTCAATCAAACGGTTGTGGGTTCTTATGACCCAAATGATATTACTTGTCTTCAAGGTGATGTAGTTGCGCCATCTTACATAGGACAATATCTTCATTATGTAATAAATTTTGAAAATACAGGAACGTATCAAGCAGAAAATATTGTGGTGAAAACACAAATAAATCCGGCTGACTTTGATATTACTACTTTACGTTTAATGGAAGCTTCTCATAATGTGACAACAAGAATTAATAATAATTTAGTCGAATTTATCTTTCAAACCATAAATCTAGACACAGGTGGACACGGAAATATATTATTAAAAATTAAGACTAAAGGAGATTTGCTAACAAGTGATATAGTAACCAATAAAGCCGATATTTATTTTGATTATAACTTTCCAGTGGAAACTAATTTTGCAAATACAACTTTTCAGGTTTTAAGTAATTCAGTTGTAACAATTGATAATTCAGTTGGTGTTTATCCTAACCCTGTAAATGATATGGTAAATATTAAAGCAAATACAGCAATTAGTTCTATTGAAATTTATGATGTTCAAGGAAGAATTATTCATAAGAAAATTACAAATCAAAAAACAGAATCAATTGATGTCTCTGCTTATTCAAACGGAATTTATTTCCTAAAAATAAAAACAGAAGTTGGTGAAAAAGTAGAAAAAATAGTTAAAAAATAATAATTTTGATAGTTTGTTACTTAACCCTTTTAGAATTCAAACTCTAAAGGGGTTTCTTTTTTTTAGATCAATAAAAGATTAAGAAAAATTAAGGATTTTCTAAATGAACCTAAATATCTTAATGGTTTAGAATTCTGATGAGGCTTTTTTACTACACAAAGCTAAATAACTAGTGGCTTAAGACAATTTTAATAGGCTTATTTCTAAACAATCAATTGAAATATATACCAACTTTGCAATTTTATAGAATAATTAACGAAATGTAGTTCGTTTTTCCTTTTTAATTAACAAGTAATTCAGTAATTTTGTGGGATTGATTAATTTACAAGAAAAAACACCAATACTATTATGTCAAAAACGGCTACATTAGAAATAGATGGCAAAAAATATGAGTTCCCAGTAATTGTTGGAACAGAAAATGAAGTTGCTATTGAGATTAGTACATTAAGAAGTGCAACAGGGGCAATTACAATTGATCCAGGGTACAAAAATACAGGTTCATGTAAAAGTGAAATTACTTTTTTAGATGGAGAAGAAGGAATACTAAGATATAGAGGATACTCAATTGAAGAATTAGCTGAAAAAGCTGATTTTTTAGAAGTTTCTTATTTGTTAGTCTTTGGAGAATTACCTACAAAAGTACAATTAGAGAAATTTGAAAACGACATTAGAAAACATACGTTAGTTAATGAAGAAATGAAAAACATCATTGATGGTTTTCCAAAAACAGCTCACCCAATGGGAGTTTTAGCTGCTTTGACTTCTGCATTAACGGCTTTTAATCCAAAACCGGTTAATCCAAATAACGAAAAAGAAATGTATGATGCTGTTTGTAAAACAATGGCAAAATTCTTAGTTATCGCAACTTGGACATACAGAAAATCAATGGGTTTACCATTAAATTATTATGATAACACAAAAGGATATGTAGAAAACTTCATGCGAATGATGTTTGAAATTCCAACACAACCTTATAAGTTTGACAAAAAAGTAATTGACGCTTTAGATAAATTATTTATTCTTCACGCAGATCATGAGCAAAACTGTTCTACATCTACAGTTAGAATAGTTGGTTCTTCTCACGCTGGATTATTTGCATCTATTTCTGCTGGAGTTTCTGCTCTTTGGGGACCTTTACATGGTGGAGCAAATCAAGCTGTGTTAGAAATGTTAGAAGAAATTCACAACAATGGTGGTGATGTTGCAAAATATGTTTTAAAAGCAAAAGACAAAGATGATTCATTCCGTTTAATGGGATTTGGTCATAGAGTTTATAAAAACTTTGATCCAAGAGCAACAATTATCAAACAAGCTGCTAATGATGTTTTAGATGCACTAGGTGTTGATGATCCATTATTAGACATTGCAAGAGAATTAGAAAAAGTTGCTTTAGAAGACGAATATTTCAAAGCCAGAAATTTATATCCAAACGTTGATTTCTATTCAGGAATCATTTATCGTGCTATGGGAATTCCAGTTGGAATGTTTACCGTTCTTTTTGCTATTGGACGTTTACCAGGTTGGATTGCTCAATGGAAAGAAATGCGTTTAAATGGTGAGCCAATCGGAAGACCAAGACAAGTTTACACAGGTCATACATTAAGACCTTTTACTGAAGAGAAAAACAGATAAAACAAAAAATCCCATTTCAATTTGAAATGGGATTTTTTTTAGCTATTAAAAAAAATTAATCAGCTTCTTCAAAATTATCTTTTTTACCTCTTAAATCGTCAATTTTATCTTCAGCTTTGTCAACGAAACCTGCAGCAGCTTCTTTTGCGTCTCCAGCTTTTTCTTCAACCCAATCTGAAGCATCTTCTAATTTGTCTTTTGCTGTTTCAACAAAACCAGCTACTTTTTCACCAACACCCATCTCCTCTAATTTTTCAGAGGCATCATCAATAAGGTGAGATGCTTTCTCTTTTAAATCACCAGCTACTTCTGTTGCTTTGTCGATAGCATTTTCTGTCATATCTTCAACTTTATCGCCAACATTGTCCATAGTTCCTTTTGCTTTTCCAAAAAGTGAACCAAAAAAACTTGAAATTCCCATAATTAATTTTGTTATTTGTTTTTAGTTAATCAAATGTAAATAAAAGATTTAAATAAAAATGTTATTTTATAACTATGTGAAAAATTAAACTTTTTTATTGTAAAAAAGCACAATCAGTTTTTTATCTTTGCATCTATGCTAAAAAGCAAATATATGTTACAATTAAATGTAAAAAACGAATCATCAAGATTAAGAGCTGTAGTTTTAGGTTCTGCAAAAAGTAATGGACCAACGCCAACAGTTGAAGAAGCCTACGATCCAAAATCATTAGAACATATTCTAGCAGGAACATATCCCGTAGAAGAAGATATGGTTAAAGAAATGGAAGCTTTTAATCAAGTTTTTCAAAAATATGACGTCAAAGTTTTTCGTCCAGAAATGATAGAAAATTACAATCAAATCTTTACAAGAGATATTGGTTTTGTAATTGAAGATACTTTTGTAAAAGCTAATATTCTTCCAGATAGAGAAAGAGAATTAGATGCTATTCAGTATATTATTGATCAAATTGATCCTAAAAAAGTAGTTCGTCCGCCAGAAGAAGTTCATATAGAAGGTGGTGATGTAATGGTTTGGAACGATTATATTTTTATAGGAACATACAAAGGATCAGATTATAAAGACTATATCACGGCTAGAACAAATATGGCTGGAGTAAAGTATATCAAAGAATTGTTTCCAAATAAAATTGTAAAAGAATTTGATTTAGTAAAGTCAAAAATTGAAGCCAAAGACAATGCTTTACACCTAGATTGCTGTTTTCAACCTATTGGAACAGATAAAGGAATCATTTACAAAAGTGGCTTCAGAGAAGAAGCAGATTATATGTATTTAGTCAAACTTTTTGGAAAAGAAAACTTATTTCACATTACACGTGATGAAATGTACAGTATGAATTCAAATGTATTTTCAATTGCACCAGATGTAGTAGTTTCTGAAAAAAACTTCACCAGATTAAACGCGTGGTTAAGAGAAAACGGATTTACTGTAGAAGAAATTCCGTATGCAGAGATTGCTAAACAAGAAGGCTTATTAAGATGTTCAACTTTACCTTTAATTAGAGAATAATAAAAAATGAAACAAACAACAAATTCAATCCTAATGATTCGCCCAGTTGCTTTTCGTATGAACGAACAAACAGCTGTAAATAATTATTACCAAAAAGTATTAGACGGATTAACTCCAGAAAACGTAAACGCAAAAGCACAAGAAGAGTTTGATACATTTGTGCAAAAACTAAAAATGGTTGGTGTCGATGTAACCGTAGTAGATGATACTACAAATCCAGATACTCCTGATAGTATTTTTCCAAACAACTGGGTTTCTTTTCACGAAAATGGTGATGTAGCTTTATATCCAATGTTTGCCGAAAATCGTCGTGCAGAACGTAGAGAAGATATTCTTGATTTGTTAGAAGAAAAAGGATTTAAATTAAATGACATTGTAGACTACACTTCCGCTGAAGAAGATGAAATTTTCTTAGAAGGAACAGGAAGTCTTTTATTAGATAGAGCTAATGGAAAAGCTTATTGTGCTTTATCACCAAGAGCAGACGAAGAATTAATGATTGAATTCTGTGAAGATTTTGACATGGGACCCGTTATTTTTGAAGCTTATCAAACGGTTGATGGTGAAAGAAAACTAATCTATCATACTAATGTTATGATGTGTTTAGGAGAAACGTTTGTTGTAATTTGTTCAGATTGCATTGATGATAAAAGCGAAAGAAAGCAAGTGCTAAAAAGTTTAAAAGACGACGGAAAAGAAATCATTTTAATTACAGAAGACCAAGTAAATAACTTTGCAGGTAACATGTTGCAATTAAAGGGGACAGATGATAAAAGTTATTTAGTAATGAGTAAATCAGCTCATGAAAGTTTAACGCCAGAGCAAATTGAAAAATTAGAAAAACATGCTACCATTTTAAGTTCTAGTTTAGACACTATTGAAGCTTGTGGTGGTGGAAGTGCTCGTTGCATGATGGCTGAAATATTTTTACCAAAAAACTAACATTTAAAAATATCTAGTATTAAAATTCCAAATTCCAATGTCCTTATTGGAGTTTGGAATTTTTTACTTTTTTGGAATTTTCAAAAGTTGTTTTAGCTATGTTTTTAATCATTCCGCCAAAAATAAAATAGTGAAACGGAACTAAACTATACCAATATAACCTTCCAAATAAACCTTTGGGTCTAAAAGTGGCAATTTGATGCAAAACATTATTTTCATCAATTCTGAACTCTAACCAAGCTTCACCTGGTAAACGCATTTCTGCAAACAATAACAATCTTTTTTCCTTTTTATCAGCTAATAAAACACGCCAAAAATCCAAAGAATCACCAGAAGCAATTTCATTTAAATGAGTCCTACCTCTTTGTAGGCCAACTCCACCCACAACTTTGTCCATGAAACCTCTAATTTCCCACAGCCAATTGCCATAATACCAACCTTTCTCGCCACCAATAGACCAAATATTTTCTAATACTTTTTCAGAATTTTCAATTTGAATTGATTTCTCATCTTTTAAACAACCATAAGTTGGGACTTGTATATAACCGCTTAAATCTTCTTTAAATCGACCACTTACCAAGCTATCTTTCCAACTTGAAACCACTAAATTTTGTTCAATTTTTAAGAAGGCTAATTTGATAGCTTCAACATAGGAAATAGGTTTTGTGTTTAAGATCTCTCGTAAACGATTGTCTTTGCAAATAACTTCCATTCGCATGCTATCTACTAAATTTACGGCTAATTTATAGGATGTTGAAGTCACAAAATACAACCAATAGGAAGATAATTTTGGTGTCATAACAGGTAGGGTGTAGATCCAAAGTTTTATTTTTCTCGTTTCAGCATAGGAAAGCATCATTTGTTTGTACGTAATTATGTCTGGACCACCAATGTCAAAGGAGTCGTCATAACATTTTTCATTTAGCATTACACCAATTAAATACTGAATTACATCGCGTATGGCAATAGGTTGACATTTCGTTAAAACCCATTTTGGAGTAATCATTAAAGGCAATTTTTCACACAAATCTCTAATAATTTCAAAAGAAGAACTTCCAGAGCCAACAATTATGGCGGCTCTTAAAACGGTTGTTTTAAAATTTCCTTTATATAAAATTTCTTCCACATTTAACCTAGATTGTAAATGTTTAGAAAGTATGTCTTGATTTACAATTCCACTGAGATAAACAACTTGTTTTACGCCAATTTCATTTAAGTAAATGTTGAAATTTGTAGCGGCTTTAGTTTCTAATTCATCAAATTTATCTGTAGAAGATGTCATGGAATGAATTAGGTAGAAAGCTACATCAAAAGAAGTTGGTAGATTTTCTAATTTTATTTCATCTAAAAAATCCATTTCCCAAATGCTGACTTTTTTTAACGTCGCAGTATCAAGGCCTAATCGATTTTTATTTCTAACACAACAAACAACTTCGTGACCATTATTTAATAATTCAGGTAAAAGCCGTCTGCCAACATAACCATTTGCACCAGTAAGAAGAATTCGCATAAATAGGAATTTTTCTTAAAGTTAAGTAAAAAAGTAATAAAAAAACGCAAATTAATAAAATTTAAGAGTTGTTTAAATACCTCTAATAATGCTTAATATAGCACTAATGATATATTGAATTCCAATAGCAACTGTCAAAAAACCTACAATTCTCGAAATAGCCACAATTCCAGAAGAACCTAATATTCTTGATAAATAATAAGCACTTCTTAAAATTAAGAAAATTACAAAAGCAACTACAAGAATCGCTATACAAGACCATATAATTTCTGGTGTAGTATTGTGTTCTTGGTAAAAAGCAATTAATAATGACATTGAACCTGGTCCAGCAAGCATAGGCATTGCTAGAGGAGTTAGGGCAATGTCGCTTCTATCTTGAGCCTCTTCTTCAACCTTTTTGTTAATACCTTTATTTTTGCTAAACTGACCGTTTAACAAGGCAAAACCAGAATTAGTTATTAAAAGTCCACCAGCAATTCGTAAAGCAGTTATGGTAATTCCAAAAAAAGATAAAACATATTGTCCCACAAAAAAAGTAATCATTAATATAATGAAAACGTTAATAGCAGTCCAAAGAGAAGTTTTAGAAAGTTCTTTTTTAGAATACCCTTCAGTTAATCCTACAAATATAGGAACAGTTCCAATTGGATTTAAAACTGAAAATAATGCTGCAAATAAGAGTAAGAATACTTCCATTTGTTTTTTTTACAAATGTAGCATAAATAGTTTTATTTCGTTTTATTAAAACATTAATTTATAAATTCATAGGGCTGTTTTAATTTTTGATTTTCAATTTTAGCCATAAAAGCCCTTGTTTTTTGACTGTTTTTTGAAGCATCAATACTGATAAAATGATGGTCAATATGAAATGTAATCAAGTTTCCAGGTTTAAAAACAACTAATTTATAAAACGGAATAACCAAGACATAAACTTCAAGTTGAGACTGAAAACCTATTAGAATTCCGTTAGGTCTTAATTCAATGGAAGCATATTTGGTAGCGTTGTTTTTGTTTACGATAGTACCAATTTCTTGACTAGCTTTTACGATGAGTAACCTTGGAGAACCAATACCTTTTAATCTTAAATTGTCAAGAATTCCAAATGGTTTTCCAACTAAATCAATAATAGTTTTCTTTGTTTTTTTATCGTTGTGTGAAATGTTAAAAAGCATTTTTATTTAAAATTAATTATAAAATTAAAGTTAAAAGCAACACTTATGAAATATTTATAAATTGTTTATTCGTATTTTTGAAGTCTTAAAATAATAAACATGAAAAAGACATTAGTAATAGGAGCATCAACAAATCCAGAAAGATATAGTTTTAAAGCCATTAATAGTTTAGTAGAGCATAACCATACGGTTGTAGCAATTGGACAAAAAGTGGGCGAAGTTGCTGGCGTAACCATTCAAGCAAAAGCCATTCCTGCAACAAAAATTCATACCGTTTCTTTGTACCTTAATGCAGTGGCGCAAAGAGATTATTACAATTATATTATTGGTTTAACGCCAAAAAGAGTCTTATTTAATCCCGGAACAGAAAACCCTGAATTTTATCAATTGCTAAAAGCAAATAGCATTAAGTACGAAGAAGCTTGTACGCTAGTTTTGCTTGCTACGAATCAATATTAATCCTAGGAAAGTTAAAAAGCCATTTACCATTAAAATTTCAAAGCCAAAGGTGTAATTAAACCAAACTTCACCATAAGCATTTAATAAAAGAGAAATTAGTACAGCTAGTATAGCTACAATGGGTACTAATTTGTCTTTCACATTCCATTTGGTAAATAACCCAAAACTGTATAATCCTAATAAAGGGCCATAAGTGAATCCTGCGAACTTTAGCACTTTGTCGATGATACTTACATCATTGAACCCATATTTGAAAATCATAATGACAAGTATAGAAATCACGACAAACATCAAGTGAATTTTCTTTCTAACTGCAACTTGCTTTGTAGTGTCATATCGTTTTTCAATATTCAAAATATCAATACTAAAAGAAGTAGTTAACGAAGTCAAAGCACTATCCGCTGAAGAAAATGCCGCAGCAATAAGGCCAAGAATAAAACTAAAAGCAACAACAACTCCTAAGTAATTATTGGCTAAAACTGCAAACAATTGATCTTTGTGCGCGTCAATTCCGTTTTTCAAAGCATATTCGGTAAATAATAAGCCTAATACCAAGAACAGAAAGTTTACGAAGGTTAAGACAATGGTAAACCAAAACATATTCTTTTGGGCATCTTTTAAACTTTTACAAGTCAAATTTTTCTGCATCATATCTTGGTCTAGACCCGTCATTACGATAGCTATAAAAGCACCTGAGAAAAATTGTTTCCAAAAGTATTTTGGCGAACTCAAATCGTCAAAGAAAAAAGTCTTAGAAAAATCACTATCCGCTACATAAGATGAAATGGATGAGATGTTTAAACCTAAATCCTGAGAAACAACAACAATACAAATCACAACCGAAACTAACATAAATAGAGTTTGTAAAGTGTCTGTCCAAATAATAGTTTTTATGCCCGATTTGTTAGTGTAAACCCAAATTAAGAAAATTATGGAAGTAACAGTTATCCAATAAGGAATTCCTAGCGGTTCAAAAACTAAAGTTTGTAAAACATCAGCCACTAATAAAAGTCTTAAATTAGAACCAACAGTTCTAGAAACGATGAAAAACCAAGCCCCAGTTTTATAGGAGTAATTTCCAAAGCGCTCTTCTAAATAGGTATAGATAGAAGTTAATTGTAGTTTGTAATATAAAGGAAGTAGTACAGTGGCAATAATAAAATAACCTAAAATATACCCAATTACAATTTGAAAATAAGCAAATTGAGCGGCTTCAACTTTTCCAGGAACTGAAATAAAGGTTACACCAGAAAGAGAAGCTCCAATCATTCCAAAGGCTACTAAATACCAAGGAGATTGCCTGTTGGCTTTAAAAAAAGTATCATTGCTTGAATCTGACTTTTTTCCAGTAAAATAAGAAAATAAGATAAGTACAGTAAAATAAGCAAGTACTAGAAGTAAAATGGATATGGGTTGCATTGGGTTGTTTTTTGCACAAAAATAATAGAATAAAATTAAGTACAAATTTTTTATTGAAATAACTATATTTGTAACGTATGGAATTATCATCAAAGAAATTAGAAAAAGCAGTAAATGAAATGGCTCAATTGCCCGGAATAGGGAAACGAACAGCCTTGCGATTAGTACTTCATTTATTAAAACAACCCAAAGAACAAACGCAGTTTTTAACCGAAGCGTTGCAACACATGCGAGAAGAAATAAAGTTTTGCAACAACTGCAATACCTTATCGGATAATGATGTTTGTGATATTTGTCTAAATCCTAAAAGGGATAAAACTATAATTTGTATAGTAGAAGATATTAGAGATGTAATGGCAATAGAAAATACAGGTTTGTATAAAGGGTTATATCATGTTTTAGGAGGGAGAATTTCTCCAATTGACGGGATTGGTCCTTCACAATTAAGTATTTTTCCTATTGTAGAAAAAGTAAAATTAGGAGAAGTACAAGAACTAATTTTTGCTTTAAGCTCAACTATGGAAGGAGATACCACAAACTTCTACATCTATAAGCAAATTCAAGATTTCGAAATAAAAATATCGACAATTGCAAGAGGAATTGCTATTGGTGATGAGTTAGAATACACAGATGAAGTAACACTTGGGAGAAGTTTACTACACAGAATTCCTTTCGAAGTGTCCATAAAAAACGTTTAACAGTTTAATAGTGTTATAAATATTACTCTTTTAAAGGTTTTGTTTATATTTGCCTACTAATTTCTAAGGAATGAGAATTTTAAAGTTTTTTATACTATTTATTGCAGCTACATCATTGTTTTCGTGTATTCCAAATAAAGATTTGATTTACCTCCAAGACTATGGAAATAAACCAGACGGAATCACAATAAACGAATTTGATGCTAAGCCCTATAGAGTTCAAGTAAATGATATTTTAAGCATAAATATCAAGGCACTTGACCAAAAATTAGTTGAAATGTTTGATGCTTTTTCACAACAAGGTCAAATACCAAGTCCTCAAACAGTATATTTTTCGGGATATAATGTAAATCAACACGGAAATATAAGAATTCCAGTTTTAGGAGAAATAAACGTATTGGGTTTTACAATTGACGAAGTAAGAGTAACTATTGAAAAAAGGTTAACGGATGAATATTTTACAGCAGAAGCAAGGATCTTTGTTACAGTGAAAATAGCAGGTTTTAATTATACTATAAACGGTGAAATAGGAAAGCCTGGAAGTCAGGTACTGTTTCAAGAAAAGGTTACAATTTTAGAAGCAATTGCAAATTCAGGAGATATAAACTTAACTGGAAACAGAAAAGAAGTTCAAATATTAAGAAAACAACCTCATGGTTTTGAAATGTATTCTTTAGATTTAACTGATGGAAATATAATTAACTCTCCAAATTTTTATATTCAACCCAATGATTACATTATAGTTAAGCCATTAAGGCAAAAATCGTGGGGAACAGGAACTACTGGAGTTCAAACCATTGGTACAATTATTACTGCCTTATCTTTAGTAACCACTACCATTTTATTGATTAGAAACTAAATATGTTAGATATAAAAGACTTTAATATACTTGAAACACAAAACAGCTTTGACTTTAAAGGTTTTTTGTCAAAATTAATTAGCCATTGGAAATGGTTCATAGTCTGTTTGGTTTTAACTTTCACAATTGCTTACCAAGTAAATATTCGTAAAGAAAAAATTTATGGCATGGAAACGTTGATAGTTGTTAAAGATGAAAACAACCAACTTTTTTCTTCAAGCACTAGTTTAGTTTTTAATTGGGGGGGAACATCAGACAAAGTACAAACAGTAATTACAACGCTAAAATCAAGATCGCATAACGAAATAGTTGTAAAAAATCTTCAATTTTATATCAACTACCTAAAACAGGGAGAATATAGCCTTCAAGATGCTTATGGAGAAACACCTTTCAAAGTTGTTATTGATGAAAATAAAGGGCAAGTTGCCAATCAATTAATTAAAATAAAGTTTTTAAATCAAAATCAAGTTGAGCTTTCTACAACTTTTGATAATCCTATTGCTAACTTAAATCATTATGCAGATAACACTAATAGCAGTATTAAAGTACCTATTGGTGATTTTATAAAAACGTTCAACATAAATGAAAAAATTGAACTGCCTTTTTTAAGTTTTAAATTAACGCAAGATTTGATGAATCTTAACAATTTAGAACAAGAATATTTTATTAAGTTTTCAGATTTTAATGGAACAGTTGCGGGTTATAGAAATGTAGATGTTGAAGCTGACATAAAAGGAGGTTCAATAATTAAAATTGCAAAAGCAGGAACAAACAAAGCTAGATTAGTTGATTTTCTTAATTCAACAGTTAAGACCTTAAAAAGACGTCAATTAGATAGTAAAAATCAATTTGCAACCAATACAATTAGTTTCATTGACAGCACATTGATTGATGTTGAAAAACAAATGAATCAGGCTGAAGGAGATCTTAAGGACTTTAGAAGAGATAAAAATGTATACATGCTTGAAGGGGGTGGAGAGGCATTGACATCAAAGTTGTCTGAATATGATGTCGAAAAAGACATTGTCAATAGAAAAATAGCCTATTATAATTTGCTGAAAAATTACTTAGAAAAAAATAACGATTATTCAAAGTTACCAGCTCCTTCTGTTGCCGGAATTGAAGATCCAAATATTATAGGCAATGTTTCTAGGTTAATTGAACTTTCTGCAGAACGATCAGACTTAGCCTATTCGGTTAAAAATGACAAGATGTTTGCCGAATTTGATGTGCAAATGGAATCTGTTAAAAAGGTATTATTAAATAATATTATCAGTTCAAAAAGTGCCTTGCAAATTGATTTGTCTTTGCTTTCAAGGAACATTAATAAGGCTGAAAATACTATAGGACAATTACCAGATCAACAACAAGACTTAATAAAATTTACCAGAAAATTTAATCTTAAAGATAATATCTATACTACTTTTCTTGAAAAAAGAGCTGAGGCAAATATTATAAAAGCCTCAAATTTATCGGATGTTGAGTTTATTGATCCAGCAAAAGATGTAGGTGACGGATTAATTGGTCCTAAAACAAGTGTTAATTATATCTTAGCGTTATTACTAGGCTTTGGGATTCCGTTTATTATAGTCTTTGTGAAAACGTTGTTAGATAATTCAATAAATACAACAGAGGATATTGAAAAATTAACAAAAATTCCAATTATTGGAGTTGTGGGTAAAAATGCAGAAGTAGGTAATTTGGCTGTTTTTGATAAACCAAAATCGACAATTGCAGAGTCGTTTAGAGGCATTCGATCATCATTGCAGTTTATTTATAAAAAACAAAAAAAGGAAGGTTCAAAAATCGTAATGTTAACTTCTTCAATAAGTGGAGAAGGAAAAACCTTTTGTACAATGAACCTAGCTACAGTATTTGCTATGAGCAATAAGCGAACTGTAATTGTAGGGCTAGATTTAAGAAAACCAAAACTATTTGATGATTTTAATATTGAAAATGGCATAGGAACAGTAAATTATTTAATAGGACAAAAAAAAATAAGTGAGATTGTGCAAAACACACATATTCCAAGCCTTGATATAATAACTTCAGGACCAGTTCCTCCAAATCCCGCAGAATTAATTATAAGTGATGCTATGGACGAAATGATTGACGAATTAAAAGAAATTTACGATTACATTATATTAGATACGCCACCAGTTGGATTAGTTTCAGATGCCTTAGAGCTATCTCAATATTGCGATGCTACTTTGTATATTGTTAGACAGGGAGTGACAAAGAAAGGGATGCTGTCTGTGGTAAATGAGAAACACAGAAGAGGAGAATTACACAACATTAGTATTGTTTTTAATGATTTTCTAAACAAATCTAAATATGGGTATGGATATAATTATGGCTATGGGTATGGAGCTTATGAAAATGACCCTAATCAATCACAATCAAAAAATAAATTTTTAAATAGGTTTAGAAAAAAACAATAAATGGAAATTTTAACAAACAAAAAAATACTTATTACAGGTGGAGCCGGATTTATCGGTTCTAATTTGTGCGAGTACTTTTTAGCGAATAACAACAAAGTTACTTGTTTAGATAATTTTGCAACTGGACACAGGCATAATATCGAAAAATTTAATGCTAACTCAAATTTTACCCTTATAGAAGGAGATATTAGAGATTTAGAAACTTGTAAAAAAGCAGCCGAAGGGATCGATTATATTTTACATCAAGCCGCTTTAGGAAGTGTACCTCGTTCTATTAATGACCCAATTACGTCTAATGATGTTAATGTTTCTGGGTTTTTAAATATGTTGGTGGCCGCTAGAGATGCTAAAGTAAAACGATTTGTATACGCAGCAAGTTCATCAACTTATGGAGATTCTAAAGGATTGCCAAAAGTCGAAGATGTAATTGGAAAACCATTATCTCCTTATGCTATTACTAAATATGTTAACGAATTATATGCTACTATTTTTAGCAATACCTATGGTTTAGAGACAATTGGATTACGCTATTTTAATGTTTTTGGAAGAAATCAAGATCCAAATGGTGCTTATGCAGCGGTTATTCCTAAATTTGTAGCCCAATTTATTAATCATGAGAGTCCAGTGATTAATGGAGACGGAATGTTTTCAAGAGACTTTACTTACATTGACAATGTAATTCAAATGAATGAAAAAGCCTTATTGACTACAAATCCTGAAGCGTTAAACACGGTCTATAATACGGCTTTTGGAGATAGAACTACATTAAATGATTTAATAAACTATTTAAAAGAATTCTTAACAGCGTATGATGCTGAAATTGCAAAGGTTGAGGTTGTTTATGGCCCAAATAGAGCAGGAGATATTCCGCATTCACTAGCAAGTATCGATAAGGCAAAAAACCTATTAGGATATAGTCCAAAGTATTCCATGCGAGAAGGGTTAAAAGAGGCAGTGGATTGGTATTGGAAGAATTTGAAGTAGTTTTTTTAGGAAGGGATTTGAGGAAAAGGGGAGTGGGAGAAAAGGAGAGTGGGAGAAAAGGAGATGGGAGAGTGGGAGATTAGGAGATAGGGTGATTGAGGAGATGATAGATTGTGTTATAAAAACAAAGCTCAAATTAACCGTCAGTTCGAGTGATTTTGACGGAACGGAGTGGAGTTGAAATAGTATCGAGAACCGTTGTTCGAAAAGAATGGAACTTATTGAATTGATTTAAAAAAAAAGCTCAAATTAACCGTCAGTTCGAGTGATTCCGATGTCAATCGGAATTGTATCGAGAACCGTTGTTTGGAAAGAGAATAATATCTTGTTGATTTTTTAGAATAGGGAAAGAACCGTTGTTCTGAAAAAGAATAAAACTTTGTTAATATGAAGTAGATAGTGGTATTGAAATTTAAATTATTATTATAAAATTACTTAGATGATTAAAAGTATATGTTGTATCGGTGCAGGTTATGTTGGGGGACCAACCATGGCCATCATTGCACAAAAATGTCCGGGAATAAAAGTTACAGTTGTTGACTTAAATGAAAAAAGAATTGCCGATTGGAATGATCCAAACGTCGATAATATTCCGATTTACGAACCAGGTTTAAGCGCTATAGTAGCTGAGGCTAGAGGTAGAAATTTATTCTTTTCTACTGAAGTGGATAAAGCTATTGATGAAGCTGAAATGATTTTTATTTCAGTAAACACACCCACCAAAACCTATGGAGTTGGTAAAGGTATGGCAGCTGATTTAAAATACATTGAACTTTGTGCTAGACAAATAGCAAGAGTAGCTAAGACAGATAAAATTGTGGTTGAAAAATCAACGTTACCGGTTAGAACGGCAAGTGCTATTAAAAGCATATTAGACCATACAGGTAATGGAGTACAATTCCAAATATTATCCAACCCAGAGTTTTTAGCCGAAGGAACAGCAGTGGAAGATTTATTAGCCCCGGATAGGGTTCTAATAGGAGGTGACTCTTCTCAAGAAGGACAAAAAGCGATTCAGCAATTAGTTAATATTTATGCTAATTGGGTGCCAAAGGAACAAATTTTAACTACAAATGTTTGGTCGTCTGAATTGTCAAAATTAACAGCCAATGCCTTTTTAGCCCAAAGAGTTTCTTCTATCAATGCCATGTCTGAACTGTGTGAAAAAACAGGTGCAGACGTTAATGAAGTAGCAAGAGCCATTGGAATGGACAGTAGAATAGGCTCTAAATTTTTAAAATCTTCTGTCGGATTTGGAGGTTCATGTTTTCAAAAGGATATCTTAAATTTAGTATATATTGCAAAATCGTATGGTCTAAATGAAGTTGCCGATTATTGGGAACAAGTAATCATTATGAATGACCATCAAAAAAGAAGATTTGCTAAAAACATTATAAAAACACTATACAATACAGTATCTGGAAAAAAAATAGCCTTCTTAGGATGGGCATTTAAAAAAGACACGAATGATACTAGAGAATCAGCAGCTATTTATGTGGCAGATGATTTATTAGCAGAACAAGCGAATGTTGTAGTGTTTGATCCCAAAGTAAATGAAAATCAAATATATTTTGATTTGAATTATTTACAAAGCCGTTCAGAAGTAGAAAACAAAAAAGGATTAACGGTCAGTATTGATCCATATGCTGCATGCAAAGACGCACACGCAATTGCGATTCTAACAGAATGGGATGAATTTAAAACATACGATTGGCAAAAAATATACAATCAAATGCAAAAACCAGCTTTTGTATTTGATGGAAGAAATTTATTAAATAAAAAAGAATTGGAACAGATAGGGTTTGTTTATCAGGCTATTGGGAGTTAAATTTATTCCCCTTTTAACCGTCAGTTCGAGTGGTTCCGATGGCAATCGGAATTGACCCGAGGTTATGCCGAATTGAGCGCAGCTAATCGAGAACCGTTGTTATCAAAACGATTCATTACGTTTTTTAGGAACACAGATTAAAGAAATTAAAGAAATTAAAGAAATCTTAATAATCAATAGTTCTATTTGTCGTCAGTTCTAGTGTTCCGATTTTTATCGGAATGTATCAAGAGCCCTTGTAAAAAAAATATATAGATAAGTCATCAACTTGTCTTTCAAAAGTAGTAATAGAAAATAAAAATATAATGTCGAAAAATCAAATCGCATCACCCCATCACCCCATCACTCCATCTCCTCGTCTAGCTATTATCGGATTAGGATATGTAGGTTTACCTTTAGCAAGGTTATTTGCAACTAAATTTCCTGTAGTAGGTTTTGATATAAACCAAAAAAGAATTGACGAACTAAATTCTGGGAAAGATAATACTCTGGAGATTGATGAAGATGTGTTACAAAAAGTTTTAGTAGACTCTCCTTCAGAAGCAAACGGATTATTTTGTTCGGCTAACTTGGAAGATATTGCAACTTGTAATTATTATATAGTTACTGTTCCAACTCCAGTGGATAAAAACAACAGACCAGATTTAACACCCTTGTATAAATCTAGTGAAACAGTAGGTAAGGTATTAAAAAAAGGAGATATTGTAATTTACGAATCAACTGTTTATCCTGGGGTTACAGAAGAAGAATGTATTCCTGTTTTAGAGCGCGTAAGTGGTTTGAAATTTAACGTTGATTTCTTTGCAGGATATTCTCCAGAAAGAATAAATCCAGGAGACAAAGAACATACCGTTGAAAAAATATTAAAAGTAACATCAGGTTCTACGCCAGAAATAGGTATAAAAGTTAATGAACTATATAAAACTGTAATTACTGCAGGAACGCATTTAGCACCAACAATTAAAGTAGCTGAAGCTGCAAAAGTTATAGAAAATTCACAAAGAGATATCAATATTGCTTTTGTAAATGAATTGGCAAAAATATTTAATCTATTAGATATAAATACACACGATGTATTAGAAGCAGCTGGAACAAAATGGAACTTTTTACCCTTCAAACCAGGATTAGTTGGAGGACATTGTATTGGTGTTGATCCTTATTATTTAGCGCAAAAAGCACAAGAAAAAGGATATCATCCCGAAATTATTTTAGCCGGAAGAAGGCTAAATGACAGTATGGGAGAATATGTAGCTTCTCAGGTGGTTAAATGCATGATTAAAAAAGGAGTAACTGTTAATGGTGCTAATTTATTAATGTTAGGAATCACTTTTAAAGAAAATTGTCCTGATGTGCGTAACACAAAAATTGTTGACGTAATCACTTCATTAGAAGACTATGGAATAACTGTTACGACCTATGATCCATGGGCAAACCCAAAGGAAGTACAGCACGAATATAAAATTGAAAGCACAAAAGAAATTCCAAATCAAAAATTTGACGCTGTAGTTTTAGGAGTTTCACATAAAGAATTTTTACAATTAGATATTCCTTCTTTGCAAAAAGAAAAAAGCGTCCTATACGATGTAAAAGGCATTTTAGGAAATAATGTTGATGGAAAACTATAATCCATTTTTTAATATAAAGTATAAAGCCTTGTTTCTGACAGGGCTTTTTTTTGAACTATAATGTTTAGTTCTTTTGGAACATAAATTTTTTGGAACACAGATTGAAGAAATGGTAGAAATCTTTATAAACTTTTCACCTTGTAAACATCATCAACCCACCGCAAACATCATAAGAAACCCCATCACGTAACCGTTAACTTCAAAAAAAATCATTTCATATTTTGTATAAATTTCATGGGCTTGCTTCGTCCCTCGCAAAGACTAGTGTTTTAATTAAATTTTCACCAGATTTAAAAAATCCCCATATTTACCCATAACTCATTTTAAACATCATCAACCCACCGTCATTGCGAGGAACGAAGCAACCACATCAACCCACCACAAACATCATAAGAAACCCCATAACGTAACCGTTAACTTCAAAAAAATCCGTATCCTCCGCGCTTGACGCAGTCAATCCGTATCCTCCGCGTTCCAACCCACAAACCAAATAAATTATAAAAATTATAAAAATTTCTTTAATCTGTGTTCCCAAAAAAAAAACTTCCGCGTTCCACCCCACAAGCAACTCCACAAACCAAGTAAATTATAAAAATTATAAAAATTTCTTTAATCTGTGTTCCCAAAAAAAAACCATCCATCACCTACAACCTACAACCTGCAACAGACAACCTACACCCACAACGATTAATCCCCAAAACACACCCGATTAATAAAAATAAAGTTTATTTTTGCAAATTAACGTTACTACTAGTACAAAATTCATACAAATGAAAAACATACTTATAACAGGAGGAGCAGGTTTTATTGGCTCACATGTAGTAAGAAGATTTGTAAATCAATATCCAAATTATCACATTTTTAATTTAGATGCCTTGACTTATGCTGGAAATCTTGAAAACATTAAAGACATTGAAGACAAACCCAATTATACCTTTGTTAAGGGAGATATTTTAGACGAAGCCTTTTTAGAGGATTTATTTGCTAAACATCAATTTGAAGGCGTTTTGCATTTAGCCGCAGAATCACATGTAGATAGATCAATAACCGATCCTTTGGCTTTTGTGAAAACAAATGTTATTGGTACTATGAATTTATTAAATGTAGCTAAAAAATATTGGAATGACGATATGGAAAACAAACGTTTCTATCATATTTCTACCGATGAGGTTTATGGTTCGTTAGGAGCAACAGGTTTGTTTACAGAAACGACTTCGTATGATCCAAATTCGCCTTATTCAGCTTCAAAAGCGGCTTCTGACCATTTTGTGAGAGCTTATGGAGAAACGTATGGTTTGCCTTATGTGATTACGAATTGTTCTAACAATTATGGCCCAAATCATTTCCCAGAAAAATTAATTCCTTTATTTATTCATAACATCATAGAGAAAAAACCTTTACCCGTTTATGGAGATGGAAAATATACGCGCGATTGGTTGTTTGTGGAAGATCATGCTGTGGCTATTGATTTAGTATTTCATGAAGGCAAAAACCATGAGACTTATAATATTGGAGGTTTTAATGAATGGCAAAACATAGATTTAGTAAAACTTTTGTGCAAACAAATGGATGCTAAATTAGGAAGAGAAGAGGGGGAGTCTGAAAAGTTAATTACCTACGTAAAAGACAGACCAGGACATGATTTAAGATATGCTATTGATGCCTCAAAAATAAACAAAGAATTAGGCTGGAAACCTTCTGTAACTTTTGAACAAGGTTTAGAAAAAACCATAGACTGGTATTTGTCTAATGAAGAATGGTTGAAAAATGTAACTTCTGGGGATTATCAGAAGTATTATGAAGAGCAGTATAAATAAACTAAAGTGTAGATTTTGTTTAATTGGCCTTTCAAGGCAATATTGAAACGCAAAGTAAACGTAGATTCACTAGTAAAACTATAATGTTGATACAAAAAAAGTATATCTATAAAATCTTCACTTGGGAATAGTGCGAAGAGATTTAGGGACAAAACGATAAAAAAAATAGAACTTTAATTATATACATGAAAAAAATATTAGTTACTGGAGGAGCTGGGTTCTTAGGGTCTCATTTATGTGAAAGACTGTTAAAAGAAGGGAATGAAGTTATTTGTTTAGATAATTATTTTACAGGCAATAAAAAAAACGTTCTTCATTTATTAGAGAATCCTCTTTTTGAATTAATAAGACATGATGTTACAGAACCTTTTTATGCTGAGGTTGATGAAATATATAATTTAGCTTGCCCTGCATCACCGCCTCATTATCAGCAAAACCCAATTAAAACTATTAAAACTTCAGTTCTTGGAGCTATGAATATGCTTGGTTTAGCTAAAAGATTAAATGCTAAGATATTACAAGCTTCCACTAGTGAAGTTTATGGTGACCCAGAAATTCATCCACAAACCGAGAGTTATTGGGGTAATGTAAATCCTATTGGTTTAAGGTCGTGTTATGATGAAGGTAAGAGATGTGCTGAATCTTTATTTGTGAATTACAATAGTCAAAATAATGTAAAGGTTAAAATCATTAGAATTTTTAATACATATGGAACTAGAATGAATCCTTATGACGGAAGGGTGGTTTCAAATTTTATAGTTCAAGCGTTAAAAGGTGAAGATATTACTATTTATGGTGATGGAAAGCAAACGCGAAGTTTTCAATATGTTGATGATTTAGTTGAAGGAATGATTAGAATGATGGCTACAGATGATTCATTTATTGGCCCTGTTAATCTTGGTAATCCAAACGAGTTTACAATGCTTGAATTGGCTGAAAATGTATTAAAATTAACCAAATCTAAATCTAAAATTGTTTACAGACCTTTACCTCAAGATGACCCAATGCAACGACAACCTAATATTTCATTAGCTTATGAAAAACTAAATGGTTGGAAGCCAGAGGTAGAACTTAAAGATGGTCTAGAGAAAACAATTAATTATTTTAATAAAATAATTAATTTGAATGAATAGATTATTGACAGTAGTGGCAACTAAACAAATAATAAATTAAACTATGAATGTTTTAAATTTAATTGGACGCGAAAAAGAATTATTTACTCAAGATTTTATTAAACACGAAGATAATCTAACTGAAATAGTTAGCAGTTCTCGTTTCTTGGTAATTGGTGGAGCTGGTTCAATTGGACAAGCAGTAACAAAAGAAATTTTTAAACGCAATCCAAGAAAGTTACATGTTGTTGATATTAGTGAGAACAATATGGTTGAGTTAGTGCGTGATATAAGAAGTTCTTTCGGTTATATATCAGGTGATTTTGGAACGTTCGCTTTAGATATTGGGTCAGTAGAATACGATGCTTTCATTAAGTCCGATGGAGAATATGATTATGTTTTAAATCTTTCTGCATTAAAACATGTTAGGAGTGAGAAAGACCCTTTTACATTAATGCGTTTGATAGATGTCAATATTTTCAATACCGAAAAAACAATGCAACAGTCCATTGAAAAAGGAGTTAAAAAATATTTTTGTGTTTCTACTGATAAAGCAGCAAATCCAGTAAACATGATGGGTGCTTCTAAGCGAATCATGGAGATGTTTTTGATGCGTAAAAGTAAAGAGTTAAAAATTTCGACTGCACGATTTGCAAATGTTGCATTTTCTGACGGTTCTTTGCTTCATGGATTTAATCAAAGAATAGTTAAGAAGCAGCCAATAGTTGCACCAAATGATATTAGGAGATATTTTGTGACCCCAAAAGAATCTGGGGAACTTTGTTTAATTTCATGTTTACTTGGAGATAATAGAGATATATTTTTTCCTAAGTTGGATGAAAATTTAAATTTAATTTCTTTTGCAGATATAGCTGTTAAATATCTTGAAGACCTTGGTTATACACCTCATTTATGTGAATCAGAAGAAGAGGCTAGGCTTAGAGCGGATGAATTAATTGCAGCGCGAAAATGGCCTTGTCTATTTACAGGTAGCGATACCACTGGAGAGAAAGATTTTGAAGAATTTTACACAACCAATGAAACTCTTGATATGAGTGCCTTTCATAACTTTGGAATTATAAAAAATGAACCAAACTTTGATCCATTAAAATTGGAAAATTTTACTAAGAGTATTCATCAAATGAAAGATAGTCAAGTTTGGACAAAGGAGGAAATAGTAGATTTATTTAATACAATGATTCCTAATTTTGGGCATAAAGAAACGGGGAAATATCTTGATTCTAAAATGTAAGTTTTTTATCTTACAAAAAATGTTTTAATGAAAAAAGCTAACAAGGTTGTATACAATACAGGAGTCTTATATCTAAGATTAATCATTGGCCTTTGTATTGGATTGTTGACTACAAGACTTGTATTAGAAGCTCTTGGTGAAACGGATTATGGTATTTATATGCTCGTTGCAGGAGTTGTAGCGATGTTGGGTATATTAAATTCAAATATGGCTAATACATCTATGCGTTTTATTGCGCACAGTCTTGGTTCTGATGATAAGAAACACCTTATTGCTACATTTAATACAACTCTTTTTTTACATTTTATAGTTGGTTTTATAGTTGTTGGTTTAATGATAATTGGAGGGGTGTTGTTGTTCGAATATTTCCTGAATATACCTGAAGAAAAAGTCTTTGATGCTCAAGTTGTCTTTGCATGCATGGTATTGACCACATTTGTAACAGTTATTTCTGTACCATACGATGCTCTTATTAATGCACACGAGAACTTGATAGTAATTTCTTTGGTAGATATTTTAGGTGATATTCTTAAACTTTTACTTGCTGTTTACTTACTTTATAGCAATTCAAATTTGTTGATTCAATATGGAGTTTTAATGCTTGTGATACAAATAGTACTTAGAATAATAAAACAATGGTATAGTAGAGTGAAGTATGAAGAAAGTAAAATGCTTTTTAGTGCTTTCGACAAAGGATTAATGAAATCTATACTTAATTTTACAGGTTGGAATTTATTTGGATCAATAGGTTCAGTAGCAATTGTTCAGGTAAGAAGTGTATTGTTAAACATGTTCTTTGGTGTAAAAATTAATGCTGCAGAAGGAATTGCAAAATCTGCAAGTACAGCTTTAAATATGGTTTCCACCAGTATGACAATGGCTATAAATCCTCAAATGGTTAAAAGTGAGGGTGGTGGTGATCGAAACAGAATGATTTATCTTACCAAAGTAAGTACGAAATTTTCAATATTTTTATTTGGTTTGTTTGCTATTCCTGTTATCATTGAGGCACCTTTCTTATTGAAATTATGGTTGGTGAAAATACCAGATTTTGCAACACTATTTTTTCAAATTACAGTTGTTACAATACTCTTGGAGAAGCTTACATTTCCTATTACTGATGCCATAAGAGCAGTTGGAGATATACGTAAATTTCAGATAACAGAAACCCTGATTTTTTTATTAAACATACCAGTAGCCTATTTGTTTTTTAAACTTAATTACGGACCAACTAGTATATATATTGTTGGTTTCTTTATGTCAGCAATTGTTTTTTTTAACAGATTATATTTTGGAAAAATAATAATTGGAATTAATATACCTAGTTATATAAAGGAGTCAATCCTACCTGCATTGATTCCTGTTATAGTATCGTTTATTGTTGCTTTAGTACCTTACCATTATATGGAATATGGTTTTTTGAGACTAATAAGTGTTTCATTTTGTTTTGCAACAGTGCTAATAACTTTGTTCTGGTTTTTTGGAATAAATAAAATTGAAAAGGATAGGCTATTAGGTATTATAAAATTATTTTTAGCAAAATTTAAAAACCATTAGTTTATATAAATAATTGAGAATATGAAAGAAACTTGTAAAGCTCCAGTATTGTTAATAGCTTTTAATCGTCCCGATACAACTAAAAGGGCTTTTGAGAGCATAAGAAAGGTAAAGCCTACAAAGTTATATATAGCAGTTGATGGGCCACGTGCAGGTAAGCAAGGTGAGTCTGAATTATGTAAACAAGTAGTTGAAATTACTAAGCAAGTTGATTGGGAGTGTGAAACAAAATATTTAATAAGAGAGCAAAATGTAGGGTGTAAATATGGTGTTTCTGGGGCAATTTCTTGGGCATTAGAAAGTGAAGAGAGCGTAATTATTATTGAAGATGATATTGTGCCTGTTTCATCTTTTTTTTACTTTGCTGAAGAGTTGCTAGAAAAATATAAAAATGACGAAAGAATTGCAATGGTAAGTGGAAACAACTATACTCCAATAGATACAATGGAATTTGATTATACATTTTCAAAATATGGGCATATTTGGGGATGGGCCACATGGAAAAGAGTTTGGGACAAATTCGATGTTGAAATTCCAGATATTAATGAAGAAATAAAATCTAATTTATCAAGTATGAATTTTATTGATAAAAAAGAAAAACAATATTATATAAGATATTTTAAAAAGTTAGCCACAAAAATCACTGAAAAAACTGAAAACACTTGGGATAGTCAATTTGGTTTTTTTCGTAATCAAAATAATCTGTTGTCTATTGTGCCAAAATTCAATCTGTGTTCAAATATAGGAGAAACTAGTTCACGAACAAATACAGTCGCAAGTTCTGAAGATTTTTATTATCCAGCAAATGACAGTTTTGTTTTAGAAAAACATCCAAACAATGTAGCACTTAATTTAGAATACGATAAATATCATTTCAATAAACATATAGATAGTAAATCCTTTCTTGAAAAAGTAATCTATAAAATAAATAAAAAATTAAAAAATTAAGAAAATGGAATATAACATACCTTTATTTAAACTTAATTTCGGACAAGAAGAAATTGATGCCGTTACAGAAACAATAAAATCTAAATGGATTTCAACTGGACCAAAATGCGAAGAGTTAGAAAACCAATTTGTTGAAATGTTTAATGTAAAACATGCCATTAGTTTATCAAATTGTACGGATGCACTTCATTTAGCTATGATAGTAAATGGTGTTTCAGCTGGTGACGAAGTAATATGTCCTTCCTTAACTTTTGCGGCTTCTGTAAACAGTATTCGATATGTTGGAGCAATTCCAGTTTTTTGTGATATTGAAGGATTAGATAATATGAACATTAGTCCAAGAGAAATTGAAAAACTAATTACACCAAAAACAAAAGCAATTGTAGTGGTTCACATGGCAGGTTTTCCTGCAGATATGGATGCTATAATGGCAATTGCCCAAAAACATAATTTAAAAATTATTGAAGATGCTTGTCACGGACCTTTATCAGAATATAAAGGTAAAAAGCTTGGTACAATAGGTAGTGTAGGATGTTTTAGCTTTTTTTCAAACAAAAACATAAGCACTGGTGAAGGCGGAATGATGATTACAAATGACGATGAAATTGCAAAACGTTGTCGCTTATTGCGTTCACATGGTATGACAACTATGTCTTATCAAAGAGCTAAAGGACACGCAACAGCTTATGATATTGTAGATTTAGGATTTAATTTTAGATTAGACGATATTAGAGCTTCAATTGGAGTGGTTCAAATGAATAAATTAAGACCAGATTTAGAAGCACGAGTAAAAGTTAGAGCTACCTATTTAGAACAATTAGCTTCATTAGATCAAGTAATAGTTCCGTTTTTAGATAATAAAGAATTTGTTTCTAATTACATCATGCCAATAGTTTTAAAAGACTCAACCGTTGAAAAAAGAGATTCAATTAGAGATTTTTTACACTCAAAAGGAATCCAAACTAGTAATCATTATCCAGCAATTCATAGATTTTCAGTATATAAAGATTATCCAGCAAATCTTCCAATAACAGAATACGTTTGTGATAACGAAATAACATTGCCAATGTATGCAGCTTTATCAGAAGATGAAATAAAATATATAGTTGAAACATTAAAGAACGCTTTAAGTCAATAAATTTCTAATTAAAATTTAATTTTTCTATAGTTTATGGAAGCTGAAAAAAAAACAAATAAATTGGTTATTATTAATGGCTCTACTAGAGGTTTAGGTTTAGCCTTAGTGTCAGAATTATTAAAAATTAATAAATTTGATATTATTTGTTTAGTTAGAAATGAAAAATCACTATCTGGTTTATTAGAATTTAAAGATAAAGTTCTAATAAGAGAATGTGATTTTAATAATATAGAAAGTGTTAGTAAAATAGATAGTTTTTTTGAAAAAACATTATATAATTATAAAGGTGAAGTTTATTATATAAACAATTTAAGCATTGTAACTCCAATAGGAAGAATAGGAACATTAAAAAATGAAGATATTTTACAAAATCTCACAATTAATTTTTCATCTAATTTGATCATTATTAATAGCTTTTTAAAGCATGTAAAAATCTCATCAAATATTAATATACTAAATATTTCTTCTGGTATTTCTCAAAATCCTGTTGCAGGAATTGGATTGTATGGAATGGCTAAAAATTTTATTGACTATCTTACAAAAACTATAAAAAAAGAAAACAATGAAATTAATGTTGCTTCTTTTTATCCTGGTGGAATGAATACTAAGATGCAAGAGGATTTACAAAAAGAAATCACGGAAAATGTAGGTCTTAAAGAATTTGATTATTCAAATATTTTTAATCAAAAATTATATGAGACAGAATATATAGCAAAAATAATAATAACAAACTTCCTCTTAAAAAAAGCAGGTTGGGAAAAGTTAATTTCAAAAATATATGAATATCAAGAATAATAAAAGTAAACTTTCAATTCTATTGATTGGTGCCAAAGGATGTAGCGTTTCAGAAGGATTATTAAAATGTTTAAGAAATGCAAAATATGAAAATATTACAATTTTAGAACATTCAAAAAATGCAGCTCATATTTATAGAGTTGATAACTATTTAATTACAAATAAAACTCCTGATGATGGTGAAGATTATATTGATAATTTAATTACTATATGTAAAGAAAATAATATTGATGTAGTATTGCCTGGTTCAACATGGGAAGCACGAATTATTTCTGAATTTAAAGATAAATTGAATAAATCTAATATCATTACTCTTGTAAATAATATTGAAACTATAACAATAGGTGATGATAAATGGAATACTTATGAATACTTATCAAAGCTAGGAATTGGAACTCCGGAAACATTTTTAGATATTGAAGAAGTAGTAAACAACGAAAAAACTACTTATCCAATTATAATAAAACCACGACAAGGAAGAGGAAGTCAAAATATTTTTATTGCTCAAAATGAAATTGAATTAAGAATTATTTGTGATTACTTTGTAATAAAAGGATTAAACTATATTATTCAAGAATTTATTGGAAGAAACGATCACGAATATACTGTTGGAGTTATTTCAGATAAAAACGGTAAAGTCATTCAATCCATTGTAATGAAAAGATTATTATTAGGTGGAGCAACTGGTTACGCTGAGGTTTGTGAGCCAGGTTTTATCAATGAATTTTGTGAAGATGTTGCTCGAAAAGTCAATTCAACAGGGCCAATTAATATTCAACTACGTTTAGATAATAATAATAAACCATCGCTTTTTGAAATAAACCCAAGGTTTAGTGGTTCTGCACCTATGAGAACATTAGCAGGTTTTAATGAACCTCAAATGATTATCAATAATTTCTTTTATGATGAAGAAATAGCCCAACAAAAAATTTCTTATGGAAATAAATATTATAGAGCTTTTCAAGAAATTGAAATTCCTAAAAATAGTGAAAAAGGTCAAATAAGTAATTTATTATAATGAAAATATTAATTTTTTCCGACCTACATGGTAGAGTAGATAATATATTGCCAATCTTTAAAAATAATATATATGATGAATATATTTTTGCTGGAGATTTTTTTGGCTATTTTAAAGGAGGGAAAGAAGTGATAGAACTATTTATAGAATATAATGTTAAATTTATTTTAGGAAATCACGATTTATATTTTTTGAGAGAAATTGACCCAATTTGGTTTAAATCTAAATTCAATAATCTAGATATTAACTTAATTTCTTCAGAAGATTATGATAAACGATATGGTCAATTATATCATTCAATTCCAGAAATAACTTCGTTTGATATTGATTTTATAAAAAAGGCAAACTTAACAACTCGTTTTTGCATAGATAACTTAGATGTTTTAGTTTGTCATGGAAATCCCCAAAATCCTTTTGATGGGTATATTTATCCTGATTACGAACATTTTGATGATTTGTTTAATAATAACAAGTTTGATGTTTTAATTTTGGGTCATACACATAAAAGTTATATTCAAAAGTATGATAATAGATTTATACTTAATCCAGGTTCATGTACACTGCCAAGAGGAAATGATTTGCCATCTTATATTGTATTTGATACTAAAGAAAAATCAGCAATTATTCATATTATAGATCAAAAAATAAATTTCGTAAGAGAAACAAAAAATAAATTAAAACTAACATAAAAATGAAAAAACTTGCAATAATTGGAAGTTCAGACCTCGCAAAGTTGGTTATACATCAAGCTTTAGAAAGTGGTCATTTTACTGTTTTGGGAATTTATGATGATTTTTCCGAAATCGGAAAATCAATTGATGGAATAAAAGTTATTGGTACTTTAAACGATGTTTTAAACGATTTTAAAGATAATAAATTTCAGTATTTATTTGTAGCAGTTGGTTATTCTAGAATGGAATATCGAGAAAAAGTTTTTAATCAATTTAAAAACAAAATACCTTTTGCAAATATTATCCATAAATCTTGTTTAGTAGATTCATCTGTTAAACTTGGTGAAGGAGTTTTTCTTTTTCCTGGTGTAATTTTAGATAAAGGTGTTCGATTAGGTGATAATGTATTGTTAAATATAGGTGTAGCAATTGCACATGATACTGTTGTTAATGAGCATTGTTTTTTAGGACCAAGAGTAAGTATTGCCGGATTCACTGAAGTTGGTGCTAAATGCTACATTGGCACAAATGCTACAATTATTGACAATTTAAACATTTGCTCAAGTACAATTATTGGAGCGGGTTCTGTAACAATAAAAGATATTAAAGAAAAAGGTGTCTATGTTGGTATTCCCTCAAAAAAAATTAAATAAATATTTAGTTAAAACAATATAAGTTACCAGTAATGGAAAAAAAGAAAATAGTTTGGATTTGTAGTTTTGCAAACAAAGAGATACAAAACATAATTGGTAATGATAAATCCTTTTTTGCATCTCCTTGGATAACAGAATTAATAGAATTATTCAGAAACAAAGAAGATATAGAGCTGTCTATTATTTCTCCAAATTATTATTCTAATGATTATAAGTTTTTTAAATTAGATAATATTGAGGTTCACTTAACCCAATACAGACGATCCTTTATTCCTGCAAAAGCCTATAATTTTTCAATTAATTACAACACTGCTACAAATGCTATTTTAAAAGTAGTGGATACAATAAAACCAGATTTAATTCATCTTCACGGTTCTGAAAACCCTTTGTATAGTTCTCCCATATTATCTTTATTAGATAAATATCCTGTTTTAGTAACAATTCAAGGGTTTGTTTCTTTATCATCAAAACCTAAAAATATAATAAGTCAATATATTAGATGGAACAGAATTAGATATGAACGATTGATAAATGAAAAAGCAAAACATTTTACAGTAGCAACTTCTGATGTTAGAAAAAATTTAGCAAACTTTAATAAAAATCCGATAATGTATAACGATCATTATCCTACTACAAAGCCAGAAGTTTCTTCAACAGATTTTCATCAAAAAAAATACGATATTGTTTATTATGCACGAATAAGTAAAGACAAAGGAATTGAAGATTTAATTATTGCTCTAAAAGAGATCAAAAAAGTAAACCCAACGATAAGTGCCATCATAATTGGTGGAGGAGCTGAATCTTATTTGAATCAAATTAAATCCATGATTGAAACTTATGGTTTAGAAGATAACATTACCTTTGCAGGATTTCAGCCCACACAACAAGATGTTTTTAAATTAGCCGCTCAAGCGAGAGTCTATGTTTTGCCAACACATTTTGACGGTATTCCAGGTTCAATTAGAGAAGCAATGTTTATGAAAATTCCTGTTGTTGCAAATGCTGTAGGAGGAATTCCAACATTAAACGATGAGAGTGAATGTTTAACCTTAGTAGAAAAAGAAAATATTGTAGAATTAACGGAAAAGATTCTATTAGTATTAAACAATAAAGAAAGAACTCAATTGTTGGTTGACAATGCATTTAACCTAATTAATGATAAGTTTAATAACGATAAAATATATGCTAATTTGCTTTCAATATATAAGGATGTTTTAGCATCAAAAAAATAAATTAAACATGAGTAAACAAATAGATTTAAAAAACCCCATTTTTATAAACAATAAGTTTTCTGTTCTTGAGGCTTTAGAAAGAATGGATTCCATTAAACGAAAACTATTAATTATTCTTGAAGGAGAAAAGTTTTATGGCGTATTAAGTATTGGTGATATTCAAAGAGCCATAATCAACAAATACAAATTAGAAAACTCAATAGATAATATTCTAAGAAAAGAAATAACTACTTGCAGTGATAAAGATTCTTTAGAAAGTATAAAGAAAAAAATGATTGAGTTTAGAACAGAATGTATGCCAATTCTAAACGAAAATAATTCTCTAATTAATTTATTGTTTTGGGAAGATTTGTTTGGAGCACAATTTGAACCTAAAAAAGTATCGTTAAACTTACCTGTTATTATAATGGCTGGTGGAGAAGGTACAAGACTTAAACCTTTAACTAATATATTCCCAAAACCTTTATTACCTATTAATGAAAAAACCATTATTGAAGACATAATGGATCGTTTTGTTACTGTAGGTTGCAAGGAATTTTATTTGTCAGTAAATTACAAAGCAGAAACCATAAAAAATTACTTTAATGTGTTAAATAATTCAAATTATAAAATGAATTATTTTGAAGAAGATAAACCATTAGGAACTGCTGGTTCTATGTTCTTAATAAAAAACAAAATACATTCCACTTTTTTTGTTTCCAATTGCGATATTTTAATAGATCAGGATTTGGAAGAAATTTATAATTATCATAAACTAAATAACAATAAAATTACGATTGTTTCTGCCATAAAACGATACAAAATTCCTTATGGTACATTACAAACCAAAGAAAACGGAATTTTAAGCAAATTAGATGAAAAACCAGAATTAGTATTTCAAATAAATACAGGAATGTATATTTTAGAACCAGAAATGCTACACTTAATTCCAGAAAATAAATTTTTCCACATCACAGACCTTATTGAATTAGTGATTAAAAATAAGGATAAAGTAGGAGTTTTTCCAATTGCAGAAAACAGTTGGCAAGACATTGGAAATTGGGATGATTATAGTAAAGTTTTAAAAATTTAATAAAATGCTATTAATTAAAATTATAAAAAAAATATACAATACAATATTTAGTGCTGTTTATTCACGATTAAGTCATGTTGGATATGCAAAACACATTGGCGTTCAAATAGGTGAAAATGTTCATATTTATGGAAGTCCAATTGGAATGTTTAGTACAGAACCATGGTCAATAACTCTTGGAAATCATGTTCATATTACTAGAGAAGTTCTTTTTATTACACATGATGGAGGTACATTATTGTTTAGACATTTAATACCTGATTTAGAAATTACTGCTCCAATAACTGTTGGAGATTATGTTTACATAGGCGTAAGAAGTATTATTATGCCAGGAGTTAAAATTGGTAATAATTGTATTGTAGCGGCAGGTTCAGTAGTGACAAAAGATATTGAAGATAATTCAGTAGTTGGAGGTGTACCTGCAAAATTTATTAAAAGTACAGATGAATATTTAGAAGGTATTAAAAAAAGATCATTAAAATTAGGTCATTTGAAAGGAGACGAAAAAGACAAAGCTTTAAGAGAGTTTTTTAATAAAACAAAATAACTTCAATAATGATAAGATTAATTGTAATTTTTATAATAATTATACTTGCTGTGCTTTTTTCAAGTGATAGCATAAAAGGCAATTATGATAAAAAGAAAGCAAGATATATTTTTGTGGTTACAATACTCTTAATTTTACAATCAGGGTTAAGAAATTGGGCAGTAGGTGCAGATACCTATCAATATTACTTAATTTTTGAATCTGTAAAATTAGATTCTTGGACCGAAATTATTAATAGCCTATATGCTTTTGAAGAAAAAGATCCATTTTACAACTTATTCCAAAAGGTTTTTCAGGTTTTTACCGATGATTTTCAATGGTATCTACTATTTGTGGCAGCTATTTTTATGCCAGCATTAGGGTATTTTATTCATAAAAACACCACAAGAATAAATCAAGTACTTTTAGCTTATGTTATTTACATGGGTAATTTTTATGGCTTTTTCTCTATAACAGGTATAAGACAAACTTTAGCTACAGCAATTCTTTTTTGGAGTTATAAATATATAGTTGAAAGAAAAATTATTTACTTTCTGCTCTTTGTTTTCATAGCATCACTCTTTCATATTTCTGCTTTTGTTTTTCTACCCTTATATTTTATCTCAGAATTTAAAAAACCAAAACTATTATTCCGTTTTGCTATTTTAGGGTTTCCATTGTTTTTAGTTTTTAAAAATCAGATAGCAGTGTTTTTAGTTAGTTTTGTTGAAGCTGAAGAGAGATTTTCGGTTTATACAGAACAATATGAAACAGGAGGTTCTATTGTTTTAACAGCGTTACATGTTTTTTTAGCTGTTTGGGCAATTTTAGTTTATAAAAAAATGATGACTATTGCTCCTTCAACATTTCGAATGTATAATATGTTTGCTTTAGCGTTGTTTTTCTTTCCGTTGCAATGGGTAAATCCTAGTGCTGGTAGAATTGCACAATATTTTACAGTAATAATTATGGTTTGGATTCCATATTTGATAGATGCTTCTAGTACTAATAGTTCTAAAACTAGAGAATTATTTTATTTTATTGCATTAATTGCACTAATTGCTGTAACATTATTTGCCATAACACCAGGAGAATATAGCTATTTCTGGGAAAAAATGGACTTGCCAGATAACTATAAATAGTATTCAAAAGCATTTAAATTCTTATTTAATATCTTTGAAATCCAAATAATTCGATAAAAACAAATTTATGTTAAAAAATAAAACTCTTTTAATCACAGGTGGAACAGGTTCTTTTGGAAATGCTGTTTTGCAACGTTTCTTACATACAGATCATTTCAGTGAAATTCGCATTTTTTCTCGTGATGAAAAGAAACAAGACGACATGCGTAACCAGCTTAAAAATGACAAACTAAAATTTTATATTGGTGACGTAAGAGATTATGCAAGTATAGAGCGCGCAATGCGTGGTGTGGATTATGTTTTTCATGCAGCAGCATTAAAACAAGTGCCTTCTTGTGAATTTTTTCCTTTGGAAGCTACAAAAACTAATGTATTTGGCACTCAAAATGTAATTGATGCAGCTGGAGCCAATAAAGTTAAAAAAGTAATTTGTTTAAGTACAGACAAAGCAGCTTACCCTATTAATGCAATGGGAATTTCCAAAGCACTAATGGAAAAAGTTGCTATTGCAGCTTCAAGAAATTTGAATGATACCACCGTTTGTTTAACAAGATATGGTAATGTAATGGCTTCAAGAGGTTCTGTTATTCCTTTGTTTTTGAAGCAAATTCAAAATAACGAAGTTATCACTATCACAGACCCAAAAATGACTCGTTTTTTAATGTCATTGGATGAAGCAGTTGAATTAGTATTATTTGCTTTTGAGCATGGAAATTCGGGAGATTTATTTGTTAATAAAGCACCAGCTGGAACCATTGGAGATTTAGCGCAAGCCTTAAAAGAAATGTGTAAAGCAGATACTGAAATAAAAATCATAGGAACCCGTCATGGAGAAAAATTATATGAAACTCTTTGTACAAGAGAAGAAATGATTAAAGCAGAAGATATGGGAGATTTCTATAGAATTCCAGCAGACAACAGAAACTTGAATTACGCACAATATTTTTCTGAAGGAGAACAAGATATTTCACAAATTGAAGATTATCATTCTCACAATACAGAACAACAAGATGTGGAAGGTATGAAAAAGTTATTAGCTCAATTACCTTTGATTAGAAAAGAGGTTTTTGGGGAAGATGTAGCACAAATGCCGGGTTAAGAGTGTTCAGTTATTATGTTACTTAAAAAAATCTTTTAAATCCTTTTAAATCTGCGTGCAATAACTAAATTGCTTTAGCAATTTTCAAAAAAAAATTAAAAACAAAACTAGTATTGATGATGGAAAAGATTCCAACTATAATAAAAGGAAATAGCCATACAGATGAAAGAGGAACCATTACATATAATAATGATTACGATGCATCAGAAATAAAACGTATCTATTTCATTGAAAATAAGGATACTGATTTTGTAAGAGGTTGGCAAGGACATAAAGTAGAGCAAAGATGGTTTTCAGCCGTTCAAGGAAGTTTTAAAATAACTACAATTGCTATAGATGATTGGGAAAAGCCTTCTCAAACTTTAGAACAAGTAGAGCATGTTTTACAAGCCACAAGTTTTGATGTACTTCATGTGCCACAAGGTTTCATAACAAGTATTCAAGCTTTAGAAGAAAATGCCAAATTAATGGCCTTGTCAGATTATAATTTAGGAACTATAAAAGATGAATACCGTTTCGATAGTAATCACTTTAAAAAATAAAGATTAAGATAATAAAAATCCTTTTTAAATCTGCGTGCAAAAAATAAAGGTTTAAGAGAGAATAAAAACAAAAATCTGCGCAAATCCGCGAAATCTGCGTGCAAAAAAAAGAATAAAACATCCGCAAGAATCCGTTCAGTCAGCGTCATCCGCGTTAAATAAAAAAAAATCTACGCAAATCCGCGAAATCTGCGTGCAAAAAAAAAGAATAAAACATCCGCGATAATCCGTTCAATCAAGATCATCCGCGTTCAATTAAAAAGAAATAAATCTGCGCAAATCTGCGAAATCTGCGTGCAATAAATAAATTATGTTAAAAATAGGAATAACAGGTCAAAACGGATTTGTAGGAACCCATTTATACAATACATTAGGACTACAACCTGAAGTTTTTAAACGCATACCTTTTGAAAAAAGTTTTTTCGATTCAGAACAAACACTAGATGCTTTCGTATCTCAATGTGATGTGATAGTTCATCTAGCAGCATTAAACAGACATAACGAACCAGAAGTTATTTATGAAACTAATGTAGGTTTAGTAAAATCCTTGATTAGTTCCTTAGAACGAACAAAAAGTAAAGCTCATGTATTAATTTCTTCTTCATCACAAGAAGAGCGTGATAATTTATACGGAAAATCAAAAAAAGAAGGCAGAGAGTTATTTGCTGCTTGGGCTAAAAAAGCAAATGCAATTTTTACAGGAATGATAATTCCAAACGTATTTGGACCTTTTGGTCATCCTTATTATAATTCAGTAGTAGCTACTTTTTCACACCAAATAGCAAACAATGAAACGCCAAAAATTGATGTGGATGGAGATTTAAAATTAATCTATGTTGGAGAATTAGTTGCTGAAATACTAAAAGCTATACAAAATAAAAGCAATGTCGAAAAACTTATAGTAAATCACACCAGTGAAGCTAAAGTTTCGGAATTACTAACGTTACTTCAAAACTATAAAGAACAATACCAAGATAAAGGAGAAATTCCAACTATTGCCAATACCTTTGAATTGAATTTATTCAACACCTTTAGATGTTATATGGATATTAACAATTATTACCCTGTAAAGTTTGTGGAGCATACAGATCCTAGAGGTTCTTTTGTGGAAATTATTAGATTGGGTGTTGGGGGACAAGTGTCTTTTTCAACAACAGTGCCTGGAATTACAAGAGGAAATCATTACCATACCCGAAAAATAGAACGATTTGCAGTTATTAAAGGTAAAGCTCTTATTCAATTAAGAAAGATTGGAACAGATGAAGTTTTAGATTTTTATTTAGACGGGGATGAGCCTGCTTATGTGGATATGCCGATTTGGTACACCCATAATATTAAAAATATTGGGGATGAGGTTTTGTATACGAATTTTTGGATTAATGAGTTTTATGATCCTAATGATCCGGATACTTATTTTGAAAACGTATAAGGAAGTTTGCTCGCAGATTTTTGCGGAGTATTGTGTTGTTGTTTGAAGATTAATTGATTAAAGGTTGCTCGCAGATTTAAAAGGATTTAAAGGGTTTTTGTGTAGTTGCTTGGGGATTAGTTAATGAAAGTTGCACGCAGATTTAAAAGGATTTAAAGGATTTTTGTGTAATTGCTTGGGGATTAGTTAATTAAAGTTGCACGCAGATTTAAAAGGATTAAAAGGATTTTTGTGTAGTTGCTTGAGGATTAGTTAAT
>NZ_CAXBGY010000010.1:0-129886 GCF_963975515.1 uncultured Flavobacterium sp.
ACAGTTTTCAAGCGGTTCCAGAAGATGTTTTAGCACCACCTTACGGGAATGTGCACAGTCACCCAATTGCTGATACACAAACCGCAGTTGTGACAGACAACAACGATCCAGCAGGATTAGGAAGAGTTCAAGTAAAATTCGCTTGGCAAGAAGACAACACACCATGGATTCGAATGACCAATCCACATGCAGGTTCAGGAAAAGGAATGTATTTCATCCCAGAAATTGGAGAAGAAGTATTAGTAGCCTTCGAAGCTGGAAATGCAGAGAAACCATTCGTTTTAGGAACCATGTACAATGGAAGTGAAAGTTCAAGTTATGCAACTTCTGGCAATGACAACAAAGTCATCCAAAGCAGAAGCGGAACAAAAATCATCATGAACGATGCTGAAGGAAGTGTTTTCATAGAAGACCCAAGCGGCAACACATGGATGATGGACGGCAAAGGAAATATTAGTGTGAATGCACCAAAAAACATGAGTATAAGTGTTGGAGAAAATTTAGATATAAGTGTTGGAAACAATATGACAACAAGTGTACAAAATAATAGGGATACTTCTGTTGGAGCAAACAATTCTTTGTCAGTTACAGACTTACATAGATTATCTGCAAAAACATACAATCAAACTATAGACGAAAACAAAACAGTAAAAATTGCTGGAGATTTAACAGAAACTACTGCAACAACAACGCACAAAGCAGAGCAAGGAGATATTTTATTTAAAAGTGCTGGTGTTGCCAAAATATTGGGCGCTATTGATGCGAAAGTCAATAAAGGGTAATGGCTTTCTGAAATTTTAATTTCAAAAATAATAATTTATAAAAATACAAAACTAAGCTTAAAATTTTTAAAGTTCAAAAAAAGCTGGAATACTGATTTCGCCTAAATGTAGAGTTATTAAACTACATAAAATTATGAAAATGCTATTCATATCTTAAAAAGTAAAAAATGAAAAACCTACTATTTATTTTACTAATAACACAATTAAGTGCTTGCCAAAACAAGCAAACACAACAACAAAATATGGAAACAACACAAACAGAAAAATTTGCTTGGAACCCTACATTTACATGCCCAGATGGGTATCCTGTTGAAGTATATAGTGGTGGTTTTGCTGAGCCTTATCAAAGCTTACATTTAGGAGTAGGAACTGCTGGTTGGGGAGAAACAGGAGGTAGTATGAGCGAAAGCAAACAAATACCTCAAGGGTTACAGGTAACTTGGTTAGCTTTTGCGGAAGATTGTTTCTACACAATAAAGTGTGAAATAGACCATAAAAAAATAGAACAATTATTTCAAGAAGGTTTTGAAATGAGAGGAGCTAGCGGAAAGTTAAAACATGAAGATTATTATTATATTATTGCAGGTTTTGCTCCTGGTGGCGTTGTAGTTGTTTGGATGGCAGGAGCAGCAAAAACTACAGAAGTAGGTCGATATCAAGGAGAAAAAATTGAAATAAAAGAACCACCAGGGTTAGACAGTCATGAACGATTATATTTTGATGCTGTTTATAGAAAAGGAGTAATGGAAAACGAAAAAATTGTTCCATTAGAAGTACAACAAACCAATAAAAATAAGCCCATTCCTTACGGATTATGGGATAGTTATAGAGTTAAATATGTGTGGAAACCTACTTTCGTTATACAAAATGATGGTAAAATGAATGAACGAGTAACTCTGGATTTGTTAAACGGAGAAAGATATTCAATTAGAGATTTTAATTTTCCTATTAGAACAGATTATAAAGATAATTATAATTTAAAAATAGAATATACCAAACAAGCCATTCCTAAATCGGTAGGTTTTAGTTGGTATGATAAGGAAGGGCAATTATATTCTGGGAAAGTAGAATTTGATGAAAACGAAATTTTTGAAGCATTTACAATTCTATATAAAGACAATAAAGATACAGAAGCCGAACTAGAATTTAAAGTAAATATGACCAATACTTTTATTACCGTTAAGTTAAAAGGTAATGGCAAAGAAATAGCAATAACAAAAAGCCAACAAAAAGTTTTTGAATCTGATAATAAGTGGTAAATTATGGGTACAACTTATGTATATAATACAGGAGAAGATAATTCAGAAGACAAGTTTTTACAACTTGAATTTGGTGTATTTTTAGATGGTACACTTAATAATAGAAGAAACACTGAAATTCGAAAAAAAGTATATGGCCTCGAAGGAGCAGAAAAAGCTACAGCTAACGAAAAAAAAACATACAATGAAGAAGGTATGGAGCGCAAAGCATCAAATCTTTGGCTAAAAAAAACAGATATTGATGATAACAGTTATGCTAATGATTATAGCAATGTTGCACGAATGTATAATTGTTGTGATTCAGATACTTATGGATTATATGTAGAAGGTATTGGAACAGAGGATGAGAAAAGTGATGTAGATGCTGGATTTATGTACGGTTCGGGTGTAACAGGAGTAAGAGGAAAAGTACGTAAAGCGTGTGAAAAATTAGCAAAAAGAATTAAATCTATTAAAAATACAAAAGGAGATACCAAACTAACAAAAATAACCATAGATGTTTCAGGTTTTAGTCGTGGGGCTGCTGCTGCAAGAAATTTTGTATATGAAATTAATTCAAAAAAGCCAATAACTCCTCAAAATATAAGAGTACAAGATGGATATTATCCTGTAAATCCTTACAGCCAAAGTGGAATGCCACAAAAAAAATTTAAAACAGTTAAAGGAGATAGTGATGGTAAAGAAATAGATGAAAGTTTATTAATAGACGGCAAAACTCCTCGTTATGGACATTTAGGCTATTCTTTACTTGAAAAAGATGTTTTAAGTAAAGAAGAACTTAAAGAACTTGAAATTTGTATCCGTTTCATAGGTATCTATGATACAGTTTCTTCATATGAAGAATTTGGAGACGCAAAAATGCCTACGCTACTTATAAAAGGTGTCAGACATTTAGTTACAAGTTATTTTAACAATGATGTAGAACAATTGCAACTAAACAATTTGGGAGGCTTTACAAAATTGGTTCATTTTACCGCAGAAAATGAACATAGAGAAAGTTTTTCACTAACTAAGGCTCCAAAGTATGGTTTTGTAGTTGAGAGAAAACTTCCAGGAGTTCATTGTGATATTGGTGGTTCCTATGAATCTGGAGAAGAAACGGTTTCTGAAATAGAAACATCTAATCATTTACCATTTCATAAATTAAGAAAATATAAAGAAGAATTAGTAAAGCAGCATTGGTTTAAAGATGATCAAATAGAATTAAATGGACAATTTGCCAAAATTTTAACAGGTGGGTTAGCATATAGATATATTACAGGAAAAAGAAATTTAAAAAAAGAATATAGTTATATTCCACTGCACTACATGGAAGAGTTTGGATCTGATTATATGAAGAAATATATAAAACAAAGTACAGAAACAAAATATCCATTACCTGATGAAGAGCAAGTTTTAAAACAATCAAAATCATATTTAAGAGATTATGTTTTTGAAGATGGACCATCATGGGAATTTAAAAGCGATGAAGAATTAGAAGCAAAAAAACAAGCAAAAGAATTAAACGAAAAAATTGAAAAAGGCTTATTAGTTAATGATTCTTATTCTCCAATAGTTTATGATAATTTAGATCCTTCTAATTATAGACCAAATATCCCTATTGAAAATATTCAAAACAATGACTTATTACTAAATAATAAACAAGATGAAAGTGTAGGAAAAGGTCAAATGCTTAAAGAAGTTGTAGTTATTGGATATTCGCAGCAGAGTTTATTAAGAAAATTAAGAAATGAATATTTACATTGGTCTGCAACTAGAGCTGGTTTAGGTATGGATCCAAATACCAATAGAAAAAGAAGAGAACATTGATAAACATAAACTTAGTAAACGGACTAAAATTTTTCACGTTAGAACCTTTACTCGATAAAACATATAAATATAGGTTTGAAACTATAGTAGAAGATTTTTCCAATCCAAAAAGAATAAAAAAGAAAAGTTACATTAGAGAGGTTGCAATTACATTATATGAAAGAACAGAGATTATATCAAATTTCCAATTATTTCTCTCTAAACTAACTATTGAAAGTAAAACTTCAGAGCCTAACGAGTTTTTAATAAAACAAATGAGTTATGCTTTTGACGAAATTGAAGTAGGAGTTAATTACAAAGGACAAATACTTTATGTGTACAACCTAAAAGAAATGAGTCAAAGATGGGAAAAAACTAAAAACGAACTTTTAGAACACAACAAAGGTCAAGAGATTGCTTCAGCTTTTGAAACAATAAGTAATTTACTAAAAAATGAAGAAGAATTAATTTTGTATCTTTCTGATTATAAAATGTATGGATTATATTTTACTGGTTTTTTTGGGAAATACAATTTATGGCAAATGCCAGTTATTAGAGCGCAAAAAGTTTTAGATTACGATAGTATAGTAGAAGAAAAAATATATCCAGAAAAGAAAGATAAAATTTATTATCACATATTTGGAGAAATACACACAGAAAGAAAACCTTTAAAAAACGGATTTAATGTTTACAACGGAGAATTATCTTATGTTGATTTCCAATTAGAAGAAGCCTATTTGATAACTCAAAAAGAAGATAAAAAAATACAATACAACATCCTTTTATTAGGATAAACTATAACGACAATAGCATGGCAAAACCAGACAACAACGCTAAGCGAGAAAAACGTCAAGAAGAAGAAAAAGCAGATAAAAAATTATTGCTAGTAATTGATGGAGCAAAGTTAGAATGCAAACTTTGTACAAACCCAATAGGTTTATTAAAAGTTAATTTTGATACACCAACTACACAAGGAAAAAAAACAGCAACTGTAAAAGAAAAAGACAAAAAAAGTCTAATTTTTATGGGTACTTGTACAAAAAGTCCAAACAGTGCTAGTCCATGTGCTGCAGTAATGCAATTAGGTGAATGGAAAGACACAGGAACCGTTTTAATACAAGACCAAAAACCATTATTACAACAAAGCACAATTATGTGTAATTATGGTGGCACAGAAATTAAAATTACTGATTCGGGTCAAATTAATGTTCCTAGTAATGTAGAGGAAATTGTAAAAAGTCCAAAAGAAATAATAAGTGCAATTTGGATAGATAATGATACTAAAGAAGAAATAAAAAATTCAAATACAGGTGATAATGTCAATATTTTAGTCAAAACAAAAAACTATAAAGAAGGAGATTTTGTTTTTCTTGACATAACTGAAAAAGACGGAGGAGAAGTAAAAGATGGAAAAACTTTAATTACAGTAGCTGGAATAGTAAAAGCAGATGGAAGTGCAGAATTAAAAAAGCCTCATACAATATAATTTTATGGCAACATTTGAAATAAGTGGAAGAAATGGGTTTAAAGGGGCAAATCTACAAGTCACAACTTTAAAACAATATATTTTAGTTGCTGGTATAGAATACCACACTGGGAACTCATTTATTAAATATTGTAATGATTATAAATCTAAAATTATTGCTAATAATAAAAGTAAAAATGATTTAACATTTATTATTATTGACTTAAAAGGTACTGTTGAAACAATTTCAAATGGAAAATCAATTTCTATAGAAAAATTTGATAGTATTTCAAAAAGTAATTATCCTGTAACTAAAGGACATGCATTTGATTCAATAGGGAAGTTAAAATATATTACAAAGAAAGATATATATAAAACTATAGAAGAAATAGGAATAAGTAATCCTAATACTTTACAAGAAGTAAATATTTTTTCTCATGCCTATCCTGGAGGACCAATATTAGCGAACTCATCACAAAAAGATGCAATTGATCTCGATATGAGAATAAACGATATAAAAAACAAAGTTATTGATTATTCAAATTTTAAAAATGCTTTTTTAAATGATGGAGTATTTAAAATTTGGGGATGTCAGAGTCATCCTCCTTTTAATTATTTAATTAAAAAAGTAATGCAGAATCCGTTATATAAAAAAGATGGCACAACAAAAGATACTGATGAGTTTATCATAAATGATATAGCTGTTCCAAATCATGAAATTTTATCTAAATATATTGATTCTAACCAGTTTACTTTTATGTCAAATGGTAAAATCAAATTAACTCTTTTACAAGTAAAAAAAATATTTTCAACCAATTATTGCTCAAATTATGCAGCATGGTTAGCTTATAGTGTTGATGTAACAGTTCAATATTCATTACCCGCAACTTATTCGTCTTTTGGGTCACCTGAAGTTTTTAGAATATCAGATGACACAAAAATGAATGTAGGTTTTTTTGAAACTTATTTGGGGATAACATTAGGGGAACTAAATTATGGAATTTATGATAAAGCTAGTGTAACTAAATTATTAACCCCTTAAATTAATTTACAATGAATAAAATAAAATCATTATTAATTGTATTTTTTCTTTTAATACTAAACCAAACCATTTCTGGTCAGCAATTTAATGACACTAGTTTTATAACACAAGAAAAACTAGATAGCATTGTTGTGTTTAAAATTTCATATCAGAGCAAAGAATTTGTTGTTCCTTTGGCTTCAAAAATTAAACATCCTGTTGAAGATACTATTACAGGAATTATTACACTTCCATATTATGAAGATTTAGAAGAAGTAAGAGATACAGTTATTATACTATCAAGAAAAAAAATAACCGAAGAGAACAATATAAATTTAAATAAATTACTAAAAAAACAGAGTTCTTACAATAAGAAAAGTGTTGCATTGTTAAGTCATTATGATTTAGAAGTAAACTATTATAAACAAGGAAAGATCGTTCAAAATATAAAAGTATCGACCATCACAAAAAAAATAGTAATTATTAAGGAAGATTGTGAAATCTTGTCAGAAAATGAAAGTACAAACCTTTGTCTTTTTTATTCAAATATTTGTAAAAAGTTAGAAAAATTTATTTTACAATTGACGGCAAAATAACAAATAAAGTCTCCTTTTTAAAAACAGATATGAAATCAACTAAATATCATTTATTCTTTTTATTTATCATTTCTGTTGTTCTTTCATGTAATATAGGTTAAGGAAATTATTTAATGAACAATAATAAATTTCCTGTTTTAGATAGTTTAACTTATGCAAGATTACCTGAAGAAAATTATTTACCAAAAGGAAATTCTGTTTTTCAAAAGATAATAAAAAATAAAGATTCAATAGTCCCAAGTCTTGTTGAAAAATTATTAGATACAACAACTACAAATTTTAGAATTGCAGATAGTTATAATTACAAAACTGCTGATATTGCTTTTCTAATTTTACCCTATTCTTCAACACAAAAAATTGATTTAAGACAAATTCTTTTTGATGAGTTTAAAAATGAACTTAAATATAAAGATGAGAAATACTCTTTATTTGAATCCTTTTATTATGAATTATTTTTTTCAAACTCTAGTAAAATTAATTATAAAAACAGAATTAGGCTTTATAATGTAATTTAAAAAAAAAAAATTACTTAATTTTATATTTAACAAGTTTTACCTACTTCTAAAAACTTTAAAATTAAATTTTTAATATCTTGATAATTTTTAAGATGATAACAACTATCGCTTTATTTTTATAGTTTTTTGTATTTCTTGTAAGATGAAAAACAATGAATATAGTAATGATATTAGTAAGTAATGATAAAATTGAGTTTCAAAATGACACAATTTTAAAAGAATTGTATTCAAATAAAAAAATAAAATTCTTATTTTAAGCAAAGATAGTTTAGGAACTTCCGAATTGCATTTGTGCTTTTATGATAATAGTAATTTAAAAGAAAAAGGGGTACTAGGCATAATTTCAAATAATAATATTAATACAAATATGTTCATGGAAACATGGTTCTATTTTGAATCTAACAAAAATTTGGATTCAACAATTTACTACAATAATGCCGATTTTGGAAAAGATTATAGAGAAAAAAAGAGTATTATAAAAATGGAACTATAAATTCAATTGAAAAATATAATAATTATATTTTATATGAAAATAAAATGGATAGTATTGGAAAAGGACAATACTTTGATGAGAATGGCAAGCAAATAAAAAAGTAAAATGAAAAATGAAAAACATGTACTCTCCTAGCCTTATTTCTCCTAGTTAAGTTTTCCTCTTAATCTTCCAAGTTGGACGCGGATGACATGAATTATTTTTAAACCGCATATTTTCTTTAGCTTGAAGTGCTTTGCTTGTGGTAGGTTTACATAGATTAGTTTCTTTGCGAACTTTGCACTTAAAATCTAAGAATCTACGGTAAATAAACAGTTGAGGTATTAGTAACACAGAGCTTCACAAAGTAGGCACGAAGTTCCACAAAGTTTTTTACTAATGCTTACAACAAAACATCAATTGTCTTCTAACTAATCTCTAAGTTCTGTAAACTGAACACCGATAAATGAACACTGAATACTCCCCAATTAACTCATGACAATTATCATCAAATCATACCCCTAAAAACCTTACCTTTATTCTATTATCAAAAGAAACACACATGCGAAAGCTACCCATATTAGTACTACTCAGTCTGCTTGCAGTTGCTTGTAAACAAGAAGAATCAATTACACTGCAACGCATTAACATGACCGAATCTATTTACAGTTCCGTTATCATACAACCGGATAGTTTGTATCAGGTGTATGCGGTTATATCGGGCATATTAGAAAAAACCTTTGTAGAAGAAGGTCAAGTAGTGACTAAAAACCAAGCCCTATTTAAAGTAACCAACACAGCTCCCGAACTGAATGCTCAAAACGCAAAGCTAGCCTTAGACTTAGCCAATGATAATTATAGTGGTGGCATTACGGTGCTCCAAAGCATTAAGGACGAAATTAATGCAGCCCAATTGAAATATAAGAATGATTCCATCAACTACTTCAGACAAAAGAATCTGTGGGATCAGAAAATAGGCTCTAAAATAGAGTTTGACACCAAAAAACTAAACTACGACTTATCTAAAAACAACTTGACAACCCTTCAAAGTAAATTAAACCGTACAAAAAACGAATTATACATCAATGTAAAACAAGCTAAAAACAACTACACCACCACATTAGTAGCGACTAAAGATTACACCATAAAAAGCAACATTAACGGAAAAGTCTATGCCATCAACAAAAACGTAGGCGAACTAATTAATACGGCTACACCCATAGCAACGCTAGGAAGTGGCAGTCAATTTATTGTAGAAATGTTGGTTGATGAGGTAGATATTGTAAAGGTAGCTTTGGGCCAACAAGTAGTCATCAGTTTAGATGCCTACAAAGGAGAAGTCTTTACAGCCAAAGTGACGAAGATATTACCCAAAAAAGACGAACGCAACCAAACTTTTAAAGTGGAAGCCATCTTTGATAGCCAGCCTAAAGTCTTATATCCAGGACTTTCGGGTGAAGCAAATATAGTCATTGGCCAACGAGAAAACGTATTGACCATTCCTTTAGAGTATTTACTAGATGATGATAAAGTAAAAACAGACACAGGCATAGTAGCCATTAAAACCGGAATGCGCAACATGGAATACGTAGAAATCTTATCTGGAATTACCGAAAAAACATTACTTTATAAAACAGAAAAATGATCAACTGGCCCGTTATCTTAACGATTGCAAAAACGCATTTAGTCACGAAGATTAAACAAACTTCTGTGGCTGCATTGGGCGTAACGTTTGGTATTGGTGCCTACATCACTCTAGTTAGTTTCATGACCGGGTTAAACACTATGTTAGACAATTTAGTGATGAATCAAACTCCTCATATTCATATCTATAACGAAATAGAACCTTCTAAAGAACAACCTATTGCCTTGTATGATAAACTAGCCAACAGTACACATATTGTTCGTTCTATAAAACCCAAACTAAGTCAGAAAAAGATACACAATGCCTTGCCTTTAATGAAATATTTGGAAGAAGATGCGAATGTAAAAGGAGCTCTTCCGCAAATTAAAGCACAAATCTTTTACATAGCTGGCTCTATTGAAATTGCAGGAAACTTAACAGGGATTAACGCTTTAGAAGAAGCCAAATTATTTCATCTAAAGGATTATATTGTGGAAGGTTCGACTGAAGCTTTACACAATAACGAAAACGGAATATTGTTGGGTGTCGGTGTTGCCAAAAAGATGTCGCTTCATGTGGGAGACAGAATTCAAATAAGTACCATAAAGGGAGATGTTTTTCCGTTAAGGATTGTAGGACTTTATCAAAGTGGTATTTCTGATGTGGATGCCATTCAAAGTTTTTCGAATCTTAAAACGGTGCAACGCATCTTAGGGGAAGCAGAAAACTATATTACCGATATCAATGTAAAGCTAGATGATATAGAATTAGCCTTTCCAATGGCTAAAAAAATAGAACATCAGTTTGAGCTCAAAGCCATAGATTTCAACACCGCAAATGCACAGTTTGAAACAGGAACTACCGTTAGAAATTTAATTACTTATGCGGTTTCCATAACCTTATTAATCGTTGCTGGTTTTGGTATTTACAACATCTTAAACATGCTAATTTATGAAAAGATGAATGATATTGCCATCCTAAAAGCAACAGGCTTCTCAGGAAAAGATGTGCAAATGATATTTATGAGTCAAGCCATGATTATTGGTTTTGTAGGAGGTATTTTAGGCTTGCTATTAGGCTTTGGATTATCGAGTCTCATTAGCACCATTCCGTTTGAAACAGAAGCTTTGCCTACAGTTAAAACCTATCCCATTAATTTCAATCCCTGGTTTTATGGTATTGGAATAGTATTCGCATTAATATCAACGTTTTTTGCAGGCTATTTACCCGCTCAAAAGGCTAAGAAAATAGACCCGGTAAAAATCATAAGAGGACAATAACATGAGTACAGTTTTAGAAGCACAAAACATTAACAAGTATTTTGAAAAGCCAGTACGTTTTCAAGTTTTAAAAGACATTAACTTTAAAATTGAAAAAGGAGAGTTTGTTTCTATTATGGGAAAATCCGGTTGTGGTAAATCTACCCTACTCTATATTCTCTCTACTATGGATACCGAATATGAAGGCAATTTATTATTAAACAATGAAGTCATAAGTGGGCAATCAAGTGAAAAGTTATCGTATATAAGAAACAAGCATATTGGTTTCGTCTTTCAGTTTCATTATCTTTTAGCTGACTTTACGGTGTTAGAAAACATTATGCTTCCTGCTAAAAAACTAGGTGAAAAATCATTACCCGAAATAGAACAAGACGCATACGAAAAACTGAAGCTCCTAAAGATTGAACATTTGGCTCTTAAGAAAGCCTCGCAAGTCTCAGGTGGAGAAAAGCAGCGTGTAGCGATAGCTAGAGCGCTTATTAATAATCCCTCCATAATCATGGGCGATGAACCCACAGGAAACCTAGACAGCAACAATGCAGATAATGTCTTTACAATCTTTAGAGAATTATGCGACAAGCAGCATTTGTCTTTATTAATTGTAACCCACGATAAGGATTTTGCTAAACGTACGGATCGCATTATTATGATGGAAGATGGTAGGGTTATTAGTTAGTTTGCAGTGTTCAGCTGGCAAATAATAGTACTAGATGATTCGGTGTTATAAAAACGAAATATAATTCCAACCGTCAGTTCGAGTGGTTTTAATGCAGCGCAGTGGAATTAAAATTGTATCGAGAACCGTTAATATGAAAACCCCTCGCGAACTTTGCGTCTTTGCGGTTAAAAAAGGAACGCGGATGTCAAGATTATTTTGTTGCACAGAGGTTCACAAAGGTTTTTTTTACTTCTAACTTATCCCTATTCCCTAATCCCTTTTTTTCTTAATTCTGCAAACTGATCACTAAATAAAAACCTACTTCTTCAACCGCTCCTTTTCCACCTTTTCCTGTTCTTTCGCTAACTTTTTGAAATAACCTCTAAGTAAAAAATTATGCTTCAAGGCCTCCATACTTTGATTAAATTTATCTGTACCTTCGTTTAGGTTCTTAATGGTTTGATCTAAGTTTTTGACAAACTCTTTATCCGTAGAAAGATAATTAACAGCTCCTTTTCCGTTTTTAATTTGGGATATTGTTTTATTGATACTATCTAACGTAGTATTAATTTGTTGACTAGACACTTCTAAATTGGTAATAATGTTTTTCATTTTTTGAGCTTGCTCCTTATCGTTCACCAAAACACCAGCCACACTATTTTCTAAATTAATAGATTCAATTTTGGACTGTAAGACATCCATTGTTTTTGAGGCTTTATAACTGGTTTTTTGCAAGTTAAAAATGGTTTGTTTAATTTCGTTTGAAGTCACACTGTCATTAATCAACATGCCTAAAGTTCCTTTTTCGTTGTTAATGGCATTGGTTATTTTTAATAAATCAACGGTTAATAGAGCGGCATTTTCGTTGGTTACATTTAAAGTGTTTAGCATTTCATCGGCTCCAATTTTGGTGTAGGATTTAATATAATCTCCAGGTTCCACACTGGCTTCTTTTCCTTTACCAGGAATAATGTTAACCAACATGTTTCCTACTAAACCATCGGTTCCAATAGTAGCAATGGCATCTTTTTTAATATAAGACATCATCTTTTTTTCTATCAATAAATCTACTTTTATTACAGAATCATTCAACATACTAATTCCTTCAACAGTTCCGACATTAATACCAGAATAGCGAACGTTATTTCCTTTATTTAAACCGTTCGTATTTGAGAACTTAACACTTATAAGATCACTTTTGCCAAATAGGTTTTGGCGTTCTCCAATAAGGTAAATGGCTACTGTAAACAATAACAATCCTATAATTACAAATAAACCTAGTTTAAGTTTTTCACCTGAAGTTTTTCTCATAATGTATTTAATTTACTTCCTTTTGTTTTATTTAAAAAATGCTTTCACTTTCTCATCTGAGGATTTTTCTAATATCTCATAATTTCCTTCTATATAATTAATGCCATCGATTAATAGAATCATTCGGTTGGCAATTACTCGCGCACAATCCACATCATGAGTAATGATTAAGGAGGAGGTTTTATATTGTTTTTGTATGTTTCTCATCAATTCAATAATTTCTTTGGATGTAATAGGATCTAATCCACTGGTGGGTTCATCGTATAAAATTATTTTTGGTTTTAATATTAAAGTTCTGGCTAATGCTATTCTTCGTTTCATTCCTCCCGAAAGTTCAGAGGGCATTAAATCTATAGCATGCAATAACCCCACATTTGTTAGTGCTTCTTCTACAAGTTCTAATGTGTTTATGTTTTTTCCAAACCGTTCTTTATGATGTCTGAGTGGAAACTCCAGATTCTCTCTTACCGTCATGGAATCATATAAAGCACTTCCTTGAAATAAGAAACCAATCTCATTTCGCAATTTATCAAATTGAGTTTGGTTAAGAGTTGTTATTTCTTGTCCCATTACTTTAATACTTCCAGAATCGGGTTCAATTAGACCTATCAAACATTTAATCATCACCGATTTGCCTGAACCAGACTTGCCCATGATAACCAAATTTTCTCCTTCCTTTAATTTCAAATTAAAACCGTTTAAAACCTGATTGGTTCCAAATCTTTTTTTTAGATTGTTTATTTCCAAAATAGGTTCTATTTCTGAATTATCTTTTGATCTTCTATTTGAATTTTCTACTATCATTTTTTAGGTTTTAGATAAAAATATCCGTTACAAAAACGGCAATAAAATCAATTATAAATAAAAGCATTGAAGTATAAACTACAGCCGAATTAGCCGCTATTCCTACTCCAACTGTTCCTTTTTCGCAATAATATCCTTTGTAACATCCAACTATTCCAATGGCATAGCCAAAGAAAAAAGTTTTTATGGTTGCAGGAAGTAAATCACTATATTCTATGGCATGAAAGACTTTATCAAAATAAAGGAAAAAAGAAACATCACCATATAAATTCTCTACTAAAAAAGAACCATACAAAGCCATAGCATCACCAAAAATGACCAGTATAGGTATCATAAATGTGGTGGCTAAAACACGTGTGACTACTAAATATTTAAATGGGTTTGTTCCTGAAACTTCCATGGCGTCAATTTGTTCCGTTACCCTCATGGAGCCTAACTCGGCTCCAATGCCAGAACCAATTCTACCCGCACATATTAAGGCTGTAATTATTGGACCTATTTCTCTTATGATTGAAATACTAACCATAGAAGGCATCCAAGATTCCGCTCCAAACTGTTCTAAGGTGGGACGTGTTTGTATTGTTAATACTAATCCAATAATAAAACCGGTAATTAATACTAACCCAAGGGATTTGTTACCCATGTTGTAGCATTGCCTGAGCAGTTCTTTAAATTCAAACGGTTTGCTGAAAAGTTCTCGAAAAAAACGACTCGAAAAATAAGTCAACTCCCCTATTTCTATAAAGAATTTTTTTATATTTAAAGCTATTTGAGAAGATTGCTCCATAAATAATTTGAATGGGTTTTAAACATCTTGACTTATTGCATAAAGTTAAGAATTTTAATTCAATATTATATGATATATGTTAGTAGTGCTGGTTTTGTGAGTTGGAATCCGGATGACACGGATTGACTGCGTCAAACACTGATGGGTATGGATTTTTATTCACGACTTCTCGATACAATTCCGATAAAATATCGAAATCACTCGAAGTTACGGAAAGTACAATGATTAAATGTTATAAAAACGATACAAATTCCCAACCGTCAGTTCGAGTGGTCCCGATGCCAATCGGGATTGTATCGAGAACCGTCAATATGGAAACCCTTGGCGAACTTTGCGTTAAACTTTGCGACTTTGCGGTTAAAAAAAGGAACGCGGATGAAACGGATTGACTTAGTCAAACACTGATGGTCACGGATTTTTTGGTTTGCTAAGGAATGGTTACACAAAGGTTCTCAAAGGTTTCACAGAGTTTCACAAAGTTTTTTTGGAACACAGGTTTTAGAAATTTTAATAATTTATTAGTTTGTGGAGTTTTTTGTGTGAGACCCTTTATCAGGATGAAGAGTTTGTATTGAAGTTTATCTAATATTTCTGGAATCTAAACTCTTTCTACCCTTTTACCTATTCCCTAAATTCTAAAACTCTCCCTTCAATCAAAAAAAACACTAAATTAGCCCTTCAAAAAAAATCTCAATGGATTCTTTAACCCAAATTGTTCTAGGCATTGTTACTGCAGAAATAGTAGCCGGAAAAAAACTCCAAAACAGGACGTTTTTATATGGTGCAATTTTAGGAACGATTCCCGATTTAGATATCCTTGTTGGCAAATTTATGAGTGTTGTGGATGGCGTTGCAATTCATAGAGGATTGAGTCATTCTCTACTCTTTTTTGTTTTTTTAGCACCAATCTTAGGCTTTTTAATTGCAAAAATAGAGCAAGGTAAGATTGATTTTAAAAGAGCTTCTTGGATGGCTTTTTGGTGTTTGGTTACACACGTTTTACTAGATATGTTTACTTCTTGGGGCACACAAATTTTATGGCCTTTGGAGTATCGTTTTGCCTTAAAAACCATTTTTGTTATTGATCCTTTATATACGATTCCCTTATTAATATCTTTGATTTATGTTTGGAAAAGCAAAAATTTTGTTGATAGAAAAAAGTATTTATACAGAGGATTACTAATTAGTTCAGGCTATTTATTGTTGACTTGTGTTTTGAAACTAGTCGCTGTACATCAGTTTGAAAAAGCATTGGAACAACAAAACATAAGTTATCAAGAAATAATTGTAAAACCAACAGCTTTAAACACAGTTCTTTGGAATGCTAATATCGCTTCAGTTGATGGTTATTTTATTGCTGATTATTCTTTTTTTGACACGCAACCTATTTCATTTGTATTTTATGCTAAAAACAAAGCTTTAGAAAAAAAGATAGAGCATATTGAAGATTTTCAAAAATTAAAAGACATTAGCGAAGGTTGGTATTTGGTTACGGAAGAAAACCATACGATTTGTTTCAACGATTTGCGCTTTGGTTTATTGACTACTTCTGCCGAAACACCTAAGTTTGTTTTCAGTTATCAGTTTGTATCTGGTTATGATGGAAAATTGACTGCAAAAGAAGTTCCAAAGGCTAAAAGAGATGGTAAAGCTTTATTGAAAAACATTTTTACTCGAATGAAAGGGAATTAAAATTATATTAATAACCTTTTGCTATAGAAATACTTTTCTTTTTTTTTGTGGTTAAGAAATGGTAAGCTGATTCAGTTGATTTCTCAGATTTTTTTAGTTAGATGTGGGTTTCTTTTAACTTGAGTTGACCTAGTTTGTTCTTCACAACTCACAATTTACAATTCACAATTAATAACTACTATTAAAATCACCTCTTTTCTTTAAGTATATAATAATTTAAAGATGAATAGAAGATTACGTTTACAACAATATTGAAATATGTAAAAAGCTTTACGTTTTCCATAAGGTTATTGGAAGTCAAGGAATAGGACTTGAAGAAAAACAGTAAACTTAACCCTAAAAAGAAAAGTATAGGTGATATAATAAGAATGTATTTGTTGGATTGAAAGAAATAGAAATTATCTCTCTTCAATTGGTTAAAACTTTCAAATACAAAGAATAAAATATAAAGAAACGCTCCCAAAATCAATGTGTAATAATTAAATTGCAGTGGGCCTTCCATAAATAAAATATTTATTAAGGCAAACAAACTAAACACAACTATTGTTGCAATAATCATTTTTTTGGCAATAAAGATCATGTGTAAAATTAGAAGCCAAAGGATTGTACTAATCACAACGCTAAGTGTTGCGAATGTTCCATAAGGCAAATCGTTAAACTTTAAATAAGTATTACTTAATTCGGCAATAACACTTATTCCTAATATATAAAACAAGTATTTGTTTATTCTTTTTTTTGTTTTGAGTCTTAGTAAGGCATGTATAAAAGTCAGTAAAATAAAAAGCTTACTAAGGGTCGAAGGTGTATATAATAGTTCTATCATAATAACTGTTTAAAAGAGACTTTGATGAGGTTTATTAATAGGTTTCTTTGTTGTTTCAAAACTATCAATCTCAAATTCAATAGTATAATTTGGAAAAATGATACCATTTTTATTAAACCAAATTCTTTTTTCAATAACTGTTTTTTTGGAAATTATTTTCAGATCAGTATCCGAATTTTTTTTTTCTTTACCAACAAGAAAAACCAATATAAATAGGATAGACAAAGAGCTTTTCATAAGGTTATATTAGGTTTAAATGTTGCTTTAACAAAAGTCAGTAAAAAACTAATAAAACAGATAGGAAAAACACCCTATTGTTATGAGGGTTTTCCTGTAATTTAATGGAAAAAAGGATTAATTAGCTATCTTTGCCACCTTAAATAAATGAGATGTCAAATACAGATAATACTACTTTCAAACCAGATAATACAAATTTATTAGCCACAATAAAAGACTTTCAAGTTAGTCAAAACCAAGAAACTTTTATGGCTGTTTTAGAAGAATTGCAAGGAGATAATGCGTATTTACTTGTTCCAACTTCTAGTCCAGTTACTGGAGAAAACCCTGAGAAAGGTTGGACTACTTTAGAAAAAGGAGCGCAATTATCGTTCACTTCGGTATTTGAAACGGAAGGTAAATTGGTTATGGGTGTTTTTACTTCACAAACCACTTTAATGAGTTGGGCTACTGAAACTAAACCTTTTGTAACGCTTCCTGCCAAAGAGGTTTTGGAGATTGCTGTAGAGAATAGAATTAGCCAGCTTATTATTGATAGTAACCAGGAAAGTATGTTTGTTTTGGGGAGAACGGTTTAGTTAATTATGAATTATAAGTAGTGATTTGTGAAAACATTACTGTTTAGATAAAAACTAAAGATGAAAAATTAATAGGATTAGCTGAGTAATTTAAGGAACTTGTCTTTGTTTATAGGTTTTTCTAAATAATCCAAAACCAGTTTGTTTTCTTTTGCTAGGTTTATGTCAATAGCATTAATTGAAGAAGAGTGAATGTAAATGTGGTATTGTTTTTTAATGGCTTCATCGAAAAGTTTAAATTCTTCTAAGAATTCCCATCCAGTTAGTGAAGGCATATTTATGTCAAGTAAAAGTATTATTTTATCAAAGTTATGAATACTTTCTGAATCTGATTTAATAAATGCTAATCCCTCTTCAGCTACAGTAAAAACAAGGACTTCTGCACTGTAAAATGCCTTTTTTAAAACCATTTTTGTTAGTAAATTGCTAATATTATCGTCGTCTATGAGAATGAATCTTCTTTTTATTTGAGCCATTGAATTGCCTATTTAATATTTAAAAAACGATTGTGAATTTTGTTCCTTTATTTAATTCACTCTCAACTGAAATTTTACCTCCTAGTGATTCTACTTGAGTTTTTACCATGAAAAGTCCCATTCCTTTACCTTCTACGTGTGAATGAAATCGGTTATAAAGACCAAAAATTTTATCGCCTTTGGAATTTATATCAAACCCTAAACCATTGTCGTTAAAAGTGATGACTGTTTTTCCATTTTCATTTTTGCTTTTAACTTCTATAAATTGTTTTTGGTTGGGTTTACTATATTTAACACTATTACTTATAAGGTTATAAAATATACTATATATATAAACTTTCAGCGAATATATTTCATTTACTTCTGAAAAATCTGTCTGAATGTGCATCGTTTTTTTATCAATTAAATTTCCAATGCTTACAACGATATCTTCCACAAGTTTTGAAAAAACTATAACCTCTTTTTTCTTATGCACTTCACGTTGACTTTGCAAAATGATATTGATATCTTTTATTATGGAGTCTAGCCCTAATACGGAAGCGGATAGACCTTGGAGCAGTTCTTTTTGCTCATCTTGAGTAAGAATTTCCTCTTGTAGAATTTCTGTGAAACCCATAATATTAGCTGTTGGTGCACGAAGGTTATGGGATACTATATAAGAAAACTGCTCTAAATCGCGATTATGCTGAATAATATCATAAATCATTTTTTCTTTTTGCTTTTGTTCCTCTTTTTGAATTGTTATATCTTGAGCAAAACACGAAAGACCTATTATGGTTTTGTTTGTCCATATTGGATTTATAGTGAAACTATAACACTTATAAACACCGTCTGTGGTAAACTCATTTTCAAATTTAACCGTTTTACCTTTAAAAGCCTTTGCATATATTTTTTTCCATTTTTTTGCTTCGTGCGGATCTAATTTTTCAAGAAAGGTATAGGTGTTATCACCAATTTTTATTTCTAAACCAAAATTCTGTTTTACAGAATTATAGAGCGATTTGTTGAAAGCGATATATCTAAATTTAGTATCGATCGAATAGATCGCTGCATCCGTGTTTTCAATAACAGCTTGTAAGTTTGACTGAGATATTCGCAAATCTTCAGCTATTTTTTTACGATCAGAAATGTCCTGAAAACTACCATGTATCCTAATACATTTACCATTTAAAAATTCACCTTCACCAATTGTACGCACCCATTTATAGTTTCCTTTAAAAGTTATAATTTGTAGTTCTTCATCCCAAGGTGTACCCTTTTCTATACATTCCTGAACTTTTTTACTAATCGTTTCCTTATCAATACCTTCCTTAAAATAACTAATACCTATATCCAATTTGGGAATAAAATCTTTATCCACCTCTCGTATTTCTTTTGTAATATCAGACCAATATACAGTTCCTTTAAGTACGTCAATTTCCCAACTACCAATTGCTGCAAGTCTATTTGTTTTTTCTAAAAGTCTCTCTAATTTTTTAATTTCAGTAATGTCCGAATAAATACCAATTACACCTGATAATTCATTATTCTCATTATAAATTGGGGAATGTGTAATTAAAGCAGGAAAGGGTATTCCATCTTTCTTTTGCATCATCGATTCACCTGACCAGGTTTGTCCTTTTTTTAGTGCAGCTATAATCTGGGATACTTCCATAGCATTATTCTCAGTTTCAACAAGATTAGCTATCGGTTTGCCTAAAGCTTCTTCTTTAGTCCAGCCATAAATATTTTTAGCGGCTTTGTTCCAATAATTTACAATACCGTTTAAATCGGTTGCTATTACTGCCTGACCAATAGTATTTAATAAATTAGCCTTAAACTTAATTTCTTCATCTGCTTTTTTCTTTTCTGTGATGTCCGAGATCATTCCTAATGACCCTTTAAAATTTGATTGTTCATCAAAAATAGGATTAACGGATACGTTCGTAAGAACTTCTTTCCCTTTTTTTGTTAAAAATGTAATTGGGTATTTTTCAGATATTCCCTTTTTTCTTCTCTCAAAAGCTATTAAAACATTTTCCTTTTCATAGGCATCCATAAAGTTAAAATGCTCCCTACCAATAAGCTCTCTTTCAGTATATCCTAGAATCTCACATATCTTTTTATTTACAAATATTATTCTACTGTTCTCATCAAGTTGCATAATACCTTCCTGCGCAGTTTCAACAATCTGACGGTATTGTTTTTCACTTTTTTCAAGTTTATTTCTAGAAATTATTTGTTCTGTAATGTCGTTAATAAAAAAGAAGATTCCTTCTATCTCTCCATTACCATTTCTATAGGGTTGAAAAGCAAAATTCAAATAGAAATCAATTATTTCATCATTATTGTTTGCATTTAACTTCACCAACGTCTCCGTACCTGAATAGGATTCACCAGTTTGGTAAACATGGTCTAAAATGGAAATGTAGCCTTGATCAATAATCTCTGGAAGCACTTCTGATACGGACTTTCCAATGATATTTTTTTTACCTATCATTTGTAAATAAAGAGGGTTCGCCATTTCATAGATATGATCACTCCCTTTTAACATACCAATTGCAGAAGGTGCTTTTACCAACATGTCATAAAATTGGTCTCTTTTATTTTCAATAGAATGTTCTAAACGTTTATGTTCCGTAACATCTTTGGCTATGCAAAAAACTAATTGGCGTTTTTCGTCCCAATTAGCAGACCATAATAGTGGGACAATCTTTCCATTTTTGTGTACATACCTATTTTCAAACATAGCACTTGGAAAGCCACTTGTAATTTTTTCAGCTAGCTTAGTAGTTGCATCAGCATCTTCATCATGCACTAGATTCATAAAATTATTACCAATTAGCTCCTCTGGTTTGTATCCCCATACCTTTAGTGATGATGGGTTAACATACACAAATTCTCCTTTAACATTAATTGTGCAAATAACATCTAATGAAGAATCGAGTATGTTATTAAGTTCAAAAAGTGTTTTTTGTAGTTCTACAGAAGTATCTCTTTGCTTATTTTCGGCAATCTTTCTTTGTGTTATTTCTTGTAGAGAAATTATAATCTTATTGGTATCTATTCCAAAATTTTTGACGCTAAAAATAAACCACTGTTGTTCTTCAAGAAAAATTGAAGGATATTCCATTTCAAAATAATCCTTTTCCTTATTTATAACAGATTGAATACCATCTAAACCCTTTACTGCATAATTATCCCCTTTTTTTATAGCGTCATTGCAGCAATTAAAAAAATTATCTCCAACTTCAGCACAATGAAATGAGTTTATTCCTTTTTTTTGTGTGAAATCAATCCAAGCTTTATTTATTGTTAGTAAATTTCCCTTCAAATCTAATACAGCCAATTGTAAATGTATAGATGAAAGCAGGTCATTATTTAATCTTTCACTTTCGTGTAGTTTAAGCTCAACATTTTTTTTAGCTATGGCATTAAAAATTGCCTGAGGAAGACGTAGCAAGCAGTCTTTAAAAACGTAATCATCAACACCAGCAAACAATATATCTTCAGCAAATTCATCGGAGATGTTGTCAACAACAAATATTAATGGTGATGTTGATCTTTCTCTTTTAAGCAACTTTAATAATTCGTATACATCAAGTGAAAGATTTTCTAAGTCTGCTAAAATTACGGTAGGCTTAAAATCATTAAGTGCATTTTCAAAGGCTATTAGTGTTGAGACATTCTCTTTTTCAAAATAAATGTTTCTTTTTTTTAATAGTACTCCTACTAAATTATCAACAGATGACTCATTTTCTAGGTAAAGTATTTTTAATTCAGTATTCAATTGGGGGAAACATTATTTTTGTTTACTTCTTACTAATTAAGAACTTAACAAGGTGAAAAGGGGTTAAAACTTACAATTTATAATTATTTGACTAGTATAAAAGCTGCATATTTACTTAATTTCATAAAGCCAAAAATAGTCATAATAATTTAAAAAATTGTCCTTACAATTTCTATTTAAGTATAAAAAAATAATAGCTACTATAAAATTAATTATTTAGACCATCTTAGTCGTCATGTTATAATAAATACAATAACTTATTTAGTTTAGATATTGATTTCCCTTGAAGAGATATTGTTATTGTGTTAACAATAGTCTATTGTTAAACCAAAAAAATACACTTTGTGGTTTATTTTGAGTTCATTAATACGTTTAGGCATGACACCAGTACTAATTGGTTTGTTTGAAAGGGTTATAAATCGTCAGCAAAAAGTGTACTGATTTAGATAAAAACAATTAACTCATAATCAATAATTCCTACCTAAAAATCACTCCATTTCTCCCAAGAAAAGTGTCCAAATCTCTTTCGTAGTTGAACCAAATTTCTTGTCTACAGGTTTGAAAATTATTTTACTAAAAACCTCTATGCTGCACCGTTGGTTAGTTTCTATAACTTCTAAGTTGTATTTAGTAGTCCAAAAGTCCGAAGCTACTATAGAATTCTCAATAGCGGTCAGTTTAAACTTGTAGTTTTTGTTTTCGATTTTATCTAATAATTTATCAAGTAGGATGGGATTGTTTTCTGAAGACACAAAATCAACTACTTTTATATGCTTTTGTATGAATAAATTATGAATAGCGGTTTTAATTTCTACTTTTAATGAATCTGTAGCTTCTTCGTTGGCATACAATTCCAAATAAGCATAATAATCTTTTACTTTAAAAACAGCACTTTCTTGATACACTTTAATGGCTTGAAAACTAAAATTAGATTTTATCGCCACTTTAGAAGATGCACTAGTATTGTTGCTCTGACTAAAGGAAGTCAGTGCAAAAGTTAATAGTAAAAAAGTAACTCCTTTAGTTTTCATCTTATTGTTGTATGATTCGTATAAAATTTATTTGTTTGTTGGCTTGGTTTTTAATTTCTAAAACTTTCATTTTCTTTAGGGAAGCACTTGGAATTATAAGTTTCTCGGAGAATTCTTCCTTATTAAAATATTCAGCTCCTAAATTATTTTTAAGCATCACAATCACTTCTAGATCATCTGATAAAATTTTATCCAATTGTTCTTTTCGGGTTTGCCAGTCTTTGATGTCAGATTTCATAAAACCTTTCAACATCATAGCATAATCGTTAGGTTCTAATACAATATTAGGATGCGGATGTGTATTGGTAACCATAATCTCCTTTTCTTCATAAAAAGGACTATTTATAACAACCTTAATACTATCTTTTATTTTTATTTGCAATTCTGAATTGATAATTTCTACCGGAATTTCTGAACTATCATTCACAATAGTGGCTTTAATATCACCCATATTGATTTTATCATTGGTATAGGAATCTTTTACTTCTAGTGAATGAACATTGTCATTTTCATAAATTAGATTATAAAAAACAAAAGCACTTATCGCAGTTAAAACAAGTAATCCTGTAAACCATATTATCTTATTCTTGTTGCTTTTCATTTCTTCAGTATGAAGTTCTGTAACAACAATTTTATGCTTAAACACATATTCATCCCAACTCGAAAAACCAACCAATTGCGATAAGATATTCAACATGTCTTTTCTAGGTAATTTGTCATTGGTTTCTGGCTTTAAATGGGTATAAATCCACTTCTCACTAACCGTTTGTTTGACCTTTATTTCGATAAGTTCAATCAAGTTTTGTATGTCTTGTGAACTAAAGGTTTTCCATGTGCCTTGAAAATAAGGATGATGCTCTTTATAAACTAAAAGCACATCGTTTTTAAGGTTTTGAAAAAGGTCTAATGGATTCATTAATTAATTGGAGTCAAAAATAAACATACAGGTTTTCTATACCACTGTAAAAGTACTGTAAAAGTAAAGAAAAAACTTTATAGTCAATGGAAAGTTCTTTTACCAAACGCTTTTTATTGGCTATTAGTACTATTGTATTAAATAATTTAAAATCTAAAAAAATGAAAACAGAAATCACAAAAATCAAAGTTCTTTTAATCTTTTTATTTATTGGTGCTTTTAGTCAAGCTCAAATTAGCGGTAATCAAGTGTATGGCAATTCAAGTTCCATTAGCAATCGATCGCAAAATAGCCAAACCCTTACAGTCAATAATAATGTGCTTTCGGTAAGTATTTCTATTCTTATGAATTCTAAAGCTGATGGTTTTGTACTGACTTTGGGGCTAAACCAAGAAGCCGAAACCGTTAAAGTTTGTAATGCTCAAATAAATACTAGAATTGATGGATTTATGGCTAAAATTAAAACGCTGGGCGTTAAAAAGGAAGATAGTTATATTGATTTTATTTCTCAAACCAAAGTATATGATTTTAGTGTGGAAGGGACAACAGCCAAACAATTTGAAAAAGGTTTTGAAATCAAGAAAAACGTAATCATAACCACAAAAAACGTAAGTGATTTAGAAAAAATAATAACGATGGCTTCTGAATATGAAATTCATGATATCATTAAAGTGGACTATTTCAATGAGAATTCAGATCAGATTCATAATGCATTATTCGATGAAGCTTTAGCAATGGCTGCTATTAAAAAAGAAAAGTATTTAAAATCGTTTAGAAAGAGAATTGTAGGAACACCAGATGCAAATGAAGTTTTTGAAGTATATTTTCCGAAAAACCAATACAAAGTTTATCAAGCATTTGAGAGTGCTGAAATTGAAACTAATTACAACAATAGAAATGTCAATTACATGAAAAAGTTAGCCCGAAAAAACAAGAGTTTTTATTATGATGGTGTTTCAACGGCTGGTTTTGATAAGGTAATAAATCCCAATCAAACAGAAGTAGGTATTCAATACACGTTGACCTTGACGGTTTCTTATAAGATTGATACTTCAATTTAGGTTTTTTGTTTATTTTGTTTATTTTGTTTCAAGGATTTTAGGCTGTTTCAGGTTAATTATGAAAATCTGAACTCTGCGGAAAATTGAAATATATTAATTTTTACGCAAAAAACACACCATCCACATAATACCAAACATTACCTTCTTGTTTAAAAGTAGATCTTTCATGATGAACTTGAGCTAGTTGTTTTTCATCTAGATAATAAGCTTTGAATTCAACTATATTGTCATAAGCTTCAACAACTTCTAGTTTCAACCAAGTGTTGGTTTTAGACCATTCTAAAATGTCTGCTTTGGAATAATACTTTCGCTCCGAAATATGAGTTGTAGCCACTAAATAATCCGCATCATGAAGCACATAAGCCGAATATCTTGAACGCATTACTTGTTCAGGAGTTGTTGGAGTTATTTGTTGCTTAAGAAAAGACTCGCAACAGTTTTTAAAAGTTTTATCGGAACTACAATAACAGTTTTTCATTTACTTTAAATAATTTTGTTTAATCCCTATAAAAGAAGTGTTCGTGTAAAGTAATTCTCGAATCACTTCTTTTCTTATTTCTTCTATAAAATTGAATACTAAATAATTAGACCATTTATCTTCTTGTAAAACTTCCTTACATATCTTAATTCGTTTAGCAGTTTCAGAAGCATTTCTACAAATTAATTTACCATCATAATTGGGATTATTTTTATGCTGAAAATCTACACTTTTGGCTTCAAAATCAACCTCAATATAAAATAAGTTTTCTTGTTCGTTATTTGGATAAAAGTCAGTCCATTTAGCATAACCAACTTTAACCTGAACTTGTTTCAGATTTATTTCAACCAAACTATTATTTGAGATTGAACTCTTAACTTCACTCGAATCCAATTTCCATCTACAATTTGCAGCTCTTCCCCAGTGATTAGAAACTCTATATAAGCCTTCATCCGTAAAGTAATAACTACTCCCCGATTTACTAGAATAGTCAGGTTTTAAATTTTGAATCGTAGTCGAATCAACTTCCTTAAAAACACAAAAAGTATGCTTATGAAAGTTGTATTTAGTATATAATCTCGTTTTCAAGTAAAGAATTTTAATTGTTACAAAAGTAACTTTTCAAATATAAAGATATGATGTATCTTTACAGAAATTAGATTTATTTCAATGAAACAAGAACTATTTGATTCGTATAATTATATTTTTGAGGAAGAATTACTGGAAGAGATCTCAAAAATAGGAGTATATAAAGAATTTAAGGCCAATGACTATCTTATTGAAATTGGTGATTATATTAAATCTATGCCTCTACTTTTGAATGGTGCCATTAAAATTCTTCGTGAAGACGATAAAGGCGATGAATTGTTATTGTATTTTTTAGAACGTGGTGATACTTGTGCTATGACCTTGACTTGTTGTTTAGGAAATTCTAAAAGTAAAATTAGAGCTGTTGCTGAAACGGATGGCTCTCTAATCATGATTCCAGTAGAAAAAATGGAAGATTGGTTAACAAAATATAAAACATGGAGAAATTTTGTTTTTGATAGTTATAATGTGCGTTTAAAAGAGATGTTAGAGGCTATAGACACTTTGGCTTTTATGAATTTAGATGAGCGTTTATACAAGTATTTAACAGATAAGGCTAAAGTATTAGGTAAAACTGAAATTCACAATACACATCAAGAAATTGCTTACGAAATGCATACTTCTCGTGTAGTAATTTCGAGGCTTTTAAAAGCCCTAGAATTAAAAGGTAAAATTAAATTGAATAGGAATAATATAGAAATTTTAGAGTTTTGAATGAAATCTTCGGCTATATAGGTGCATTACTTATGGGGATAATTTTAGGAATTACTGGTGGTGGTGGTTCTATATTAACAGTTCCAATTTTAGTATATATTTTACTTTTAAATCCAGTAACTGCAACAGCTTATTCTTTATTTATTGTAGGAACTACTTCGGTTTTTGGAGCTGCACAAAATTATTTTAAAGGTTTAGTTGATTTTAAAACTGGTTTTTTGTTTGCAATTCCTTCATTTACTGCTGTTTATATAACACGTAAACAAATTGTGCCTAGAATTCCAGAAGCTATTTTTGAAATAAATGATTTTGTACTTACGAAAGGTACTTTTTTAATGGTGTTTTTTGCACTAATTATGATCTTTGCGGCATTTACAATGTTAAAAAAGAGAAAAAAATCAATACTAAAAGAAAAGAAAAGTAGTCTTTTAAGTTTAATCATTCAAAATTTTATTATTGGAGTCATTATAGGTTTAGTTGGTGCTGGTGGTGGTTTTTTAATTATTCCTTCTTTGGTATTGTTTGCTAAATTACCCATGAAAAAAGCTATTGGAACTTCCCTATTTATTATAGCTATGAATTCATTAATAGGATTTATGGGAGACGTGCAAAACCTAACAATAGATTGGTTATTTTTGCTAAAATTTACAACTTTATCGGTAATCGGAATTTTTATAGGAACATATGTAAACAAATTCATAAATGAACAACAACTTAAAAAAGGATTTGGTTACTTTGTACTAGCAATGGCTTGCTTTATTTTATTAAAAGAATTTTACTTTGTGTAACATATCATACAAATACATCTTTTTAAAATTATTATTTTTACAAAAATTATTATAAAATGAAATCAGTTTGAACAATACGTTTTTTTTTGAAAAAAGAGATTTGTAAAATTCTACGATTCCATATAAACTATTAAAAAAAATACACATGAAAATAGAACAAATTTATACTGGATGCATCGCTCACGCAGCCTATTATATTGAAAATAATGGTGAAGCTGCTATTTTTGATCCTTTAAGAGAGGTACAACCTTATATCGACAGAGCAATAAAAGACAATGCAAAAATTAAATACATTTTTGAAACGCATTTTCATGCTGATTTTGTTTCGGGTCATATCGATTTAGCAAACAAAACAGGTGCTGAAATTATTTTTGGCCCAACAGCAAAATGCGGTTATGATTGTACAACAGCAGAAGATAATCAGGAATATAAAGTTGGAAATTATACCATAAAAGTAATACATACTCCTGGTCATACTATGGAAAGTACGTGTTATTTAGTTTCTGATGAAAATGGAAAAGCACATGGCTTAATTTCTGGTGACACTTTGTTTATTGGTGATGTGGGTCGCCCAGATTTAGCACAAAAAGTAGCCGCAGATTTAACACAAGATAAATTAGCTGGTTATTTATATGATTCTCTTCGCAACAAAATCATGCCTTTGTCAGATGATTTAATTGTGTATCCAAATCATGGTGCAGGAAGTGCATGTGGTAAAAACATGAGTAAAGAAACAACGGATACTTTAGGAAACCAAAAGAAAACCAATTACGCTCTTAGAGCAGATATGACTAAAGAAGAGTTTAAAGCTGAATTATTGGATGGATTAACGCCTCCTCCAGCCTATTTTCCTCAAAATGTTATGATGAATATTAATGGATATGAAAGTTTAGATAGTATTATGTCTAAAGCTGATAAACCCTTAACACCAAAAGAATTTGAAGCTGTTGCAAATCAAACAGAAGCTGTAGTACTTGATGTACGTAATGAAAATGATTTTGTAAAAGAACATGTTCCTGGTTCGATATTTATTGGACTTCATGGTGGTTTTGCTCCGTGGGTTGGTGCATTAATTAGAGATGTAAAACAACCTATCTTATTAATTACTCCAGAAGGACAAGAAGAAGAAACAATTACGCGACTATCTCGAGTTGGTTTTGATAACACTTTAGGCTATTTATCAGGAGGTTTAAAGGCATGGAAAGATGCTGGTTTTGAAGTTGATTCAATTGAATCAGTTTCACCAGAAGAGTTTGCTAAACATTATAAAGAAACTATTGTTGTAGATTCAAGAAAACCTTCAGAATATAGTGGTGAACATATAGAAAATGCTATTAATATTCCTTTGGATTTTGTGAACGAACAATTAGCTGAAGTTCCAAAAGAAGAAACTTTTTATATTCATTGTGCTGGTGGTTATCGTTCTGTAATTATGGCTTCTATATTAAAATCTAGAGGATATCACAATATGATAAATGTAGAAAAAGGAATCTCAGGTATTAGAAATGCTTCAATTCCTTTAACAGATTTTGTTTGTCCAACAACCCTTAAAAAATAAATTAATAAACGTCTTATTTTTATGATAAGATTATAATTTATAAACATTATTTTAAATACATTTGCAAAAAATTTATAATTAAATTAAAATGAAAAAAATCGCATTATTAGTATTTGCTGCATTAACAGTAATATCTTGTAAAAAAGATGGTTATGAAATAACTGGATTAGCAAAAGGAGTTGAAAACGGTAAAAAAGTTTACTTAGAAACTCAAAATGAAACTGGACCTGTTACTCTAGACACTGCAGTAGTTGAAAGTGAAAAATTTAAATTTGACGGAAAATTAAAAGAAGGTGTTGAATTAGCTTTCGTTAGAATTGAAACTTTAAACGGATCTGTACCTTTAGTTCTTGAAAATGGTGATATTTCTGTTGAATTTAACAAAGATACCATTCAAAACTCAAAAATTGGAGGAACAAAAAACAATGATAAATTTCAATTATACAATAACGAATCACAAGTTATTTATAAAAAAATGATGAAATTTCAAGAAGTTAATCAACAAAAAATGTCAGATGCTCAACAAACTCAAGATACAGCAACTGTTAGTGTTTTGATGAAAGAGTACAATAAATTTCAAGATGATATGAATGTGCAATCTAAAGCATTTATCACAAAAAATCCTGATGCATTTATCTCTGCTTTATTATTAGAGAATTTTTTAATGAGAAGCTATTTAACTCCAGAAGAAGTTAAAGGATATTATGAAAAATTAGACAAAAGTATAGTTGATACTAAAAGTGGTAAAAACATTAAAAAAATGATTGATGCATTGACTTCTGTTAACATCGGAAGTGTTGCTCCAGATTTCTCAGCTCCGTCTCCTGATGGAAAAATGATTTCTCTAAAAGAATCTATGGGTAAAGTTACTTTAATTGATTTTTGGGCTTCTTGGTGTGGACCATGTCGTCAAGAAAATCCTAATGTAGTAGCTATGTATAATGAATTACATGAAAAAGGTCTAAACATCATAGGTGTTTCTTTAGATAAAGAAGGAGAAAGTCAAAAATGGAAAGATGCTATTGCAAAAGATGGTTTAACTTGGAATCATATTTCAAATTTAAAACACTGGAAAGAGCCAATAGCTGAACAATACAACGTAAAATCAATTCCAGCTACTTTCTTATTAGATGCTTCAGGTAAAATTGTTGCAAAAGATTTAAGAGGAGAAGAATTAAAAGCTAAAGTAAAAGAACTTTTAGGAGTTCAATAGTAATCAAAAAGCTAAAAATTTATAAAATTCCCATTGTATTTATATGCAATGGGAATTTTTATTTATTTCATTTTCAAATCTTTATAAAATAAGTTTAAAGTTGTTGCAAAAAATGTTTGTTTGAATCAAAAACTATTCTATATTTGCACCCGTTAAGGCACTAAAGCCTGGGATCGGGGAGATACTCAAGCGGCCAACGAGGGCAGACTGTAAATCTGCTGTGAAAACTTCGCAGGTTCGAATCCTGCTCTCCCCACAAAAAAAAACCACTCAATTGAGTGGTTTTTTTATTTATACCAAAAAGGTTTAATTTATTCTAAAACAAATGTTGCAGAAACTGTTGAGATAATTTCAATTTCTCCTACTGCTAATGTTTCTCTTGAAAAAGCATCACTTTCCATTGCCATAGCTTTCATAGCTCCTCTATAAACAGGTTGTGGATAGTTTGTTTGAGAATTATCACTAATCAACAATACTTTACCTAATTTTTGTCCTACTAAAACTGAAACATAATCTTCAGCTTTTGATTTTGCATCTAACAAAGCGTTTTTACGAGCTTGTTTTTCTAATTCTTTAATTTTAGAAGACATAAATTCAACACCTTGAATTCCGTTTATTCCAGTGTCAACTAGTTCGATCATTAAATTATCATATTTAGATAAATCTTTTAAGTGTATCGCAATAGTTTGATTAGCCACATAACTCTTCTTCTTTGTATTGTAATCATAGTTTTGATATAAGTTCATGCGTTGTGTTTGAAAGTCTTTTACATCAATCCCTTTGCTTTTAATTAACTTCAAAACTTTATCAGCAACAATATCATTTGCTTTTTTAGCTTCAGCAGCTTCTTTTGAAGTGTTCTCTATAGAAACGGTAACCATTGCTTCATCTGGAACGACTTTTATCTTTCCTTCACCTGAAACAGAAATTTGTGGAACTTGTTTAATTTCTTGAGCAAACAGTGTACTTGTTGTCATGACTAGTAATAAAATTATTTTTTTCATAATATTTTTTTTTTAATACAAATTCAAATTGCATGCCAAAAGCTATAATTTTTTAGTTTTATGCATATAGAATAAAATAATAATCGGAATTGCTAATAAAACGACCATTTTAGTATTATCTAGGAACATATGAGGCTCTTTTGCCAAAGTAATAACATAACCTCCTATTGCACCTCCAAAATGGGCAGTGTGACCTATATTGTCTCGTTTCGTTTTCATTCCGTAAATAGAATACAACAAGTAGCCAATTCCAAAAACATAACCTGGAATTCCAATAGGAATAAAAAACAAGTATAAATCCATCTCAGGATATAATAAAATTGCACTATAAATAATTCCTGTTACAGCACCAGACGCACCAACAGCTCTATAATTGTATTCCTCTTTGTGAAAATAATAAGTTAATAAACTTCCTGCAACTAAACTTCCAAAATAGATGTATAAAAACCAAAGATCATTAAATTGATTTAAGATTATGGGTGCAAAAAAAAACAATGTTAACATATTAAAAGCTAAGTGAGCAATATCCACATGAATAAATCCTGATGTTAACATTCTTATTTGTTCACCTGCTCTAATACTCCCAATATGAAACTCGTATTTTCTGAAAAATAACTGGTCGTTAAACCCTTTAAAACTTACAATTACATTTATAGCAATAATAGCAATAAGTAAAATATCCATTAATTTTGTTTTTTTGTAAATGTAAAAAAATTGATGTAATGCTATACTATAATTTATAAGTATATTTGTAAAAATTTTAAAGAATGCAGTTATTAATTTTCATTATATTTTACCCTATTTTATGGTTAATTTCCATATTACCTTTTAGGTTATTATACTTATTATCAGACTTTGTATATTTTATTGTTTATAGAATAATAAAATACAGAAAAAGAACCGTTAGAGAAAATTTAGCTTTAGCTTTACCGCATTTATCAAAAGAAGAAAGAGATATCATTGAAAAGAAATTCTTTAAACACATGTGTGATATGTTTCTTGAAATGATTAAAACGCTTTCCATAACAAAGAAACAAATTGAGAAAAGGTATGTTTTTACTAATTTAGAAGTCTATAAAGACTTAGAAAAACAAAACAAAAGTATTGCTCTTTTATGTGCTCATTATGCGAGTTATGAATGGACAGTTTCTATGAATCATTACATCTCTTTTAAAGGATATGGAATTTATAAAAGAATAGCTAATAAATATTTTGACAGATTAGTTCATGATATTCGTTCAAAGTTTAAAGCAACATTAATTACTACAAAAGAAACAGCTTCGATTATAGATAAAAATAAGAAAGAAGGTATTTTAAGTTTATATGGATTTGCTAGTGATCAATCTCCTAAAGTTGAAAAAGCTTTGCATTGGTGCAAATTTATGGGAATTGAAACTCCAGTACATACAGGAGCTGAATTTTTAGCCAAACGCTACGATATGAATGTCATATTTCTAAGAACCAAAAAAGTAAAAAGAGGTTATTATGAAGGAGCTTTCGAATTAATGGCTGAAAATCCAAAAGAAACCAAACGTTTTGAAATTACAGACGATTTCATAAGTAGAGTTGAAAAACAAATTTATGAAGCTCCAGAATTTTACTTATGGACACATAAACGTTGGAAACATAGACGTGATAGTTAAAACTTAAATAACTCTTCTACCATTTCTTGATCACAAGCCACTTTTCCGTTATAATCAAATTCATTTGTTTTTGAATTATAACTGTAGTCTTTTGCCCATTCTTTATGGTTTTGTGCTAATTCTTTAATACTATCACATACAAACTGAATTTCTTCAGTTGTTGTTGTTGGGTGAATTGACATACGAATCCATCCTGGTTTTTGAATTAAATCTCCAGATGCTATTTGACAAACTAAGTTGTTTGAAGTTTCTTGATCAACATGCAATAAATAATGTCCGTAAGTACCTGCACAACTACAACCACCACGTGTTTGAATTCCAAATTTATCATTTAATAATTTTACCCCTAAATTAAAATGCAAGTCATCAATATAAAATGAAAACACACCCAATCTTTCTTTTTGATCTTTGGCTAAAATGTTAATGTTTTCGGTATTTCCTAAGCTTTCAAAAACATACTCTACAATTTCGTGTTCTCTTTGCAAAATATTTTGAATACCCATTTGTTCTTTTAACTGAATAGCTAATGCAGTCTTAATAACCTGAAGAAAACCTGGAGTTCCACCATCTTCTCTATCTTCAATATTATCTATGTATTTATGTTCTCCCCAAGGATTTGTCCAAGAAACAGTTCCTCCACCAGGACAATCTGGTACATTATTTTTATATAAATTTTTATTAAAAAGCATAGCTCCAGAAGTTCCAGGACCTCCTAAAAATTTATGTGGAGAAAAGAAAATAGCGTCTAAATAACATTCTTTATCTTCTGGATGCATGTTAATTTCAACATATGGTCCAGAACAGGCAAAATCTACAAAACAAACACCATTATTTTGATGCATTAATTTAGCTACATCATAATATGGAGTAATAATTCCTGTAACATTTGAACATGAAGTGATAGAAGCTATTTTAAAACTTCTGTCGTTATATTGATCTAATAGTTTTTTAAACTCTTTAAGACAAAATAATCCGTCTTTATCTGCTGGAATTATAACAACATCTGCAATAGTTTCTAACCATGAAGTCTGGTTAGAATGATGTTCCATGTGCGAAATAAAAACCACTGGTTTAATAGCATCTGGAATTATTGTATATTCTTTTAGATTTTCTGGAATCCTTAATCCTAAAATTCGTTGTAATTTATTAACTACACCTGTCATTCCTGTTCCAAAATTAATTAGGACATCATCTTCATTAGCGTTAACATGTTTTTTTATGATATTTTTTGCTTTGTGATAAGCAATAGTCATAGTTTTCCCAGTAACAGAAGTTTCAGTATGCGTATTGGCTACATAAGGTCCAAAATCGTTGCATATTTTTTCTTCAATTGGTCGATATAATCTACCACTTGCCGTCCAATCAGTATAAATAATAGGTTTTTTTCCAAAAGGAGTTTCAAATTGTTGATTAATTCCAATTATATTTTTTCTAAATTTTTGAAAATATTCTTCTAATTGAGTTTTATTTTGAATGGTATTCATAGTTGATTGTTTGTGCAAAAATAAGGTTTATATAAATAACACTGAATTTTTTAACGAATAAATGTAAGTAACAATTCTATTGAAAACAAAAAACCTCCAAAATTTGGAGGTTTTTATGTATTTATAATTTGGTATTATTTTATAAACTCTATTTTTTGCGCTTCTTCAATATTTACACTATCAAAGAAACCTTGTTCGCTCATCCAATCATCACTAAATACTTTACTCATGTAACGCGAACCATGATCAGGAAATATAACTACAACATTGCTATTTTCGTTAAATTCTCCTTCTTCTGAAAATTGTTTTACAGCTTGTAATGCAGCTCCAGAAGTATATCCTACGAATAACCCTTCAGTTTTAGCTAATTCTCTAGCTGTGTGAGCACTTTCTTCATCTGTAACTTTCATGAATTTATCAATAACATCAAAATCTGTAGCTGTTGGAATTAAGTTTTTACCTAAACCTTCAATTCTGTATGGATAAATTTCGTCGTTATCGAATTCTTTTGTTTCATGGTATTTTTTCAATACAGAACCAAAAGCATCAACTCCTAAAATTCTGATGTTTGGGTTTTGCTCTTTAAGGTATTTTGCAACACCCGAAATTGTTCCTCCAGTTCCACTACAAGCAACCAAGTGTGTAATTTGTCCTTTAGTTTGTTCCCAAATTTCTGGACCAGTTGATTTGTAATGCGCATCAATATTCAATTGATTAAAATACTGATTGATATAAACAGAACCTTTAGTTTCTTCGTGCAAACGTTTAGCTACATTATAATACGAACGATCATCATCTGCAGAAACGTGAGCTGGGCATACATATACCTTTGCTCCCATTGTGCGTAACATGTCTATTTTATCCTTTGAAGACTTTGAACTAACTGCTAAAATACAGTTATATCCTTTAATGATACTAACCATTGCAATACTAAAACCAGTATTTCCAGAAGTAGTTTCAATTATAGTGTCTCCAGGAGTCAATATTCCTTGCCTTTCAGCTTCTTCAATTATGTATAATGCAATTCTGTCTTTTGTTGAGTGACCTGGATTAAAGGCTTCTACTTTTGCATAGAAATTTCCTTCTAAATTCTCGGTAACTTTATTAAGCTTAATAAGAGGAGTATTCCCAATAAGTTCTAAAACGTTATTATAAGCGTTTATTTGTTCTTTCATAAATAATATGTTAGTCAAGGTAAACTTTTATAGATTTTTTTGGCAACCTTAAAACCTTGCAAATTTATAAAAAATTTTTATTATTTCTCAATTCCTTCTAAATCTAATAGAAAACTAAACTCTTTTGCCAATTCTTTTAGTTGTTCAAAACGTCCAGAAGCACCACCATGACCGGCATCCATGTTAGTATGTAGCAATAAAATATTTTTATCAGTTTTTTTTGTTCGTAACTTGGCAACCCATTTAGCTGGTTCCCAATATTGTACTTGTGAGTCATGTAAACCCGTAGTTACTAACATATTAGGATAATTTTGTGCTTTTACGTTATCATATGGTGAATAAGACTTCATATAGTCATAATACACTTTATCGTTAGGATTTCCCCATTCATCATACTCACCAGTTGTTAATGGAATTGATTCGTCTAACATAGTTGTTACTACATCTACAAAAGCAACTTGTGCAATAACTCCATTGTACAATTCGGGTGCGATATTTACTACAACGCCCATTAGCAAACCACCGGCTGAACCACCTTCTGCATATAAATGTTTAGGTGAGGTGTATTTTTGACCTATTAAATATTTTGAACAATCTACAAAATCAGTAAACGTATTCATTTTCTTTAATAATTTTCCGTTTTCATACCATTCTCTTCCTAAATCTTCTCCTCCTCTAATATGCGCAATTGCATAAATAAAACCTCTATCTAAAAGGCTTAAACGAGTAGTCGAGAAATGTGCATCCATTGAATATCCGTATGAACCATAAGCATATTGTAAAACAGGATTTTCACCATTCTTTTTCATCCCTTTTCTATATACTAAAGAAATTGGAATTTTTGTCCCGTCTTCTGCTGTAGCCCAGATTCTTTCTTCTATATAATTCTCTTTATCAAATTTTCCTCCTAATACTTCTTGTTCTTTTAAAACTTTCTTCTCTTTAGTTTTCATGTTGAAATCTATAACTGAAGAAGGTGTTGTAAGCGACTGATAACCATATCGAAGTATATCTGTATCAAAATCGGGATTTGTTGTTGTATAAGCAGTATAAGTTTCACTTTCAAAAGGCAAATAGTAAGCTCCTACTCCACTCCAAGGTCTAATTTGAATTTTATGTAAACCATCAGTTCTTTCTTCAACAACCAAGTAATCCTTAAAAATATCAACTCCTTCTAATAAAGTTTCTTTTCTGTGCGGAATAACATCTGTCCAATTTTCTTGTAAAGTGCTATTTACATTCGTTTTCATCAACTTAAAGTTAGTCGCTTTATCCTTATTGGTAACAATATAAAAACTATCACCAAAGTGAGAAATACTGTATTCTAAACCACGAACCCTTTTTTGAAAATATCTGAATTCTCCTGTTGGATTATCTGATTCAATTATTTGATATTCATTTGTCAAAGTACTTGACGAACCAATAACTAAGTATTTTTTTGACTTTTCTTTATATACAAACGTATTGAAAGTATCATCTTTTTCTTCATATACCATAACATCTTTTAAAGATGGAGTATTTAAAGTGTGACGGTAAATTTTATCAGAACGTAATGTTTTAACATCATTTTTTACATAAAAAATTGTTTTATTATCACTTGCCCAAGTTGCTCCACCACTAGTGTTTTCGATTTTTTCAGGAAGAATTTCGTTAGTCTCTAAATTTTTGATTTGGATAGTATATTGTCTTCTCGAAACTAAATCTATACCAAAAGAAACCCATTTATTGTCTTCACTCACACTTAAACCATTTAAGCTAAAATAAGAATGTCCTTTTGCCATTTCATTACAATTGAAGATAATTTCTTCTTTAGACGACAAACTTCCTTTTTTTCTTGTATAAATAGGATAATCTTGCCCTTTTTCAAAACGAGTCATGTAATAGTAACCGTTATAAAAATAAGGAACAGACTCATCATCTTCTTTAATTCGAGATTTCATTTCTTCAAATAAATCCTTTTGAAAAGCTTTGGTATGTGCTGTGATTTTATCGTAATATTCGTTCTCTTTTGTTAAGTAGTCAATAACTTCTGGATTTTCTCTGTCATTTAACCAATAATAAGGATCGTTTCTTTTGTCACCATGTTTTTCTAAAATCGTATCCTTTACTTTTGCCATAGGAGGCGCAATATTTTGACTCATTTTTGATTCTTTATTTTTTTTACAAGAAGTTGCAAAAATAAGGCATAATGCAATAATAAATAGGTTGTTTTTCATATTTTTTAGATTGATTTTCTAATGCAATTTAGTAATTTTGTTTTTTAATTAACAATTAAATTATTAACAATGTTTGGAGATATGATGAATATGATGGGTAAACTTAAAGAAACCCAACAAAAAGTTGAAGAAACTAAAAAAAGATTAGACCACGTTCTTGTAGATGAACAAAGCAATGATGGTTTATTAAAAGTTACTTTAACAGCTAATAGAACTATAAAAAATGTTTCAATTAGTGATGAATTATTGAATGATAAAGAAATGCTGGAAGATTATTTAGTTACCGTTTTTAATAAAGCTATTGAAAAAGCAACTAACATCAACGAAATAGAATTAGCAGCTGTAGCCAAAGAAGGCATGCCAAATATTCCAGGAATGGACATGTTTGGATAAAACAAAAGACACCAAAACTCATAATTCTAGATGAGTTTTGGTGTATTTTTATTATGAGAAATTTTTAAAAATGAAACTTACTGAATGTTTCTTTTACATAAGTATGCATCACTTCTTTATAGTCTAAATGGGTCACAATTCTTAATTTTCCGTGTCCCATTGAGCTAATATGAATGTTTTTTTGTTTTAATTTCTCCATAAATATCTTTTCATTAATGGATGCTCTCAATTTGAAAATAATAATATTTGTTTCTACAGGTTCAACACTTTCAATCCAAGAAAAAGAAAGCAATAACTCTTCTAATTCTTTAGCTTTTTTATGATCTTCCTCTAAACGGGTTACGTTATTTTCTAAAGCATATAATCCCGCTGCAGCTAAATAACCAGACTGACGCATGTTTCCACCAAATATTTTACGGATTCTTAAAGCGCGTTTCATATCCTCTTTAGTCCCAATCAAAACAGAACCAACCGGTGCTCCCAAACCTTTTGAAAAACAAACAGAAATAGTATCAAATAATTTTCCAAATTCTTTTGGATGTTGTTTTTTGGCTACAATAGCATTCCATAAACGAGCACCATCTAAATGATATTTTAACTTATTCTCTTCACAAACTTGCTTAATTTTTTGAAGTTCTCTCAATTCATAACAAGCTCCACCTCCTTTATTGGTTGTATTTTCAATACTTACCAAAGAAGTTAAAGGTGCATGATAAAACTCCGGATCATTGATCCCTGTTTTAACTAAATCTGCAGTAATCAAGCCTCTTTTTCCATCAAGTAAGTTACATGAAACACCACTATTAAAAGATGCTCCTCCACCTTCATAATGATAGATATGAGAATATTTATCACATATAACTTGTTCACCAGGATTGGTGTGTAATTTTATAGCAGTTTGGTTTGCCATCGTTCCCGAAGGAAAAAAAAGCGCAGATTCCATACCAAATAAATCAGCTACTGTTTCTTCAAAAAGATTTACAGTAGGGTCTGATTTATAGACATCATCACCAACTTTTGCATTAAACATTTTTTGTAACATTCCAACACTTGGTTTTGTTACGGTATCACTTATTAAATTTATTTCCATAGAATCAAAAGGAATCACTATTTTTGTGGTGTAAAATTACATAAATTATGATAAATACAGAACATGTAAAGGATATTATTAATCGCCTTGGTGCGTTAAGGAGGTATCTTTGACGTCGATAGAAAATTAATTGAGATTGCCAACGAAGAAGAAAAAACATTTGCACCTGACTTTTGGAATAACGCCAAAGAGGCAGAAATTGTTGTAAGAGACTTACGCTCAAAGAAAAAATGGGTAGAAGATTACACAAAAGCTGTGGAAATGAATGAAGAACTTCAAATTATGTTGGATTTTCACAAAGAAGGTGAAATGACCGATGAAGAAGTTGAATCTTATTATGATGAGTTAATCACTCATATTGAAGATATTGAATTTAGAAATATGCTTTCCGATGAAGGTGATAGTTTAAGTGCAGTACTTCAAATTACGGCTGGTGCTGGTGGAACAGAGAGTTGCGATTGGGCTGCCATGCTTATGCGTATGTATATGATGTGGGCCGAAAAGCAAAAATTCAAAATCAAGGAATTAAATTATCAAGAAGGTGATGTTGCTGGAATAAAAACCGTGACATTAGAAATTGAAGGGGATTTTTCTTTTGGATACCTTAAAGGTGAAAATGGAGTTCATAGGTTAGTAAGAATTTCTCCCTTTGATAGTAACGCTAAACGTCATACATCATTTGCTTCTGTATATGTTTATCCATTGGTGGATGATACGATTGAAATAGAAATCAATCCAGCTGACATTGAAATTACAACAGCTCGTTCAAGCGGTGCTGGTGGTCAAAATGTGAATAAAGTTGAGACAAAAGTCCAGTTATTTCATAAACCATCAGGCATTCAAATTCAATGTTCAGAAACACGTTCGCAACACGACAATCGTAATAGAGCCATGCAAATGCTAAAGTCACAATTGTACGAAATTGAATTAAAAAAACAATTAGCGCAACGAAGTGATATTGAAGCTGGTAAGATGAAAATTGAATGGGGTTCACAAATAAGAAATTACGTAATGCAGCCTTATAAATTGGTGAAAGACGTAAGAACTGGAGCTGAAACTAGCGATGTTGATGCTGTAATGAATGGAGATATTGACAAATTCTTAAAAGCCTATTTAATGTTAATGGGTCAAAAAGAGGAGGAATAAAAAAAGATTATCAGATATTAGATAACAGAAAATAAAATTATCATTGCCGTTCGGCTTTAGTCAACGGAAAATAAATAAAAATATATTAAATGGATTTAAATTTCAACAAAAACGAAGACCACAATAAGTTATTACTTTCTGATATGAAACGAAGATTTGCTCAAGTAAAATTGGGTGGTGGACAAAAACGTATCGAAAAATTACACGGAGAAGGAAAAATGACAGCTCGTGAACGTATCGATTATTTATTAGATGAAAAGTCTAAAAGTATTGAAATCGGGGCTTTTGTTGGAGATGGAATGTATGAAGATCACGGTGGTTGTCCTTCTGGTGGTGTAGTTATTAAAATAGGTTATATCTCTGGAAAACAATGTATTATCGTTGCCAATGACGCTACTGTTAAAGCTGGTGCTTGGTTTCCAATTACAGGAAAAAAGAATCTTCGTGCGCAAGAAATTGCAATGGAGAACAGATTACCAATCATCTATTTAGTGGATTCTGCTGGAGTTTATTTACCAATGCAAGACGAAATTTTCCCAGATAAAGAACATTTTGGAAGAATTTTTAGAAATAATGCCATTATGAGCAGTATGGGAATTACTCAAATCTCTGCCGTTATGGGAAGTTGTGTTGCTGGTGGTGCCTATTTGCCTATCATGAGTGATGAGGCTATGATTGTTGACAAAACGGGTAGTATTTTCTTAGCGGGAAGTTATTTAGTTAAAGCTGCTATTGGAGAATCTATTGATAACGAAACACTTGGTGGAGCAACAACACATTGCGAAATTAGTGGTGTAACTGATTTTAAAGCTAAAGATGATAAAGACGCTTTAAATAGAATTAAAAATATCGTTGGAAAAATTGGTGATTTTGACAAAGCAGGTTACAATCGTGTAAAAGCACAAAAACCAGCTTTAGATCCTAAAGAAATTTACGGAATTTTACCAAAAGCTCGTAACGAACAATATGATATGATGGAAATCATCAATCGTATGGTTGATAATTCTGAATTTGATGAATACAAAGCCGGTTATGGTCAAACTATAATTACTGGTTATGCACGTATTGACGGTTGGGCAGTTGGAATTGTTGCCAATCAAAGAAAAGTAGTAAAATCTAAACAAGGTGAAATGCAATTTGGTGGTGTAATCTATTCAGATTCTGCTGATAAATCGACTCGTTTTATTGCGAATTGCAACCAAAAGAAAATTCCGTTAGTATTCTTGCAAGATGTAACAGGATTCATGGTTGGAAGTAAATCAGAACATGGAGGAATCATTAAAGATGGTGCCAAAATGGTAAATGCTGTTGCCAATTCGGTTGTTCCAAAATTCACAGTTATTATTGGAAATAGTTATGGTGCAGGAAATTATGCCATGTGTGGAAAAGCCTATGATCCAAGATTAATTTTTGCTTGGCCAAGTGCTGAATTAGCTGTAATGGGTGGAACTCAAGCGGCAAAAGTTTTAGCGCAAATTGAAGCTTCTTCCTTAAAGAAACAAGGAAAAGTTGTGGATGAAAAAGTAGAACAAGAATTATTTGATAAAATCAAAGCGCGTTATGACGAACAGGTTTCTCCTTATTATGCAGCTTCACGTTTATGGACTGATGGAATCATTGATCCATTAGAAACAAGAACTTGGATTTCTATGGGAATTGAAGCGGCTAACCACTCACCTATTGAGAAAAAATTTAATTTAGGTGTGATACAAGTATAATTCAAACTTAAAATTATTATATAAAATCCATTGAATTTTCAGTGGATTTTTCTTTTTTAGAAAGTATATTTGTCAAATGATTAGCCATAAATTTCAACCTTTCAAAACAAACATCTCAGGTATTTCTTTACCTGAAAAATTTACATTTCCATTTTATTATGAACCTCATGAGTTAAGCATAATTGCTTCAACTGAATTACAAAATTATTTAGAAACACAAACTGATTTTGAACATAATTTTGGTTTAGATGCAACTCAAAAAGGTTTAATAATCGGAAAAATGTTTGGTGTTTTAGTTTGTCAGAATGAAGTTGGAGAATTAGGTTATTTATGGGCTTTTTCTGGAAAATTAGCAGATTCTAATCATCATGACAAATTTGTTCCAACGGTTTATGATATGTTGGATGCAAAAGGATTTTATAAAATTGGTGAAGAGAATTTAAACCAAATCACTTCAGAAATTGAAAGCCTAAAAGAATCTGAAAATTATAAGAAGGTTTTTAAAAATTTAGAAAAAACTAAAACAGAAGCTTTCAACGATATTCAAAACCAAAAGAATAACATCAAAGTTCAGAAAAAGTTGCGTGATGAAATTCGAAAATCAAATTCATTCAACGAAGAAGAATTAAAAGAAGCTAGTAAACAAGAAGGAATTCTGTTAAAAAAAATGACACAATTCTGGAACTACAAAATTCAAGATTCCCAGAAAGAATTCGACTTAATTAATTCAAAAATTGAAACTTTAAAATTAGAGAGAAAACAAAAATCTGCTGCTTTACAACAAAGACTTTTTGCTGAATATGCTTTTCTAAATCAATTTGGAATTCTAAAAAGTATTGGAGAAATCTTCGAAGAAAATCCACCAGCTGGTGCAGGGGAATGTGCTGCTCCCAAGTTATTGCATTATGCTTTTGCCAATAAGTTAAAACCCATTGCTATGGCTGAATTTTGGTGGGGAAAATCACCCAATTCAGAAATCAGAAAGCACAAACAATTTTATCCGGCTTGTAAAAGCAAATGCGAACCTATTTTAATGCAACACATGTTGGATGGTTTAGACATGGAAGAAAATCCGTTTGAAAATAATCCTGCAGCAGGAAAAGTTATTTCTATAGTTTATAATGACGATTATTTAGTTTTAATCAACAAACCAGCCGAATTCTTATCTGTTCCTGGAAAACAAATTAAAGATTCTGTTTACCAAAGAGTCAAAGATTTATATCCAAAAGCAACTGGGCCATTAATCGTTCATCGTTTAGATATGTCAACTTCTGGAATCATGATTTTGGCTAAAAATGAAGAAGTTTATAAAGAATTGCAAAGTCAATTCATAAAAAGAACTATTAAGAAAAGATATGTTGCTCTTTTAGACGGAGTTCTTCAAGAAAATGAAGGCTTTATAGATTTTCCATTACGTGTAGATTTAGATGATAGACCAAGACAATTAGTTTGTTACGAACACGGAAAAACAGCGAAAACCAAATGGCAAAAAATTGAAGTTATTGACAACAAAACCAAAGTCTATTTTTATCCCATTACAGGAAGGACACATCAATTGCGAGTTCATGCTTCACACGAATTAGGATTAAAAACTCCAATTCTTGGTGATGATTTATATGGAAAAAAAGCCAACAGACTTCATCTTCATGCAGAACAATTGACGTTTATTCATCCAATTTCAAAAGAAGAAATGACTTTTTCTGTCGAAGCTGAGTTTTGAGTTTTTTTGTTGAAATTATTTTTGAACATATCTTTGTTTTTAAAATCATAATACTAAATCATAAATATTTTATATATTTGATTTAAAAAAAATGATAGAAAAACCATTCAATTCGCAAGATGAAAACCTTATTAAAAAAGAGTTAAAAGAATCTTTAAAAGCAGCTAAGCCTTTTATTTTCTTTTTAATTTTTATCACATTAGGTACTTTTCTAATTCCTATTGGTTTTCTTAGTAGGACTGCAAGACGAATGGGTGAGTATCAAACATTATACGAAATTCATGGTGAAATGGCAGTTTATATAACAATTGTGATATGTTTTAGTGTGATTTCTATTGTTTTAGTTTATTTAAAAATTGTAGAACTATTTTTGGATAAAAAAAATAAAATCAAAATAGTAAAAGAAAAAACAATTCTCAACATTATTGAACTTACTGAAAAAGAGAAAAAACAATGGAAAATTTTAAATAAAGGATATACTCATCAAATTTATGTTAGTTATGATGATAAATTTTTATTTGACTCAATAGAAAATCCTGAACTATTAAACGCTAAAACAAAAGAAGTTCAATATTCAAAAAGTGCTGAAATTATTCTTAATGAATTATATTCATAAATAAAATATGAGAAACCTACTCTTACTTATAGTAACACTTTGTTTTTTTAAAACCAATGCACAAAATTTTACTCGTAGAGATTCTCTGCAAGGAGGAATGCGTTTTGAGCGTTCTTGTTATGATGTGCAACGTTATGATTTAAATATAAAAATCAATCCAGAAGAGAGAAGTATTCTTGGTTATAATGAAGTTACGTTTGATGTTTTACAAGACACAAAGAAAATTCAATTGGATTTATTTGAGAATATGAATGTAGACTCAATTGTCTTCAACAAGCAAAAATTGACTTATAAAAGAGATAATGATGCTATTTTTATTAATTTTAGTTCGACTTTACCTCAAAATTCGTCACAAAAGCTTCGTTTTTACTATTCAGGAAAACCTTTAGTTGCTAAAAATGCTCCTTGGGATGGTGGTTTTGTGTTCAAAAAAGATAAAAGTGGCAAAGATTTTATTGCTGTTGCTGTGCAAGGAACTGGAGCTAGTTTATGGTATCCTGTAAAAGATTCACAAACCGATGAACCGGACAAAGGTGCCACAATAAAAGTAGCAGTTCCAAACGGATTAATGAATGTTTCAAACGGAAGATTTAAAGGTCAAGAAGATTTGAAGAATGGCTATACACGTTGGGATTGGGAAGTTGTAAATCCAATAAACACCTACTCTATCACGGTTAATATTGCAGATTATGTTCATATTCATGATAATTTGAATGGATTGGATTTAGATTATTATGTACTTCGTGAAAATGAAGAAATAGCAAAAGCTCATTTTGAAGTTGATGTGAAACCGATGATGAATTGTTTTCAAGAGAAATTTGGACAATATCCTTTTTATGAAGATGGATATAAATTGGTAGAAACTCCTTATTTAGGAATGGAACATCAAAGTGCAGTTGCTTATGGAAATCAATATAAAAAAGGCTACATGGGTCGCGATTTATCTGGAACAGGAATTGGATTACAATTTGATTTCATAACGATTCACGAAACTGGTCACGAATGGTTTGGAAACAGTATAACTAGTAAAGATATTGCTGATATGTGGATTCATGAAGCCTTTACAACCTATTCAGAATCAGTTTTTGTTGAATGTACAAAAGGATATGATGAAGCTCAAAAATACATCAACGGTCAATCTAAAAATGTACAAAATGATAGACCAGTAATTGGTTTTTATGGCGTCAATAAAGAAGGTTCAGGTGATATGTACTATAAAGGAGCGTTGATGTTGAATACTTTAAGACATATCACAAATAACGATTCAAAATGGTGGGCAATGTTGTTAAAATATTCGAACACTTACAAAAAGCAAATTATTGATACTAAAACGGTTATTGATTTTTTTAGTCAAGAATTAGGTCATGATATGACACCTTTTTTCAATCAATATTTAAAACATACTTCTATTCCTATTTTAGTGTTGAAAAAGCATAAAAATAGATTCAAATACAAATGGCAAACTGATGAGCCCAACTTTGAAATGCTAGTTGAAATAGAAATCAATGGAAAAAGAAAAAGATTGTTGGCAACTAATGAATTTCAGGTATCACCTATTCCAGTTGTTTCAATTCCAGATGAAATTAAAGTTAGAACGGATAAATATTATATTAAGGTACATTAATTAAACCAAACTCTCTTTTCGAATAATTTTCCCTGTTGCAGTTTCTTTAAATTTATTTATAAAGATAACTTCTCTTGGTTTTTCATATTTATCTAAAGTTGTAATTTTACTCAAATCGATTGGTTGTTCTTTTCCTTCAACAACAAGCACTAAATGTTCTCCCAGTTCTTTATCTGCTTTACCTGTTACAAAAAAACGGTTTTTGATAAAAGGTAGCATCTTTGCTTCAATTTGTTCAGGAATTAATTTAATTCCACCACTATTAATTACGTTATCAAACCTACCTAAAAACACAAATTTATTTTCAGAAAGCAACTCTACAATATCATTTGTATGAATAATTTCATCTGAAATAGCTGAAGCATGAATTAACAAACAATTGTTTTCATCTTGTGATAAAACAACATTAGGTAAAGTTGTAAATGCTTTTTCTCCCAATTTTCTTGCAGCAATATGTGTAATGGTTTCTGTCATTCCATAAGTTTCATATATGTTTGATTTTATAGGTTTCAATATTTTTTCTAAATCTTTAGAAACTGCAGATCCACCAATAATAATAGTTTTAAAATTATGCAATAAATCAATTGAATTCATAGCCTGAAGCGGAACCATAGCTGTAAAATCGTATTGTTTATCAATGGTTTCTAAAGGATGTGAACTTGGTGCCACAAAATCCATTTCTAAACCTAAAATAAAGGCACGAATGAACATCATTTTTCCAGCAACATATTGAACTGGCAAACAATTCAAAATAGTATCACCAGCTGCTAAACCAAAGAAATCTCCTGTAGCTAAAGCTGAATTAACCATAGCTTGTTTTTCTATTCTAATCTTTTTGGGTTTTCCGGTTGAACCCGAAGTTTTCATTTCAATAAAATCTTTAGTATCAAACCAATCTAAAATAAAATCACCAACAGGTTTTTCAAAATCTTCACCTTCTTTAATAAAACTATAAGCTACACGGCATAAATCTTCTGCCTTAAGGTGAAAGCCGTTTAGTTTAAATTTATTATGAACATTTTTATAATTAGGAATATATTTTGTCATCTTTATTTTAAATTAAATTGTTGGTTCATTAAATTTTTCTATGTGATTTCCTGTTAGTTTTTCTTTCCAATTAGTCCATTTATAAATTTTAGTAAAAATTATTAGTAAAATAATATAAAAAAGAATAGGCATAAAAATTTCGTAATTTACTTCTGGTTTTGACAAATCTTTGAAGATTGCATTTGTTCTCAAAACACTATAATCTGCCGTAATTAAAAGTGCAGAAATTAAATTATTAGATGCATGAAAACCTAAGGCTAATTCTGTTCCTTCATCCATAAGGGTAATTATACCAAAGAAAAGTCCTGTTCCAATATAGTAAACCATGATAATTGGCCCCATTTCTGCAACTTCTGGGTTAAACCAATGCATACCACCAAAAATTACAGATGTCATTACTAATGGAAACCATTTGTTTTTTGATAAATTATAAAAACCTTGCATTAAATAACCTCTAAAAACCAATTCTTCTGTACTAGTTTGAATGGGAATTAAAAGTAGCGCTATAGCTGATAAAATTAAAAAAGGAATTAAATTAAATTGCAAAACAATTTCAGAATCACCAGAAAAATAAGATAGTAGAATTAGTGAGATTGAAATAATTGCCCAAATAGAAAATGCCACAAAAAATCGTTTCCAATCTATCTTTTTTCTTGAAGTAATAATTTCTTTAAAATCTTGATTATGAAATTTTCTCACAACAAAATATAATCCAAATATTGCAAACACAAACGATATTAACATTAGAAAAAGTAGAGCATTTGAATCAAATAAAGCGTACAAATCTTCTTCATTAGTAGGTAATGGTTTTCCTGCTAAAAGTGTTTTCATTAGAGCAGCAATCGTTATAGGAATTTGACCAATAAATGAAGCTAGAATTACAAAAACAGAACCAACTAAATACTTCCAAAAATCGTTACCTTTTTTTAATCCTTGTGCAATAAACATATTATTTTTTTATTTTTGTCTAAAATAGTATTTTTTACCGAAAATTATAACCCAAAACTAATAAAACATGATAAAAATTTACCATAATCCTAGATGTACAAAGTCACGTGAAGGAATTTGCGAATTAGACGACATAAATCAGCCTTATGAAATTATAAAATATTTAGAAACTCCTCTTAATAAAGAAGAATTGGTTGATATCCTTAAAAAGCTAAATTACAAACCCATGGAACTAGTTAGAACTAAAGAAGCTATTTGGGTAGAAAAATATAAAGGAAAGAAACTTTCTGATAATGACATTATAATGGCCATGGTAGAAAACCCTAAACTAATCGAAAGACCAATCATTGTAAACGGAAATAAAGCAGTTGTTGCTAGACCAAAAGAAAAAATTAAGGAAATTCTATAAATTTTTTAACAAACTTTTGTGATTCGTAGCTTAAACCAAAGGGTATTTTTGCAGTCTTATCTACAAAAAATAAAACAGCAAATTTAATGAGACTAAAAAAATTATTATCAGCCTTTACTTTACTTTTGATTTCGTATTCAGGAATAGCACAAATGGCTAAAGTAACCGTAAGTGGAAAAATTTACGAAAAAAGTACAAATACACCATTAGAATATGCAACAGTTGTTCTTAGAAACACAGAAAACACAGAAATAGTAACGGGTGGTGTAACCGATGAAAAAGGAAGTTTCAGTTTAAATATTATTAAAGGAACTTATACTATTAGTTATGAATTTATTTCATTAAAAACTGTTGTAGTTAAAAATAAGGTTATTGACTCAGATACTGATTTTGGTATAGTTTATTTAGAACCAGATGTTTCACAGCTACAAGAAGTTGTATTAATTGCAGATGTATCTACTGTTGAATTCAAACTAGACAAACGTGTTTATAATGTTGGACAAGACATGATGGTTAAAGGGGGCACAATGAGTGATGTTTTGAATAATGTTCCTTCCGTAACTGTTGATCCTGATGGAACAGTAGCCTTACGTGGAAATGAAAATGTAAGAATTTTAATTGATGGTAGACCTTCTGGATTAGCAGGTATAAATATTGCTGATGCATTAAAACTTTTACCAGCAGATTCTGTTGAAAAAGTCGAAGTAATTACAAATCCTTCTGCTCGTTATGATGCTGAAGGTGGTGGTGGAATTATAAATATAGTTTTAAGAAAAGGAAAAGCACAAGGAATAAATGGTTCTGTTATAGCTTCTGTTGGTGATCCTGCTGCTTATGGCTTGTCATCAAATATTAATTTCAGAAGTGAATCGTTTAATTTGTTTTCAAATTTTGGATATAACTATAGAGATGCACCAGGAAATTCTTCAACTGATGCACAGTATTTTAATAATGATGGAACAACGAATAGCTTTATTTATGAAAAAAGAACTAATCAACGTTTAAATAGAACATTCAATGCAAATTATGGAATTGATTTATTTTTAACTAAAACGGCTTCTTGGACACATGCCCTAACTTTCTCTAAAGAATCAGGCTCAAATCCAGATGATGTTTTTTTTAATTATTATGATGCTGATTTTAATCCAACTTACGTTAGAAATCGTTTAAACGACCAATTGAGCAAGGAATATAGTATTGAATATTCTTCTATTTTTACTAAACAATTTGAAAAAGAAGATCATAAATTAACCGCAAATGTTGCTTTTTCTAAAAATCAAGATAATGAAAACTCAATAATTTATGACCAAATTGTAGGTGATCCTTCAACTCTTTTTACGGATGTTACGCTTAATAATCAATCGCAATTAAGAAACTTATTACAAGCTGATTATGTATTACCAATTGGAAAAGATTCAAGATTCGAAGCTGGTTATCGTGGTAATTTTCAAAATAACTTAACCGATTTTAAAGTTAACGAAAATTCTGTTTTTACAAACTTACTTGAATATAAAGAACATGTAAATGCATTTTATGCTCAATATGGTTCTAAATTTAATAAATTCTCATACTTTTTTGGCCTACGATGGGAAGATAGTAATATTGAAGTAAATTCAATTACTGTCAATGATTACAACACCAAAAAATACAATAACTTCTTTCCTTCTGCTACTTTAAATTATGAAATAAATGATGATACCAATGTTACTTTAAGTTATAGTAAAAGAATTAATAGACCAAGAGGAAGGTTCTTAAATCCTTTTTCAAGTTTTTCTAGTAATATTAATATTTTTCAAGGTAATCCAGATTTAAATCCTTCTTATACCAATGTGATAGATTTAGGTTTTTTAAAAAAATGGGACAGAATTACTTTTAACTCTTCTATATATTTAAATGTTACTGATAATACTTTCGAATTCATCAGAAAAGAATCAGGTGACTTTGTAACGACCAATGTTGACGGTGTAATTGTAAATACTCCAGTAATCATTAGTACTCCAATTAACTTGGCTAAAGAATATAGAACAGGATTTGAAATGAATGCGAATTATACTCCCTACAAATGGTGGCGTTTAAATGGTAATTTCAATTTTTATAGAGTAGAAAATCAAGGAGATTATTCATATACAAACTTTCAAGGAGATGAAGTAGTTCAAAACTTTGATAATGTTGCTTCAACTTGGTTTACTAGATTAACATCAAGAGTAACTTTACCTTATAAAATAGATTGGCAAACAAATGCAACTTATAATGCTGCACAAAAGAATGCACAAGGTAAACGATTAGATATGACAACTGTAAACTTATCGTTTAGTAAAGATATTTTAAAAGACAAGGGTTCACTTGCTTTGAATGTTAGTGATTTATTTAACACAAGAAAAAGAAGAAATACAGTAGATTTAGATAATGTTTCCTCTTATTCAACTTTTCAATGGAGACAAAGACAAATAACTTTAGCCTTTACTTATAGATTCAACAAGAAAAAAGAACGTGAGAATCAACGAAGTAATGAAGGTGGTGGAGATGAAATGATGGGAACACCATAATATACAAAATATAAAAAAAGCTCTTTAGTACTAAAGAGCTTTTTTTTTGATTCAAAACAAAAATTACTTTTCGTCTTCGTCTTCTTTGTTTTTATTTTTCTTCTCTTTGATTAATTCCATAATTGCACCACCAATCCAATAAGGAACAAATGCAACTAAAAAGAACATAACCCAAAAACCAATCGTTAAGATGGTTAAGAATAATAAAAAGCCTAAATACTGATCAAATTCAAACATGTTTTTCCGGATTTTAATGAATTCTCTTCAAAGATAGAGTAATTATTATTTTTAACAATAAATACTTCAAATTATTTTTTAAAAGGTTTTAGAATGATTAAATTTGAAGGGAATTTGATTATTCGATTAATGGACTCTTCGATTAATCGAAATATCGAAAAATCTAATTATCAAACAACAAAATAAAATGGAATACAGAATAGAAAAAGACACCATGGGTGAAGTTAAAGTTCCTGCAGAAAAATATTGGGGAGCTCAAACAGAACGTTCAAGAAATAACTTTAAAATTGGACCTTCAGCTTCAATGCCAAGAGAAGTAATTATGGGATTTGCTTACCTTAAGAAAGCTGCAGCTTACGCAAATTGTGATTTAGGTGTTCTTTCAACTGAAAAAAGAGACGCCATTGCACAAGTATGTGAAGAAATCTTAGCTGGAAAATTAGACGATCAATTTCCATTAGTAATTTGGCAAACAGGTTCTGGTACACAAAGTAACATGAACGTAAATGAAGTTGTTGCAAACAGAGCTCAAGTTTTAGCCGGATTCAAAATTGGTGAAGGAGAACCAGTTGTTAAAGCAAATGATGATGTAAACAAATCACAATCTTCAAACGATACTTATCCAACAGGAATGCACATTGCAGCTTACAAAGCTGTGGTTGAAGTTACAATTCCTGGAGTTGAAAAATTAAGAGATACCTTGGCTGCAAAGTCAAAAGAATATATGAATGTAGTGAAAATTGGACGTACACACTTAATGGATGCTACTCCACTTACATTGGGACAAGAACTTTCTGGTTATGTGGCTCAATTAAATTACGGATTAAAAGCGGTTAAAAATACTTTATCTCATTTATCAGAGGTAGCTTTAGGTGGAACTGCTGTTGGAACTGGATTAAATACTCCAGAAGGATATGATGTAAAAGTAGCAGAATATATTGCAAAATTTACAGGAATGCCTTTCGTAACTGCTGAAAACAAATTTGAAGCTTTAGCAGCTCACGATGCAATTGTTGAATCTCATGGAGCATTAAAACAATTAGCTGTTTCATTAAATAAAATTGCAAACGATATTAGAATGATGGCTTCTGGTCCTCGTTCTGGAATTGGAGAAATCATTATTCCAGAAAACGAACCAGGTTCTTCAATTATGCCAGGAAAAGTTAACCCAACACAATCTGAAGCTTTAACTATGGTTTGTGCTCAAGTTATGGGTAACGATGTGGCAATCACAATTGGTGGAACTCAAGGTCATTATGAATTAAATGTTTTTAAACCAATGATGGCTGCTAATTTCTTACAATCAGCAAGATTAATTGGTGATGCATGTATGTCTTTTGACGAGCATTGTGCTTCTGGAATTGTTCCCAATTATTCAAGAATTAAAGAATTAGTTGATAATTCATTAATGTTAGTTACTGCTTTAAATACTAAAATAGGATATTATAAATCTGCTGAAATTGCTCAAACAGCTCACAAAAACGGAACAACTTTAAAAATTGAAGCGGTTCGTTTAGGATATGTAACGGAAGAAGATTTTGATGCTTGGGTTAAACCCGAAGATATGGTTGGCTCTTTAAAATAGTTTTCAGCGAGCAGTTTACTGCTGAATTGCCGTTCGGCTTTAGCCAACGGAAAATAAAAATAAAAAATAAAAAATGCAAAAAATAATAGATAGATTCATTAGTTACGTAACAATTGATACAGAATCTGATCCAAATTCAGATACAACACCAAGTACAGCTAAACAATGGGATTTGGCAAACAAATTGGTAGACGAGTTAAAAGCAATGGGAATGCAAGACGTAACCATTGACGAAAATGCATACATCATGGCAACTTTACCTAGTAATGTTGAACATGAAGTTCCTACAATTGGTTTCGTTTCTCATTTTGATACAACTCCAGATTTTACAGGAGCTAATGTAAATCCACAAATCATTGAAAATTATGATGGAAAAGACATTGTTTTAAATGCAGAACAAAATATAATTTTATCTCCAAGTTATTTTGAAGATTTGTTACTTTATAAAGGACAAACCCTTATTACTACTGATGGTACTACTCTATTAGGTGCTGATGATAAAGCTGGAATTACAGAAATCATGACGGCTATGGAACATTTAATTAATTATCCGGAAATTAAACATGGAAAAGTTCGTGTTGGATTTACACCAGATGAAGAAATTGGACGTGGTGCTCATAAATTTGATGTGGCTAAGTTTGGTGCTGAATGGGCATACACAATGGACGGAAGTCAGATTGGTGAATTGGAATATGAAAATTTCAATGCAGCTGGAGCGAAAGTTACTTTCAAAGGAAAAAGCGTTCATCCTGGTTATGCTAAAGGAAAGATGATTAACTCAATGTTATTGGCAAGTCAGTTTATTGCAAAATTACCAGAAAATGAAGTTCCAGAAAGAACTACAGATTATGAAGGATTTTTCCATGTGCATCATTTAAATGGTTCACTTGAAGAATCTTCTGTTGAATTAATTATACGCGATCATGACAAAGAAAAATTTGAAGCTCGCAAAAAAATGATTTATGCTATTGCCGATGAATTTAATGCTTCTTACCTAAAGCAATTTGGAGAAAACATTTGTGAAGTGGTTATAAAAGATCAATATTACAACATGAAAGAAAAGGTAACTCCTGTTTTTCATATTGTTGAAATTGCTGAAAAAGCTATGAAAGAATTAGGAATTGAACCACTAATCAAACCAATTCGTGGTGGAACTGATGGTTCTCAATTATCATATAAAGGTTTGCCTTGTCCTAATATTTTTGCAGGTGGACATAATTTTCATGGAAAATATGAATATGTTCCAGTTGAAAGTATGGTAAAAGCAACTGAAGTTATTGTAAAAATCGTTGAGTTAACAGCTAAGAAATAGATTTTTGGATATTCGGATTTTCAGATATTTAGACGTCTGAAAATCCGTTTTCTGAATATCTGAACATCAAAAAGATGAACAAAGATACATTACACGGAATAAAACTAGTCGATATTTTAGAAAAATTAGTCGCTGATTATGGTTTTGAAATTTTAGGAGAAAAAATAAATATTAAATGTTTTACTTCTAATCCAACTATAAAATCGAGTTTGACTTTCTTAAGAAAAACTCCTTGGGCTAGAGAAAAAGTAGAACAATTATATTTGAAAAGTATAAAATAAAAAAAGTGTAAAGAATTGATTTTCTTTACACTTTTTCTATTTATTTAAGATATTATACGTTTCTAGAAATATATTTCATTATTTTTCCAGCAATATCTTGACCCGTTGCACGTTCAATTCCTTCTAAACCTGGAGATGAATTTACTTCAAGAATTAACGGTCCACGAGCAGATTGAAGCATATCAACACCAGCAACACCTAGGCCCATTGCTTTGGCTGCTTTAATTGCCATAGTTTCTTCTTCATCTGTTAATTCGATTATTTCAGCACTTCCACCTCGGTGTAAGTTTGAACGAAATTCTCCTTCTTTTGCTTGTCGTTTCATAGCACCAACTACTTGTCCATCAACAACAAAAGCACGAATATCTGCACCTTTTGATTCTTTGATGAATTCTTGAACAATTACTCTTGCTTTCAAACCATGAAAAGCTTCCAAAACAGATTCAGCCGCTTTTGCATTTTCTGCTAAAACTACTCCTAAACCTTGAGTTCCTTCAAGCAATTTTATGATCAAAGGAGCACCACCAACTTCTTCAATAATTGCTTGAACATTTCTTGTGTCGTTAGTAAAAACAGTTTTTGGCAAACCTAAACCTGCACGAGATAGAATTTGAAGACTTCTTAACTTATCTCTTGAACGTACTAATGCTTGTGATTCTACTACAGTAAAAACTTTCATCATTTCAAATTGTCGAACAACAGCTGTTCCATAAAACGTTACAGATGCTCCAATTCTTGGGATAATAGCATCAAAACCTTCTAACTTTGTGTCTTTATATACTATTGAAGGTGCTTTCTTTTCTATTACTAAATCACATTTTAAATGATCTATTACATGCATTTCATGACCTAATTTTTCACCAGCTTCAACTAATCTTCTTGTTGAATATAATTTACTGTTTCTTGATAGAATTCCAATTTTCATTTATTGTGTTATTTTTTTTATAATTATAGTCTGATAAGTTACGATTATTATTGGTGAAATCAAGAAAATAATTAAAAAAACATAAAATGAAGTGAGGTAATGTAATTACAGTCTTTTTTTATATATTTATTAAAAATACATAATGGCAGAAAAAAAAGCATGGGGCAAGACCAATCAATGGGCAGAAGAATTAGAATTATTAAAATCCATCATCAATAAAACAATACTTGTTGAAACTATAAAATGGGACACACCAGTTTATACACACATCAATAAAAATATAATTGGAGTTGGTAGTTTTAAGTCATATTTCGGAATTTGGTTTTTCAATGGTGTTTTTTTAAAAGATGAAAATAAGTTATTAATCAATGCAAATAAAGAAAACACTAAAGGTTTACGCCAAATGCGATTTAACTCAATTAAAGAAATAGATGAAAAAATAATTCTAAATTATATTAATGAAGCCATAGAAAATGAAGAAAAAGGTTTAAAAATAAAGCCAAAAAATAAAGCTGAAATATCTTGTGAACTACTAGATACTGAATTTAAAACTAACTTAAATTTAAAAAAAGCTTTCAAGCTATTTACCCCTTATAAACAAAGAGAATTTATGGAATATATTAACGAAGCAAAACAAGAGAAGACAAAGACTAATCGTTTAGAAAAAATAAAACCGATGATTCTTTCGAACATCGGTTTACATGATAAATATAGAAAATAATTTATATTATTTCTGTGCATTCATTTTAGAACTCATTTCCATAGAAATAGCACTTCTTTCCATTTTTATTTTTCCAGCCATTGTTTCAATTACAATTGAATCTGCAGCTAATTCTGCAATTTTTCCGTGAATTCCAGATTTTGTTATCACCTTATCACCTACTTTTATACCTTGTTCAAAAGCTTTTTCTTTTTTAGCTCTTTTTTGCTGAGGCATAATTAGTAAAAAATAAAAAACAGCAATCATTAAAACGATTTGTATTATTAAACTTGAATCCATAATTAGTATTTAGTGTTTTAAAACAGGTTTGTTTGGGTTTGGTTTTACGTTGGCTTTTATTTTACAAGTTTCTTTACCAACAGCAGTATTTGATGTAATAGTAACTGTTTTTTCTTGTTGACCAGGTTTTCCATTAGAGTCAAAAGTAACTTTAATTGGAGCAGATTCTCCTGGTTTAATTGGTTCTTTTGGTGGTTCAGGAACTGTACATCCACAACTTCCTACAGCGCTTACAATAACTAAATCAGCATCACCTGTGTTTTTTAAAATAAATTCTGTTGTTACTTTGTCACCCTCGTTAATGTTTCCGAAATCATGTTCTGTTTTATCAAATTCTAAAACAGGTAATTTTCCTGAAGTTGCAGAAACTTCATTAGCGACTTTCATGTCTGCTTCTGTAATTTTTGATGAAGCATTTTCTTTGCAAGAAGTTACTAAAAACAAAGTAGCAACTGCAATAATTGGTAATAATTTAATTTTCATATTATTTATAATTTACATTAAACCTCTTCCTGATTTATTCATTTTATTTTCTTCTTTATAATCTTTTATCAAATTATCTAAAATTCCGTTGATAAAGATACTACTTTTTGGTGTAGAGTATTCTTTAGCAATTTCTAGATATTCGTTGATTGTTACCTTAGCGGGAATTGAAGGGAATTTTAACAATTCACAAATAGCCATTTTTAATAAAATAGTGTCAATTTCTGCAATTCTTTCAGAATCCCAATTTGGCGTTTTATTTACATATTCTTTAGCTAATTCACTTTCATTTAAAAGTGTTTTAACAAAAAGTTGTTTAGCAAAATCCTTATCATCTTCGTCTTTATAAACTCTAGGGATATCAATTATACTAGATGGGTTTTTTAATTGCTTTAATTGTTTACTAATAAAAGTATTTACTAAAGCATAATCATCAATCCAAGTCAATTTATTATCTTCCAAATAATCATATAGTCTATCATTAGGAGCTAGGACTTTTACAAATAAATCTACAACAAATTTAGCATCTTCTTGAAAAGATGAAACATCTGAAGCCATGTAAGCAATGTAAATGTCAGATTTTTTAATATCTTCTAACAGTTGCAAAATTAAATCATCATTTAATTTCCAATGATTGATTTTTTTTGTTTCGATTGCTACAGATAAACTCGATTGATCTTCTAATAAGTTTAGCACTTCATTTTGTACAAACTTTCTGTTTGGTTTTTTTTCTTCAGCAGTTGCTAAATGTTTTTTAGATGCTAAATTAAGATAGTTTTCTTCTTTGTTTTTTAGCTCAATAAGGGCTGAAAAAAGCAAAAGATATAGTTCTTGAATAGCTTCAATACTATAAAACAAAAATTTTTCTTCTCTGTTTAAATCGTCTGATTTATGCTGGTGAACGGCATAAATACTTTGCATTACTTTAACTCGAATATGTCTTCTATTCAACATTGTATAAGAACTTTTTTAATTAACAAAGCGAAAGAATTACCTTTCGCTCTGCAAAAATACACTTTTTATAGTTTATTATTGTGCTTTTTCTTTTTTTCTGTCATCAATTCTTTTTTGAGCAATCAATAACGCTGCTTGATGTGTTGTAATGTTATTTGCATCAGCATGCTTAAAAATTTCTAATGAAGTATTGTAAATATTTTCTGTTTTTTCCATTACTTCTGCTTTAGATAATTTAGCTAATTCAGAATAAACATTAATTACACCACCTGCATTAATTAAAAAGTCAGGTGCATATAAAATACCCTTATCTTTTAATATTTGTCCGTGAATTACTTCATTTGCCAATTGATTATTTGCAGCACCAGCAATAACTTTAGCTTTTAACATTTTTATGGTATCATCATTAATAGTTGCACCTAACGCACATGGAGCGTAGATATCTACTTCAGAACCATATAAATTATCTCCACTAAAAATTTTCGCACCATATTTAGCTCCAACTTGATGTAATCTATCTTCGTTAATATCAGAAATAGTAACTATTGCACCATCTTTAGTTAAATGTTCAACTAAAACTTCACCAACATGTCCAATTCCTTGAACTAATATTTTTTTACCTTCAAGGTTATCTGTACCAAATTGATATTTTGATGCAGCTTTCATCCCCATATAAACTCCATAAGCAGTTATAGGAGAAGGGTTTCCAGAACCACCTTTCGATTCAGAAATTCCCGTTACATAAGGTGTAACTTCTCTAACTGTATCCATATCTTTAGTTTCCATACCAACATCTTCTGCCGTAATATACTTTCCAGATAAAGAATTTACAAATTCACCAAACTTTCTCATTAATTCTGGCGTTTTCTGTGTTTTAGCATCACCAATGATAACTGCTTTTCCACCACCAAGATTCAATCCCGAAATAGAAGATTTAAAAGACATTCCACGTGATAAACGTAAAACATCATTTAGTGCTTCCCATTCATTTGTATAATTCCACATTCTTGTTCCACCTAATGCTGGTCCTAAAATTGTGTTATGAATACCAATTATTGCTTTTAAACCAGTATCTTTGTCGTGGCAAAACACCACTTGTTCATGACCATCGAATGAAATTTGACCAAAAACTGGATCAACTTTATGGATTTCATTTACAGGTATAATGTTTGAAGTCATAGTTGTATTGTTAAATTATTATTTTCTTATTTTTGAAGAACAAAATTAAGTATAAATTTGAGATATTTCAAAAACCTTGAATTATTTTAATAAATTATTAATAATCCAACCATTAACTAACAATTCAATAATTACATTGTTTTGCTTTTTTTTATTAAATTAATATTAAAAAATTACTTTTTTTACAAAAATGAAAGAATTAAAATACCTAAATAAGTATTTCATCAAATATAAATATAGATTTTTTTTAGGGTTGTTATTTACAATTTTAGCTCAAATTTTCTCTTTATATACTCCAGAATACATTGGAAATTCAATAAACACTATTCAAGAATTTGCTAAAACAAACCCTGCTTTTGCCCGAAAAGAGCTATTGTATAATATTTTAATAATTTTAGCAACTACAATTATTGCTGGTTTATTGACTTTTTTAATGAGACAAACCTTAATAGTAATGTCAAGGCACATTGAATTTGATTTAAAAAACGAAGTCTATAATCATTATCAAAAATTATCACAGAGTTTCTATAAAAGAAACAGAACAGGTGATCTAATGAATCGAATTAGTGAAGATGTAAGTAAAGTTAGAATGTACGTTGGACCAGCTGTTATGTATTCTCTTAATACTTTTATTCGTTTTGGAGTAGTAATTGTTTATATGTATAATATTTCCCCAAAACTGACATTATATTCCTTACTACCTCTGCCTTTATTGTCTTATAGTATTTTTAAAATTAGTGCTCAAATTCATAAAAAAAGTAGTTTATACCAACAAAACCTATCTACTTTATCTTCTTTCGCTCAAGAATTTTTTTCTGGAATAAGAGTTGTTAAAGCCTATGCATTAGAAAACAATAAAGCAAAAGAGTTTAGCGAATTGACTCAAGAAAGTAAAAACAAAAACTTATCGCTGGCTAAAACTCATTCTTATTTTGGACCACTGATGATATTACTAATTGGATTATCGAATTTGGTAGTTATTTATGCTGGTGGAATGATGTATATCAATGGAAATATTCCAAACATTGGAACTATTGCACAGTTTATATTGTACATTAATATGTTAACTTGGCCGGTTGCCTCTTTAGGTTGGGTTTCATCGATGATTCAAGAAGCCGAAGCCTCTCAAAAAAGATTAAATGAGTTTTTAAATACGGAATCTGATATTCAAAATTTTACTACTCAAAAGTCGCATATTGACGGAAAAATTTCGTTTAACAATGTTTCATTTACCTATGATGACACAAATATAGAAGCACTTAAAAACGTTTCTTTTGAAGTTGAAAAAGGAAAAACATTAGCAATATTAGGAAAAACAGGCTCAGGAAAGTCGACTATCCTAACTTTAATTAGTAGATTATATGACACAACAACTGGTGAGATTTTAATTGATGATATTTCTATTAAAAAACTAAACATTAATGATTTAAGAGATAGTATTGCAGTTGTGCCTCAAGATGCCTTTTTATTTTCAGATTCTATAAAAAACAACATCAAGTTTGGTAAAGAAAATGCTACAGATGAGGAAATCGTTGAAGTCGCAAAAAAAGCTGCTGTTCACGATAATATTATTAATTTTTCTCAAGGTTATGATACAATTTTAGGAGAACGAGGAATTACACTTTCAGGTGGACAAAAACAGCGTGTTTCGATTGCAAGAGCCTTTATCAAAGAAGCTCCTGTATTGCTTTTAGACGATTGTTTAAGCGCTGTTGATACAGAAACTGAAGAACAAATATTGAATAATTTAATGCAATTATCGCAACAAAAAACTACAATAATTGTGAGTCATAGAGTTTCGTCAGCTAAAAATGCTGATAAAATTATTATACTAGATGAAGGTAAAATTATTCAGCAAGGTTCTCATAATCAATTAATAGAAGTTGAAGGATATTATAAGGAGTTATATAATAAACAACTTTTAGAAAAAGAAATTTACTAAACTATTGTTTTTTACTATTTTTTTTTAGAATTTTGGTTGAGTTTAAACGTAAAAAAGAACGAAGGATTATGAGCGATAAAGACATGTATGAAAAGGAAGATATCTTTTCTAAAGTATTAAGAGCAGGAAGAAGAACTTATTTTTTTGATGTTAGATCAACAAAAGCTGACGATTATTATATTACAATCACAGAAAGTAAAAAGTTCACGGAAGAAGATGGATCATACCATTTTAAAAAACACAAAATCTATTTATACAAAGAAGATTTTGCAGCATTTAAAGAAATTTTAGACGAAATGACGGATTATGTTTTAGAACATAAAGGAGAAGAAGTTATTTCAGAAAGACATCAAAAGGATTTTAAGAAAGAAATTTTTGAGAATCTAGAAGATGTAAATGAAGAATCAACAAAAAATAACTTCACCGATATTAGTTTTGATGATATTTAATTTCAACTAAATTATAATTAAGAAAAAGCCATTATATTAATTTATAATGGCTTTTTTAATTCTTATTTTTTACTATCAATATCTGATTTAATCCATTCTAATTCAGGATCAGCACCAGATAACAAATCATCTACTGTCGGAATTATTTCTTTATTGGGAAAAACACCTCTTCCCTTTTCATCTGTTTTATTAGTTGCAGCAATATCCATAATCCATAAGCGTGTTCTTAATTTTGAATTAGGTAATTCATAAGTAGAAGTTCTACCGGCAACTGTTCCATTAAAAGCACCACCAGTTTCTTCACCAACAAATGTAATTTCTGGATTTTCTTTCAATTTAGACGAAATTATACATGCTGCAGAAAAACTTCCACCATTGATTAAAACATAGATTTTACCTTTAAAATAATCTGCATTATGAGGTTTTTCTTTGCTGCTTTTCATTCTAAAACGATAATCCCCATTTTCATCTTTTCTAGTTTTCAACATTAAAACAGTAGCATAAACAGGATAAGTAGGAATAGCTAAAATATATAATGATTTTGGCATAGATCCTAAATAATCAGCTTGTAACAAGCTAGTTTTTGAAGTCATTTTTGCTTCTTCAATCAATTGAAAAGTGGAATCAGCTGTTAAATAAGAATACAATTCATGGATTTCATTTAATCTTCCTCCAGGATTACCTCTTAAATCTAAAACTAAATTTTTAGTATCCGTTTTTCTTAATAATTTAAAAACATCTTTATATGCCGTTTTATATCCTCCTTTTGAAAAATTTTTTATTTTAAAAACAGCAGTACAACTATCAATATCTGTGAAGGTTAAAGTTTTAGTAAATTCTTTATTTGCTTTGTCATATCCATAATTATATTCATATTCTTCTTTTTCTTCTTTCTTTTTCTTAGCTAATTTTTTTTCCTCTTTAGTCAACTTTTTTACAATATTCTCTTTTGGTTTTGCAGGAGAAGTTGAGTCTTTTTTTACTTCTTTTGCATCTGTTTTTTTATCTGGAAATCTTTTAATTAATTTGGTAGAAACAGAATCATAACATTTTAATTTAAAGTTCAAACTATCTTTTAATCCCAATTCATAAAAAATATAAGAACCAAAACGCATCGTAAATGCGTAAGGAATAAATGTTTCATTATAACCATCTGAGGAATAAGTTTTTCTATATTTTGAAAATAATTCTTGTGGAGTCACATTATCAATTGAAACAACTTCTGTTCCTTCTTGAATCGTTGAATCTTTGGATTTATTCTTTACAATGTATAGTTTATTCTCTATAAATTTATAATCAAATTGTGAAACTGGTCCAAGTCCTTTTTTCTTCATTTCCTTTGATTCTTTATTAGAATATTTAAGAGTTAATGGACTCATAGCAGCATGACCTTGACGAATTGAAGCCAAAAGCGGACTAACTTTAAAATAAAATTCATTTGGTTTTAACGGAATATTTATGGTACTTCTAACACTATCAAATTTTCTTCTTAATTCTTCTTCTGAAATAAATTGATGTAAACTAGGTTGAATTTTCTCCAATTTTTGTTCTAAATAGTTTACATCTTCAATTTGATCTTCAACAGACAAGTTAGCTCCTATTAAAGCATTATGTTTTTGATATGATGAACAATTGCTTAAAAATAAAACAAGAATTCCGTAAAAAAAGTATTTTTTCATAAATTTCAATTGATTGATTGACAAATTAACCATTTTTTATGAAATGAGAAAGTTAAATAAAATGTAATTTTTGTAATTTTACCTATGCTAAAATTGAAAGAAAAAATAAACAACACATTCACAAATGAATTACCAGCTGATTTAATTGAATCAAACGAGACAAGACAAGTCGTAGAAGCTGCTTTTTCCTATGTAAATCCAGTGAAACCAAAGAAACCAAGTTTAATTCATGTTTCTAATGAAGTTGCTAAAAGTCTTGGCATTTCTTCAGAAGAAACAAAAACAGAAGAATTTTTAAATGTCTTTACAGGAAATACTGTTTTAGAAAACTCTAAACCTTATGCAATGGCTTATGCTGGTCATCAATTTGGAAATTGGGCTGGACAATTAGGTGACGGAAGAGCTATAACACTTTTTGAAGCAACACATAACGAAAAAAGCACAATGTTTCAATTAAAAGGTGCTGGAAAAACCCCTTACTCTAGACGTGGTGATGGTTTAGCCGTTTTACGTTCTTCCATTCGAGAACACTTATGTAGTGAAGCTATGTTTAATTTAGGAGTTCCAACAACGCGTTCATTGGCTTTATTTACAAGTGGTGACATGGTTTTACGTGATATTATGTACAACGGAAATTCCGATTATGAAAAAGGAGCTATTGTTTGTAGAACGGCACCAAGTTTTATTCGATTTGGAAATTTTGAATTATTTGCTTCACGCGAAGACAGTAAAAATATTCAATTATTGACCGATTATACCATCAAACATTATTATCCTGAAATTAAAACTGAAGGAAAAGAAAAATATTTGGAATTCTTTGAAGCTGTTGCTGATAAAACTCGTGAAATGATTGTGCATTGGCAACGTGTTGGTTTTGTACATGGTGTAATGAATACAGATAACATGTCCATTCACGGAATCACAATTGATTATGGGCCTTATGGCTGGCTTGAGGATTATAATCCAAATTGGACACCAAATACAACAGATAATGAGCATAAACGCTATCGTTTTGGAAATCAACCACAAGTTGCTCAGTGGAATTTATTGCAATTAGCCAATGCTTTGTTTCCTTTAATTGAAGAAGTGAAACCTCTAGAGAAAATTCTGAATAACTTTCCTATTAAGTATGAAGTTGATTATATTCATATGATGCACAATAAGTTAGGTTTTGAAATTTTAAACGAAGTGTCTAAAAATATCGTCTATCTTTTAACTGAGAATCTAAAATTAACAGAAACAGACATGACTATTTTCTTTCGAAATTTAAGTCAAGTTTCTAAAAATGATTCCGTTGAAAATACTTTTGAGAAAATCAAAGATTCATTTTATAAATTAGGTGAAGTAAAAGACACGATTTATGATACTTGGATGTATTGGTTTACTTTGTATATCAATCATTTAAAATCTGAAAATCAATCCGATTCAGACAGAAAAAAAGCCATGAATTTGGTTAATCCAAAATACGTTTTGAGAAATTATATGGCTCAATTAGCTATTGATGATGCTGATAAAGAAGACTATAATTTGCTCAACGAATTATATGAAATGCTTCTAAAACCATACGAGGAACAACCTCAATATGAAAAATGGTTTACGAAAAGACCCGATTGGGCTAAAAATAAAGTAGGTTGTTCTGCATTGTCATGTAGTTCTTAAATTTTAATAATCAACAGAATCTGAAACAAGTTCAGATTAAAAAAAACGAAACTATGAAAGCTATTTGGAACAATCAAATTATCGCAGAAAGTGATAAAACTCAAGTCGTAGAAGGAAATCATTATTTCCCTGCTGAAAGTATTAAAAAAGAATTCTTTTTAGAATCTCAAACACACACAACTTGTCCTTACAAAGGTGTTGCAAGTTATTACAATATCAACGTAGAAGGAAACGAAAACAAAGATGCAGCTTGGTTTTATCCAGAAGTAAAAGCTGGATTTACTCCCATAAAAGGATATGTTGCCTTTTGGAAAGGTGTAACTGTTGAAAAATAAACATCATAAAATTGGTTTTGGTGGAAGTTGTCATTGGTGTACTGAAGCCATTTTTCAATCTTTAATTGGAATAAACAAGGTTGAACAAGGTTGGATTGCTTCTACAAACGAGAATAAAAGTCTTTCAGAAGCTATACTTATCGATTTTAATGAAAACAGCATCAGTCTTGAAACCTTAATTGAAATTCATTTACATACTCATAGTTGTACTTCCAATCACTCCATGCGTGAAAAGTATCGTTCCGCTATTTATTATTTTAATGAGGAACAACAAGTAAAATCCGAAAAAATAATTAAAATTTTACAAAAAGATTTTAAAGCACAAATTATAACTCAAGTTTTACCTTTTCATTCGTTCCAACTTAATATTAAAGAACAACTTAATTATTACTACAAAGATCCAGAAAAACCATTTTGTAAAAATATCGTTAATCCAAAGTTAAAAAAACTGTTAAATCAATTCAGCTCATTTGTTAATACGGAAAAACTTAATAAATTACAATAAATTAGAATCATGAAAAGCGAAAAACTAAATATTATAAATACAAAAGGAAACGCTCTTAATGCTTATTTAGAACTTCCTGCGAATCAAAAACCAAATCATTTTGCCATTTTTGCACATTGTTTTACGTGTAGCGGAAGTTTTGGACCCGTTCGAAATATCAGCCGTTCGCTTACCAATCATGGTTTTGGAGTAATTCGTTTTGATTTTACAGGTTTAGGAAATAGCGAAGGTGAATTTGCAGAAAGTCATTTTTCAGGAAATGTTGATGATTTAATCAGCGTTCATAAGTACATCAAAGAAAATTACAACGCTCCTAGCCTATTGATTGGGCATTCTCTGGGTGGTGCAGCCGTCTTAACAGCAGCTTCAAAACTAGATGATATCAAAGCCGTTGTAACTATTGCTGCTCCAGCAACTGTAAATCACGTTAAAAATCTATTTTCTCATCAATTAGATGATGTTCCAACTAAAGGTGATATTTCAGTAAATATTGGAGGAAGACCCTTTGTGGTTGATCAAGAATTTGTAGATGATTTTGATAAAACAGATTTACCAGAAATCGTAAAAAAACTACGCAAGCCTTTATTGATAATGCATTCCCCAACGGATACCATTGTTGGAATTGAAAATGCAGAACAACTTTATATAAAAGCAAGACATCCTAAAAGTTTTATTTCATTAGATAATGCCGATCATTTGTTGTCTAAAAAAGAAGATAGTGTTTACATAGGAAATCTAATTGGTGCTTGGGTGCAACGTTATTTTGAAACAAAAGAAAACTCCATGCTTTCCACTGAAGGTGAACAATTAGTTGGACATCTTAATTTATTGGAAGACAATTTCACTACACAAATTCAAACTAAAAATCATACTTTAATAGCTGATGAACCTTCAAGTGTTGGTGGAGATGATTTTGGACCTTCACCTTACGAATTATTAACGGCTGGTTTAGCAGCTTGTACGGTTATGACCATAAAATTATATGCTGAACGAAAAAAATGGCCTCTAGAAGAAGTTTTTGTTTACATCACACATTCCAAAAAACATGTTGATGATTTAGGTGAAAAGATTGGTTCCATTGATTTTATCACAAAAAAATTAAAATTTGTAGGTGATTTGACTTCTGAACAAAAAACAAAAATGAAAGAAATAGCTTCAAAATGCCCTGTACACAAAACATTGGCAAGTGAAGTAAAATTTGAAACAGAAATTATTGAACAATAACATATGAAGATTGAAACAATACTAGAAAAATTTAAAATAACTCGAACGAATACAGAAAACCTTTGTAAACCCTTGGAAATTGAAGATTATTCGGTTCAACCTAATGAAAATGTATCACCACCAAAATGGCATTTAGCACATTCTACATGGTTTTTTGAACAATTTATTTTGATTCAATTTGATAAAAATTACGAAGTTTTTCATGAAGATTTCGGATTTCTATTCAACAGTTATTACAACAATGCAGGAAAAAGAGTTTTACGACCAAACAGAGGTTTAATGACTAGACCTGTTGTTTCAGAAGTTTTATCTTATCGAGAATATGTTACCCAAAAAATCATTGCTTTAGTTAAAAATAATCCTTCCGATGAAATACTGAACTTACTTGAAATTGGAATAAATCACGAAGAACAACATCAGGAATTATTGGCTTATGACATAAAATTCATTTTAGGAAATCAACCCACTTTTCCTTCTTTTGAAACTGAAATGCATTTAAAAGAAGAATTACAAAAACCAGAATTTATTCAGATAAAAGAAGGTGTTTACGAAATTGGACACAACAATGACAACTTTTGTTTTGACAACGAATTAGGCGTTCATAAAACATATATTCAAAATACAGAAATAGCGAATAAATTAGTCACAAATGCTGAATTTATTGAATTTATAAATGCTGGTGGCTACGAAGATTTCAATTTATGGCACGCTGAAGGTTGGGATTTTATCAATCAAAATAACATAAAAGCACCTTTATATTGGTATAAAATTGAAGGGGATTGGCATTACTATACTTTTAATGGATTAGAAAAAGTAAACCCAAATTTACCTGTAATGCATTGCAGTTATTACGAAGCTTATGCTTTTGCAGAATGGAAAGGAATGCGTTTACCAACCGAATTTGAATGGGAAATTGCTTCTGAAAAATTGAATTATGGTCAACTTTGGGAATGGACATCAAGTGCTTATTTACCTTATCCTAATTTTGAAAAAGCAGCTGGAGCATTGGGAGAATACAACGGTAAATTCATGGTGAACCAACACGTTTTAAGAGGTTCTTCTATAGCAACATCACAAAATCACAGTCGTAAAACCTATAGGAATTTCTTCCACACCAGTTCACGTTGGATTTTTTCTGGAATAAGACTTGCAAAAAAATAAAAAAATAAATGAATCAAACATTTTACAAAGAAATAATCGAAGGACTTTCGAAGCCTCAAAAAACATTGTCGTCTAAATATTTTTATGATGATGCTGGTGACAAGATTTTTCAAGAAATAATGCAAATGGAAGAATATTATCTTCCAAAATGTGAATTAGAAATCCTGAATCAACAAACGGAAAAAATTGTAAATAGTTTTGGCTATGATAGTTTTGACATAGTAGGCTTAGGTGCTGGAGATGGTTCAAAAACAAAGCATTTTCTAAAAAGAATTTCAGATTTAAACAAGAAAGTGGTCTATTATCCTTTGGATATTTCTGCCGATGTTTTAGAAACAAATAAGAAGAACATAACTGAACATATTCCATCTATCGAAATGTATCCTATTGCTGGTGATTATTTTGAAACCTTAGATAGATTGGTTCATGATAATCCAAAAATCATCTTGTTTTTAGGAAGTACGATTGGAAATTATGACAACGAAAGCGCAGAGTTGTTCATGAAAAAAATATATGACATGATGGACGAACGTGATATTTTGATGGTCAGTTTTGACTTGAAAAAAAATCCTCATAAAGTATTGGCAGCTTATAACGATGCAAACGGAATTACCAAAAGATTTAATATGAATCTGTTGAAGAGAATTAATCGTGAATTAAACGGAAATTTTGATTTAGAAAAATTTGATCATTATCCTTATTACGATCCAATTTCTGGAACAACTTATAGTTATATTTTTAGCACAATCAGGCAAACTGTAACTATTGGAGATAAGGAAATTAATTTCAAAGCCAACGAAATGATTCACACGGAAATTTCTCAAAAATACAGTTTAAAAACCATTGAAAATTTTAAAAATAATATTGGTTTTAAAAGCGTGGAGCATTTTTTAGATGAAGGAAAAAATTATGCAATAAGTTTATTCAAAAAGTAAAAAAAATGAGTTCCATTGGAATAATTGGTGGCATTGGTTATAGAGCAACATCTTATTTTTATGAGAAAATAAACGCTTTGTACGAACAAAAGAATGGGAAAGGAAATTCGTGTCCTATCCTACTCGTTTCTTTAAATTTTAAAGAAATAAATGCTTTGTTACCTTATGAAATGGAAAAAGTGGCTGACTTAATTACTCCAACGATAAAGTATTTAGACCAACAAGATATTACTTCTGCTATTTTGGTAAATAATACAATGCACAAGGCATTAGATATTGTTTTAAATAAAATTAAAATAACTAAACCCTATTGTCATGTTGGAAATTTAATAAACAAAAAATTAAACGAAGTTGAGGGTGTTTCAAATATTATAATTTTAGGAACAGCTTTTACGATGCAAGATGATTATTTAAAGTCATTTGTTCCAAAAAAGCATAAATTGATTACTCCGACTGAAAAAATTATTGAACAAGTTGATGCTTTGAGAAAAGTATATTTTGAAAGTACTGATGAGGCAAAAACAAAAAAATGTTATCAATTACTGACACAAACCTATTCAGAAAATATTATTTTTATTGTGGCTTGTACAGAATTATCAATGGCATTTGCGACTATAAAAAATAAAACAAATTGGGTTGACACCATTGATTTACAATGTAACGCAGCACTAGAAACTTTAAAAAATTAAAATTATGCTAAACTGGAATGACTTAATAGCTTTTGCAAAAAACGGAAATCCTGAACCAGATAAAAAAGTAGTAAAAACAGATGCTGAATGGAAAGCCCAATTAACAGAAGAACAATATAGAGTCACACGATTAAAAGGAACAGAACGACCACACAGTTCCGAATTATGTTCGCTTTTTGAACCTGGAATTTACGGTTGTGTTTGTTGTGATTCGTTATTATTTGATGGAAGTGAAAAATTTGAAAGCGGAACAGGTTGGCCTTCATTTACTCAACCCATTACAGAAAATGCAGTTGGTTACATAAAAGATGTTTCCTTTGGAATGGTTAGAATTGAAGCGGTTTGCAATACTTGTGATGCTCATTTAGGTCACGTTTTCCCTGATGGACCAGAACCAAGTGGTTTGCGTTATTGTATAAATGCTGTTTCTATGAAGAAGGTTTAAATAGATTATTTAAAAATATCTGTATTAACGTTTGATAATTCTAGTTCATAATTATATTCATTTGTATACAATCTATATAAAGTACTATCTTCTGAATTTCTATAAAATGTAAATGAATAATTATCTTTGTTATAATTATAAATTGTTATTTTATATGGTTCTAAATCATGAGTTCTATTCATTAAATGACCTGAATAATCCATTTTTGAAATTAAATCATTTATTCCTTTAATAGTTACATTTGTTTGCTTACCATTAATTGTAATTTCAGAATTATTAAAATTTGCATTCTTTAAATTTTTCTTAATATCATTTAATATTAAATTTTCAAGAAAAATATTTAAAAGCAATATTAAGACTGGAATACTAAAAAACGTAACTAATGATAATATTGCTTTTTTTATATATTTTACATTAAGACTTTGTTTTACTCCAAAATAAACACCAATCAGTATGGCAACCGGAATCAAGACAACTAGAACATATCTTAAATAAGTAAGCGTTTCAATCATTCAAATATTTATTATTTTCTTTAGGTTTAATCAACTACCAACTAAACACTGAACACTGCTAACTTTCTTAAATCCCAGCCACTTCTTTAATCTCACCAATAATTCTATTCGCTAAATCATCTGCTAATTGTTGCGTTTGTGCTTCTGTATAAATTCTAATAATTGGTTCTGTGTTTGATTTTCTTAAATGAACCCAATTTTCAGCAAAGTCAATTTTTACACCATCAATTGTAGTGATGTCTTCGTTTTTGTATTTTTCTGTCATGGCTTCTAAAATGGCATCAACATCAATTTGTGGTGTTAATTCAATTTTATTTTTGCTCATGTAATATTGAGGATAACTTGCTCTTAATTCAGCAACAGTCATGTCTAAACTAGCTAAATGCGTCAAGAATAACGCTACACCAACCAAACTATCTCTTCCGTAATGACTTTCTGGATAAATAATTCCACCATTTCCTTCACCACCAATAATAGCATTAGTTTTCTTCATTAATTCCACCACATTGACTTCACCAACAGCACTTGCTTGGTAATTTCCACCATGCTTGTTCGTAATATCACGCAAAGCACGAGACGAACTCATGTTAGAAACCGTATTTCCTGAGGTTTTGCTCAAAACGTAATCAGCACAAGCAACCAAAGTATATTCTTCCCCAAACATTTCACCATCGTTAGAAATGAAAGCTAATCTATCCACATCAGGATCAACTACAATTCCAAAATCAGCTTTTTCATCTAAAACCAATTTACAAATATCACCTAAATGTTCTTTCAAAGGTTCTGGATTATGAGGAAATTGACCGTTTGGCTCACAATATAATTTCACGACTTCAACACCCATTTGTTCTAATAAATTCGGAATCACAATTCCACCAGAAGAGTTTACACCATCAACAACTACTTTGAATTTACGTTTTTTCACCGCTTCAGCATCAACTAAAGGTAAATCTAACACTTCATCAATGTGAATATCCATGTACGAATCATTCACCGTAACTTCACCCAATGAATCTACATCAACAAAATCAAAAGCTTCACTTTCAGCAATTTCCAAAATTAATTCTCCTTCCGCACCACTTAAAAATTCCCCTTTTGCATTTAGCAATTTTAAAGCATTCCATTGTTTTGGATTGTGAGAAGCTGTTAAAATAATTCCACCATCAGCTTTTTCCATTGGAACAGCAATTTCGACAGTTGGCGTTGTTGATAAACCTAAATCAATTACATCAATTCCTAAACCTAATAAAGTATTTTGAACCAAATTATGAATCATTGGACCAGAAATCCTCGCATCTCTTCCTATAACCACTTTCAGTTTGGAATTTGGAGTTTTAGTATTGGAATTTTGCTTTAAAAAAGTTCCATAAGCTGAAGCAAATTTCACAGCATCAACTGGTGTAAGGTTCTCTCCTACTTTTCCTCCAATAGTTCCACGAATTCCTGATATTGATTTTATTAAAGTCATTGTTTTTTGGTTTAAAAGTTTAAGAGTTTAAAAGGTTATGAGTTGTCCTATTTTTTAAATATTGACAAATATAAGTAAAGTAATACATAAGAAATAATAGTGATTTAAAAATTTGTACATTTACATTTCATTTTTTGCAAAACCTTTTAACCTTTTAACCTTTTAACCTTTTAACCTTTTAACCTTTTAACCTTTTAACTTTTTAACCTATTTAATGAATTTCCTAGCCCACATTTACCTTTCAGACAATAACGATTTTATAAAAATTGGCAATTTTATGGCTGATGGAATTCGTGGAAACGATTATTTGGAGTATCCAGAAGAAATTAAAAAAGGAATTATTTTACACCGTTATATTGATACATTCACAGATGCAAATAAAACGTTTAGAATCAGCAAACACAGACTTCATGAACGTTATGGACATTATTCTGGTGTGATTGTAGATATTTTATATGATCATTTTTTAGCTAAGAATTGGACAAAATATTCGGATGAATCTTTAACTAGTTTTGTTTTTCGTTTTTACCAATCTCTTGAAGATAATTTTGAAGCTTTAACACCAAAAACACAACGAATTCTTCCTATAATGATTGAGCAAAATTGGTTGGAAAGTTATGCTACAATTGAAGGTATTTCAAAGATTTTATTTCAAATGGATTATCGAACAAAATTCAAATCTAAAATGCAATTTTCAGTAGAAGAGTTAGAATCGTTTTATGATGATTTTGAAAATGAATTTACTTTGTTTTTTGAAGAATTACGAAATCATGTAAAAGAAAAATTGATTGAACTAAATTAATTTTTACACAGATTTACACAAATTATCACAGATTTTTTTTTATCCGAAAATTTCATAACTGTATTTTTTGAGCTAATTCTATCATACTATTTAATTTGTGTAAATTTGTGCTAATCTGTGTTAAATATAAATATGCCTTTTGTAGAAGAACTTAAATTTGAATTGCATAAAAATTCCAATCGTGAAATGGCAATTCCTATGGAAAATTATTTAAAAAACAATTTTTCGTGTTTGGGAATTAAAACTGTACAACGAAGAACTATTTTTAAATCAGTTTACTTAAAACATAAACCAGAAATCAAATCAAATTACAGAACTATTACTTGGGAATTATTTCAAGAAAAAGAACGAGAATTTCATCATTGTGCCATTGATTTAATCCAAAAAGAAATTAAAAAGAATTTTATTCTTGAAGATATAAAACTAATTGAAAACCTAGTAATTACTAATTCTTGGTGGGACACTGTTGATTTTATTGCCAAATATTTAGTTGGTGGTTATTTAGAACAATTTCCAGAGGAAATGCTAAAAGTTATTGAACGTTTTTCCAATTCAGAAAACATGTGGTTAAATCGAAGTGCAATAATATTTCAATTGAGCTATAAAGAAAATACTAATTTCGATTTATTGAAAGCTGAATGTGAAAAACACAAGCATTCTAAAGAGTTTTTTATCCAAAAAGCAATCGGTTGGGCTTTGCGTGATTATAGTCGTTTCAATCCAAATGGTGTCAAACAATATGTTGAATCAACCAACTTAAAACCATTAAGTCAAAAAGAAGCGATACGTTTACTCTAAAAATCTTTCACATTCCATTCAAAAATGGTAATTTCGCAAGAATTCAAAAAACAAAAGAATGTCCACGAAAAAAGTCAATCCTTTTTTTCGATTTATAAGTAAAAACTTTAAGCGATTAGAGCGATTTATTTTTCTTTTAAAAACATTTTTAACGCCTAGACAATTTATCTACTTTTCTTGTGTCTTGGTTGGAATTTCTTCGGCTTTAGCAGTAATAATTCTTAAAGCTTTTGCTCACAAAGTTTATCAATTTTCACAATATTTAGACGGTTATCTTCATTTACCTTACAGTAATAGTATTTTACCTGTCATTGGAATTATTTTAACTGTTTTTGTAGTAAAAAAATTCCTAGACGGAAGCATTCAAAAAGGAACTTCACACATCATGTATGCAGTTGCAAAAAAAGATGGAATTCTTCCAAAAAAACAATTGTATTCGCAAATTATAACCAGTTCCTTAACTGTTGGTTTAGGAGGAAGTGCCGGATTAGAGTCACCAATTACAGTTACTGGTGCTGCTTTTGGTAGCAACTATGCTCAAAATTATAGATTAAGTTATAAAGATAGAAGTTTATTATTAGCTTGTGGTGTAGCAGCCGGAATTGCAGCTGCATTTAACGCTCCAATTGCTGGAGTTCTATTTGCGATTGAAGTCGTTTTAGCAGAAATAAGTATCACCGCTTTTATTCCGATTATGATTAGTGCTGCAACTGGAGCATTAATTTCAACAATTGTATTAGATGAAGATATTTTAATTTCTTTTAAAAACGTACAAAGCTTTGATTATCATAACATTCATTTTTATGTTTTATTGGGTTTATTATCGGGATTAGTCTCCATTTATTATGCTCGTAATTTTAGAAAAATTGAAAACTATTTTGGTAAAAGTAAATTGGGAATATATCAAAAAGCCTTATTTGGTGCAGGATTATTGGCGATATTAATTTTCTTATTTCCAACACTTTTTGGTGAAGGATATGCCAGTATTAAAACCATTGCAGATAATCATCCCGAAAAAATATTAGAAAACACATTACTACATGGTTTTGGAGACAACAAATGGATTTTATTATTCTTCGTTGGAGCAACAATGATGGTTAAAGTTTTTGCAACTGGACTAACATTAGGTTCTGGTGGAAATGGAGGAAACTTTGCTCCTTCTCTATTTGTGGGTTCTTATTTAGGATTTGTATTAGCCTATTTTGTGAATTTAATTGGACTAGCCAAATTACCTATTACAAATTTCACTTTAGTTGGAATGGCTGGAGTTTTAAGTGGCTTATTTCACGCACCGTTAACAGCTATTTTCTTGATTGCTGAAATAACAAGTGGTTATGAATTAATGGTTCCTTTAATGATTGTTTCTTCTGTAAGTTATGCTATTTCCAAACGTTTTGAACCTTATTCATTTGACATTAAACATTTAGCAGACAAAGGAGAAGTTTTTACAGATAACAAAGACAAAAACATATTGACTTCTTTAGAATTATCAAAACTTATACAAACAGATTACATAACTATTTCAATTACTCCAAATCTAGAGGAATTAATTGAAAAAATTCAGCAAACTGATCAATTTGTATTTCCTGTTTTGAATAATAAAGAAGAGTTAGAAGGACTAATTTATTTAGATAACGTTAGGAAGTATATATTTTCTCCATTTAAAATAAAATACACTACGATAAATGAAGTAATGCAACAGCCAAAAGAAATCATTTTTTATGATGAGACTATGGAAACAGTCATGGAAAAGTTTGAAAACAGTGGTTCAACTATTCTTCCTATTTTAAAAAACGGAAAATTTATTGGTTTTGTTTCTAAACAATTTGTACTTGTAAAGTATCGAGAAAAATTAAAAGAAATGATTATTGAATAAAAAAAGTCTTTCTAAATTAACACTCAGAAAGACTTGGTACATTATTTCGATTTTTCTCCCACAAAAAAGTCACTAGAATTTTTAAATAAGACATTAAAAGTAGTTAAACTTCCATAACATCTTGTAATGTATTGCTGTAATTCAATTTTTTCTGAAGATTCTAAATTACTTGAATTTATTTTTTGTTCCATAACACGTAATCGATCTCTAACCATTACAATTTTGTTAAAAAAAGTATCAATCGGAATTTCTTTATTTTGAGTTTGCGTTCCTGGTTCTAAAAGTATTTTTCCACCTTTCCATTTGTCAGCAATAGAGACTTTAGGTCCAATGTCACTATATTTTTCTAACAAATTTTTTAGAGCTTTTTCTACTTCAAAAAAACTAACTGAATCTACTTCGTCTTCTAAAGCTTCAATAACTTCAAGTTCAGAATCTAATTCTATAGTTTCTAATCCATTTTCGATAAAAGTTACCCAATAAAATTTTGGAGAAACGTTTGTAACAACTCCTACACCATATTCGTTATGCTTTATTCTTGAACCTATTCCTAGTAACTTCATATTCTATAATTTTTTATTCAAAAATAGAAAATCTTAACTAAATTCTATAATATGTTATTCAAAATTTCTCTTTAAAAATAGTATCTTTGCTTTTTGCCAAAAATTATGTTGAAAACAGAAGAAACTATCGAAATTATTGGAGCTCGTGTCCATAATTTAAAAAATATAGATGTAATAATTCCAAGAGAAAAACTGGTGGTAATCACTGGTGTTTCAGGTTCAGGAAAATCATCATTAGCCTTTGATACTATTTATGCTGAAGGACAAAGAAGGTACATTGAAACCTTTTCTGCTTATGCACGCCAATTTTTAGGTGGTTTAGAACGTCCAGATGTCGACAAAATTGACGGACTTTCTCCGGTTATTGCCATCGAACAAAAAACTACTAGTAAAAGTCCACGCTCAACCGTTGGAACGATTACTGAAATATATGATTTTCTACGTCTTTTGTACGCTAGAGCTGGTGATGCTTATAGTTACAATACGGGAGAAAAAATGGTTTCCTATTCTGATGAACAAATTAAGGAATTGATTCTTAATGATTTCAATGGTAAACGAATCAATATTTTAGCTCCAGTAGTACGTTCTCGTAAAGGTCATTATCGCGAACTTTTTGAACAAATTGCTAAACAAGGTTTCTTAAAAGTTAGAGTTGATGGAACAATTCGTGATTTAGATGTCGGAATGAAAGTCGATCGTTATAAAATGCATGATATCGAAATCGTTATTGATAGAATGGCAATTGACGAAACAGAAGACACTGATAAACGTTTGACTGAAACTATCAGAACAGCCATGTATCACGGTGATGATATTTTAATGGTTATTGAACAAGAAAGTCAAGAAGTACGATACTTTAGTCGTAATTTAATGTGCCCATCTTCTGGTATTTCTTATCCAAATCCAGAGCCAAATAATTTTTCATTCAATTCTCCAAAAGGTGCTTGTGAAAACTGTAACGGTCTTGGTGTTGTGAATGAAATTAATTTGAAAAAAATTGTTCCAAATCCAAAATTATCCATAAAAGCTGGTGGTTTTGCTCCATTAGGTGAAATGAAATCGACTTGGATTTTCAAACAATTAGAACTTATTGCTCATAAATATGAGTTCAAACTTTCTGATGCTATTGAAACTATTCCTCAAGAAGCTATGAATATGATTTTGAATGGTGGAAATGAAAAGTTCGAAGTAGTTTCAAAAGTAATGGGAATTACCAAAGACTATAAAATTGATTTTGAAGGAATTTCAAATTTTATTAAAAATCAATATGAAGAAAGCAACACAGCTTCTTTAAAACGTTGGGCAAAGGAATTCATGGACGAAAATGATTGTCCAGCTTGTGAAGGAAGTCGTTTACGTAAAGAATCACTTTATTTTAAAATTAACGAAAAAAATATCGGTGAGTTAGTTCACATGGATATCAATGAATTATTTGATTGGTTCAAAGAATTACCGCAATATTTATCCGAAAAACAAAATGCAATCGCTGTTGAAGTTATCAAAGAAATTGAAGCTCGTTTGCAATTTTTATTAGATGTTGGATTGAATTATTTGACCATAAACAGAAGTTCAAAATCACTTTCTGGTGGTGAAGCACAACGAATTCGATTGGCAACACAAATTGGTTCACAATTAGTTGGAGTATTGTATATTTTAGATGAACCTAGCATTGGTTTACATCAAAGAGATAATGAAAGGCTTATAAAATCTTTAGAAAACTTACGTGATATAGGAAATTCAGTCATAGTTGTAGAACACGACAAAGACATGATTGAACGTGCTGATTACGTAATTGACATTGGTCCAAAAGCAGGAAGATTTGGTGGAAGAATAATAAGCGAAGGAACACCAAAAGAATTATTAAAAGAAAATACCATAACTGCTCAATACATGAGTGGTAAAATGAAAATAGAAGTTCCAACGGAAAGAAGAAAAGGAAACGGAAAAATCTTAAAACTATCTGGTGCAACAGGAAATAATTTAAAAAATGTTACGGTTGAATTTCCATTAGGCCAAATGATTTGCGTTACTGGAGTTTCAGGTTCAGGAAAATCTACTTTGATTAACGGAACACTCTACCCTATTTTAAATGCTCACTTTTTTAATGGTGTAAAAAAACCACAACCTTACAAAAAGATTGAAGGACTTCAACATATAGATAAAGTAATTGAGATTGATCAAAGTCCGATTGGTCGAACTCCAAGAAGTAATCCAGCCACTTATACTGATGTGTTTTCTGAAATTAGAAAACTTTACACCATGACACCAGAAGCCATGATTCGTGGTTACAAAGCTGGTCGTTTTAGTTTTAATGTTAAAGGTGGAAGATGTGATACATGTGAAGGTTCTGGAGTTAGAACTATTGAAATGAGTTTCTTGCCTGATGTTTATGTAGAATGCGAAACTTGTCAGGGAAAACGTTTTAATAGGGAAACTTTAGAAATTCGTTACAAAGGAAAATCAATTTCAGATGTGTTGAATATGACAGTTGATGAAGCGGTTGATTTTTTTGAATTGATTCCAAAAATATATAGAAAAGTAAAAACCATTCAAGATGTTGGATTAGGTTATATTACATTAGGACAACAAAGTACGACACTTTCTGGTGGTGAAGCACAACGTATTAAATTAGCTTCAGAATTATCTAAAAAAGACACAGGAAATACTTTTTATATTTTGGATGAACCTACAACAGGATTGCATTTTGAAGACATTAGAGTATTAATGGGTGTTTTAAATGAATTAGTTGACAGAGGAAATACTGTTGTAATTATTGAACATAATTTAGACGTAGTCAAACTTGCCGATTATGTAATTGATATTGGTTATGAAGGTGGAAAAGGCGGTGGACAATTAGTTGCAAAAGGAACACCAGAAGAAATTGTAAAAAATAAAAAAAGTTACACAGCGCAATTCTTGAAAAAAGAATTAATTTAGCATGTTTGTTTAATTATAAAAGAAAAGAATATGTCAACAGATCAATACGAAAATGACGATCAAAGAATACAAGAAAAACTAAAGCAAAAGACTTGGAATGAAATAAGAACTAACGATTCTTGGGCAATTTTTAAAATTATGTCCGAATTCGTAAATGGATACGAAGCAATGGGAAGAATTGGTCCTTGCGTATCTATTTTTGGTTCAGCTAGAACAAAATCAGATGATCCAAATTATTTATTAGCCGAAAAAATTGCCTACAAAATAAGTAAAGGAGGTTATGGAGTAATTACAGGTGGTGGTCCAGGAATAATGGAAGCCGGAAATAAAGGAGCTCATTTTGGTGGTGGAACTTCAGTAGGTTTAAATATTGAATTACCTTTTGAACAACATTTTAATCCTTATATTGATAGAGATAAAAACTTAAATTTTGATTACTTCTTCGTTAGAAAAGTAATGTTTGTAAAATACTCACAAGGTTTTGTAGTAATGCCTGGTGGATTTGGAACATTAGATGAATTGTTTGAAGCAATCACTTTAATCCAAACTAAGAAAATCGCTAAATTTCCAATTATTTTAGTAGGTACAGAGTTTTGGTCCGGTTTAATGGATTGGGTAAAAACTATGTTAATTGAAAAGTTTAAAACAGTTAGTCCAGATGATTTAAATTTGATTCAGATTGTAGATAATGAAGATCAAGTTTTAGAGGCTTTAGATACTTTCTATAAGAAATATAATTTGTCTCCTAACTTTTAATAAAACAAAAAAGTCCTTCAAAACGAAGGACTTTTTTTTATGACTTATTTTAAAAATCTAACTATCTAACAATAATCTTTTTAATAATACTTGAGTTTTCATTTGAAACCTTAACCAAATAAACTCCAGCCGTTACATCATTTAATGAAAGTGTAACTTCATTTGTAAATTTAACTTCTTTTATCTTTTGTCCAGTGATTGAGAAAACTTCAGCTTTAGCTTCAGATTCAATTCCAGCAATTATAATATAATCTGTTGTTGGATTTGGATAAACCACAACTTTTGAAGCTACAAAATTATCGTTTCCTAAAGTATAAGGTTGTCCCACATTACTTCCAAAAATATAACTCGCTAAATCTGGATTATCAATAAATGGGTTTCTATTAATTTGCCATGTATAGATATAATTATTTCTATTCATTTCAAAATCATCTGGTGGATCTTGTTGGTGCCATTGTAACAATGTAGCTAAATCTCCAATATAACCTGTTGGTGATTCTGAAACATCACCGTTAACAACATTTAAAGCATTATATCTTACATCCATATACATTAACGCTCTTGCTACATCACCTTTCCACGAACCTAATGTACCAGTTGGTCCAGCATACATTGTAGAAGTATTTACATTTCCAAAATTTTTATTGCTACGAAAACTGTTTTCTGAACCATCTTCTGCTCTAATATGATGCGCATCACCATGACCTGTCAATAAATCATTTGCATTTGTTGGCAACCAAATATCAATTCCGTCTGCTGTGGAAGAAGTTCCATCTTGAAAACCACCTCTAGATTGTGCAAAAATATGTTCTCTGTTCCAAACCCCAATATTATAGTTACTCGTTTGATAATCTAATTTTGAACGTGATTGTTCCACATACATTAACCAAACTTGACTACTGTTTAATGGGTTAATATCACTAACTTTTAATATAGTTTCTACATCACCATAATTTTGAGCATGTACAACACTTGGATTGGCAATAATATCTTGCAAAGCTTGTTTTAATGTAGTTCCAGATAAACCATTAATTGTACTATAATATCCAGCTGGAGCTGTACTTGATACAATTCCAAAAGTTGGATTCAAAGGTGTTCCCCAAGGTTGTACAATAAAATTTGCATCATGAACTCTTACTTTAACGTTATTTCGGTTCATCATATAGCCCGTAGGAACAGTGGCTACATATATATTTAATGTTTCATCATCTTCATTAACTCCATCGTTTAACAATTGTATTGTTTTAACAACTGTTGTTTGTCCGACTGGAATAATTACATTTAAATCTCCTGTAAAATCACTTGAATTAAAACTTCCATTATCTAAAACATAGGTAAAACTTAAATCGCTTCCAGAGATTGCCAAATTTGCAGTAAAAGTTATTGTTAAACTAGTTGCTTCATCAACTTCGGCTGAAGATGTAGTTATATTTATTCTTGTTATAGGAATCCCTGAGCCATCATTATTTGCTCCTGGAGTTGGAATTTTTACTTCATAAGTACCATCGTTTTTTCTTTGAACTGACTTTGATGTAGAAGTCGCATTTTCAATATCTGCAGAACAAATAGTTATTCCTAAAATATTCATTAAAGCAGTAGGATAATTAGATGCATTATTGGTATAAGCTACTGCATCAATTAAATTAACATTAGTAGCTGCTGTGAAAAATGGAAAATCTGTATCGCTTCCTAAATATAGTGCCACTACATCTGGACCATTTTGAATGGTGTTATTTGGAATGTTTCCTGCAGGAGCTGGAGACACTTGAGTATTTCCAACATGTACAATTCCATTTATATCCGTTACATAACCATCTAGATCAAAAGTGTAATAGCTTGAAATTCCTGAATAAGGTGCAGAACTACCTGCATTATAAAAAACCAACACATACCCATCTAGAGATAAGTTTGGCGTGCTTGATTTCAATTCTATAAATTCGTAAAAATCAGTACTAGGATTATCACCATCTACTTCATTTATAACTATTTGTGAAAAAATAAAATTTGAAATAAAAAGTGAAAAAATTAAGAGTATTTTTTTTGACATAATATTTTTTTTTTCAAAGATAACCTTTTAATAGCGAATGAAAAGAAATCATCGTTAAACTAATATTAATTTATAATAAAAATATTGAGCATATAGTGCTTCTTAACTATTGATTTTGCTATATTTACACTCAAAAAATTGCTAAAATTTGAAAACATTTCGTTTCATACTAATCATACTATTGCTTCAAACTAATGTTTGGGCTCAACATAGTATAAATTTGAATGTAAAAGTTGATACTGAAAAACACCTTTTATACATTCAACAAGAAATTTTGTATGCAAATAACACAAGTGATACACTGCATTCAATTTTATTAAATGATTGGAATAATGCCTTTTCTTCAAAAAATTCTGCACTAGCTAAACGATTTTCAGATGAATTTTCAAGAGTTTTTCACTTAGCCAAAGAGGAAGATAGAGGATTTACAAAAATAAACGCTGTAGTAGACGAAAAGTTTAATCAAGTTATATGGGAATATTTTGATGAAAGGGTCGATCTTATAAAACTTTGTTTAAACAAACCCATATTACCAAATTCTCAACAGAAATTTCTTTTTAATTATATCGTAAAAATTCCAAATGAAAAATTTACAAAATACGGTTTTGATAATAATGGAAAAATAAACCTAAAAGATTGGTTTCTATCAATTCCAAGATATGAAAACAAACAATTTATAGCTCAAAGTAATGAAAATTTAGATGACATTTCGAATGCTGTTAGCGATTATAAAATTGATATTGAATTTCCGAAAAATTATCAGGTTTTTAGTGATTTTAATCAAAAAGAGTTGTTTGAAGATTTAGCTAGTAAAAAACACACCCTAACCGCAAAAAGAAGACAAACAGTTTCTTTAATTTTAGAACCAATTAATGCAGTTTCATTCAAAAGTTATAAAAATGAAAATGTAGAAGTAATTTCTAATTTTGAAGACAAACGTTTATCTGAAATTGAAATAGCTTTAGTTATTGATAAAGTTACTAAATATGTTTCTAGTCAAATTGGAAGCCCAAAAGAAAATAAAATTATTGTTTCCAACGATGATTATAATAAAAATCCTTTTTATGGTGTTAATCAATTACCTTCTTTCATAAATCCTTTTCCAGATGAGTTTATATTTGAAGTGCGCTTTTTAAAGACTTATTTGAATAATTTATTAAAAGAAAAAATCCTAATAAACCACAGAAAAGACCATTGGATTGAAGAAGGAATTCAACAGTATATTTTAATGAATTACATTGATTATCACTATCCAAAATTCAAAATGATGGGAAGTTTATCAAAAATAAAATTATTAAAAGGCTATAATATTCTTACTACAGATTTTAATGATCAATTTTATTATGTTTATTTATTAATGGCTAGAAAAAACTTGGATCAACCAATAGGAAGTGATAAAAATTCTTTAATTAAATTCAACGAACAGATAGCCGGAAAATATAGAGCAGGTTTAAGTTTACGTTATTTAGATTCTTATTTAGAAAATAATATAGTTCAAAAAAGTATAGTTGAATTTTTGAATATGAATAATAGTGTACAAACCTCAAGATATGACTTTGAATATATTTTAAATCAAAATGCACAAAAAGACATTGATTGGTTTTTTAATACAGTAATTAATAAAAGAGATTTAATTGATTTTAAATTTGGCGTTATTAAAAAACAAAAGGATTCAATAAGTGTTTCAATTAAAAACAAAACTTTAACCAATGTACCAATTCCTTTGTATGGTATAAGTAACGACACTATTGTTTACAAAAAATGGCTTACAAATATAAAAAAAGATACAACTTTTGTAATTCCAAGAAATAATATTGACAAATTAGTCTTAAACTATAAAACAGAAGTACCTGAATTTAATCTAAGAAACAATTGGCACTCATTAAATGGATTTATTTTCAATAATAGACCCTTAAAATTTACTTTTTTTAAAGATTTAGAAAACCCATATTACAATCAAATTTTTTATGTTCCAACGGCCGAATATAATTTATATGATGGTATAAAAATTGGAATGAAAATCAACAATCGTTCCATCTTAAACAAACCTTTTACTTTTGATATTTCTCCAGAATATTCATCTAATACACAAAAAATTGTTGGAGGCATTTCCGGAATGGTAAATCAAAATGTTCGTGAAGGCCGTTTGTACAATATACGCTATTCTATGTCTGCATCAACCTCTCATTATGCACCAGAGGCTTTATATACTAGAATTATTCCAACTATTCAGTTTAGGTTTAGAGATAATAATTTTAGGTACAATAAAAATGAATACATTCAATTAACGCAATACTATGTAAATAGAGAAAAATCTAGTTTCACAACTGATTCAAATACAGATAATTACTCTGTTTTTAATGCTAGATATTACAATATTCAGTCAGAAATAACAAAATATTACTCCTTTCACACCGATTTACAAATTGCAAATTCATTTGGAAAAATAGCCGCTGAAATTGAATATAGAAAGCTTTTTGAAGACAACAGAAGAATAAACCTTCGTTTTTATATTGGAACTTTCATGTATAGAAGCACAAATTCAGATTTTTTTAGTTTTGGAGTGGATCGACCTACTGATTATTTATTCAATTATAGCTTATTAGGTCGTTCTGAGTCAACTGGAATATTTAGCCAACAATACGTTATGGGAGAAGGTGGTTTTAAATCTAAGTTTGATACTAGATATGCAAACCAATGGATTTCTACTATTAATGGAAGTTTTAACATTTGGAATTGGATTGAAGTATATAGTGATGTTGGGTTGTTTAAAAACAAATCTATAAAACCTAAATTTATTTATGACAGTGGAATTCGCTTAAACCTTGTGCCAGATTACTTTGAATTATATTTTCCTGTTCAGTCAACTAATGGTTTTGAACTAAATCAACCAAATTATAGTCAAAAAATACGTTTTGTAGTTACATTAAGTCCAAAAACATTAATTTCTCTATTTACCCGAAAATGGTTTTAGTTATATTTATTGAAAGATAATCACATATAAGTAACTTTTTGTCACATATATTTAACAAAAAAGCTATATTTTATGAATAATTTATTTTATGTTTAAAAAACTATTTCAAAAAGCGTAAAATATTCATTCTATTTATTAAATTTGTACCAAACCCAATTGTATACTTTATGGAAGCAAAAACCAAACAAAATATTTCATTCGAAGATTTCAAGCAAGAAGTTCTTTCTGATTTAAAAATTGCTATTACTAGTAGAGAATGTAGTCTTCTTGGTAGAAAAGAAGTTCTAACAGGAAAAGCTAAGTTTGGAATTTTTGGTGATGGAAAAGAAGTTCCTCAATTAGCCTTAGCGAAAGCGTTTAAAAATGGTGATTTCCGTTCTGGTTATTATCGTGATCAAACTTTTATGATGGCAATTGGTGCATTAAATATCGAACAATTTTTTGCTGGTTTATATGGTCATACCAATTTGGAAAATGACCCTATGAGTGCTGGTCGTCAAATGGGTGGACACTTTGCAACTCATAGTTTAGACGAAAATGGAAATTGGAACAACTTGACTTTACAAAAAAATTCAAGTGCTGATATCTCTCCTACTGCTGGACAAATGCCTCGTTTGTTAGGATTAGCTCAAGCTTCAAAAATATATAGAAACGTAAACGGAATTACCAATAAAACTAACTTTTCAATAAATGGAAATGAAGTTGCTTGGGGAACAATAGGAAATGCTTCAACTTCTGAAGGTTTATTTTTTGAAACAATAAATGCTGCTGGAGTTTTACAAGTACCAATGGTAATGAGTGTTTGGGATGATGAATATGGAATTTCGGTTCACGCAAGATATCAAACTACAAAAGAAAATATTTCTGAAATTTTAAAAGGATTTCAAAGAGATGAAGATAATAATGGTTACGAAATATTAAGAGTTAAAGGTTGGGATTATCCAGCTTTAATTGAAACGTATCAAAAAGCTTCAAAAATTGCTAGAGAAGAACACGTTCCTGTTTTAATTCACGTTCAAGAATTAACACAACCACAAGGACATTCTACTTCTGGAAGTCACGAAAGATATAAAAATGCAGATCGTTTAGCTTGGGAAGCTGATTTTGATTGTTTAGCCAAAATGAAAACGTGGGCAATTGAAAATAATATTACTTCAGCTGAAGAAATTGAAGAGTTAGAAAAATCAATCAAAAAAGAAGTTTTAGAAGGTAAAAAGGCAGCTTGGAATGCTTATTTAAACCCTATTAAAACAGAACGTGATGAATTAGTAGAATTGTTAAACACTATTGCTTCAACAAGTTCGAACAAAGTCTTTATTGATAAATATGCTGCTGATTTAGCATCTATCAAAGAACCAATCCGAAAAGATACACTTTCAACAGCTAGAAAAGTTTTACGTCTTATCAAAAATGAAGACAGTAGAGCTAATTTATCAACTTGGATTTTTGGTTATAAAGAAACTATACAACCTAAATTTAGTTCACATTTATTCTCTTCATCAAAAGATGCTATTTCAAAAATAAACGAAATTAAACCAACTTTTGATAATGCAGCAGAAGATGTTGATGCAAGAGTTGTAATTAGAGATAATTTTGATGCTATTTTTTCAAAATATCCTGAAACTTTAGTTTTTGGGGAAGATGCAGGAAATATTGGTGATGTAAACCAAGGTTTAGAAGGAATGCAAGAAAAATATGGCGAATTCAGAGTTTCAGATGCTGGAATTCGTGAAGCAACTATATTAGGACAAGGAATTGGAATGGCAATGAGAGGTTTAAGACCAATTGCTGAAATTCAGTATTTAGATTATTTATTGTATGCTATTCAAATCATGAGTGATGATTTAGCGACACTTCAATATAGAACTAAAGGAAGACAAAAAGCACCTTTAATCATTCGTACACGTGGACACAGATTGGAAGGAATTTGGCATTCAGGTTCACCAATGGGAATGATTATCAATGCTATTCGTGGAATCCACGTTTTAGTACCAAGAAACATGACCAAAGCTGCAGGTTTTTATAATGCATTATTGCAAACAGACGAACCAGCTTTAGTTATTGAATGTTTAAATGGATATCGTTTAAAAGAAAAAATGCCTACTAATCTAGGAGAATTCACTACACCAATTGGAGTTGTTGAAACCATTAGAGAAGGAAAAGACATAACAATAGTTTCTTATGGTTCAACGATTAGAATTGTTGAACAAGCAGCTAAAGAATTACAAGAACATGATATCAATGTAGAAATTATTGATGTTCAATCTTTATTACCTTTCGATTTAAATCATGATATCGTAAAAAGTATTCAAAAAACAAATCGTTTATTAGTGGTTGATGAAGATGTTCCTGGTGGAGCAAGTGCTTACATGTTACAAGAAATTGTAGAAAATCAATCAGCTTATAACTATTTAGACAGCAAACCACAAACCTTAGCTGCAAAACCACACAGACCATCTTATGGAACTGATGGTGATTATTTCTCAAAACCAAGTATTGAAGATGTCTTTGAAAAGGTTTATGAAATAATGAATGAAGCTAATCCTAGTAAATATTCTAGTTTGTATTAGAAATAAAAAAAACCTCAAATTAAATTTGAGGTTTTTTTTTACAAATTTTATTTTCCAAAACTTTTTTGTTTATATTTGACTATCAAAACATTAACCCAAACCTCAATCAACTATGAACAAAACTACCATTAAGTTATTCATTTTATTTTCGTTTTTTATTAGCCAAACGTACGCACAAATTGGTACTACTTGCCAAGATCCAATTCTAATAACTAGTATTCCATATGTTGCCCAAGATAACACATCTAATTATTTAGATTTAGTTGATGGTTCACCTGGCTCTAGTGGTTGTGGAACTACAGGAACATATTTAAATGGAAATGATGTATTTTATAGTTTTACAGCAACTAATTCAAATCCAATTACAATAACTTCACAAACAAACTCAACTTGGTCTGGTTTATTTGTTTATAATAATTGTGCAAATATAGGAGTTAGTTGTGTTGCAGGTAGTACCTTAGGAAATGGAACTACTACTGCTGATTCTGTAATTATAAACCCTACAGTTGGTCAAACATATTATATAGTAATTTCAACTTGGGCTACTAATACTAATAACCAAAATATTCCTTATTCTTTAACAATAACAGAAAACACCTGTACTAATATGAATGCAACTTTTGCAGTTGCCTCTAATTGTGCTAGTGGAACTGGCACATTTTTTGTAAATGCTAATGTTACAAGTATGGGTTCAGCAACTTCTATAGTTGGAACTACAACACCTGCTTCAACATCTCAAACTTTGACAAGTAGTGGGCAATTGCAATTTGGCCCATTTACAAACGGAACCAATGTTCAAGTTAACCTTCAAAATCAACAAGATGTAAATTGTTTTAAAAATAGTACAGCGTTAACTCAGACATTTTGTCCTGCAATAAATGATTTGTGTTCTGGTGCGATACCTATCACTTGTTCAAGTACAGTAACACAAACAACAGTAGGAGCAACAACTACAGGTGCTCCAACGACTACATGTGGAACTTCTGCTGGTTCTGGAGGACTTTGGTATTCTTACGTAGGAAATGGTGATATTACTACTTTTTCATTATGTGGATCTGCATTTGATACTAAAATTCAAGTTTTTACAGGAAGTTGTGGAGCTTTTACTTGTGTTACAGGAAATGATAATTCTTGTGGAAATCAATCTCAAGTTCAAATTGCAACTACTACTGGAACTATTTATTATGTCTATGTTTTTGGTTTTGGAACCAATCAAGGTGTTTTTACTTTAAATACAAGTTGTATTGTTCCTCCTCCTGCTCCATCTAATGACAATTGTGATAATGCTTTCGTATTAAATGTTAATGCAAATGGAGTATGTACAAATGTAACATCTGGCTCTGTTTATGGAGCAACTTCATCTCCACAAACAAATGCTTGTCTTGGAACAGCTGATGACGATGTTTGGTATTCTTTTACAGCTACAGAAACCTCACACATAATAAATATTCAAAATATAGTTGGTTCGACTCAAAATTTAAATCTAACTGTTTATGCTTCATCTAGTACAACAAATGCATGTGATAATTTAACTCAGCTTCAATGTACTCAACTTAACATGAGTAGTTACAATAGTTTTATAGTAGGAGAAGTTTATTATATTAGAGTTTATTCAGAAACGGCTACACCTTTACAAACAACAACTTTTGATATCTGTGTTTCTACATTTCCTCCTTCTCCTTCAAATGATTTATGTACAAATTCAATTAATGTAGTTGTTAATAGCTCTACTGAATGTCAATCGGCTACTTCTGGAACTTTAACTAGTGCAACACCTTCAAGTTCAACTTATACTTGTGGTACTGCATCAACAAATGATGTTTGGTTTCATTTTACGGCACTAAATACTTCTCATAGTATATCATTAAACAATATTATTGGCAATAACAATAATATCTCTTTTGCTGTTTACAATAATGACTGCTCAAATCAAATAGAATTTTTATGCAGCAATACTACAAGTGGAATTGCATCAAATTTAGTAATTGGGCAAGAGTATAAAATTAGAATATTTAACACTTTTTTGCTACAAAATCAAATACTTAATTTTGATATATGTATAAGATCATTAGATTGTGGTAATTCAAGTGAAATAACTGGTCTTGGAGTACAATATCAAAATATAGTTGGCTTTCCAAGTTATGGAAATATTAATTGCTTATTCACAACACCTAATCCAAATTGGTTCTATTTTCAAGTAAATGAAACTGGTAATTTATCTGGTGTTATTACCCAAGTAACAAGTGGTGGTAGCGGAATTGATATTGACTATTCATTATGGGGTCCATTTACAGCTCAAGAGCTAGCAACAAGTTGTGGTAGTTTATATGATTTTCCTGATGGAAATATAAACATTCCAAATAATGTAATTGGCTGTAGTTATTCTGCAGCATCAGTAGAACAAATAAGTATTCCTAATGCAATAGCTGGTCAATATTACATAATTTTAGTAACCAATTTTAGCAACCAAGTTGGTGTTGTAAATATTGAATTAAATGGAGCAGCTAATAACAATCTTGATTTAAGAGCCTTTTTAGACCTAAATAATAACGGTACAAAAGAAAATAACGAAACTTATTTTAATAGTGGTGAATTCTTAGTTGATACAAATAATTCAGGAACATTTACAAATTATATTTCTTCTACAGGAAAATATAAAATTTATCCTGCCTTACCTACTGATTTAATTGATGCTAGTTTCTCAGTTAATTCTGAATATAATGGTTTTCTAAACTCTACAACTACATATAATGATTTAAGTATTGCAGCATTAACAGCTTCCAATCTTTTTTATTTTCCAATAAGTGTAGTTCAGCCTTTTACAGATGTTAGAGTTAATATACTTCCTGTAACTCCTCCAAGACCAAATTTAACCTACAAAAACAAAGTTGTCATAAAAAATAATGGAGTAATTGCAGTAAATGGAACTGTTACATTTCTAAAACCAAGTCAAGCAACCATGGTAACTACAGATAATGCATCTGCTATCATTAATACTAATGGTTTTACTTTGGATTATACCAACTTACAACCTCAAGAGTCAAGAACTGTTTTTGTAAGTATGTCTTTGCCGAATGTTCCTATTGTAAATATTGGAGATTCAGTAGCTGCAAATGTAAGTATAACTTCATCTACTACTGATATTAACTTAGGCGACAATGATGATCAACTTATTCAGTCTATTGTTAACTCTTATGATCCGAATGATAAAATTGAGAATCATGGACCACAAATTTTAATAAATACGTTTACAACCGATGATTATCTGTTCTACACGATTCGTTTTCAAAATACTGGAACAGCAGATGCTTTAAATGTTAGATTAGAAGATGTTTTAAATTCTCAGTTAAATCCTGAAACAATTAGAATATTAAGCTCAACTCATTACTATCAGGTAGTAAGAAATGGAAATAATTTAACTTTTAACTTTCCTGGAATAAACTTACCACCATTATCTCAAAATGAAGAATTAAGTCAAGGATCTATTTCCTTCAAAATAAAACCAAATGCTGGTTTTGCTGTAAATGATATAATCCCAAACACTGCTGAAATTTATTTTGATTCAAATCCAGCCATCATTACAAATACATTTCAAACAACTTTTGTTAATACATTGTCAAATGAAAATTTCTTGTTGGATGAAATAGCAATTTATCCAAATCCAACAAATGAAATATTAAATATTAAATATGGAACTTCAACTATTGACATAAAATCAATTGAAATTCATGATTTATTAGGAAAAGTGGTTTATCAAACTAAATCGAAAACGGAATTAATAAATGTATCTTCTTTAAATAGTGGAATTTATTTAATAACAATTTCAACAGAAAATAGTGGTAAAATAGTTAAGAAATTAATTAAAAATTGATATAGATTTCAATAAGTACTATAAATCCTCAAATTAATTTTTGAGGATTTTTTTTTTACAAATCGAATTTTTAAAAATAAATTATGTTTATATTTGATTTTTAACCAACTAACAAGCTTTTTCAAATATGAATAAAACTACTTTCTACATTTTTATGTTTATGCTGTTTTCTTTCGCTTCTTATGCACAATTTGAAGATTTTGAAGGAACATCAGTTCCAACTGGAGGAAATTGGATTTTAAATTCAGGTACATGGAAAGTTTTTGATAATGGAATTGGACTTGCTCAATCTTGGAGCGTTATTCCTTCACCAAGTTCTTGTAATGGTCGTTCCGCATATTTAAGCAAAGAAACAGTTGCAAATGGAACTTTTGCAGAAGATTGGTTAGTTACACCACAAGTCTTGATTCCAAATAACGGCCAGCTTCGATTTTCTACAAAACAAACTTTAGCTGCAAATTTTGGCAGTATTTATACTATTAGAGTATCTACAGTTTCTCAAACTGATGTTGCAAGTTTTACAACTATCCAAACTTGGGATGAAACAGATTTAAATGCAGTATATAATGTATGTGAAGAAAAAATAGTTTCACTATCTGCTTTTGCTGGCCTACAAGTTTATGTTGCATTTGTAATGACAAATAATAATGGTGATCGTTGGATAATTGATGATGTTGATTTTGCAGAACAATGTTTAGATCCTATAAATTTAACAGCTACAAATAACACAACAACATCAGCAGATTTAAGTTGGACTAACCCAAGTAGCGCTACACAATGGGAAGTTGAAATTATTCCTGCAGGAACAAATCCTTCCGGTACTGGAACAATAACAAATACTATTCCGTATACAGTTACAGGTTTAACTTCAAATACCTGTTATGATTATTATGTAAGAAGCTTGTGCACCTCTATCTATAAAAGTGAATGGGTTGGACCATATAATTTTTGTACTTTAAATATAGGCTCAAGTTGTGCAGAACCTTTCCCTGTTAGTAACTTACCATTTCAATCTACAGGTAACACAGCTTATCATTCAGATTTGATTGACGGAATTCCCGGTAGTTCTGGTTGTGGAACAACTGGAACCTATTTAGATGGAAATGATGTGTTTTATAGTTTTACAGCAACAAGCTCAAATTCTTTAATAATTAGTTCGCAAACAAATTCTACTTGGTCAGGATTATTTATCTATAATTCATGTTCAAATGTGGGTGTTAGTTGTGTTGCTGGTAATACTGGAGGAAATGGAACTACAACACCAGATAGAATTATTTTTACTCCAACTGCTGGACAAACTTATTACATAGTAATTTCTAGTTTGGCACAGCCTCAAACTGTAGATTATACTTTAACAATTCAGGAGGGTAGTTGTATTAACATGTATGTTGATTTTGAAAAAGTTTCAAATTGTAATAACATTCCAGATACTTTTTTCATTGAAGCAAATATTTATAATATGGGAACTGCTATTTCTATAGTAGGAACAAGTACACCTGCTTCTCCAACAGTTGTTCCATCAATAACATCACCAGGAACAATGCAGTTTGGACCATTTACAAATGGAACTAATGTAAATGTTCATCTACAAAACCAACAAGATGCAAATTGTTTTATATATAGTAATACAATGTCCCAATTGAGTTGTGATTTTGAAGATATGGTTTTTAAAGCATTTCTTGATTTAAACAATGACACTGTAAAACAGAATAACGAACCTTATTTTACTAATGGTACATTCCAGTTAGAGAAAAATAATTCTGGAAGTCCTATATTTAGAAATGCATATTCGGGCATAACCAATTTGAACGAAGTTTATTCTGTTGAACTAGTTGATGCTAGTTTTATAATTGATTCAGAATATAGCAGTTATTTGTCATCTTTATCAATATATGATGATTTAATTATTTCAACAAACCCAAGCAATAACGAATACTTTTTTCCAATCAGCGTTAATCAACCATTTCTTGATGAAAGTTTATACATTGGTGGAAGTTCACCAAGACCTGGTTTCACATATTATAACACAATAGTTTTTAAGAACAACGGAACAATTACTTCAAGTGGTGTAATATCATTTACAAAAGACCCTGATGTAGCCATAACCAGTGTTAGTAACACTTCAGCAATTATAAATTCTTCTGGTTTTACTTTAAATTATACTAATTTATTACCTCAAGAAACTAGATATCTTTCTGTAGAAATGTATGTTCCAAATATTCCAGTTGTTAATTTAGGTGATATAATAACTAATTCTGCCACAATAACTTCAACAGCTACAGATGTTAATTCATTTAATAATTCATTTAATATAAATCAAGTCATTATAGGTGCTTATGATCCAAATGATAAAATGGAGGCTCACGGTGAAACCATAAATATCAATTCATTTACAACAGATGATTATTTATTCTACACCATTCGTTTTCAAAATACAGGAACGGCTGATGCCATAAACGTTGAAATTCAAGATGCATTAAATTCACAGTTAAATCCAACAACATTAAGAATGATTGATGCAAGTCATAATTATATTTTAACAAAGGATAATAACCAACTAACATGGAAGTTTGCTGATATTAATTTACCAAGCAATTCGGTAAGTGAAGAATTAAGTCAAGGCTATGTTTCTTTCAAAATTAAGCCAAATCCTGGTTTTGCTGTTAACGATATGATTCCAAATACAGCCGAAATTTACTTTGATTTTAATCCTGCAATCATTACAAATACATTTCAAACTACATTTGTTAATCCATTATCAACTGAAAATTTCTTATCAAATGAAATTTCAATTTATCCAAATCCAACAAATGATATATTAAACATAAATTATGGAACTTCAACTATTGATATCAAATCAATTCAAATTCATGATATGTTAGGAAAAGTAGTTTATCAAAGTCAATCAAAAGTTGAACGTATTGACTTATCAAATTTCAATAGTGGTATTTATATAATTGCTATCTCAACAGAAAATAATGGAAAAATAACAAAGAAGTTAATTAAGAATTAGACCAAAATAAACTTCAAAAAAAATCCCGATTCAATTAAAATCGGGATTTTTCATATTTATAATTTTCTTCTTTGTTTTTCTGCTTTAATCAAACTTAATTCTCTACTAGTTTGTCCAGCTACAGAAGTGTTTTCTTCTGCTCTTCTTATTAAGTAAGGCATCACATCTCTAACAGGTCCAAAAGGCAAGTATTTAGCAACATTATATCCATGAGCCGCTAAATTGTAGCTAATATTATCGCTCATTCCATATAATTGTCCGAACCAAATTTTTGTATCATTTGGAGCAATATTTCTTTCTTTCATTTGTTGCATTAACATATATGAGCTTTCTTCATTATGCGTTCCAGCAAAAATGGACATGGAATCAATATGATCTAACATATAATCAACAGCTGCATTAAAATTATCATCTGTAGCTTGTTTAGAAGCACAAATTGGAGATTTATAGCCCTTTTCTTTAGCTCTTTCGTTTTCTTTTTCTAAATAGGCACCACGAACCAATTTCATTCCAATTACAAAATGTTCATTTTTAGCTTCATCATGCAATTTTTTCAAATAATCTAATCGATCCCAACGATACATTTGCAAGGTATTGAAAACAATAGCTTTTTCTTTGTTATATTTTTTCATCATTTGAGCTACTAAATCGTCAGCTGCATCTTGCATCCAACTTTCTTCAGCATCGATTAAAACGGCAACATCTTTTTCGTGAGCCACTTTACATAATTTATCAAAACGAGATATAACATTATTCCATTCTGCTTGTTCAGATGCATTTAATTCTTTCTTCTCCCCAACTTTTTGATACAAAGATAATCGTCCCAAACCAGTTGGTTTAAAAACAGCAAACGGAATAGCATCACGTTCTTTAGCAAATTCAATCGTTTTCATAACCATATCAAAAGCTGCATCAAATTGATCTTCTGCTTCTTTACCTTCCACTGAATAGTCTAAAACAGCAGAAACTCCTTTTGTAAACATGTTATCTACAACAGTTAAACAATCTTTTTCATTAACTCCACCACAAAAATGATCAAAAACCGTTGAACGAATTAATCCTTCAACTGGTAAATGAGCTTTTAAAGCAAAGTTAGTTACAGCCGTTCCAATTCTAACAAGTGGTTGACTTTCAATCATTTTAAACAAAAAGTAAGCCCTTTCTAATTCAGAATCACTTTTTAACGCAAAAGCAGTTTGTGTATTTGTAAATATTTTTTCCATTATTTTAAATTCAAAAAATCTATGCAAATATACGTTAGTCTTACTTATTTTTAAATAAAATTTACCTTATTTTGCACTAAATTGAATCTTTATAAAAATGCAAACTATAAAAGCCACTACCTATTCTATTTTTTTTAATGAAGATGGTTATTCTTATTTGTCATCAATCCTAAAACCAACAGCTTATTCGAAGATTTTTGTTTTAGTTGATGAAAATACAAGCCAATATTGTTTACCTACTTTTCTAGCCAACTTAGCGACTGAAGTTGAAATTGAAATCATTGAAATTGAAAATGGTGAAGAACATAAAAACATCGAAACTTGTTTGCAATTATGGCATTCCTTAACTGAATCAGGTGGCGATAGAAAAAGTATTTTAATCAATCTTGGTGGTGGCGTTGTTACTGATTTAGGTGGATTTGTGGCTTGTACTTTTAAAAGAGGAATTGATTTTATAAATGTACCTACTACACTATTATCAATGGTTGACGCTTCTGTTGGTGGAAAAAATGGCGTTGATTTAGGTCAATTAAAAAATCAAATTGGAATCATTCGTGAACCTAAAGCTGTTGTAGTTGTTTCTTCTTTTTTAGAAACATTACCCCAATTAGAAATGCGCTCTGGTTTAGCCGAAATGTTAAAACATGGTCTAATTTATGACGTGAACTATTGGAATAAATTCAAAGATTTATCAGCCTTAAATTCAGAAGATTTAGAAAGTTTAATCCATGAATCCATTGAAATAAAAAACAAGATAGTTTCTGAAGACTTAACTGAAAATGGAATTAGAAAAGCTTTAAATTTTGGACATACATTAGGTCATGCAATTGAAAGTTACTTTTTAGAAAATGAAGCTAAAACCAAATTACTTCACGGTGAAGCTGTTGCAGTTGGAATGATATTAGAAAGTCATATTTCAATGGAAAAAAACTTGCTTTCTAAAGAAGAGTATCAAGAAATAAAATTCATCATCAAAGACATTTTTGATACTATTTCATTTGAAAAAAATGACATTGAAAAAATCATCGAATTATTGATTTATGATAAGAAAAATGAATTCGGAAAAATACAATTTGCCTTATTAGATGGAATTGGAAAATCAAAAATCAACGAAGAAGCAGGTAATCAATTGATTTACAAATCTTTTGAAGATTATAAGGCATTGTAAAAAAATAATACAATACCTTACAAAAAAGTAAATTAATTTTTACCTTTGTTGCAATGAAAGATAACGCATATACATTTAATACTAACTCTTCAGAGAAAAAAGACAAAAAATCAATTGAACTAAAATTGAATACTTCTTTGTTTTATGAATTAAACGTTGAATTGTTTTTACTGTCCAAAACTTTTAAAGAAAAATTAGTAGTTATATTTGCTAATATTAGGGTTTGAATTATCTAAAATACTGATTTTCAAATTTTTAATTAACAACAAATAGAACAAAAACTAATGAACACTAAATATTACGACTTAATAAATCAAACATTTTATTTTCCTCAAGAAGAATTCAAACTGAATAAAGACAATCTTGAGTTTCATAATATTGATTTAATGGCATTGGTCGAACAATACGGAACACCTTTAAAATTTACATATTTACCTCAAATTTCTAACAACATCAACAAAGCAAAAGGTTGGTTTAGAAAAGCGATGGAAAAACATAAGTATGAAGGTAATTATCAATATTGCTATTGTACAAAAAGTTCTCATTTTCAGTTTATAATGAATGAAGCTTTTAAAAATAACATTCACATTGAAACTTCATCAGCAATTGATATCAATATCGTTGAAAACCTTTTAGCTGAAGGAAAAATTACTAAGAAAACTTATGTAATTTGTAACGGTTTCAAACGTGATGCTTATGTAGATAACATCGCTCGTTTAATTAATAACGGACAAAAAAATACAATTCCAGTAATTGATAATTACGAAGAATTAGACTTATTACAAGAACAAATTGACGGTAAATTCAAGATAGGAATTAGAATTGCTGCCGAAGAAGAACCAAAATTTGAATTTTATACTTCTAGATTAGGAATAGGTTATAAAAATATTGTTCCTTTTTACAGAAAACAAATTCAGGATAATAAACAAGTGGAATTAAAAATGCTTCACTTCTTTATAAACACTGGAATTCGTGATACTGCCTATTATTGGAATGAATTATTAAAATGTTTAAAAGTATACATTGCTCTTAAGAAAGAATGTCCTGCACTTGATAGTTTAAATATTGGTGGTGGATTTCCTATTAAGAATTCATTAGCTTTTGAATATGATTACCAATACATGATTGACGAAATCATCAATCAAATCAAAATTGCCTGTGATGATGCAGAAGTTGCTGTTCCAAATATATTTACTGAGTTTGGATCATTTACTGTTGGAGAAAGTGGTGGAGCAATTTATCAGGTTTTATACCAAAAACAACAAAATGATAGAGAAAAGTGGAACATGATTGATAGTTCATTCATAACTACTTTACCAGATACTTGGGCAATTAACAAACGTTTTGTTATGTTAGCCATCAACCGTTGGAATGACACTTACGAAAGAGTTTTGCTAGGAGGTTTAACATGTGATAGTGATGATTACTACAACTCTGAACAAAACATGAATGCAGTATATTTACCAAAATATAATAAAGAAAAACCTTTATACATTGGATTCTTTAACACTGGTGCTTATCAAGAAACAATTGGTGGATTTGGAGGTTTACATCACTGTTTAATTCCACAACCCAAACATATCCTAATTGATAGAGATGAAAACGGAATTATAGCAACAGAATTATTTTCAGAACAACAAAAAGCTGAAGATATTATGAATATTTTAGGGTACGTAAAAAAAGAATAAATATCAAACAGTTTAATGATTTAGCAGTTAAACAAATAAACAAAAGAAAATGAAAGGACCAATTAGTCAATTTATAGAAAATAATTTTTTACACTTTAACGCAGCAGCTTTAGTTGACGCAGCAAAAGGATATGAAGAACATTTATTAGATAACGGAAAAATGATGGTAACTTTAGCTGGTGCAATGAGTACAGCTGAAATGGGAAAATCATTAGCCGAAATGATTCGTCAGGATAAAATACACATTATTTCATGTACAGGTGCAAACTTGGAAGAAGATATTATGAACTTAGTGGCTCATAATTCATACAAAAGAATTCCAAATTATAGAGATTTAACACCACAAGAAGAAAGAGATTTATTAGACAACCACTTCAATCGTGTGACTGATACTTGCATTCCTGAAGAAGAAGCTTTTCGAAGATTGCAATCGCATTTATTTGATATTTGGAACAAAGCTGATAAATCTGGAGAACGTTTTTTTCCACATGAATTTATGTATCAAATGATTAATTCGGGAGTTTTAGAGCAATATTACGAAATTGACCCTAAAGATTCTTGGATGGTTGCAGCTGCAGAAAAAAACTTACCAATAGTTGTTCCAGGTTGGGAAGATAGTACAATGGGTAATATTTTTGCTTCATATTGTATTAAAGGAGAACTAAAAGTTTCAACCACGAAAAGTGGAATTGAATACATGATGTGGTTAGCTGATTGGTATCCAAAAAATTCTGATGGAAAAGGATTAGGTTTCTTCCAAATTGGTGGTGGAATCGCAGGTGATTTCCCTATTTGCGTAGTTCCAATGCTTTATCAAGATATGGAAATGACTGAAATTCCTTTTTGGAGCTATTTTTGCCAGATTTCTGACTCAACAACTAGTTATGGTTCTTACTCAGGAGCAGTTCCAAATGAAAAAATTACATGGGGTAAATTAGATATTGATACGCCAAAGTTTATAATTGAATCTGATGCAACCATAGTGGCACCGCTTATTTTTGCATATATATTAGGAAATTAATTATTTTTATTTTTTTGAAAATAATTCTTTGATAATATAAAATTGGGTGTTACTTTTGAAAAATATATTAAGATTAAAACCTACACAATGAAACGAGTAATTGTTGATTACGCTAAATTAACAAACGAAATCCTTACACTACTAGTGGATAGATTTCCAGATGGGTATGATGATTCAGATATCATTAGATTTAAAAACGCTAAAAATGAAGCTATTGAAGCAGTTGAAGTACGAACAGAAGATACTATTTTTTTAGTAAAAGTAAGTACTAAACTAGCTGACAGAATTGAAAATTTTGATGATGAAGATGAAGTAGATGATGATTTAGACGTTGAAACACCAACAGACAATTTAGAATTAGAAATTGATGATGAAGACGATGAAGAAGAAAACATTTCAGATAAACCTTCTGATGAAGAAGAGGAAGAAGAATAAAAACAAAAAAAGCACTCGATATGAGTGCTTTTTTTATTTAATAAATTTATAAATATCTTTCTTTAATAATATTTATGTGATGTAATTCATGTCCCAGAATAATAAAGCCGATTGCTCTAACCGAAATATCTTTTCCAGAAGCATTACCTACTCGCTTCAATTCTTCATCAGTAAAAGAATTAAATAACGTAACAGTTGCATTTCTTACCGATTTATATTCGTCTAATAAGCTATCTAAAGAACGATTTGTTGCCTTTGCTTCAATTGCATAATCATTTTCTTCGAAGCCTGGTAAAGCTGTTTTATCGTTTCTCGAAATTCGCAAAGCTCTATATTGAAATATTCTTTCGCAATCAATTAAATGTAATAAAATGTCTTTTATGGACCATTTTCCTGTTTGATAACGATAATCTAATTTTTCAGTTGGTAAAGATTGAAAAAAATCTACACAACTCTTCATATTAGATATAAAATCATTTGGCATATTTAAGTCATTAGATAAACTTATGTAAGTCTCAAAGTAGGGAGCGTATTCATTTTTATTCATAATATATAGTTATAAAAAAAGCCTCGATTAAGAGGCTTATATAATTTTACATTTCTTTAAATATTGTATGCATCAATCGTTTTTTGTCATTGATACTTTCTTCCAGAGAAATCATTGTTTCGGTTCTATAAACTCCTTCAATATCGTCTATCATAAAGATAACCTCTTTGGCATGTTTAGTATCTTTTGCTCTAATTTTGCAGAAAATATTAAATTTACCGGTTGTGATATGAGCAACAGTAACAAAAGGGATTTCACTAATACGCTCTAAAACAAATTTAGTTTGTGATGTATTATGAAGAAAAACCCCAACATAAGCAATAAATGAATAACCTAGTTTTTCATAATCCAATGTCAATGAAGAACCTTGAATAATACCTGCTTCTTCCATCTTTTTCACCCTTACATGCACTGTTCCTGCAGAAATTAGCAACTTTTTAGCTATATCTGTAAAAGGAACTCTAGTATTATCAATCAACATATCCAAAATTTGATGATCTACCTCGTCTAATCTATACTTACTCATATTATTATTTATAAATTTTGTGCAAAAAAAATAAAATTTTTTAAATAAAAGAACGTATTTATTTTATTTTTAGTATTCCATCGATGAATTCATTGTTTTTTCCGATAAAAAAATCAGATTTAACATCGTTTTCAGGAATAGAACAATAAGTAGAATAAAACAGTTCTCCTTCTAAATCATATTCAATATGTCCAAAGTAATTTTGAGTATTATTTTCAATAATTACTATATAAGGTTCAAAAACAATAATTCCGTCTTTAACTACTTCTTTATATTGAGATGCAAAATTAATTATTTTTTCGTTACCATTTTCAATTATTTTCACATTTTTGTAAAGAATATCAAAAAAACTGACTTTATTATCAGGAATAATGAAATATTCTGAATTATTATCATCAACTATATCGTTTTCGTGAATTTTATCAAAAGCTACTAAAAGTCCTATAAAAATATACTTTCTCGTAATATCTCTTGCATAATCATTTGGATGATGACCAGCTTCAAATAAGATTGTAACTGCATTTTTAGAGGCAAAGTAATCTCCAAAGCAATTGTCACAATAAGCATCATTATATCTTCCTACATGACCAGGAATGTAATTTTGCAACACATTATTCATCTTTCCTATAATTTGCATTGCCTTTGAACGATATTGATTAATCTCACGATTTTGATTATAAGCTGGAGCTAAAAATGAAATAATTGCCGATTTATTAGTCTCTCCAATTCCATAAATAGTTCTTTGATCGTGCATATTTAAGCAGTAATCAGGTTGAAAGTTTTCGAATATTTGCTTTAAAATTTTACTTTCTGGTTGCGTACATTCATTTACATCTCTATTTAAATCAACCTTATTTATGTTCTCTCTTGTATGAACTTCTGCACCATCTGGGTTTACTAACGGAACTATATATAAGGTATAAGTTGATTGAATAAAAGTAGCATAATCTTTATCATTTGATAAGATTTCAAACAAATCTAAAATGGCTTTTGTACAAGTTGATTCATCACCATGCATTTGAGACCACATATAAATTTTAGTTTTTCCATGACCAAATTGCACAGAATAAATTGGCTTTTCTAAGACTGACTTTCCTTCAATCTTAACTTTAAAATCAGTGTTTAATTTTTCTAAAATTGGTTCAATAGACTTGTTTATGATATGTCTACCTTTAATATTTTTATTAGTGTAAGTAGAGAATATTTCTTCGTATAACATAGTTTACATTTATGAATTACAAATGTAAACAACTTATAATTTACATTTGTAAACAATTAAAATCAATAGATAATTTACTTATGTAAACGTACAAAACACCTATTAAGAACCATAATGTTTACAATAATACACCAAACAAGAAAATACAATTAAGTAATTAGTAACCAGGAGTATAAATATCTTTATCTAATGTTTTAATTAAATGTAAAAATCATGTTTACAAAAGTAAATTTGCGTTTCAAATACTATTTATTTACATTTGTAACAAGTTATTTCATTTACACTATTTACAATGGTAAACATCGAAGATTTCATCAAAAGATTAGAAACAGTTTTAGAATATTATAGTTTAACAGCCTCATCATTTGCAGATAAAATTAGTGTGCAACGTTCGAGTATGTCACACCTACTTTCAGGAAGAAATAAACCTAGTTTAGATTTCATTATGAAACTAGCGGAAGAGTTTCCTGAAGTAACTTTAGAATGGATTTTAAATGGAAAAGGAAGTTTTCCAAAAGATGACTTTACTCCTGCTCCAACAATTATTCAACCAGAAAGAAAAACTGAACCTAATCTAAATGAAGATTTATTTTCAAATAAAAATGAAGAGAAAGTTGAAGAAAAAAATGAAGTTCATGAAGAGAAAAAAGTCACACAAATTTCAACTTCTGAAAATCATTCTGAAAGTGAAATAGATCGAATCGTTGTCTTTTTTAAAAATGGTACTTTTAAAAATTACATCCCATAATTCACATAAGCGTAAAAAAAAAATCTTCAATATAAATTGAAGATTTTTTCTTTTTATTAAAATGACTATTTAATTATTCAAAACTATTTTCGGCTACTTTACCTTTTACACCTATAAAGTAAGAATGAAGAATTTTCATGTCCTCTTCAATATTTCCTGTTGGATAAAATGGTTTGTGATAAACCACTTCTTTTTTTCCATAATCAAATGCTACTGGTAGAATTGGAACATTTGCTTTTAAAGCAATATAATAAAATCCGGTTTTCCATTCTGAAACTTTTTTTCTTGTTCCTTCTGGTGCAATCGCTAATCTAAAAACTTCTTTGCTTTCAAATATTCTAGCTATAGAATCAACTTTGTTTTCTTTGGCTTGACGATTTAAAGGTGTTCCTCCTGTCCATTTAAAAAAATAGCCAAAAGGAAAAACAAATAATTCTTTTTTTCCAACATAATTAATTTCTTTCTCTAAAATTGCTCTTGAAAAAATTCCCAAGAAAAAATCCCACCAACTTGTGTGTGGAACTGCAATGACAATGCATTTTTTTATATTATCATCTATGTCACCCACAACTTTCCAACCAAATAGGTTTGAAAAAATAAACTTATATATCGTTTTCTTCATGTTTTTATTTCTTAAAATAAATTTTATCTTTACGCTACAACCAATTACAAAGATAATGTTTCAAAAATTATTGAGTTATTTATTTCCTATAAATATACACAAACAAAATTCTGATATAAATAAAACCCTAGAAGTTACATGGAATAATGGTAAATTGGTTCTAGATTCTAAAAACACAAATTATTCTTATGGAAGTTTACAAAGAGCTCTAAAAAAAGGATTGCGCTTTATTGGTTTTGAAAGAATCAAAAATTTTGAACATATTTTGGTCCTTGGTGTTGCTGGTGGAAGTGTTATAAAAACACTAGTGGACGAAATAAAATATAATGGAAAAATTACTGGTGTCGAATTAGACAAAAATGTACTTGAATTAGCTAATCAATATTTCAAATTAAATGAAGTTGAAAATTTAGAATTGGTAAATGATGATGCTTTTGAATTTGTTCTAAAAACTACAGAGAAATATGATTTAATAATTATAGATATTTTTCAAGACACAGTAATGCCTAATTTTTTGTTTGAAGACTTTTTTATCAATCACGTAAATACATTATTGAACGTAAACGGATTTATTTTATTCAACACAATGGTTTTAACCGAAAAAGATAAAGAAAGAAACAAATTGTATCGTTCAAAATTTAAGGAAGAGTATTCTTTACGAATGTATCCAAAAATTGAAGAGCATAATGAGTTGTTTACAATTAAGAAATTGAATTGATTTTTGATTTTTTTATATTTATGAAAACTATCAATCCAATTGAAAGATATTGTAAATATTCAAAAAGCGCATAATAAGTTCCATAAATTGCTTTTTTATTTTCACCATTATAATATTTATCAAATTCACCAGAATAATTTTCTAACAGAAATTCAATATGAAAAATAGCTAATAGGAATTGTAGTAATTGAGCTAAAATTAATATTACTACTACAATAATTAAATATTTAAAATAATTTACAGATTTCGTTTTTTTTATAAACTTTAATGAAAAAATTATTCCAACTATAAATAAGAATAATGAAATACAGCTATTAATCCAAAATGAGGTTTTAAAAGGAATACCATTCATTAAAAAAATATCTGTAAAAATCATCCAAATTAAATATACAGTACTAATAAGTGCCAAGTATGAAAAAAGTGCAATTCCAAATAAGTAAATTTTTGAAATTTCCTTTAAATTTTTATCCATAATTATTATCCGGAAATTGATTTTATATTACATTTTAATTCTTAGTGAATGTTAAATAATCCGTTCCACCATTTCCGCCACTAACGTCTCTAAGTTTTATAATCGTTGCCGATTTCTCCGTTATTTCCCAATCATCAGTTAATTCTTCAAATTCAGTTGGTGATGCAAAAGCAATATTAAAATGCAAATCACTTATACTGTCATCATTACTATTACTATCCGTTACTGACCAAATACCTGTATAAGTATTAGTTCCATTAGTCGTTGTTAAAACACTATTAGCTCCAAAAGTAAAATTATAACCTGTGAATGTGTTTGTTTCTTCTTGATCTGTGTCAAAATAATAAGTAATTCGCCAAGTTCCATTATTAACGATATTGATCACATCATTTGGATTATTTACATTGGAAGAAGAGCTATCATCGTCATTATTACATGATGAAAATGTTGACATAAATAAAATGGTAATTACTAAACTAAATTTAAGTTGTTTTAAGTTTTTCATGATTCATATTTATTAATTGTTAATCTTTTTCTATAAACGTGTTTTACACTATAAATATTGTCTAAACCATCTTCCTAGCTCGTTCCAAATCTTCTTTGGTATCAATTCCAATTCCGATGTGATTGGTTTCAATCATTTTAATGCGTTTTCCGTATTCTAAATAACGAAGTTGCTCCAATTTTTCGGAAGCTTCTAAAGAAAGCATTGGCAAACTGTAAAAATCTAATAAAGCTTTTTTTCTAAAAGCGTAAATTCCGATGTGTTTCATGTAACGAACACCAACGTTTTCTTCTCTTGGAAAAGGAATTACAGAACGTGAAAAGTATAAGGCAAATCCGTTTTGGTCTGTGATTACTTTTACGTTATTTGGGTTTTCAACATCTTGTTTATCAGTAATCTGACACATTACCGAAGCTAAATCTACTTTTTTATCTTTATCATTTTTAAAAACTTCAATCAAAGCTTTTAATGGATTTTCGTCAATAAAAGGTTCGTCTCCTTGAACGTTTATCACAACATCAACATCCATATTTTTAACCGCTTCTGCAATTCTATCACTTCCGCTTTCGTGTTCTTTTATAGACATAATGGCTTTTCCACCATTGGAAATAATTTCTTTGAATATCAAATCAGAATCCGTTACTACAAAAACATCGTCAAAAAGATTTGTTTTTTTTGCGGCTTCATACGTTCTTAGAATTACAGTTTTTCCTCCTAAATCTTGCATCAATTTAGCTGGAAATCTTGTAGAAGCATATCTTGCTGGTATTACGGCTATTATTTTCATTTTTGTTGTCTGTTGTCTGTTGTCTGTTGTCTGAAAATCTATTTTCAAGAAGAAAAAACCTTTTTAAACATCTTAATTCCGACAAAAATAATCAGAAGTACTACAATAAAGGCTATAATTGGAGCAAAAATTGCTAAAATAGATACAAAAGAAGCTGTTGCAGTTTCGGTTGAGGAAACTAAATTATTTCCTAATCCACCAGTTGTTATCGTTGAAGTGGCTCGTGCAGCAGCAGTTGATGTTGTAATGGCAGCAGCAGTTCCACCACCAGTAATTATGGCTAATCCCCAAGTTAGCATTGGATCTAAATCCATTAAAGTTGAAGCCATAACTACAGAACCAGCAATTGTAGCTAACGGAATTGAAATTGTATCTAATAAATTATCAATAAAAGGAATATAATAAGCACTAATTTCTACAGCAGTTGCAATTCCAAGACAAATAATAGCTGGTAAACCACCAATCCAAGTAAAGGAATCTCCAACAGGAACATAACCATAATGAGTAGCTAAACTCAAGGCAAATAAAGGTACAAATACTCTAAAACCAGCTGAAGCAGCTAATCCAAATCCTAGTAATATGCTTATTATTGTTTCTGTCATTATTTCTATTTTGGTTAAAAGGTTAAAAAGCTATCTGAAAATCTGTCTTCTGAAAATCATTCTATAAAATTCTCATCTTTAAATCCTATTAAATATAACTTTTCTTTGGCTCTTGTCATTGCTGTGTACAACCATCTTATATAATCTTTATCAACTCCGTTTGGTAAGTATGGTTGTTCAATAAAAACCGTGTTCCATTGACCACCTTGTGATTTATGACAAGTAATTGCGTAAGAAAACTTGACTTGCAATGCATTAAAATATTCGTTGTTCTTTACTTTTTGAAATTTTTTATATTTTGTAGTTTCATCTTCGTAATCAAGCATTACTTCTTGATATAACTTGTTTGACTCTTCATACGTTAAAGATGGTGATTCACTTTTAATAGTATCTAATAATAATATAGTGTCAAACGGAATTTGATTGGGATAATCGACCATTCTTATTTTAACAGTTGCAAATTTGAAACCGTAAAGTTCTTTAATATTTCTGATTTCTAAGATTTCAATAATATCACCATTGGCTATAAAACCAGCTTCATCTGAATCTTTTAACCAAAAGTAATTATTTTTTACAACCATCATATAATCACCAGAAGAAATTTCGTTTTCTTTTCCCAAAATTTTGCTTCTAATCTGCTCATTATATTGATTGGCTCTTTTGTTAGATCGAACAATAAACGCAGTTTCTTCTAAACCATAATTACTAAAAGCATCTTGAATAGCATCTTGAATATCGTAACCATCTTGCAAACGAACGATATCTTTAAAGCCGTTTAGATTAAACTTATAAGTATCTATGAAATGTGATTTTAAAATCTCACGTAATTCGGTTGCATTAAATAAAATTCCTGAATCTTCTTCTTGACGCATTACTTCGTCTAATTCTATATGATGTACATTTTTGTTATAATGAAGCGAAAGTGAATCAATATTTAAAGCTGGACTTACATCTAAATGCACTGGTGGTAATTGGGCTGTATCTCCAACGAAAATAGCTTTACAATTTTTACCCGAATCTACAAATGACAATAAATCATCTAAAAGTGAACCGTTTTCATATAATTTAGATTCTTGATTTGTATCAGAAATCATAGAAGCTTCGTCAATTATAAAAACAGTGTTTGTGAATTTATTTGGCTGTAAGGTAAAACTGACTCCACCACCACTTGCTTTTTTTGGGAAATATATTTTCTTGTGAATAGTAAAAGCAGGTTTTTGGGAGTAATTACTAATCACTTTTGCTGCTCTACCAGTTGGAGCTAACAATAAATACTTTTGGTTTACGTTCTTAAGTTGATTGACTATGGTAGAAATCACGGTTGTTTTACCAGTTCCGGCATAGCCTTTTAGCACAAAAAGTTCGTCATTAGAAGAATTAATTACAAAATCGGCTACTTTTTGAAAAAAAATGTCCTGTTTTAATGTTGGTTCAAATGGAAAATTATCACGTAAAAGTTTGTAAAACAGGTTTGAAGTCATTATTTTTTGTATTGGCTTTTATTATTTTTCAAATATACTGATGATTTTTTTAAGAAATTCTTTTGAGAAGAAAAAAAATTTGTAGATTTGCCTACCTATTAAACTAAAAAATTAAGAAATCAAATGTTAAAATTAGCTATCTTTTTTGTATTACTTATTATTGTAATCTTTGCATTGGTAAAGATTTTTGATAAAATCGCAACACCAAAAAACAGAATATTCTTTTCTATATTATTATGGATTGTTTCTGGAGTTTTTGGTTATTTAATTTACAGTTCTGTTATGGCTCCTATTCGTTTTGATGAAGAAAAGGCTATTCGATATGAAACTGCAGTAAATAAGATGCAAGATATTAAAAAGTCTCAGATGGCTTATAAATCAATTAAAGGTAATTATGCACCTACATTTGATTCATTAGTTAACTTTATTGAAACTGCTCGATTTGAAATTATCACTAGAAAAGATACATCTGTGCCAGATGTTGCTAGAAATGCAGCTTTTAGAATTACTACTGACGCATCAGGTAAAGGTGGTTATTTTAAAGATGAAGTTGTAACTAGATCACTAGGTTTTAAAGCTGTAAAAGATTCATTATTTAAAAATTCTGAAAGATATAAAAGAATGAATGTTCTTAAAATAAAAGATTTTGAAGTTCCAGTTTCTATGAAAACAAGTTCAATTATTGTTAAAGATAAAGCCTTCCCTACTTTACAAGTTGAAATAGACAAAAATGCTGTCTTAAAAGGAATGGATGAAGATTTATTAGAACAAGAAAAGAAAAAGGTATCTATTGACGAAATTAATGGAGATAAAATAGTTTTAGGTTCATTAGAAGATGTTACCTTAACTGGAAATTGGCCAAAAAAATATGGTAGTAACGATTAACGACATAACTCAACGTAATTATAAAAAGTTGTCCATTCAGGTTTCCTTGAGTGGACTTTCTTTTTGTGTCTTTGATACAATTACCAATAAAGTATTAGTTCAAAATTCGGTTCCTTTTAAACAAAATGAAGTAATTGATGGTCAATTGTGGAATGCTTTTATTGATAACTCTATTTTAACTAAAGCATATGATGAAGTAATTATTCTTCATGATAATAACATTAACACTTTTGTTCCAAAGCCTTTATTTGACAAAGATAATATAGCAAGTTATCTTCAGTATAATGTCAAAGTTTTTGAAACTGATTTTTTTGTTGCTGATGAATTAAATAATTATGAAATTAACAATGTCTATGTTCCTTTTGTGAATATTAATAATTTTTTATTGGATCAATTTGAGAGTTTTGAGTACAAGAACACAAATACTTTATTAGTTCAAAAAATATTAGACAGATCAAAAAATGTAGATGAAAAACAAGTTTTTGTTCATCTTCAAGAAAACCATTTTGAGATTGTAGTTGTTAGAAATCAAGAATTGCTTTTATTTAACTCATTTGAATATAATTCACCCGAAGATTTTATCTATTATATATTATTTACATTTGAACAATTGCAATTAAATCCCGAAGTAATTCGAATTTCATTATTTGGAAACATTTCAAAAGAAGATTCATTTTATAAAATAGCTTACAAGTTTGTTAGAAATTGTAATTTATTAGATGTTTCAAATCAATCAAAAACACATGATGTAACCAATGAAGATATGTTACGTCATTTTATACTATTCAACTCGTGAGAATCATTTCAGGAAAGCATAAAGGTAGAAGAATACAAGCACCAAAAAAGTTGCCCGTTCGACCAACAACAGATATGGCAAAAGAAGCCTTATTTAATGTCTTAAACAACAACTTTAACTTTGCTGGATTACGTGTTTTAGAATTGTTTGCAGGAACAGGAAACATTAGCTATGAATTTGCTTCAAGAGGAAGTCATCCAATTACTGCTGTTGATGGTGATTTTGGCTGTGTTTCGTTTATAAAAAAAACCGCAACTGAATTTGATTTTGACATTACAGCTTTAAAGTCAGATGTTTTTACCTATTTGGAAAGATGTAAAAATAGTTATGATATTATTTTTGCAGATCCACCTTATCATTTAACTCAAGTTGACTTTGAAAAAATCGTTACATTAATTTTTGAAAATGATATTTTAGATGAAGAAGGCATGTTTATTATTGAACATTCTAAAGACACTTCTCTAGAACACATGATTCATTTTTCATTTGCTAAAAGATATGGAGGAACTGTTTTCTCTTTCTTTGAATTTAAAGAAGAGGAAGAAGATGATTTTGTGGAAGAAAATGAAAATGATGTTTAAAGATTATTCTTCAAAAATCAAACTATCCGATTTAGCACCTAAATCTTTTAAATTTTTAACAACTTTTTCTACAAATTCAGAAGGGCCACAAACATAAAAATGTTGGCTAAAGTCTACTATATTTTCAATTAAGAAGTTTCTATCTATACGTTTGCCTCTAAATCCTACAACGCCTTCTCTTGTAAAAACTGGTCTAAAATTTTCTTTAAACATTCGCTGTAATTCTTGACCTGCAATTACATCCAATGATGTTTTATTGACAAAAATCAACTTATTACCACGTAACTTATTTTGTTTATATAAGTCTCTAAAAATAGCTAAAAAAGGAGTAATTCCAGTTCCAGCTGCAATAAAAACTCCAGGTTTCTCATAATGAATAGCTCCAAATATATCGTGTAATATTAATTCATCACCTGCATTAATTCCAGCTAACTTATTAGTTACACCATTATGATCGTTATAGATTTTAATAATGAACTCTAAATCTTTAGCTTCTTTTTGATTTGTAAAAGTAAAAGGCCTTTTTTGAGTTTTCCAATCAGGTTCATTAATGGAAATATTTACAGCCTGACCTGGAATAAATTCATATCCCTCAGGTTTTTCGACCACAAATCGTTTAACATCATAATTAATAAACTGTGATTCTTTTACTTTAACAATTACTTTATTCATAAAAATTAAAACTAATATAATTAAAAAAAAGCAGACCTATAAGCCGGATTCTGTTCTCAATTTATTTCGAAAAATAAAAAGATTCTTTATCATTTATCTAGATCATAAATTACTTTATGACTCAAGCTGTCTACCCTTCAACAACGGACGAGTAATCCTTAAATGCTGATATACTTGACATTTCACCACATAGAGTTTACCTGGTTTCACTACAGCATTACCTGTACATACTTTCTGTTGCACTTGTCCTATCTCGATAAATCGAAATGACGGGTGTTACCCGCTATGCTACTCTTTGGTGTCCGGACTTTCCTCCCTTCCAACGAATCGGAACGACGATAAAGCGGTCTGCGCTGCAAATGTAAGGATTTTAATAGAATTATTTATTTGTTATTTTAACAATTATTTGGGCTCATTAAATATTTAAATTATGTATATTTATTTACTATTATTAATTGAAAATTAAGTTCTTATGAGAAAGGTATATCATTATGCAACAGTAATTGAGGCTTTAAAACTATTAAAAGAAAAAGGATTTGAATACGACTATAACATCAACGATCAAGAAATCATAGACAATCCTGATAATTTTGAGATTGAACATATTTATAGATATGAAGGAAATTCAAATCCTGACGATGAGTCTATGGTTTATGGAATAAAATCAAAATCAGGGCAAAAAGGTGTTTTTGTAGCTGGTTTTGCTGCAAATTCATTTAATGGTGCTGATAAAATTTTAATTGACTTATCTATTAGAGATTTTTCATAAAATTATTGTGAATAACTTTTAGTAACATTAACCCTTTTTTGGAATTTGGAATTTGTGATTTGATGATTTAAAAATTACATTTGTATACCAATTCAATTCAATGGAACAGTTTATAGTATCAGCCAGAAAATATCGTCCGCAAACATTTAAAGATGTTGTAGGGCAAAAAGCTATTACTAATACATTACTTAATGCCATTGAACATAATCATTTAGCACAAGCTTTACTTTTTACAGGACCAAGAGGTGTTGGAAAAACAACTTGTGCTCGAATATTAGCTCGAAAAATCAATCAAGAAGGTTATGATGATCCTGATGAAGATTTTTCTTTCAATGTATTTGAATTAGATGCGGCTTCTAATAATAGTGTGGATGACATTCGAAATATCATTGACCAAGTTAGAATACCACCACAAACCGGAAAATATAAAGTCTATATTGTCGACGAGGTTCATATGTTATCTCAAGCTGCATTTAATGCGTTTTTGAAAACTTTAGAAGAACCTCCAAGACACGCAATTTTTATCTTAGCAACTACAGAAAAACATAAAATTCTACCTACGATTTTATCGCGTTGTCAGATTTTTGATTTTAAAAGAATTACCATTAATGATGCTAAAGAACATTTAAAAGAAATTGCAACCGAACAAGGGGTAAGTTTTGAAGATGATGCTTTACACATTATTGCTCAAAAAGCTGATGGTGCCATGCGTGATGCCTTATCAATATTTGATAGAGTGGTTTCTTATTGTGGAAATAATTTGACAAGACAAGCCGTTTATGAAAATCTAAACGTTCTTGATTTTGAATATTATATAAGAGTTACTGATTTAATTCTAGAAAATAAAATTCCAGAATTGCTTTTAGCTTTTGATGATATTTTAGCTAAAGGATTTGATGGTCATCATTTTATTGCTGGATTAGCTTCACACTTTAGAGATTTATTGGTTTGTCAAACTCCTTCTACTTTAATTTTGTTAGATTCTGGAGAACAAGCTAAAGCTTTATATAGTGCACAATCTCAAAAAGCTTCGCAAGACTTTTTACTAAAAGGAATTGATTTAGCCAATACAACTGATTTAAATTACAAAATCAGTCAAAATCAGCGGTTATTGGTCGAATTATGTTTGATGCAATTAGCCTCTATCACTTTTGATGGAGAAAAAAAAAAGCCTAACACATTTATAATTCCTGCAACTCATTTTAGAAACAATTCTTATTCTATTACTGAAGTTAAATCAGTTGGCAGTGTTCAGTCTTCAATAGTCAGTGAGCAGGTTGCAGAAAGCAGTCAGCAGATTTCAGTTGCAAGTGTTAAGTCATCAGTGATTAGTGCTGAGCTTGAAGAAAAAAGTGTTCCGTTGACAGAGAAAACTGAACAAATTACAGAAAATACTACTGAAATAAAACAAACTGTTGAACCTTCTGAGGCAAAAGAGACTTCTGCAATCATTCCCGAAACTTTGGGGCAACAATTAGCAACAAAAAAACCTATTTCTGCTTTATCATTAGCTGGTTTGCGTGCTAAAAAAGAGTTGGAAGCCAAACAAAGTCAACATTTAAAACACTTAGGAGAATTGCCTTCTGAAAAATTTACTGAGACGGATATGCTTTTGCTCTGGAATAAATTTGCTCAAAGAATGTCTGATACTGGTAAAATGTTATTATCAACTTATATGTTAATGAATGAACCAATTTTAGATGGAACAACAATTACTTTAGAACTTCCAAACGAAAGTACTAAAGAAGATTTTTTATCAGGTTGTGTTGAATTAATTGGTTATTTACGTGGAAAACTACACAATCACGACATTGTAATTAATGTAAAAGTAAATGAAACTGTTGAAAAGAAATACGCTTTTACACCAGATGATAAATACGAAAGATTAAGAAACATAAATCCTGCTATAGATTTATTGAGAAAAACTTTTGATTTGGATGTTTAAATAAAACGCCTTAACATTACAGCATACAAATTTACCAATTGACGTATCAATCAATATCAATGACTGAATTAAATCAAAATATTTTGAATTTAATTTTAGATGAGTCAGTCTGTTGTAATTCAAAGTTAGAAATCACAGATTGTTTAATCTATTACAATAATTTTTTTATTCAAATTTTAGAAGGAGATAAAAAAAGTGTTTTATCAACTTATGATAGAATATTAAAAGATAAAAGTCATCATAAAATAGAATTGCTATGGGAAAACAATTCTGAAAAAAGGTATTTTGAAAATTGGAATATGGGCTTTTTTTCACCAGAAAATGAGAGTGAAATAATATTCGTCAACAATTATAAATTATTATCTCGTTTTGCTGATAAATCAATAGGAGCTTCATTAAGATTTTGGGCTTCTGTTGAGAAAATTTTGGATAGTAAAAAATAAAAAAACTTAAATTCTACCGTAATACATAGCCTTCACAATTCCGTCCGAAAGTCCAATTTTTGGCACATAAATTTGTCTTGCACCACTCCATTTCATGGCTTTTAGATATATTCTCGTTGCAGGAATAATTACATCGGCTCTATCAGGATTTAAACCCATTTCTGAAATTCTTTCTTCATAAGTCATTGCGTTAAGCTTTTGGTATTGCGCATTCAAATACACATAAGACAAAGGAGTATCTTGATGTTTTTCGGACAATTTGAATAACTTATTGATGTTTCCACCAGAGCCAATTAGAGTAATATTATCATATTCTGCAGTAGCGTTTTTAATCCATTTTTCAATTTCTGTCCAAACAATGTCATTTACCATATTATTTAGTAAACGAACTGTACCATTTTTAAATGATTTCGAAGCTACAATTTTACCGTCATTAAATAAAGAAAACTCTGTACTTCCACCACCAACATCAACATATAAATAAGTTTTATCTTTGTTGATGAAATGTTTTAATTCAGACGCAGCAATTATAGCAGCTTCCATTTTTCCATCAATAATATCGATTTTTATATCGGCTTTTTTCTTGATTAACTCTACAATATCTTTTCCGTTATAAGCTTCACGCATTGCTGAAGTTGCACAAGCTTTATATCGTTCCACTTTATGAACTTTCATTAATAATTTAAAAGCTTTCATAGCATCAATCATTCTATCGATACTTTCTTCAGAAATTTCTCCTACAGTAAAAGCATCTTGACCCAAACGAATAGGCACACGAACTAATGAACTTTTGTTAAACTGTGTAGGCTTATCTTTTTGCTCAACAATGTTGGTTACCAAAAGTCGCATCGCATTGGAACCAATATCTATTGCAGCATATTTTTTTATAGTAATCATCTAGATTTTTTTAATTTTGGCTTATAAATTTTGATAAATTACATCTAATTTATCTCTGTAATAATTATACATTTCTAATTGAGCTCTAAAAGGTTTTTCACCATTTATTTTTTTGTATTTATTTTCTAAACTTCCATTAAGTAATCTAGCTTTTACATTTGCTTTCCAAGAAATCTGAAAAGTTTCGATTAACTCTTTTTTAATTTCATCATCATAAATAGGGCAAGTTACTTCTACTCTAGCATCTAAGTTTCTTGTCATAAAATCTGCAGAAGAGATATAAACTTCTGGATTATCTTCATTAGAAAAAATATAGACTCTTGAATGCTCCAAATAATTATCAACAATACTAATTGCCCTAATGTTTTCACTCATACCTTTTACTCCCGGAATTAAACAGCAAATTCCTCTTACAATTAAATTGATTTTCACTCCTGCTCTACTAGCATCATAAAGCTTATCAATCATTTTTGTATCTGTTAAGCTATTCATTTTAAGCTTAATATATGCTTTTTTTCCAGCTTGGGCATTAAGAATTTCTCTATCGAATAATTTATTGAAACGAGAACGCGTATAATGTGGTGAAACTATTAAGTGTTTGTATCTATGAATGCGATAATTTACATCAAAAAAATCAAATATTTTATTGGCGTCTTTAAGAATCTTTTGGTTATAAGTAAACAAAGTTACATCTGTGTAAAAACGAGCAGTAAGTTCATTAAAATTACCTGTTGATATAAAGCCATATAACTTAACGTTTTCAGCTTCAATTCTTTCAATTACACATATTTTGCTGTGTACTTTTAGACCTTTTACTCCAAAAATTAGCTGAATGCCATCTCTTTGCATTTGTTCGGCATAAGATATATTACTTGCTTCATCAAAACGAGCTTGTAATTCTATTTGAACAATTACTTTCTTTCCATTTCTAGCTGCATTAATTAAAGAACTAACTATTTGAGAATTTTTAGCTAATCTATATAAAGTTATTTTTATAGAAACAACTTTTGGATCTAAAGCAGCTTCTCTTAAAAAACGAATTAAATAAGAGAATGATTGATAAGGAGCATTTAATAAATAATCTTTTTCTTTTATTTTGGTTAAAAGACTTCCTTCTAAATCTAAGCCAGGTATTGGCAAGGCAAAGTTTTGCTTATAAAGTAAATCATATCTTCCTAAGTTTGGAAAATTCATATAATCTCTTCGGTTATGATATCTTCCACCAGGTATAATACTATCTGAACTATCGATTTTCATTCTTGTTAATAAGAAATCTAAAGTGTCTTTGGCAATCGCTTGATCATAAACAAAACGAACTGGTTCACCAACTCTTCTTTCTTTTACAGAAACTGATATTTTTTCAAGTAAACTTTTTGACAAATCACTATCAAATTCCAATTGAGCATCACGAGTAATCTTAACCATATGAGCACTAATTGACTCATAATCAAATACATTAAAAATACTATGCAAATTATATCTAATTACATCATCCAAAAGTATAATGTGTTGTTTTTCATTATTTGATGGTAAAACAACAAACCTATTCACTGTTTTTGGCATCTCAACAATAGCATACTTAATCTCTTGTTTAGGTAGAAAAGTATCAAAAAAAGTTTCGTTTGTTGGTTTCATAACTAATTTTACTGCCAAATATCCAGAAGTATCCATTAATAAAGGAAATTCTTCTAAATCATTTAACATAATCGTTACAACAGCTGGACTTACATTTTGAATAAAAAAATCTTTTATAAAATTTTCTTGTTCTTTGTTTATTTCTTTTTCATTTATGATGTAGATATTTTCTTTTTCTAATTTCTCTTCTATATCACTTAAAATTCTTAAACTTTCAGACTGATGTTCAATAACAATGTCTGTAATGTCTTTTAATAATTTTTCAGCAGTAATTCCACCTAAAATTTTTTCAGTATTCTCTTCCTCCATATTCATTCTACGAATAGCTGCATATCGAACTCTAAAGAATTCATCCAAATTATTTGAAAATATTCCCAAAAATCTAAGTCTATCTAGAAGTGGAACAGACTCATCTGCAGCTTCTTGCAACACACGAGCATTAAAAGTTAACCAGCTTTTTTCGCGGTCAATATATAGGTTTTCAACGTGATTATCCATCATTATTTTAAATCTCTAGGGAAAATTGTCTTAATTATAACTCCTTTTTTTGGAGATATAGTATTTAATGCTTCAAATTTAATAATTACTACGCCACAAGTAGGTACATTTTCAATATAATAATTTCCAAACTTATTAACAAAATCTGTAATGGCATTATTATGACCAAAAATTATCAAATTCTCTTTTTTATAGCTTGTTATACATTTTTCGAGTTCAAGACTATTAAACGTATAAAGTTCCTTTTTAAAAACAATGTCATCAAACTGTAAATTGTTCAAAATTGAGAATATTTTTACTGTTTGTGTTGTTCTTTTCGAAGAACTACTATAAACTACATATTTATTTGGTAGAAAATTTCTAATTTCATTAAATACTAATTGTGAGTCTTTTAAACCTCGAGAAGATAAAGGTCTTTCATGATCAATTAAATCATATTCCCAAGAAGATTTTGCGTGCCTAATTAGAATTAAAAGCATAAAATATATCTAAATTTATTAATTGTTAACAAATTTAATACAAGAAATAGACCTAAAATAATTAATATGAATTATTTAACAAAAAAGATGTTTTATCTTTTATTATTCATGAAAAAAGTCAAAAAATCTTTTTTTATGTTGTTTTTCTTGCAATTTATTAATAATAAAATACATAATTAAAGCTATTAATTGTTGATAACTATTGTTTTTAAACGGAAAATGAATGTTTTTAATCGAATAAGTTAAAGACATATTTGATTATTTAAATAACTCCTTTACATTTGTAAGGTGGTAACTACAACAACTTTGTTAAAGTTAACACAATAGACAAATAAAATATTATAAGAATCGGTATGAAACACACTTTACTCAAAAGGTTGATTGTTTTGTTGTGCATTGTTGCGTCTGTATTCAATTTTGAAGCAAATGCTGAAGGTACAAAAACAGTTTCACCAACATCTAGTAACTTAACTTCATTAGTTATTATCCCTTATCGTAATTCGGGTTCGTTTTTAAATTGTAACGAAGACAACCGAATTTATTTCCGAATTAAAGACCATTCGGTAGAAAATTTCTATTTTGGTTTTGATTGGAGACAATACTCAAATGGAGTCACTTCTGGTACAATTCCAAATTTAACCGATGTATATTATAGAATTAGAAGACCTGATGGAAGCGTTATAGTAGGTCCAACTTTATGGAATCCAAATAACTCAGTAGGAAAGATTAATTCTTATGCTCAAGCCTTAGCTGGACCAAACATTAATGGATTAAATCCTACAGGATATACTCCTATTACTTTTGATCCTTCAGTAAATGGGGAGTTTTGGATTGAAACGTACCGTAGTAATGATGGTGGTGCAACTATGATACCTAATGGTAATAGTGGAAATTCGAGCAATTGGGCACATTCTCCATATTTCGATTTTACAGTTGCTAAAGCTAATAATACAGTTTATAATGGTAGAGTTCATTCTGATAAATGGGCTTTTGTTGCTGTACAACCAACAAATGGTGCAGAAGTACAATTTTCAGTTAACATTAATTCTTCATCTTCACCACAATTATTTGCTTACACAGATGATAAAGCAATTGTTAAAATTGAATTCCAGCCAAACTTTAGACCTGTTGCTTATGATGTTGCAGTAAATAGTTATGGAGTTGTTAACACAAGTAACTTTGCTGTTAATAGACGTTCTATAAACTCAAGTGTTTCTCCTTCTTTTCAGAATGGATATAAAATATTTTTGAATCAACCCGACTCAACGGTATACCCCATTGCATCAGTTCCACTGCTGCCTAAATTTATTAATCCCGCAATTAGTGGTTGTGGTCCTATGTATGCTATAAGATTTGATGCTCCAGAATCAGGTGATATTAAGATTTTATTTAATTTAAATGGAATTCCTGGTTATCAAGCAGGTACAACCGATAGAATTTTAGAATTGTTTAATGTGCCAGCCGGATACAATGAGGCACAATGGGATGGTTTAGATGGTTTAGGAAATAATGTAAATAATACAACTACAATACAGCTATCATTGATTTTATTAAAAGGTAGATTTAATTTACCTATATATGATGCTGAAATTAATGCTAATGGTATTAAAGTATCTCTTGTTGCTCCTATTTCTGTTCCAAATGCACAAATGTATTGGGACGATAGTTTATTAACTCAGGTAGGTACAACTTGTGATGCTAGTTTTAATAATACAAGTAACATTACCGGAGCAGGTTTAAATAACTCTACAATTGGATCAGTTTCACCAGCACATGCATGGAGTGGAAACGGAAATATTGGAAATGTAATTCCGGCACCAATAGTTAATGGAAATCAAGATGATAATATTTTATGTAATGATTTTGGTAATATTAGAGTAATTAACACATGGGGATGGGGAATTTATACTCAAGATGTATTTACAAATGCTAAAAAAGGATGTGTTGATTTATATGTTGACATAAATGTAAATAATACTACTCCAAATGTAGGTTCTAATGTTACATTTACAATTTTAGCAGGAAATAATGGTGCAAATACAGGTACAAACATAAATGTAGCAGGTATTTTACCAAATGGATATACTTATGTAAGTTCTTCACAAACAGGTGGAACTTACAATCAAACTACAGGTGAATGGTCAATTCCTTCACTTACTAATGGACAAACGCAAACTTTAACAATAATTGCTACAGTTTTACCTCAAGGAGAATATAATTTTCCAACAACGATAGCTGGTTTTGAATTTGATCCTGACTTATCAAACAATGAAGATTTAATAAGAGTAGAACCGACTCCAATTACTGATTTAGGAGTTGTTAAGACTGTAAATAACTCAAATCCACAAGTAGGATCTCAAGTAATATTTACAATTGCTGTTAACAATTACGGACCAAGTAATGCAACAGGAGTTTCTGTAAATGATTTACTTCCTTCTGGATATTTATATGTTTCAAATACAGCCTCTGTAGGTTCATATAATTCTTCAACAGGTATTTGGACTATTGGTGATATGTCAGTTAGTTCAACTGGAACCTTAACAATAACAGCTACAGTAAAAGCAACAGGTGTTTATAAAAATATTGCTACCATAACAGGAAACGAATTAGATACTAATACTCCAAATAATACTTCTAGTGTTACACCAAATGCTAATCCAGTATCTGATATTGCAGTAACAAAAATGGTTAGTAATGCTACTCCATTAGTTGGTACAAATGTTATTTTTACAATAAATGTAACTAACAACGGTCCAAGTAACGCTACTAATACTATTGTAACAGATCTTTTGCCTAGTGGATATACTTATTCTTCTCACACTCAAACTGCTGGAACTTATATTTCTAGTACTGGGGTTTGGACTGTAGGAACTCTTAACAATGGTATTACAAGAACATTAACAATTACAGCAACTGTACTAAATTCAGGTAATTATACTAATACAGCTACAGCTACTAGCAATAATACTGACCCAAACACAAGTAACAATACAGCAAGTGCAAGCACTGTACCAGTTAAAAATGCTGATTTATCAGTTGTAAAAACAGTAAGTAACACTACACCTAATGTAGGTTCCAATGTGATTTTTACAGTAACTGTAACAAATAATGGCCCAAGTACTGCTAACAATATAATAGTAGCAGAAGCTTTTCCTACTGGATATACTGTAAATAATGTAACTGTAAGTGCTGGACAGTATAATTCAAATGTTAATTGGACTAACTTTAATCTTAATCCAGGACAAACTGCTACATTAACAGCTAATGTAACTGTTAAAAGTTCAGGAAATTATTTAAATACTGCAACTATAACATCTAGTAGTGTTGTTGATACAGTAAGCACAAATAATACATCTAGTGCATCTACGACACCAAATCCTGTAACTGATTTGAGCGTAACTAAAACAGTAAATAATCAAACACCTTTAGTGGGATCAAATGTAATATTTACAATAATAGTTGGTAATACTGGCCCAAGTAATGCCACTGGTGTAACTGTACAAGATTTGTTACCGAGTGGGTATTCATTTGTTTCATATACTGCAACTACAGGAAATTATAATAGTACAACTGGTGTTTGGAATGCAGGCAGTATTTTAGCAAATGGAACTAAAACTTTAACAATAACTGCTACAGCACTTCAAACGGGTAATTATGTAAATACAGCTACCGTTACAGGAAATGAGATTGATCCTAATTTGACGAACAATACATCATCAGCTTCAACAACTCCAAATATAATAGCTGATTTAGCTGTTGTAAAAACTGTAAATAACTCAACTCCTTTAGTTGGAAGTCAAGTTACTTTTACTGTAACTGTAACCAATAATGGCCCAAGTAATTCTCAAGATGTAGAAGTTAGTGATTTATTGCAAAATGGATACACTTATGTATCTAGTACTGCTACTTTAGGATTCTATAACTCAACTACAGGATTATGGGATATTGGAAACTTAGCTAATGGAAACGTTGCTTCTTTAGATATTGTTGTTACTGTAAATAATACAGGACCTTATTCAAATACTGCAACAGTAACTCAAGCTTTTACTGATCCTAATCCAGGAAATAATACATCAACAGTTACAACTACTCCAGTTCCTAAAAGTGATTTAATTGTAACAAAAACTGTTGACAATCAAACCCCTTTAATGGGCCAAAATGTAACGTTTACAATTGAATTAACAAATGCTGGTCCAAGTAATGCTACAGGAATTGTAGTAGCAGAAGCTTTACCTTCAGGTTATACTTATATTAGTCATTCAGCTACTTCAGGTTCTTATAACCAAGCACAATGGACATTAAGTTCATTAGCAAATGGAGCATCACAAACGTTAACAATTGTTGCTTTAGTAAATCCAACAGGAAATTATTCAAATACAGCTACTGCTTTCGGAAATGAATTTGATCCAAATGTTTCTAATAACACATCAACTTCTACTCCAACTCCAATTCCAAATGCGGATTTGGCCGTTTTAAAAACAGTAGATTTAGCAACTCCAAACGTTGGAAATGTAATTACATTTACTATAGTAGCAACAAACAATGGTCCTATAAATGCAACTGGTGTTAAAGTTAATGACTTATTACCAGCTGGATATACTTATTTATCAAGTACAACATCAATTGGTTCTTATAATAATACTTCTGGTTTATGGACTATTGGTACCTTAAACAATGGTATTAGTCAAACGTTGACTGTTACCGTTCAAGTTAATGCGAATGGACCTTATACTAATATTGCTAATGTTGTTGGTGATCAATTTGATCCTAACCTTAATAATAATAGTTCTATTTCTTCACCTATTGTTGGGCAAGTAGCTGATTTAGCTGTTGTAAAAACAGTAAATAACGCTTCACCTCAAGTAGGGCAAAATGTTATATTTACTATAACTGTTAATAATAATGGTACTAGTAATGCTACCGGAGTTATTGTTCAAGATTTACTTCCTAGTGGATATACTTATGTTTCACATAATGCTCCTGGAGGTTCATCATACAGTAATACATCAGGAATATGGAATATTGGAAATTTAAATACTGTTCAAACTAGAACGTTAACAATTACTGCAACCGTTAATAATAGTGGTAATTACACGAATACAGCCACTGTTTCTGGAAATCAATCAGATAATAATCCTTCTAATAATATATCATCAGCTTCAGTTATTCCAATTAGATTAGCTGATTTAGGAGTTACAAAAACTGTAAATAATGCTACACCAACTGTCGGAAATAATGTTGTGTTTACAATAGTTGCAACCAACAACGGACCAAGTAATGCAACTGGTGTAATTGTTAATGATTTATTACCTTCAGGATATGAATTTGTAAATGCTTCTGCTACATTAGGAGTATATAATAACGGAAATGGAAATTGGGTTATTAATAATTTAACTAATGGTGGTTCTGCAACCTTAACATTAACTGTTAAAGTAAAAGGAAATGGAAATTATTTAAACACTGCAACGATTGATGGAAATGAATTAGATAATGTATCTTCAAATGATACTGCAACTGCTTCTACTACTCCAACTAAAAATGCAGATTTATCAATAACAAATAATGTTGATATTACAACTCCAATTGTTGGAAGTAACGTAATTTTCACAATAGTTGCTACTAATAATGGTTTAAGTGATGGAACTGGTGTTACAGTAACAAACACTTTACCAAATGGATATACATTTGTATCAAGCAATCAATCAGTTGGATCTTTTAACCCAACAACAGGTGTTTGGACAATTGGTAATCTACCTTCTGGAACTAGTGAGGTTTTAGAAATAACTGTAACGGTTCTACCAACTGGTAATTACACTGATTCTGCAACTATTACTGGTTTAGAATTTGATGCAGATTTATCAAATAATACGGATACTGCCGTAACTATGCCATTACCTGTAACAGAAATTGCTATAACTAAAACAGTTAACAGTGCAACTCCAAACGTAGGTTCTCAAGTAACATTTACAATTGCTGTTATAAATAACGGACCAAGTAATGCAACAAATGTTGTTGTTACTGATAATTTATTATCTGGATATACATATCAATCAAATACAACTTCAGTTGGAACATATAATAATGTTACTGGATTATGGAATATAGGTAACTTAAACAATGGTCAAACACAAACTATGACTATTACAGCACTTGTAAATCCAAACGGAAATTATTTAAATACTGCTAGTGTAAGTCAAACAGAATATGATTCTGATCCTTCAAATAATTCGAGTAGCACTACTCCTGTACCTAATCCAATTTCTGATTTGGCAATTGTTAAATCAGTTAATAATGCAACTCCTTTAGTTGGATCAAATGTTATATTTACCTTAGTAGCTACTAACAATGGACCAAGTGTTGGAACAGGAGTTTCAGTGGCTGATTTATTGCCTTCTGGATATAGTTATGTAACTTATAGTGCTACACAAGGAACTTATAATAATGTTACTGGTACATGGACAATTGGAAATTTAAATAATAGTCAATCACAAACATTAACAATTACTGCAAAAGTTCTAAATAGTGGTAATTATGTTAATACAGCTGTAATTTCTGGAACAAATACTGATAATGTTATGACAAATAACACTTCTTCAGCTTTAACTACTCCAGTATTATCAAGTGATATAGCGATACTTAAACAAGTTGATATTACAACTCCTGATGTAAATGGAAATGTAATCTTCTCAATCGTTGTTACTAATAATGGGCCAAGTAACGCAACAGGTGTAACAGCTACAGATTTATTACCAACTGGATATACTTACGTTAGTAATGTCGTGTCAGTAGGAAGTTATAATAGTACAAATGGTGTTTGGAGTATTGGTGCAATGCTTAATCAAACTACGGTAACTATGGAAATCACTGCTACTGTAAATCCTTCTGGAAATTTTACAAATACTGCTACTGTAACAGCTATTGAAAATGACCCTATTTTAACTAATAATTCATCTTCTGCTACTACAACTCCGTGGCCTTTGGCTGATGTTGGTGTTACAAAAACAGTTAATAATACCACTCCAAATGTTGGCACAAATGTAACCTTTACAGTTATAGCAACTAATTATGGACCAAGTAATGCAACTGGAACAAACGTTGCAGATTCATTACCAAGTGGATATACTTATGTAAGTCACACTGTTACTGCAGGAAATTATAATAATACAAATGGTAGTTGGACAATAGGAAATTTAAATAATGGCGTTTCTCAAACATTAACTATAATTGCTACTGTCAATACAACAGGTAATTATACTAATACAGCTATTATAGATGCAAATGAAAACGATACAAATACATCTAATACACAAGCTTCAGCTTCGACTACACCAGTTAAATTATCAGATCTATCGGTTACAAAAACAGTAGATAATCCAACACCAAATATAGGTACCAATGTTGTATTTACAATTGTTGCTTTTAATAATGGTATATCTAATGCTACTGGCGTTAGAGTTGATGATGTTTTACCAAATGGATATAATTATATAACTCATGCAGCTGGAATTGGAACCTACAACCCAAATACTGGTGTTTGGAATATTGGTAATATGGCTGTAGGAAATACTTATGTTTTAACTGTTACGGCTCAAGTCAATACAATTTCAAACTACACAAATACAGCAGAAATATCAGGTGACCAAGTTGACCCAAATACAGCAGATAATATATCTTCTGTAACAACTTTCCCAAAAGCTACTATTATCTTAAATGATGATTATGCTGGACCAATAAATGGTTTATCTGGACAAAATGCTGTTCTAAATGTTTTAGATAATGACTACTATAATGGTATTTCTCCAATAAACATTAATGATATTATTTTAACAACATCTATAGCAGATCCAACTGGTTTTATTACTTTACAACCTAATGGAACTATAAATGTAGCTCCTAATACTCCAGCTGGTACCTATGTATTAACATACCAAGTATGTAATGCAGCATTACCTACAGATTGTCATACTGCAATTGCAGAAGTACTTGTTGTTGGACCAACAATAGTTGCTAATGATGATAATTATTCAGGAACACCTTTAAATACAACAACAGGATTTACAAATTTATTTAATGTTTATTCTAATGACGTTTATAATTTGAACTTTGTAAACCCAGCAGATGTAACATTAACGTTAATAAATCCGTCTCCTAATTTTACAATTAATCCAACAACTGGTTCTATTTCCGTTAATCCAAATTTACCTTCAGGAACTTATACTTTTGAATATCAAATTTGCGGTAATTTAAATCCAACTACAAACTGTGATTCAGCAATTGTTACGATTGTAATTGAAAATTCAAGAGTTGAAATAAAAGCATTACTTCAAGGTTCTTTATTTGGAACTACTGATGGTAAAATGCGTGACAACTTAAGAACAAACAATGTTATTCCTTTAACTGAACCATATTCGGTAATGGGAACTGCTGGAAACGTTAGGTTTAATAGACCCGATTTTGTTGCAAGTGAACAAACTACAAATGCTGTTTTAAGCGTCACGGGTGATAATGCAATTGTTGACTGGGTATTTGTTGAATTAAGAGATCCTGCAAACAACTCAATTGTTATGCATACAAAATCAGCTTTAATTCAAAGAGACGGTGATATTGTTGAAAGTTCTGATGGAACAAGTAGTTTAAGTTTTAATAACTTAACAAAAGCAAGTTATTTCATTTCTGTTAAACATAGAAACCATTTAGGAGTAATGACAGCTGTACCGCTTTCTTTCTCTGGAACAAATGCAGTATTTGATTTTAGTTCTGCTACTCCATCTCAATTATGGAACTTTAACACTCCAGTTGATTTTGACGGTTTTGAACAAGAACAAGAAACGAATGGTAAATATGCAATGTGGGCAGGAAATACGAATGCTGATAATAAAGTTAAATATTCTGGGCCAAATACTGATCAAGCAGTTATCTTCAATACAATATTGAATTATACAGGAAATGACTTTAATTTTTACAACTTTAATAATGCTTTTCCAGGTTACTTTATGGGAGACGTTAATATGGATGCAAAAGTTAAATATAGTGGCCCTGGAAATGACCCTACATATATTTTCTTTAATGTAATAACTAAGTATACTCTGAATGTGTTGAATTTTTATAACTACAACCTTTTCATAGAGCAAACACCAAATTAAATCTTAACCAGATGATAAATAATAAATATAAAAAGATGAGAAACAAAATAATATTTGGTCTTATTCTGTTAGTAAACTTTTTAGGCTATAGTCAAGATATCGACTTAACCCTAAAGTACAATACTACACTTAACAGATACGAAGTTTATGCAAGACCTGATTTTACTCAGAATAACTTTACTTGGGGACCATCTCAAATATCAGTTGTTGTTCCTGCATCTGTAGCTAATAGTCCACTTCAAAACTTAACAAGTTTTAATGCAGGAAATTGGGGTGATAACTCAATTATATATGCTCCTACTCCTCAACCACAAAGTGATTTTCATGGTGTGGATTCTGGTGGTTCCTTAACAAATCTAGTTGCAGGTGAAGAATTACTTATCTTCTCGTTTACCATAAATGGTGGATGTGTACCTGGTTTAAGGTTATTTAACATTGGTGTTGATCCAGACTCTAGTGATCCTGGAATGTTTGGTGGTGATTTTAGAAATTCAATCGACAATGGAATGCTAACAGACGTTTATAACGCTAATTATAATAATTCAGGTACGGTTTGTATTGATGCAATTGATGATAATATGTCAATTAACTTTCCAAATGGTGGTGTTATAGGAAATGTTTTTGCGGATAATGATTTTGGTCAAGACACATTATACGGTACACCAATTAGTAATCCTGCGTTAGTTAGTATAACTGTTCTAGATCCTGATGGAATAACTGGTTTAACAATTAGTCCAAGTGGAGATGTGAATGTCCCAGCAAATACAGATCCAGGAAATTATGAAGTAATCTATCAAATTTGTGAAGTAGCAATACCTTCAAATTGTGATTCTGCGACTATTTTTATTACTGTTAATGCACAGATTATTGCAGAAGACGATACAATTACTGCAAATGAAGCTGATGGAACTATTGGAAATATATTTCCTAATAATGGTGTTGCACCAGATACTTTAAATGGAAATCCTATAACTGTTGGATCAACAGTTATTATTACATTAATTAGTAATGGTGGTTTAACCGGATTAGCAATTGATAATAATGGTGACATAACAATACCTATCAATTCAAATGTAAATAATGGGGTTCCTTATGTTGCAGAATATCAAATTTGTGATGCATTAAATCCTGGAATTTGTGATACTGCTTTTATAACTATAACTATTGAACCTTCAATTATTGCTGAAGATGACAATAATTTTACTATAAGTACATCTGAGCAAGGTGTTGTAGGAAATATTTTTGCTAATAATGGTAATGGAATTGATTCATTAGAGACAATAGCTATTACTAATCCTGCATTAGTAAATATTACAATTTTTGGAGTTTCTCCACTACCTGGTTTAGTAATAAACGCTAGTGGTGATATATTTGTTCCACTTAATACAGTTGCACAAAGTTATTCAATTCAGTATCAAATTTGCGAAGTAGCAAATCCTTCAAACTGTGATACTGCAATATTTATAATATATGTTATAGAAACAGAAGATGATTCAGCTACAGTTCAAGAAAACTCTTTTGTCGATATAGATATATATTTTAATGATACTTTATTTATTGGTGATCCGAATGTCCCTCTATATGGTACATTAACAATTTCTACTTTACCAACTAACGGAACTGTTACTATAACTGACCCTAATGCAACGCCATTAGATCCTACAGATGATATTGTAACATATACACCAAATGCAAATTATAGTGGACCAGATAGTTTTGAATATACTGTTTGTAACAACAATACGCCTACTGCAAATTGTGATACAGCTTTAGTAACTATTAATGTAACTGCTAATAGTGCTGATATTGTTACTGTTAAAACAGATAACTCAGCAACATATACTCCAGGAACAAATGTAACTTATACAATTACTGTTACTAATAATGGTCCAGATGATGCTACAAATGTAGTTGTTAGTGATGCTCTACCTAGTGGAATTACAACAGCAACATGGAGTGGTGATAATGGTTCAAGTGGTACTGGTGCACTTTTAGACACTTTACCAACTTTGGCCAATGGAACTACAGTAATTTATACTTTAACTCTTACTGTTCCTTCAAGCTACACTGGAAACTTAACAAATGTCGTTACTATAACAAGTGACACTTCTGATCCTAACCCATCATGTCCAACATGTACAGATATTGATACTCCTTTATTAGTTATCGATGCAGTTAATGACCCATTTGGTCCTGTAGCGAATAACGTTCCTCATACTATTGACATCTTAAACAACGATACTTTAAACGGTGCTCCGTTTGGTCCTTCTGTTGTGAGTGTAACTATGATTGACCTTACTATAATTCCTGGTAGTTTATACAATACTGCTACAGGTGAATTTACTGTACCAGTAGGAACAACTCCTGGTACATACACTATTCCTTATACAATATGTGAAGTAGCAAATATATCTAATTGTGATAGTGCTAATATTATTGTTATTGTGGAAGATCCTGCAATACCTAATACTATTGATGCGGTAAATGATACTACAAATCCTGTAGACGGAACTGTAGTGAGCACTCCTGTTAATATCCTTACAAACGACATTCTTAACGGAAACCCTATAACAAATCCTTCTCTAGTAATCATTACGGTGGGAACTTCTTTCCAAAATACTCCGACTGGTGGTCTTTCTATTAATACTACTACTGGTTTAGTAACAGTTTTAGCAGGAACTCCTCCTGGAATATATACTGCAACTTATACTATATGTGAAGTAGGGAATCCAACTAACTGTGATACTGCAAACGTAATCATAGTTGTAGAAGACCCAACTGAAACAAATGTAATTATTGCAAATGATGACAATATGTCGTCAACTCCTGTTAATCAAACTATAGGTAATCCAAATTTAGTTAATGCTTTAACATCTAATGATAGTTTAAATGGAATAACTTTTATTGATGCTAGTACAGTTACTATATCTGTGTTAACTCCTGCAACTAATTCAGGTGTTTCACTTAATACTTCTGATGGAAATGTGTCTGTAGCAATTGGAACTCCTGCAGGAACCTATGTAATTACATACATGATTTGCGAAATTGCAAGTCCTGACAACTGTGATGTCGCTAATATTACTGTGGTAGTAGATTCTAACACAACCAATGCTATTGCAGATATCAATGTAACTTATGTTGATACTCCTGTT
>NZ_CAXBGY010000011.1:0-107753 GCF_963975515.1 uncultured Flavobacterium sp.
TTTATTGTTGCGATTGATGTGCTTGATGATGACCATGTTCCTCCGGTTTGTGTAGAAGAAAAAGTGGTCGTTAAGCCAACACATACATTTTGTGTTCCTGATAAGGTTCCTGCTACGGGTGCAGCGGTTACCGTTACTGTTCTTGTAAGTGACAAAGAAATACTACAAGTACCGTTACTAACACTTGTTAGATTTAAAGTGGTATTTGACGTTACTGCCGATACAGTAACATTTACTGTTCCACCTGCCCCTATAGTTGCTGTTCCTGAAACAGCACCTGTATAATTTACAGTGTTTCCTGCTGTTCCTGTAATAGTGAAAACTGCATTCGAACCGGTACAAATTGGACTGTTTGAGGTAAGTGTTGGCGCACTAGGTGAGGTTGGTTGTGGGTTAATTACAACATTTGTAGATGATGTAGAAGTACAACCAGCAGCACTTGTTACTGTATATGTATATGTTCCTGCAACTAATCCAGAGATTGTTGTACTAGTTCCAGTTCCTGTAGTTGTTACAGCTCCTGGACTTCTTGTTAAAGTCCAAGTACCACTTGAAGGCAATCCACTTAAGACCACACTTCCTGTAGCCGTAGAACAAGTTGGTTGTGTTATAGTTCCAACTATTGGAGCACTTTGTGTTGGTTGCGGATTAATGAGAACATTAGCAGATGAAGAAGATGTACATCCAACTGAATTTGTTACTGTATATGTATAAGTTCCTGCAGCTAATCCAGAGATTGTTGTGCTAGTACCTGTTCCTGTTGTAGTCACAGCTCCTGGGCTTCTTGTTAAAGTCCATGTTCCACTTGAAGGCAATCCACTTAAAACAACACTTCCAGTTGCTGTTGAACAGGTTGGATGAGTAATGGTTCCAACTGATGGAGCACTTGGCGTTACTGGTTGAGCGTTTATTGTTCGAGTTGCCGAAACAACTGAAGAGCACACTCCAACACTTGCTGTAACTGTATAAGTTCCTGCAGATGCCGTTACAACTCCTGTTGCACTTATTGTTGGTCCTGTAGGTGAGAATGTATATGTATAAGAAGCATTATAATTTGTAATTGTAAAATTTCCTGTTGCCGTTGAACAAGTTGGTTGCGTTACTGCACTTACTGTTGGTTGAGTAGGATTTACACATACAACTGCATTTGCTGTCTGGCAATTTGTTGGGTTAACTGCTTCACAAATTTGATAAACTACTGTATATTGACCAGCAGGTGTACCTGTAGTAACATTAACCGCACCAGTTGAAGTGTTCAAAGTAACACCAGCATTAGTTGTACTTACTTGTGTTAAGTTAATGCTTGATGTTGTAACAGGTGTACCGTTAATTGTATCATTTGATAATACATTTGATATTGCTGTTCCTCCTACTCCTTGAACGACAGAACCACTATCATTCATAGCAACTATAGGCCTAACTGTTCCACAAAGATTACCTGCGGGTACTATACACTCAAAAGAATTACCACTCCCTGTTGTTAAACCTCCTGTACTACCATTTGTTATATGACCAACAAAACAAATAGATCCTCCATTTGCTTTGTTAAAATATGTCGTAGCGTGTCCACCTATACTAACAGCAACAGGGTCGTCAACTCCTAAATTGAATGATGGAGGAACGGTAGGATTTTGTGTGATTGTTGAAGACTGTCCAATTGAATTTGTATTGTTTTCACCCCAAGTGTATAATATTTTTGGAAGTCCAATTGTTGCTCCAGCAGTTATTACTGCGGCAGCTGGGTAATCTTCTGATGTATTAGTAGTTGCCAAATAAAGTGCACCTGTAAAATCAGTTCCTGAACTATTTTTAATAGTAGTCCAAACATTTACGTTTCCAGTCCCAGTAGTAATTAATTCACCATCTGTATTATTTCCTACTCCATATATTTTTGTATCTGTCCCTAGTGCTAAAAGTCCAGGATCTACTTTATCACTAAAAATAATAGATATATAACTAACCGGAACAGGTGGCGCTACCATTTGTGTAGCATAAGTAAGGTTTTGAGTTCCACCTCCATTCCCTAATTCTACATTATTTCCCCATGCATAAATTGTTCCGTCACTTCTTAAAGCAAATCCTGCAGATTTACAACCAGTTATTTGAGCAACTCCAGTTAATGGCACACCAGCTGAAGTTTCAACTCTTTGCCAAATAGTAGTATTAGTACTAGCGTTTCCAAAAGGTGCTGTTGTACCTGTTGTTGCAACCCATACTTGTCCTGTATTTAGAACAACAAAAAGAGCATCCGAATTTGCATGTATATCAGCTATTGTAGATGCTACAAATGGGAGATTTAACATAGGTGCAAAATTGGCATTAGTAACAAAACTATTACTAACTACTTCACCAGGTGTACCCCAAGCGTATAAATTAGTTGTTGTAGCCAAAAATCCTTGACCTCCCGTATTACCTGAAACAGCAAAACGAAGAATTGTTCCCGTATAATTATAACCGTTCGCTGGTGTAACATCAGATATAGTTGTCGCATCTGAACCATTTGCACGCATATTCTCACCCCAAGCTACTAGACCAGTTGTAGTTCTAACGATTGATTGATGGTAAGATGTAATTAATATGTCTTCATTTGGATTAAATACACCGTTTGCTCCAATCATAGGACATTGGGCATGTATATTTGATGCAAATAGACAGATGGCAATTATTATCAATAACCTATAACTGCTATATATTTTTTTTAAATTTGAAATCATTTTCATAATTTTATTTTTATATCGTCAAATATTATTTTAATGTTAATTTGAAATATCCTCTATAGACAAGACACAAGTTATTATTAGTATCAATTCTATTATATTTTCTTAATAGAGCTTTAATTAGTCCATAAAAAAATAGTCCCGAAGCTAATTCTAGAGTAAATAATAATACTGAAAGATTTGTTGAGTTTTTTGAAAAAGCAAATGCTTCACCTACAAGTGTAGAAACAGCTATTAATAAAGTTATTGTTAATATAAATAACTTTACATTTTTTATTCCATAAGTAAAAAACAAGCTTTGGGGCTCTTTGTTTTTCATAGATTTGGGATTTATGATGTAATCATAAAATAGTATACGTAATTTAACACTATTTAGATGTCTATTCTTATAAAAAAAGTAAAGTAGGTGTTTACTAATTCTAATTAAATATGCTTAAAATTCTTATCAACACTCAACAAACAGTGTTAGTGCATGTTAAGTAGATACTTGCAAATATATAGAATATGTTAACAAGTCAATAAATATTTGTTAAAAAATAGGTTATCAACGATAAAAAGCAATTTAATTCGATAAAATTCCTTTAAAAATAGCATTATTTCTAAGAACTATTGCTATTTAATAAAAAACACAAACATTAAGGCTATATAAATGTTAGTATTAAAATTCAATTTAATAAATTTGCACCTTTAATAAAGCTATGAGTTTAGAAAAAGAAATTTTAAAAAGAAGAACATTTGGTATCATTTCACATCCTGATGCTGGAAAAACAACATTAACCGAAAAACTATTGTTATTTGGAGGAGCTATTCAGGAAGCTGGTGCTGTTAAAAACAATAAAATAAAAAAAGGAGCTACTTCTGATTTCATGGAAATTGAACGTCAAAGAGGAATTTCTGTTGCTACTTCAGTTTTAGCTTTTATTTATAAAGACAAAAAAATAAACATATTAGACACTCCAGGGCATAAGGATTTTGCAGAAGACACTTTTAGAACCCTTACAGCTGTAGATAGTGTAATTGTTGTAATTGACGTTGCTAAAGGAGTAGAAGAACAAACTGAAAAATTAGTTGAAGTCTGTAGAATGCGAAAAATTCCTATTATAGTTTTTATAAACAAATTAGATAGAGAAGGAAAAGATGCATTTGATTTACTAGATGAAGTAGAACAAAAACTAAACTTAACCGTGACACCTTTAAGTTTTCCTATAGGAATGGGTTATGACTTCAAAGGAATTTATAACATCTGGGAAAAGAATATTAATTTATTTTCAGGTGACAGTAGAAAAGACATCGAAGACACAATTGCCATTTCTGATTTAAGCAATCCAGAATTAGATACCTTAATCGGTTCAAAACCTGCAGAAAGATTAAGAGAAGAAATAGAATTAATTAGTGAAGTATATCCTGATTTTAATAGAGAAGATTATTTGAAAGGAGATTTACAGCCTGTTTTCTTTGGTTCTGCTTTAAACAACTTTGGCGTTAGAGAATTGCTAGATTGTTTTATTGACATTGCTCCTTCTCCTCGACCAAAGGAATCGGACACTAGATTAGTGAATCCAAATGAAAAAACGTTGAGTGGTTTTGTTTTTAAAATTCATGCCAACATGGATCCTAAACACAGAGATAGATTAGCTTTTATTAAAATTGTTTCAGGTACGTTTGAAAGAAACAAAGCTTATCATCACATGAGGTTAAATAAGAATTTGAAATTCTCTAGTCCAAATGCATTTTTTGCAGAAAAGAAAGAGATTGTTGACATTTCTTATGCAGGTGATATTGTCGGATTACACGATACCGGAAATTTCAAAATTGGGGACACCTTAACTGAAGGTGAACTAATGAACTTTAAAGGAATTCCAAGTTTTTCACCAGAACATTTTAGATACATTAACAATGCTGATCCACTAAAATCTAAACAATTAGAAAAAGGAATTGACCAATTAATGGACGAAGGTGTTGCCCAATTATTTACTTTGGACATGAATGGAAGAAAAATAATCGGAACAGTTGGAGCGTTACAATATGAAGTAATTCAATACAGACTTGAACACGAATATGGTGCAAAATGTACTTATGAAAATTTTCCTGCTTATAAAGCATGTTGGGTAAAACCTAATGATCCTAAAAATGAAGAGTTTGCTGAATTTAAAAGAATCAAACAAAAATTCTTAGCTACTGATAAATATGGACAATTGGTGTTTTTAGCTGATTCTGAGTTTTCAATACAGATGACTAAACAGAAATTTCCATCTGTTAATCTGCACTATACCTCTGAAGTAGATTAATAATACATTCAAAATAAATAAAAAACCACATCGTAATTGATGTGGTTTTTTTGTTTGAAGGTGATAAAATTTATACTTCTTTTATTTTTTGTTTTCTAATTACAAAATAGCCTAGTCCTATGGCAGCAACTAGCATTAATGGAACGTAGTCGCCAATTGGAGCGGCTGGTTCACCAGGGTCTCCTCCTGGGCCATCAGGATCTTGTGCATTGACTGTGAAATTTATTGTAAGTAGCATCATTACTACCAGTATGTTTTTATATAAATTTTTCATTCTGTTTTTTTTTAGTTAGCGATTATAACTTTTGTTTGATATACTGCTTTACCAGCATTTAGTATTCGTAAGGCATACCAATTATTAGCTAAACCTTTTGTATTAAAACTAAATTGATTTCCTGTTAAAACTTCAATAGTATTTGATAGCACTTTTTGTCCTAAAACATTTACTAATTCATAGCTATAATTTGTATAATCTCCTTGTGGCAATTGAATATTTACTATTCCGTTTGTTGCAGGATTTGGATATACTTTTATGGCTTCAGTATCAAATACTGTTGTAGCTAATGGCGATGCACTAAACACAACTTTAAAACGATCTCCTGTGCTTGCAGTAGCCGAAGTTACAGCAAAAGGATACTCCTGAATAGATCCATCTAAAACAAGTGGTGTTTGAACTCCTGTAAACAAATCAACTAATGTAGCTTCAATATTTGGAACTGTAAATGATTCTGTATTGATTCTTAATTTATAATTATTCACAGGCGTATTCCAAACTCTCATGTACATCTCATCTAAAGGTTGAGGCGTTGAAAAATGTTCACTAGACATTGGTATGTTATTTCTAACAAAAGCAATGTTTTCTCCACCATTTGCAAATTTCTTACCATCACTATCATCTACTAAATTAGAAGCAGTATCATAAAAACCTGCAACAGCACCATCTAATGGTTTCCATTCTTGGTTCGACTCTTTAAACATCCCAACTCTAAGAATTGAAGCATTTGTTGAGTTATTTAAATTTTGATTAGCGTTTTTTCCAAATACATTTGACACAGCACTAGATTTAATATCTTCGGATAAAGTTAACAATCCTGTTGTTGCAATATTTGCTTTTACAAAGAAAGCTTGCCCACTTTGAATTGCAATTGAGTTTGTTGAATAACTACCCGTACTATTTGAATAAGTTCCCAATGCGACATCATAAGAAACATAACCACCAGTCGTAGCTAATGAAGGATCCCAAACCCAAAAACTAGGTGCCAAATTTACTCCACCGTTTAGGACTTTGCTTGGATCTAATGGACTTGCATATGGATTACCAATTAAAGTATGTTTTGAGTTTATAATCGCAGAATGCACTACATTACCAGTAATTAATTCTCCTGTTGCTTTTAAGGTTGTAGCAGCAGACAATCCGTTAGAAATATTACCACTTCCATAAGCTCCTGTTACAAAAACCAAATAAGCATTGTTACCAGTTGTATCAAATAAATTGGCTGTTGCTGTATTGGTTACATTTGCCCAACCTGTTGGTGTATAATTTAAAACAGAGTAGTTTGGACCAATTGGCATGTTAGTTCCTGCTGGTCCCCAAATTTCAACTCCTGTGTTTGCAGTAGTAGCACCACCATTTTGCCAAGCACTATATAAAGAGGTGTCGCTTCCTTTTAAAGGAGTCGTTAAGGCTTTCCATGCTCTTCTTGCTGGTATATAGCGTTCTACAGTTACGTTTGCAGCATTTGAAAGCGTTCCTGTTATTTCTCCAATAACAGCATCCCCTGCTGTACTTGATTGCAATAGCACTGCTTTTCCTCCAAAATCTGCAGTTCCTTGTACAGTTAAACTAGCTGTTGGAGCAACAGTTAATGTTCCTGTTCCACTTAGCGTTAAACTTTTACCTGTTTGAACAGTAAAATTTGTATTTAAAATTGGGTTACCAACTGGTATTTCAATGTCTTTTGTTCCGTCTGGCACTGCATTATTTGACCAATTTGAAGCAGTTGACCAATCAGTAGCTGTTGTACTAATCCATCTTACTGGGCCAGTTGTAGTAACTTCTATAACATTAGAATTTGAAGAAGTACCAGAAGCATTTGTCGCTCTTACTCTGTAATAATATTTTGTACCTGATTCTAAGCCGGTTACGTTATGTGTTAAAACATTACCAACACTTAAATTATTATATCCTGTTACGTATTCTAAAGTAGTCCCACCATCAAAAACATGTGAACCTAAATTTGAAACATTATCTGTTGGGTAAGAAATCCATTCACTCTCTAAAGTAGTAAAAGCACTTGAACCAGTTCCTGTTGGGCTTGTTGTTACACCTCCATATACATTTTGTTTTCTTACTAACGTTTCATCTGATGTAGAATTTGAACTAGAAGACCATGATGAACCTGGATCATCTCCAATTCTTCCAAAAATATCAACAAAAGAATTTGTGCTAATTTTAAATAAAGCTACTGCATCATCACCATTGAAATTTGTTGATGTTGAATAATAATCAGTACCCACATAAATATTTCCAGAATTTCTATAAACAATTGTAGAATTATTAGGCAATATATTTTCTAAAATATTGTCATTATTAGGTGAAGAATTACCATTTGCAAATAATTGTAATCTATAATCACTTAAATCAACATCATTACCAGTTCCATTAAAAATTTCAATATACTTATTACTTGATGAACCTTCAACATATTCAGAAATAAATAAATCTGAAGCATTGACTCCTGCGTTTATTTTATAAACATCAATTGAGTAACTAGTAGCACCACTTACAGCATTCCAATTTGCAGTAAATTGATTATTTCCAATTGAAGTTGCGTCTGTTGCTACAGGTTCACCTGGAACCGGAATAAGTGTTGTGAAATTTTGAGCTGTACCATAAGTATATGTAGTTCCATTATATAAGTAAGCTTTGTAAGTATAATTTACATCAGAAGACAAACTAGAAACTGCTTCATTAAATGAACCCGCTACACCTAATGCTAGAGGTGCATTAACAACATTGCTTCCTCCTATTAAAGGATCATTATTCAATAGCGTTTCAGCATATACAAAGCCTTTTATAGTGGTTGAAGGACAAACGCCAAAGACAGAAGTAGATGCATTTAAAGTCGCTGAAGTTTGAGTAACCAATGAAGGCAAGCCAGTTGTAACTGATGCAGTTACTGGATTTGGCGAAACAATATTAATGTTAAATGTAGATTCAGCTGCAACATTAAATGCGAAAACTCTAACAAAATAAGTAACTCCAGCTGTGAAATTTGAAGTAATAGTTTCAGTAGCGCTAGAAGAAGCTGCACTAGCTATGGAAGTTGTATTTGAAGGACAACTATTAGCGTTTGAGAAAACTGTAACATCTACATCTCCAGAAAAGTTAGAGACGGTTAAAACATGACTACCCGTACAAGTTGGAGTAAAGGAATACCAAACGTCATTTTTAGAAGTAAAAGGAGTTGTATAAGTTGAGCTTAATAAAGTACCATTTAAATTCACGCCATTTAAAGTTAAGACTGTTGCATTAACACATAAGTCATTTAATGGTGGAGTTAAAGTTGTGAAATTTTGAACAGACCCATAAGTATATGTAGTTCCGTTGTATAAGTAAGCTTTGTAAGTATAATTCACTCCAGAAGACAAACTAGAAACAGTTCCATTAAAAGAACCCTCTGAACCTAATGTTACAGGCACATTAACAACATTACTTCCTCCAAATAAAGGATCACTATTTAATGAAGTTTCAGCATAAACAAAACCTTTACTTGTTGTTGCAGGACAAATTCCAAATGTTGATGAAGTTGCTCTTAAACTAGCACTATTTATTGTAATCGAATTAGCTGTATTTGTTACAACCGCTTGATTAACTATAGCTATTCCTGTTCCAGTCAAAGCATTGTTTACTGAATTACTTCCACTAGTTGTACTTGTAATAGTTAAATTTGCACTTTTAGCTCCAGCACTTGATGGCGTAAAAGTAACGACATAAGTAGCAGTTCCTCCATCTCCAGGAATTGAAGTTGAAGATAAACCACTTATCACAAATTCAGTTAGATTATCAGAATCAATAGTAATGCCATCTGCTGCATTGATTCCATTGTTAGTTATAGTATATGTAATCGGTGTAGCAGCAGTTGAAGAACAAACCGAACCATGAGACAAACTACCTGACACACTCAATACTGGATTAGTAGACGCTAATGTAGCTTGACTATTAGTTGTTGCTGTAGCATTATAATTTCTTTCAGTATCACAATAGTCATAAGATCTAAAATAATAAGTAGTTAATGGATTTAAACCCGTAACCGAAAATGAAGACCCAGTACCATTATACACTACTTGCTGACCACTACCATAAGTAGCATTCGCAGTAGGATTTGTACCGTTGGTTGGAGCTGTAAATACATTTGCAGTATTCATTACAACTACTCTACCAGCACCGTTTCCACCACTTAAGGCAACACCCATTTGAAATGAAGTTACACTAGAAAAAGCTAATGTGGATTGTGTTGTTGGGGACGTACAGCCTGAAGCTAATTTATATAAATATACAGGTGCTTGACCTGAACTATAACAAGAAAAAATTGAAGAGATACTATTGTATCTTAAAATATTTCTAGAATAACTACCAGTAACACATGTCATAACAGCAGCATTAGAAGCAAAAGTTATTGTCCAGTTAGCTGATGACACAGTACTATGTAAATTATTACTCGAACTACTAGTTGCTTTTAAAAATCCAGAATTGGCGGTATCAAACAAAGTCCAAGCTCCTGTAGAGCCACCTAAAGTAATTTCATAAGGCTTATTAGTTTCAGAACTTGATGCTGCGACAGTTGTAATTATAGCCCCAGAAGCAATTGTAATTGATGCTTGTGGTCTATTATTTGAAGCTTGATAACCTAGGGCAACTGCTGCTCCGTTAGTCTGAGACGATACAATTATATATTTAGAACCCGCAACTAAATCAGTTGTAGAAGTAACTAAGTTATAAGTATTTTGCCCAAACCCCAATTGTCCTAATCCCAAAAAGACTAGAAATAGAATTGATTTTAAAAAATGTTTAAATCGTAATTTTTTATTCATGTGTATGTTTTTTTTTTAAAACCCAATATATTCTAACCAAATTAGCTGGTTTGAACACTTGGATATTAGTCTATTATGATACAAATTTACAGTATTAATTAATGATAATCCAAATGTATAGGTTACTTAATTGTTAAAAAACGCATCAATCACCAAGTTTATTAACAGTAATGATAGCATTTTACTAGTAACAGAATCCGCATTAAGGCAAGTAAAATAAGCAAAAAGGAATAAAAAAAAGGCTGTCCAAAAATTACTTTTCGAACAGCCCTTTTAAAAAAAAAATATTTTACACTTCTTTAATTTGTTGTTTTCTTACTACAAAATAGCCTAATCCTATTGCTGCAATTAGCATTAATGGAACGTAGTCTCCGATTGGAGCTGCTCCTGGATCACCAGGCACGTCATCAGGTTCCTCTTGCGCATAAGCCGTAAAATTAAATGTAATCAACAAGATTGCTACCAATAGGCTTTTATATATATTTTTCATTTCGTTTTCTTTTTAATTTGCGATTATAACTTTTGTTTGATAAACAGGTTTACCATTATTTAGTAGTTGTAAAACATACCAAGTATTAGCTAAACCTCTTGTATTAAAACTAAATTGACTTCCTGATAAAACTTCAATCGTATTTGATAGCACTTTTTGTCCTAAAACATTTACCAGTTCGTAACTATAATTCGTATAGTCTCCTTCAGGTAATTGAACGTTTACTATTCCGTTTGTTACTGGGTTAGGATATACTTTTATAGCTTTAGTATCAAATGCAGTTGTAGCTAAAGGTGAAGCGCTAAACACTACTTTAAAACGATCTCCTGTACTTGCAGTAGCCGAAGTTACAGCAAATGGATACTCTTGAATTGTACCGTCTAAAACAAGTGGTGTTTGAACTCCTGTGAACAAATCGATTAATTTAGCTTCAATATTGGGTACTGTAAATAATTCGGTATTGATTCGTAATTTATAATTATTCACTGACGTATTCCAAACTCTCATATACAACTCATCTAATGGTTGTGGTTCTAAAAAGTGCTCGCTAGATAAAGTTGTGTTATTTCTAACAAATGCAATATTTTCACTTCCGTTTGCAAACTTCTTACCATCGTTCTCATCAACTAAATTATTAGCTGTAGGATAAAAACCTGCAATTGCACCGTCTAATGGATTCCATCCTAAACTTGTTTCTTTGTAGAAACCAACTCTAAAGATAGATGCCGTTACTGCATTGTTTGCCGCTTGATTAGCGTTTTTACCAAATACATTACTTACATCAGTTGATTTTTTATTTTCTGATATAGTAAACGAACCCACAGTACTAGTTGTCGCTCTAACGAAAAACGCTTGACCACTTTGAACCGCAGTTGTAGACGTAGCATAACTTCCCGTGCTATTAGAATAAGTTCCTAAACCTGCATCATAAGAAACATAACCTCCCGAAGAACCTAAAGCTGGATCGTAAACCCAAAATTTATTAATTAAGTTAGTAGCACCTGTCAATATAGCGCTTGGGCTTAATGAACTTGCATAAGGATTACCAATTAAAGTATGTTTAGTATCAATTAAACCTGTATAAGCAACATCACCCGTAATTAAGCTTCCTGTAGCTTTTAAAGTTGTTGCCGTAGCTGGAAGTGTTGAAGCAATATTTCCACTTCCGTAACCACCAGTTACAAAAACTAAATAGGCATTATTTGTTGTAGCATCAAATAAATTAGCTGTTGTTGTATTTGTTACACTTGTCCAACCTGTAGGTGTGTAATTTAGAACTGAGTAGTTTGGACCTACAGCCATTGAAGTTCCAGCTGGACCCCAAATTTCAACTCCAGTGTTAGCCGTTACAGTACCTCCATTTTGCCAAGTAGTATATAAAGAACCGCTTACCCCTTTTAACGGAGCTGTTAGTGCTCTCCATACTCTTTTTGCAGGAATATAGCGTTCGACCGTTACGTTTGTAGCTCCAGTTAACGTACCTGTAACTTCTCCTAACATAGCCGTACCGGTTGCGTCAGATTGTAATGTTACTGATTTTCCACCAAAACTCGCTGTTCCTTGAATTGTTAAACTAGCTGCTGGAGACAAAGTCAAAGCACCTGTTCCGCTAATTGTTAAGGTTTTTCCAGTTTGAACAGTAAAGTCTGTTGCTAAAATTGGATTGTTAGCAGTTGTAGGAATTATTACATCTCTAGTACCGTTCGGCACAGTTCCTAATGACCAGTTAGTTTCATCACTCCAAGAAGTACTGGTTAAACCTGTCCACGTATTTGGCGCAATAATATTTAAAGTAAAATCCCCTCTGCCTGAAGGAGAAATTGAAAATACTCTTACATAGTAGTTTGTATTAGCTGTTAAAGCAACTGTAGATAATACACCTGTTGTGTTACAAGCAACTTGTGATAAAGTACCACAAACTCCAGAATAAACAGCATAACCAACTAAAGCAGTTGTTGTAGGTGTTGCAGAAACTTGAACAGATGTTACCGCACCAGAGTTAAAACTATACCAAGTATCATAAAAAGTTCCAAAACTAGAGCCACATGTAGGATAAGAAACTCCACTAGGACTAGAACAAGAATTATTTGTTGATAATGGCGTATTAATTACTACTGATGAAGCATTAGCACAAACATCATTATTTGTAGCAGGTACACATGCTGGAGTACAAGTTGCAGTTAAAACAATTGCTGCAGTTGGTGTAGTTGAACTATAAGAGTACAATAAAATATAATAATCTGTACCCACAGAAGTACTAAATAAAACTTCTGATCTAACATTACCACTAACTATGTCATCATTACCTCCTATACAAGTTAATCCTGCACATGTTCCGCTGAATACAGCTAATCTAGTATCAACATTTGTTGCTGAACTACCAGTTGATATAGTTACATCATCTCCATTTCCTGTAAATTTGTACCAAGTACCAGCAGAATTTTGAGTAGTAACGCCAGATATTCCACAAACCGCTTGATTCTCATTTGTAGAACCAACTAAAGAAGTAGTAATTGACTCCGAACAAGCTATTGTAATAGCATTTGCACAAACATCATTATTAATAGCAGAAGTAAAACTGCTAGGATTATTAGTTCCTGTTGTAACATTATAGTAATTAATATTTGGTGTCCCTGTACATCTAGCATATTCAAATACTCTAACAAAATATTGTGTGTTTGAAGCTAAACCAGTTACAGTAACTGTTGAACCAGTTCCATCATAAACAATTTTTTCACCTGAAGTATACACAGTACTAACTCCAGTAACATCAGCAGTTCCAGAAGGATCCGTAAATGAATTAACCGTATTAACGACAACAAATCTTCTAGCGCCATTACCATTAGTCCAACTTATTGCTGATGAAGTTAAAGCATTAGAAACAAGTACATTTGAAGCTTGGGTAGTTGGAGCACTTGCCCCATTAACCTGAGATATTGTTGAATAATCAATTTCACTTGTAGCTGTACAAGTAACTCTTAATCTATATTGTATGTTAGCCGTATAAGCTGGAGGAGTGTAACTTAAAGTTGTAGCTCCAGAACCACCAACTGCATCTGCAACTGTTGTTGCAAAATTATCTGTAGATTCTTGCCACTGGTATGTTAACCCACTTACACCAGAAGTTGAACCGGTTACTGTTCTTACACCTGGCAATGCACCTGTACATGAAATAGTTGATATAGGCGAAACAGTACCCGCAGTTGGAGTACCAGTACATACAGAAGCTTGAATAACATTAACTATATAATCCTCAGTTTCCCCATAACTACTTGTAGTAGCTCCACAAGCTTGAGTTGCTAACAAAGAAGAATCATTTCCACCCCTAACTCTCATCCTTGTATTACCTAAAACTGCACCCACAGGAATTGAAATGTTTACAAGAGTTGGTGTCACCCCAGCACTAGTATTATTTGCCCCTAAAAAACCTTCAGAAGCTTCAAAAACACCATTTTGATTAAAATCTATCCAAACGGCCGAATATTGACTAGTATCAACTCCAAAAGCAATTGAAACACCTGTAGTTGTAGCTTGAGTAATATCGGGAATTGTTACTGTATTAAAAAAAGTATAATATGGAGAAGCACTATGACCTGATGAATTATTTAAAGCACCTAATGTTACATTCGTAATTCCATCAGTTGTACCTGATCCAGACGAATATGATGGCGCACAATAAACAAAATTTGCTGCAGTAGTAAAAGAACGCTCAGTACATCCTGAAGCGTCTCCATTCTCATTTTTAGGAACAACTTTCCAATAATAAGTTGTAGCACCTGCCATTGTTGGCGGAGTGTAAGACAGTCCAGTAGTGTTTGTCACTAAAGTTGGATTTGTACTTGTTCCAAAATACACATCATAACTTGCCGGAAAACCAGTTGCAGCAATCCATGTTAATGTACCATTTCTGCTAAAATCAGCTGCTAGATCTGCAGGTGAATGACCTGTTGTACAATCTGGAGGTAAAGTTGGTGCTGGAGCAATTGAGAAATTATCAAAATCTAAAAAATAACTTCCAGTTACCCAAATCGGTAAAATTCTAATTTGAACGTTTTGTCCAGAATAAGCAGCTAAAGAATTAACTCTTGTAAACCAACTTAAACCTGTAGCATGATTAGCGTCGTTAACAGTTTCTAAATCAACAAATGTTACTCCACAATCCGTACTTACTTGAACTTTATAACTTCCCCAACCAGCAGGAGTTGCTGTTGCAGGGTAAGAAGTAGAGTTAACAATTCTATAGTCAAATCTTAACTGACTAGTGGCACTTATAGGGCCAACAGAAATTGTATTGAATGGCAATGATGTACCTGCTGAAGAAATACTTTTATAAATACCATTAGTTCCATTTGCATGTGTAGCACCAATCGTCCATCCTGTTGTATTCCATCCTGTTGGAGTAACTGCACTTGTAAAACCTTCTGAATAAGGCGCAACAACAGCAGCAAGAGCAATAATTTTTGAGGTAGTTAAAGTATTATTACCAGCTAATCCATCACCACTTACAGTAACAGTTGCGGCTATATTATGTGTACCAGCAACTGAAAAATCAGCATTTGGAGAGATTAATACCGTTTGAGATGCTCCTGAAGGTAAAGTTCCAGAATTAACTGCTGTCGTTAATACCTGAGTAGAAGCACCTGTAATATTTAATGAAACAGCTGCATTATTAGTAGAAAAATCAATAGCATTAGCGCCATTATTTTTAATCGTTACTGAAAGTGGTACTGACCCGTTAGCACAACCACTTGTTGGAATTCCTACAACATCCGTTGAAGCCATGTCTATAGCTATAACTGGAGGCGTCCATGTCAACGTTTTTCCTATTGCTGGCTTTACAGTAGTCGTACCAGAACAAGCAGCTGAATTTGCTGTTCCAGCAATTGTACCATCCCAATCCGTACTAGTTGATCTATTATTCCAATCTGTTGTTGCAGAACCTCTCAAACCAACTTGTACTGTGCCTGTAGCTGAAGTTGTATTGGTTGTTATAAAGTCTCCATAGACAATCTCGACTTTATTAGTTCCCTCGTATAATCTAACTTGTGCATTCAAATTTTCACCTGAACCTACCGCATAACGATAAGCAGACGACCATTGACAAACATAAATTCTATTAGGTGATGTACCAATTACTTCTGAACGAACAGTAGCATTTAAATCTCTTGCAAATGCAGCAATTGCAAAATTCGTTGAACCACTTGACAAAGGGGTGTATTGAGAAGTTGAAGGTGCATTACTACCTAAAACTAAAAACCCATTAGTGGTAGGACGAGCAACTGTGTAACCAACTCCATTGTACGTAAAAGTAAAAGGAATTGTAAAAGAGTAATTTGCATTATCAATTGCAGTACCGTGTAAAGTTCCGGATGTTATTGCAGTGTAAGTTCCCATACTTTGCGAAAACGTATAATTACTTACCTGCCCAAAAGAGAACATAGCAAATAATAACATCATTAATAATAATGTAATTTTTTTCATAATTTTTATAATATTTTGTGTGTAAATATTTCGCCAATTTAGGAATAAATACAATATACATTAAGAAAATGTTAACAAATATTGATTTATTGTAAATTTTAACATTTAAAATTGTCTTATTATAAAAATTATGATAAAAAAATAAGATATTTAAACAATCACCAATGTCGTATTTTTTAAGATACTATTTGAACAGATACACCTTGTAGACCCATAGCTTAAAGATACTTTTCTTAACATACTTTTCTTTTATTTCTCTGTTAGTTAGTTCAAACTTTTGGATATTCAAAGCAAATTCTTTAAATAAACATTTGGTTTGTTGCCACGTTAAAACCATTCGGAATTTTACTTTTTCTTTTAGTAATATTAGTAACAGTATTAAGAAATACATTACAGAATATTTATTGAAATAGCTGACAAAAATTAAGTAGGATGCAATTTCTTCAGTTATTCCCAAAGTTAACTAGATTTTGATTTTATTTTAGGTTACAGACTTTTACAAGACTAATTTTTAACTCTCATTAACAATCTCAAGATCCTAGGACGAATAACCAACCACAAAGCCTTGTGCTACAATTCGTGATGAATTAACATAATACAAAATAGCTTCTTGAAAATTTTTTCTTTTTTTACTTTTCAATAAAAAATCAGATAAAACGTCTGTAGATTAGCTACTAATTTAGCTTTTTAAACTTTTTAAATCTACAATCAACAAGAAATAGCTACCGTTAATCCGTAATACATTACACTAAATCGAGTATTTAAGTTTTAACATGTTAAAAATTAAATATTTAAACATATATTTTATATATTAGCATCATAAATTACACATGAAATGAAAAATTACGAAAAAATCAGCATAACTGTTTTTATGCTTATGTTTAATGTTTTAGCATTTGCGCAACCCGGTGATACTGACGGAACTCCAGGAGGATTAGATGGTGATGAACCTGCTGCTCCTATAAGCAACAAATTAATTTTCCTTGCCCTACTTGGAATTGCATATATGTTTTACAAAATTAAAAGCAGTAAAAAACAACTAAATTAATTAGTCTCAGGCTTTAAAATACATATTAAAAACAAAAAATATTAGACTAAAACTAGCTTTTTATTTTTAACATACCAATATAAGAATTAATAAAACTATAATAATTTACTTTGTTATAGTTTTTTTTATACCCCAACTTCACTCAAAAAAAAACATGTTTATTTTATTTAGATTCATATAGTTTATGCCATTTTAAATACATTCTATTGCTAAAATTAGTATGCAATAAAAAAGCAGTTGTGATACTTAATCACAACTGCTTTTTTTCTATATAAAATTAGAATTAGCTATATAAACAACTATTTAATAAGCTTCTTTGTAACTACAGCACCATCTTGACCTGTAATTTGAACTAATACAATTTGATTAGTAGAAGATACGTTTAGTGTTGCTTCAGAGGCATTAACATTAAGCATCTCTGTCAATAGTCTTCCTCTTAAATCAAAAATTCTAACTTGATCAATAACTGACTGACCAGCATTAACAATAACATCTGAATTAGTTGCATAAACAACAACGTCATTTAAAACATAGTCTTTTACATTAAGTACAGTGTTTTGATAAACAATTTCAAATCTATTTAAGAAATCTCCAATTGCAGCAGCAAAAGTATAGTCACCATTATTTAAATTAGTGATTGTATTTGTTAAATTATCTTTTAAGAAAACAGCTTGTGCGTTATTAGCAAATAAGCCATCAACATTACTTAAGGAAATTGTAAAGTTACCAGCAACTGCCGTTTTGAAAGCTAAAGGAACTACATCAGTATCAACAAAAATTCCTTTTCCTTGAATAACAAAAGAAGACTCGCTACCGATTATTGATGTTAACGTTGCACCGTTTGCAGGTTGACTAAAAATTCTACCATCAATACCGTTATCGATTCCTGAAGTAGCAGTTGGCATGTAGGCAATTAATGTTTGACAAAACAAACCTGTTGGAGTAGTTAAATCTAACCAAAGTCTACTTTTATCAGTAGAATTATTTGATTTAAAAAATAAATCATCATTATCAGCTACACGCATTGAGTTAGTAAAGTTCAAGTTAGTTGATGTAGATTTAGCAATAAATCCTTGACCTACTTGAATCGCATATGTTGGAATTAAAGCTGAACCTCCTGCTGTATTGGCAGTACCTCCAGCAAGTGTATAGGTTGCATAAGAAGGGTTGGCTGCGCCATTATCTTTTCTCCAAAAGTAAAGTGCTTCCACCAAACTATTCTCATAAATAAACCCATCAGCATCTAAAGTCGACGGATAAGGATTACCAACTGCATTATATGTATTAGCCGTTACCGGCATTGAAATATTTCCACTATTTGGAAAACCTGTAAAAACAGAAGACCAAATTGTTGGAACTGTTGGGTGATTATCAGGTGTTCTAACTAAATACCCATTCCCTTTTTCAAAATAAGTTGTAGAAGGAGAAGCAACAGCAACATAAATATCACTTGCTGAATCATAAGTGTAGAAACGATTTGGCAAAGTTGAAGGAGAAAACGATTGCAAATATTGATATTCAACAGGAGAAGACCACAAAACATAGTCTAAACGTTTTAAGGGTGAAGTCACACGGTTAACAGTTATGTTTCCAACATTCACATTTACAGGCACGTCATTAATTTGTAATAAATTACCATTACTTTCTACCACAAAATTAGCAGCAGTAGCATTATTTATAACCTCCTCAAACACATAAACATTAGTCCCAGCACTGATTGTCAATGACCCAGAAGATGTTACAGTTAGTTTCTTAGCTATAAATTCACCATCAGAATCTGTAGTGTATGCCCCATTAATTGTAGCTTCGGTAAAATCATCAGGTCCAACTACATTAGACCATGAAGAACCATCCCAAGTACATGTTGGCAAAACACCCGTTATTCTTAAATTATCTATAGCAACGCCAACAGTATCACTTGTTCCAGCTACAGAAAACTTAACTTTCACTTCTGTACCGTTATAAGCACTTATATCGAAAGAAGCTTGAGCTAAAGCAATTGTAGAAGTTGGAGTTCTTGTTCCTAAAACAGTCCATGTCGAACCATTATCTTCTGATATAGAGACAGTGATTACAAATTCAGCTGCCGCACCACTACCTTGCTTTTTTGCTTTAAAACTTAACATTTCTGAATTGTAAGAATCAAAATCCATAGCAGGTGAAACTGTATTAGATGTGGATTTTAACAATCTAATATCTGAAGTACCAGTTACATCCGTATCTGTCCAAGTTGAACTAAAACCAGCAACATTAACACGTTCTGGCGTTATATCGACTTGACCATAACTAAAAGCAGAGATTACAAACAATAATGCAGTAAAAACTTTTTTTCCAAATAAATCGTTAGAAATTAATTGTAAAGATTTTTTCATAATAATAATTTTCATATATACTTATCGGAATTTATGAGTCAATGACTAAAAAAACACCTAAGTAAGTTTTATTTTAACTGTAAATTTACAATTAAAATATAAAACATCATTGTTCTAAAAGACATTTTCGTTTAAACGCCAAAAAAAAACGTTAACAATCAACTCTCTGAAGATTAAAATATTGACTAAATATTCTTTTTTTAGCTTTTTATTGAAGTTAACTTAAAAAAACTGCTAAAGTTATTAAAAAATTAAATTTAAGCTTGACCCGTTGGACCAAAGTTTAAAGGCATTTGTGGTGCATCACCTTCTTTTATTTCCCCATGTGCTTGTTCAAATCTTTGAATGTTTTCAGCTAAAGCTTTTAGTAGTCTCTTGGCATGTTGAGGAGTAAGTACAATTCTAGATTTTACTTTAGCTTTGGGAACTCCAGGCATCATGGTTACGAAATCTACAACGAATTCTGTGTTAGAATGATTGATAATAGCTAAATTAGAATAAATTCCTTCAGCTATTTTCTCATCTAGCTCAATGTTTATTTGGTTTTGTGGGTTGTTGTTGTCGTTCATGTTTTTATTTTTTAGTTGTTTTTTAAAGCTTATAAGTCATACGTTTTTTCACACATAGACAACTAAGTTTTATTTAAAAGTTATTCGTTTCTCAAAACTTCGAGACTTAATGACACCTCGAAATAATTGAAGCAATGAGTTGATTAAAACAAAAAACCATGAGTTTATCAGAAGATATTTACTCATGGTTTCAGTTTTATATAAAGCTATTTTTTAATAGTTATATGTTTCTTTTGAAGCAACCATTTCGTTGTATTCTTCACTCGAACCTACAATCATATCATCATAATCTCTCATACCTGTTCCTGCTGGAATTCTATGTCCAACAATAACATTTTCTTTAAGACCTTCTAATGTATCGATTTTACCTGCTACTGCAGCTTCATTTAACACTTTAGTAGTCTCTTGGAAAGAAGCAGCCGAAATAAATGATTTCGTTTGAAGTGATGCTCTAGTAATACCTTGAAGTACTGGTGTTGCCGTTGCCGGAACTACATCTCTAGCTTCAACTAAGTTCTTATCATTACGTTTTAACAACGAATTTTCATCTCTTAATTGTCTAATTGAAATAATTTGACCTGCTTTCAAGTTTTCAGAATCTCCTGCATCTTCAACGAATTTCATAGCGTATAACTTATCATTTTCGAAGATAAAGTCACTTGTGTGAACCAATTGATCTTCTAACATTAAAGTATCTCCTGGATCTTGAATTCTAACTTTACGCATCATCTGACGTATTACTACCTCAAAGTGCTTATCATTAATTTTCACCCCTTGAAGACGATATACTTCTTGAATTTCATTAACTAAATACTGTTGAACAGCTGCTGGCCCTTTAATTCTCAAAATATCTTCTGGAGTAATTGCTCCGTCAGAAAGAGAAGTTCCTGCTTTAACGAAGTCATTCTCTTGAACTAATATTTGGTTAGAAAGTTTTACTAAGTATTTCTTCACTTCACCAAACTTAGATTCAATAGCAATTTCTCTATTTCCTCTTTTAATTTTACCGAATGTAACTACACCGTCAATCTCAGAAACCACAGCTGGGTTTGAAGGATTACGAGCTTCTAACAACTCAGTAATTCTTGGTAAACCTCCTGTAATATCACTTGATTTAGAAGAACGACGAGGAATTTTTACAAGAATTTTTCCTGCTTTAATTTTCTCTCCGTTATCTACCATAAGGTGAGCTCCAACTGGTAAGTTATAAGAACGAACTAATTCACCTTCTTTTGAATAAATCAATAAAGTTGGAATTAATTTTTTACTTCTTGAATCAGAAATTACTTTTTCTTGGAAACCAGTTTGTTCATCGACTTCAACCATGAACGAATGTCCTTGTTCGATGTCTTCATATTCAACTTTACCAGTAAATTCAGAAATAATAACTCCATTATATGGATCCCATTTACAAATAACAGTTCCTTTATCCACTACATCTCCATCTTTAACATAGATAGTAGATCCATAAGGAATGTTATGTGTATTTAATAGAATACCTGTTTTAGGCTCGATTAATTTAAGTTCTGTAGAACGAGAAATCACAATATCAATTGGTTTTCCGTCAGCATCTTCACCTTTAACAGTTTTTAAGTCATCTAATTCTAAACGACCAGCAAACTTAGTTAAGATACTAGATTCTTCAGAAAGTCCACCGGCAACTCCACCAACGTGGAATGTACGAAGTGTTAACTGTGTTCCTGGTTCTCCAATAGATTGAGCAGCGATAACTCCAACTGCTTCACCTCTTTGAGTCATTTTACCAGTAGCTAAGTTTCTTCCGTAACATTTTGCACAGATTCCTTTTTTAGCTTCACAAGTTAATGGTGAACGAACTTCAACACTTTCGATAGGTGATTCTTCAATTTTCTTTACATGAGAAGCAACAATTTCTTCACCAGCATGAACAATAACATCAGTCGTTAAAGGATCAATTACATCTTGCAATGCAACACGTCCTAAAATTCTATCTCCTAAAGTTTCAACAATTTCTTCATTTTTCTTTAATGGAGATACTTCAATTCCTCTTAAAGTTCCACAATCAACAGAGTTTACAATAACATCTTGAGATACATCATGTAATCTACGTGTTAAGTAACCTGCATCGGCAGTTTTAAGGGCAGTATCCGCAAGACCTTTACGCGCACCGTGAGTAGAAATAAAGTACTCAAGAATCGAAAGACCTTCCTTAAAGTTAGAAAGAATCGGGTTTTCAATAATTTCACCACCACCAGCAGTTGATTTTTTAGGCTTAGCCATCAAACCACGCATACCAGTTAACTGACGAATTTGTTCTTTAGAACCCCTTGCTCCAGAATCAAGCATCATATACACCGAGTTGAAACCTTGTTGGTCTTCTCTAATGTTTTTCATCGCTAACTCTGTTAATTGAGCATTGGCAGAAGTCCAGATATCAATAACTTGGTTGTAACGTTCGTTATTGGTAATAAGACCCATGTTATAGTTTACAGAAATCGCGTCAACTTGAACACGTGCATCTGCAATTAATTGTCCTTTTTGTTCAGGAATTCTAATATCACCTAGAGAGAAAGATAAACCTCCTCTAAATGCGAATTTATATCCCATATTTTTAATATTATCTAAGAATTCTGCTGTTACAGGAACGTTTGTAGCATTAAGAATTTTTCCAATAATATCTCTTAAAGATTTTTTAGTTAAAACCTCATTAATATAACCCGCAGCTTCAGGAACAACTTCATTAAATAAAACTCTACCTGCAGTAGTTTGAATAATTTTGTAAACTAATTCACCTGCTTCATTAAAGTCTTTTGCTCTAATTCTAACTCTCGCATTTAACTCTAATTTCTCTTCGTTTAAGGCAATGTTAACTTCTTCTGCTGAATAGAATGTTAAACCTTCTCCTTTAATTTTCATTTCTGGAGTTGATAAACGCTCTTTAGTCATATAATATAAACCAAGTACCATGTCCTGAGAAGGTACAGTAATTGGAGCACCATTGGCAGGATTCAAAATATTATGAGAAGCCAACATTAATAATTGACATTCTAAAATAGCTTCTGGTCCTAATGGTAAGTGAACAGCCATCTGATCCCCATCAAAATCGGCATTAAAGGCAGTACACACTAATGGGTGTAATTGAATTGCTTTTCCTTCAATTAATTTTGGCTGGAACGCTTGAATACCAAGTCTGTGTAACGTAGGAGCACGGTTAAGCATAACCGGGTGACCTTTAATTACGTTTTCTAAAATATCCCAAACAACTGGTTCTTTTTTATCTATAATTTTCTTAGCAGATTTTACCGTTTTTACGATACCTCTTTCTATCAATTTACGAATAACGAAAGGTTTGTATAATTCAGCTGCCATATCTTTTGGCAATCCACATTCAAATAATTTTAATTCTGGTCCAACAACAATTACCGAACGAGCAGAATAATCCACACGCTTACCAAGTAAGTTTTGACGGAAACGACCTTGTTTACCTTTTAACGAATCAGATAAAGATTTTAAAGGTCTGTTAGATTCAGTCTTAACAGCTGAAGCTTTACGAGTGTTATCAAATAATGAATCTACTGATTCTTGTAACATACGTTTTTCATTTCTTAAGATAACTTCTGGAGCTTTAATTTCCACAAGTCTTTTTAAACGATTGTTACGGATGATTACTCTTCTGTATAAATCATTTAAATCTGAAGTTGCAAAACGACCACCATCTAGAGGCACAAGAGGACGTAATTCTGGTGGAATAACCGGAATTGCTTTTAAGATCATCCATTCTGGGTGATTCTCTCTATTCTTGTTTGATTCTCTAAACGCTTCTACAATTACAAGACGTTTTAAGGCTTCCGTTTTACGTTGTTTAGACGTTTCTGTGTTAGCAGCATGTCTTAATTCGTAAGATAAAGTTTCTAAATCAATACGAGCTAATAAGTCCATAATACATTCAGCACCCATTTTAGCGATGAATTTATTAGGATCTGTATCATCAAGATATTGATTTTCCATAGGAAGTGTATCTAAAATATTTAGATATTCTTCTTCTGTTAAAAAGTCCAATCTTTTTAATTCTTCACCATCAACATTTTTAGCAATACCTGCTTGAATAACTACATATCTTTCGTAGTAGATAATCATATCTAATTTCTTAGACGGTAAACCTAAAATGTATCCAATTTTATTTGGTAAAGAACGGAAATACCAGATATGAGCAATTGGCACAACAAGGTTGATGTGTCCTACTCTATCTCTACGTACTTTCTTTTCTGTAACTTCTACACCACATCGGTCACAAACGATTCCTTTGTAGCGAATTCTTTTATATTTTCCACAAGCACACTCATAATCTTTAACTGGACCGAAAATACGCTCACAGAAAAGGCCATCTCTTTCTGGCTTGTGTGTACGATAGTTGATGGTTTCTGGTTTTAAAACCTCACCTCTTGATTCTGCCAAAATTGATTCTGGAGAAGCAAGTCCTATCGAGATTTTACTAAATCTCTTAATTGGAGTATTTTTATTGTCTCTATTTCTATTGTTCATCATAGTCGTAACATTTAAAAAGTGTTCAGTGTTCAGTAAACAGTGTTTAGATATTTCCAAACACTGTTACTGCCAACTATTTTTTTATTCTTCTAATCTAATGTCTAATCCAAGTCCTTTTAATTCATGCATTAATACATTGAATGATTCAGGTAATCCTGGTTCTGGCATAACTTCACCTTTAACGATTGATTCGTAAGTTTTAGCTCTACCAATTACATCATCAGATTTAACAGTCAAGATTTCTCTTAGCGTACTTGATGCTCCATAAGCTTCAAGTGCCCAAACCTCCATCTCTCCAAAACGCTGACCTCCAAATTGTGCTTTACCACCAAGAGGTTGTTGTGTAATAAGTGAGTAGGGTCCAATAGAACGAGCGTGCATTTTATCGTCAACCATGTGTCCAAGTTTCAACATATAGATTACTCCAACAGTTGCTGCTTGATGGAAACGTTCTCCAGTTCCACCATCGTATAAATACGTATGACCGAATTGAGGAATTCCTGCTTCGTCTGTTAACTCATTGATTTGGTCAATAGTTGCTCCATCAAAAATTGGTGTAGCGAATTTTCTATTTAATTTTTGACCAGCCCATCCAAGAACTGTTTCATAAATTTGACCAATATTCATACGAGAAGGTACTCCAAGAGGATTCAATACAATATCAACAGGTGTTCCGTCTTCAAGGAATGGCATATCTTCATGACGAACGATACGAGCCACAATACCTTTATTTCCGTGACGACCTGCCATCTTATCTCCTACTTTAAGTTTACGTTTCTTAGCGATGTAAACTTTAGCAAGTTTTAAGATTCCAGCTGGTAATTCATCACCAACTGTAATAGTAAATTTCTCTCTTCTTAACCAACCTTGTAAATCGTTTAATTTGATTTTGTAGTTGTGAATTAAGTCATTAACTAAAGAGTTTGTAGAATCATCAGTTGTCCATTGACCTTTTGTTAAGTGAGCAAAATCATCAACAGCGTATAACATTTTTTGAGTGAATTTTTTACCTTTTGGCAATACTTCTTCACCCAAATCATTCATTACACCTTGAGACGTTTTTCCGTTAACAATAGTGAATAATTTTTCGATAAGTTTTTCTTTCAACTCGTTTGATTTAACATCAAATTCTGTTTCAAGTTTATCAATATCTTCTTTATCTTTTGTACGTTTACGCTTATCTTTAACTGCTTTTGCAAACAATTTTTTATCTAAAACTACACCATGTAATGACGGTGAAGCTTTTAAAGAAGCATCTTTTACATCACCAGCTTTATCACCAAAGATTGCTCTAAGTAATTTTTCCTCAGGTGTTGGATCAGATTCTCCTTTAGGTGTGATTTTTCCGATAAGAATGTCACCAGGTTTAACCTCTGCTCCAATTCTAATCATTCCATTTTCATCTAAGTCTTTTGTTGCTTCTTCAGAAACGTTAGGAATATCATTAGTCAACTCTTCGTTTCCTAATTTTGTATCTCTAACTTCTAAAGTATAATCATCAATATGAATAGATGTAAATATATCATCACGAACTACTTTTTCAGAAATTACAATTGCATCCTCAAAGTTGTAACCTTTCCATGGCATAAATGCTACTTTAAGGTTTCTTCCAAGTGCTAATTCTCCATTTTGAGTAGCGTATCCTTCACAAAGTACTTGACCTTTTACAACTCTATCCCCTTTTCTTACGATTGGTTTCAAGTTAATAGATGTACTTTGGTTGGTTTTTCTAAATTTAATTAGGTTATATGATTTTTCATCAGAGTCAAAACTTACAAGTCTTTCTTCTTCTGTTCTGTCATATTTAATAGTAATTGAGTTTGCATCAACATATTCAATAACTCCATTACCTTCTGCATTGATAAGTACACGAGAATCTGAAGCTACTTGTCTTTCTAATCCAGTTCCAACAATAGGAGCTTCTGGACGCAATAAAGGCACAGCTTGACGCATCATGTTTGATCCCATCAAGGCTCTATTCGCATCATCATGTTCCAAGAAAGGAATTAATGAAGCAGAAATAGAAGCAATCTGATTTGGAGCAACATCGGCATAATGAATAGCAGATGGTTCCACAACTGGGAAATCTCCTTCTTCACGAGCAATTACTCTATCTGCTAAAATTTTACCTTTAGCATCAATATCGATATTTGCTTGAGAAATCATCATTCCTTCTTCTTCCTCAGCACTTAAATAAATAGGTTCGTCTGTAATATTAATTACACCATTAGTAACTTTACGGTAAGGAGTTTCAATGAATCCCATTCCATTTACTTTAGCATAAACACCAAGTGACGAAATAAGTCCAATATTTGGACCCTCAGGAGTTTCAATTGGACATAAACGACCGTAATGTGTATAGTGAACATCTCGAACCTCAAATCCAGCTCTTTCTCTTGATAAACCACCAGGCCCTAGTGCAGATAATCTACGCTTGTGCGTAATCTCAGCTAATGGATTCGTTTGATCCATAAATTGAGATAACTGGTTAGTTCCGAAGAATGAGTTAATTACAGATGATAATGTTTTAGCATTAATCAAATCAATTGGTGTAAACACCTCGTTATCTCTAACGTTCATTCTTTCACGAATTGTTCTTGCCATACGAGCAAGACCAACACCAAACTGTTGAGACAATTGTTCACCAACTGTTCTTACACGTCTGTTTGATAAGTGATCAATATCATCAATATCTGCTTTCGCATTAATTAATTCAATTAAATACTTAACAATAGTAATGATATCTTCTTTAGTAAGCACTTGCTTTTCCATAGGAGTATCAAGACCTAACTTTTTGTTTATTCTATAACGTCCAACTTCACCTAAGTTATATCTTTGGTCAGAGAAAAACAATTTATCGATAATACCACGTGCTGTTTCCTCATCAGGCGGTTCAGCGTTACGTAGTTGTCTATATATATGTTCTACAGCTTCTTTTTCAGAGTTTGTAGGGTCTTTTTGCAATGTATTATGAATGATAGCATAATCAGCTTGATTGCTATCTTCTTTGTGTAATAAAACAGTTTTTACATCAGCAGTGATAATTTCTTCAACATTATCTTTGTCAAGAATGGTATCACGGTCTAATATAATTTCATTACGTTCGATAGAAACTACTTCACCAGTATCTTCATCTACGAAATCTTCATGCCATGTATTTAATACACGAGCAGCTAATTTTCTACCGATATATTTTTTTATACCTGTTTTAGAAACTTTTATTTCTTCAGCAAGGTCGAAAATTTCAAGGATATCCTTATCTCTTTCGAAACCGATTGCTCTAAACAAAGTGGTTACAGGTAATTTTTTCTTTCTATCAATGTACGCATACATTACGTTGTTAATATCTGTAGCGAATTCAATCCAAGAACCCTTGAACGGAATAACTCTAGCAGAATATAACTTAGTCCCATTTGCGTGAAAAGACTGACCAAAGAAAACACCAGGAGATCTATGTAATTGAGAAACTACAACTCTTTCAGCTCCATTGATAACAAAAGTACCGCTTGGAGTCATATATGGTATTGTTCCTAAATACACATCTTGAACAATAGTTTCAAAATCTTCGTGTTCAGGGTCAGTACAATATAACTTAAGTCTAGCTTTAAGAGGTACACTGTAAGTTAATCCTCTATCAATACATTCTTCAATTGTATAACGTGGTGGATCTACAAAATAATCAAGAAACTCCAAAACGAAGTTGTTTCTTGTATCTGTAATTGGAAAGTTCTCCATGAAGGTGTTATATAAACCTTCGTTGCCTCTTTCGTCTGATTTAGTTTCTAATTGAAAAAAATCTTGGAATGACTTCACTTGAATATCTAGAAAATCTGGATAGTCAGGGATGTTCTTGGTAGAAGCAAAATTTAATCTTTCAGTCTGATTAGCAATCATCAATGAATAAATTTATGATTTAAAAAAAGTAAATTTTTTGTGTTAAAAACACGGTATATTTTATACTTCCTTATTGCAAATAATCAAAACATCTTTAAAAATAAACCAGGAAAGGTAGTTTTTTTTCTTTCTTCGTTTTTGATTATTTTATTATATAAAAAACAACAAATTCTTTATATGCAAAATGGTTTAGACCTTTGGGATTGCTCCCAAGGTCTAAACCCAGCTTAATTGTTATGTTTTAATTAAACAAGCTCAACAACAGCTCCAGCTTCTTCTAAAGATTTTTTAAGACCTTCAGCCTCATCTTTAGATACACCTTCTTTGATGTTTGAAGGAGCTCCATCCACTAAATCTTTAGCTTCTTTAAGTCCTAAACCTGTTAATTCTTTAACTGCTTTTACAACAGCTAATTTAGAAGCACCAGCTTCTTTAAGTACTACTGTGAATTCTGATTTTTCTTCAGCTGCTTCACCAGCACCAGCACCACCAGAAACTACAACTGCAGCTGCAGCTGGTTCGATACCATATTCATCTTTTAATATTGTAGCTAATTCATTAACTTCTTTAACTGTTAAGTTAACTAATTGCTCTGCGAATTGTTTTAAATCTGCCATTTTTTCTATCGTTTAAAATGTTTTGTAAAAATATAATTTATTAATGTGCGCTTGTTTATTCAGCAGCTTCTTCTTTTCCTTGATTTTGTAATGCTGCAATAACTCTTTGAGCTGGAGATTGAAGTAATCCGATGATTTCTCCAAGAACTTCTGCTCTAGATTTAATAGCTGCTAATCCGTCAAGATTTTCATCTCCGATATAAATATCTTCAGTGATATAAGCTCCTTTTAAGATTGGTTTTAAACCTTTTTTACGGAAATCTTTAATGATTTTAGCTGGAGCACTTGCTACATCAGCGATCATTATAGAAGTATTTCCTTTTAAAACTGTTGGTAATTCACCAAAATTTATTTCTGAAGATTCCATTGCTTTTGCAAGTAATGTATTCTTCACAACTTCTAATTTAATTCCAGCTTTAAAACAAGCTCTTCTTAAATTAGTTGTACTATCTGCATTTAGTCCAGAAATATCTGCTAAATAAATAACATTAACTCCCGCTAACTGTGCAGTTAAATTTTCAATCGCGATTGATTTTTCTTCTTTAGTCATACTATAAAGTTTTAACTACCAATTAAACTGCTTTAGGATCTAAAGCAATTGCAGGACTCATAGTACTAGATAAGTAAATAGACTTAACATATATACCTTTAGCTGCAGTTGGTTTCATTTTGATTAATGTTTGTATAATTTCATGTGCGTTGTCATAAATTTTATCAGCATCGAAAGATACTTTTCCAATTCCTGCATGCACGATACCAGTTTTATCAACTTTAAAGTCAATTTTACCAGCTTTAACCTCTTCAACAGCTTTAGCTACATCCATAGTAACTGTACCTGTTTTTGGGTTAGGCATTAAACCTCTTGGTCCTAAAATACGACCTAAAGGACCTAATTTCCCCATAACTGCTGGCATAGTGATAATTACATCAATATCTGTCCAACCGTCTTTGATTTTTTGAAGATAATCATCTAAACCTACGTGGTCAGCACCAGCTGCTCTAGCTTCTTCTTCTTTATCTGGAGTTACAAGAGCTAATACTCTTACATCTTTTCCAGTACCGTGAGGCAATGTTACTACCCCTCTTACCATTTGATTCGCTTTTCTAGGATCTACTCCTAAACGAACAGCGATATCTACAGACTCATCAAATTTAGCTGAAGAAAGTTCTTTAATTAATGCAGAAGCATCTCTTAATGAATATAATTTATTTTTCTCAACTTTTGATGCTGCTTCTTTTTGTTTTTTTGTCAATTTTGCCATTGTCTAATTCTTTATCGGATTAAAAAGGAGCCGTTCCTGAAACTGTTATACCCATAGATCTAGCTGTTCCCGCAATCATACTCATAGCAGATTCGATTTTAAATGCATTTAAATCTTGCATTTTATCTTCAGCGATAGTTTTAATTTGATCCCAAGTAACACTTGCTACTTTTTTACGGTTAGGCTCTCCTGAACCAGACTTTAATTTTGCTGCTTCTAATAATTGAACTGCAGCAGGTGGCGTTTTAATAACGAAGTCGAAAGACTTGTCTTTATATACGGTAATTTGTACAGGACAAATTTTGCCAGCTTTATCTTGAGTTCTAGCATTAAATTGCTTACAGAACTCCATGATATTAACACCAGCAGCTCCCAGAGCAGGTCCTACCGGTGGCGATGGGTTCGCAGCACCTCCCTTAACTTGTAGTTTAACTACTTTACTAATCTCTTTAGCCATTGTTTTTAAAATTTTAACATCTTCTCATGGAAGCGATAGATGTTGTTTATTATGAATGTAACAAATATTATACTTTTTCTACTTGCATAAAACTTAACTCTAATGGTGTTTTTCTTCCGAAAATTTTCACCATAACTTCAAGTTTACGCTTTTCTTCATTAACCTTTTCAATTGTTCCATTGAAACCATTGAAAGGTCCGTCAATTACTTTTACTGTTTCTCCTGTTGTAAATGGAATTGCAACATTATCAGCATTTACAGCCAATTCATCAACTTTTCCTAACATTCTGTTTACTTCAGACTGACGTAATGGAACCGCATCTCCTCCTTTTGTTTCACCTAAAAAGCCAATAACATTTGTAATTGATTTAATTATGTGAGGAATTTCACCTGTAAGGTTAGCTTCAACCATTATATAACCTGGAAAATAAACTTTTTCTTTACTAATTTTTTTCCCGTCTTTTACTTGAACCACTTTTTCAGTTGGAACAAGAACTTGAGAAACATAGTCAGATAAGCCAAGTCTATTGATTTCAGTTTCAATATAGTTTTTAACTTTATTTTCCTGACCACTTACAGCTCTTACTACATACCATTTCTTTATGTTATTATCTGACATAGGGATATTTTATGATTTTAAAAAACTGTAAATATTTTTAACTACTACTTCAAATGCACTATCAATACCAAATGTTAGTAAAGCAAAAAGGATAGAGAAAACTGCAACAACTATTGTAAGTCTTTGCAATTCTGCCCAATTTGTCCATGTTACATTTGTTTTCAATTCTACAAATGCTTCTGTAATATAATTAACAACTTTTGTCATATGTTTTCTTTTATAGCACGGGCGGAGGGATTCGAACCCCCATCAACGGTTTTGGAGACCGCTATTCTACCCTTGAACTACGCCCGTTTGTTTATAAAACCAGTGTCGTTATAAAAAAACGACACTGGTTATAAAATAATTATTTGTTATGCTTAGTCTAAGATTTCAGTAACCTGACCAGCACCAACTGTTCTACCACCTTCACGAACTGCAAAACGTAAACCAACAGATAATGCAATTGGACTTAATAAATTAACTTCAATAGTTAAGTTATCTCCAGGCATAACCATTTCTACACCAGCTGGTAAAGTAATAGTTCCTGTTACGTCAGTTGTACGAACGTAAAACTGTGGACGATAGTTATTATGGAATGGAGTATGACGTCCACCTTCTTCTTTTTTCAAGATATAAACCTCTGCTTTGAAATGTGCATGTGGTTTTACAGATCCTGGCTTAATAATTACCATTCCTCTTTTAATATCTTCTTTAGCAATACCTCTTAATAAGATACCTGCATTATCTCCTGCCTCACCTCTATCAAGGATTTGACGGAACATTTCGATACCAGTAATAGTAGACGCTAATTTACCAGCACCCATACCAATGATTTCAACTGCATCTCCAGTGTTTGCAATACCAGTTTCGATACGACCTGTAGCTACAGTTCCACGACCAGTAATTGTAAATACATCTTCAACAGGCATTAAGAAAGGCTTGTCAATTTCACGTGGAGGCATTTCGATCCAGTTATCAACAGCTTCCATCAATTCTAAGATAGTAGCTACCCATTTCGGATCTCCGTTTAATCCACCTAAAGCAGAACCTTGAATTACAGGTCCATTATCACCATCATATTGATAGAAAGATAATAAATCTCTAATTTCCATTTCTACTAATTCTAATAATTCAGCATCATCAACCATATCCACTTTATTCATGAATACAACCATACGAGGAATACCTACCTGACGTCCTAAAAGGATGTGCTCTCTTGTTTGTGGCATTGGACCATCTGTAGCAGCAACTACTAAGATAGCTCCGTCCATTTGCGCAGCTCCAGTAACCATGTTCTTTACGTAATCCGCGTGACCAGGACAGTCAACGTGAGCGTAATGACGATTAGCTGTTGCATATTCAACGTGTGAAGTATTAATAGTAATACCTCTTTCTTTTTCTTCTGGTGCGTTATCAATTTGATCAAACGATTTTGCTTCAGAGTATCCAGCATCTGACAATACTTTTGTAATTGCAGCTGTTAATGTAGTTTTACCGTGATCTACGTGTCCAATTGTACCAATGTTTAAGTGTGGTTTGGAACGATCAAAATTTCCTTTTGCCATGATTTAATAATTTAATCTTAGTTATTTATTTATTTATAGTGTTCTAATTATTCACATTTTTGAGCCAATGTCGGGAATTGAACCCGAGACCTCTTCCTTACCAAGGAAGCACTCTACCCCTGAGCTACACCGGCTTATGTGAGTTCAGAAGTTAGAAACTAGGACTTAGAATATCTAAATCCATTTTCTAATTCACTTGTGGGGAGAGCAGGATTCGAACCTGCGAAGTTTTCACAGCAGATTTACAGTCTGCCCTCGTTGGCCGCTTGAGTATCTCCCCAACTTTTAATTATTTCAATAAACCTTAAAATGATTTTATAAAAACCAAATTAGTACTCTAAAATATAGAGCCAGTGGAGGGACTCGAACCCACGACCTGCTGATTACAAATCAGCTGCTCTAGCCAGCTGAGCTACACCGGCCTAATCAATAAAAAAAGTCCGCTATTTCTAACGGACTGCAAATGTATGGAAATATTTGTTTAATCAAAATGTTTTTTGCAAATATTTTTATTTTATACGTGAGCTCTTAATTTCTCTTTTCTTTTTACCAGTACACGTTCTAAAGAATTTGTACATAAATCAACCGCTTCCTCAAAAGATTTTGCTGTTTTTTTAACCATTAAATCATCTCCAGGTACGTTAATTCGCACTTCTGCAATTTTATTTTCTTTATCACTTGTATTCTCTACTTTTAAAAAAACCTCTGATGAGACTATTTTATCATAGAATTTTTCTAATTTATCTAATCTTTCTTGTGTAAAGTCGACAAGTTTTCTGTCAACATTAAAATTTACTGCCTGAACATTTACTTTCATAATTCTAGTTTTTTAAGGTTATACACTATTACTTATTCCTAGGATGCGCATCTTTATAAACTTTTTGCAATTCCGACAAACTACTATGAGTGTAAATTTGAGTAGAAGACAAACTAGCATGACCCAACAATTCTTTAACCGAATTTAGATCAGCACCATTGTTTAATAAATGAGTTGCAAACGTGTGTCTAAGAACATGGGGGCTTTTTTTTACCTTTTCAGATATAGCACTAAAGTAGGAATTAATCATTCGATACACAAATGTTTCAGAAAGAATTTTTCCTTTTTTAGACAAAATTAACACATCAGTATTTTGGATACTTTCTAACTTATCTTTTTGCAAACTATACAAGTCAATTAAATCAATGGTACAATCCAACAAAGGGATTATTCTTTCTTTATTTCTTTTTCCTAAAACCTTTAAAGTTTTATTGTATTTGTCTAGATTATTAGTTTTTAAATTAATCAATTCAGCACGACGAATTCCAGTAGTGTAAAACAATTCGACTATTAGCTTATTTCTGATTGATTCAAAATCATTCTCAACAAACCCCATATCCAAAACGCTATTTAATTCTTTTTCTGAAAAAGGAATTTGAACTTTTTTAGGAACTTTTAAGGATTTGTGTTTTGAAAGTGGACTAAACTCAATTTGCTTAATCTTCAACAAAAATTTATAAAATGATTTTAAAGAGGAAATTTTTCGGTTTATGGATTTATTGGCAATGCCGCTTTCGACCAAAACAACAATCCAGTTTCTTACTTGTGAATAATTAATTTGCTCTAAAGGAAGTTTTTCGTGATTTTCTTCTAAATACTTTTGAAAGGATTTGATATCATCTAAGTAGGCACGCAAAGTTAGAGAAGAATAGTTTTTCTCTTTTTGAAGATAATCCTGATAAGCTTGCAAATTAGTAACCATAAAAAAACCGTTAGCTACAAAGTTACACTTTATAAACTAACGGTTATTATCTTGACATTAAAAAATATTAATTTTCTAATGCGTCTTTCATGTTCTGAATATAAGCAGCTTTTTGAATTTTTGCTCTATTTACTACAGATGGTTTGTGAAACGCTTGACGCGATCTTAATTGACGAACAGTTCCTGTTTTATCAAATTTTCTCTTGTAGCGCTTTAAAGCTCTATCTATATTTTCTCCGTCTTTAATTGGTATAATTAACATAATTTTGACACCTCCTCTCGTTAAGGATGCAAATGTAATTATTAATTATGAATTGTGAGTTATGAATTACGAATTATTTTAATAAATGATGTTTGAGTTAAAAAAATAAAAAGATATAGTGGATAGCTGGATTAGCTTCTATTAAAAAAACCAAGATATAATTTCTTATATCTTGGCTTAATAATTTATCTTTTAATTAAAACCTATTTTACTGCTGGTTTATAATTTTGTTTGTCGATTATCATTTTTGATAGAATTTCTTTAAGGATTTCTGAAGTTCCTCCTCCAATTGGTCCTAAACGACTATCTCTAGACATTCTTGCCAATGGATATTCTTCCATATAACCATAACCACCTAGCATTTGAAGACAACTATAAATAGTTTCGTCTGCTACTTTGGTTGATTTTAGCTTTGCCATTGTTGCTTCTTTTACAACGTATTCTTTTTTATCTAAACGTGCAACTGCAGCGTAATTAAACACTTTACAATGTTCAACATCTGTTGCATGTTCTACGATTCTGTGACGTAGCGCTTGAAATTGATTGATTGTTTTTCCGAAAGCTTCACGTTGTGACATGTAGTCAATTGTATATTCTAACGCAAACTCTGATCTTGCGTGTGCATTTACAGCCATAATTAAGCGTTCAAAAGCAAAATGCTGCATGATGTATGGAAAACCTTTTCCTTCTTCACCCATTAGGTTTTCTAAAGGAATTTCTACATTATCAAAAGCAATTTCTGCAGTATCTGAAGCTCTCCAACCTAATTTATCTAATTTAGTAGCAGAAACTCCAGTTGTTTTAGTATCTACTAAAAACATACTAATTCCTTTGTTTCCTAATTCTGGGCTCGTTTTAGCAGCAACCACATAATAATCGGCATAAACTCCATTAGTAATAAAAGTTTTAGAACCATTTAAAACGTATTTATCTCCTTTTTTAACAGCAGTAGTTCGCATTCCTGCAACATCACTTCCACCAAAAGGCTCCGTTACACACAAAGCTCCTATTTTATCCCCTAATATACTTGGAGTTAAATAGTCTTGTTTAATTCTTTCATCTCCTTCTGCATTTAAGTGTGTCATTGCTAAATAAGCATGTGCCCACATGGCAGCAGCAAAACCACCTGAATTAATTTTTTGAAGTTCTTCTAAAAAAATCACAGTATAAAATAAATCTAGATTCATTCCACCATAAGCTTCTGGATAATTAATTCCGAAGAAACCCATATCTCCAAATTTTTTCCAAATGAAACGCTCTATTGTTCCTGTTTTTTCCCATTTATCAATATTAGGCACGACTTCTTTTTGTAAAAAATCACGTAAACTTGCCCTAAATAATTGATGTTCTTCTGTAAAGTATAATGAATTCATATATCTATATTTCTTGTTGTTTTTTTAGAATTCCAAATATAAGGCTATTATTTTTATTTTTTCGTTAGGCATTCCTTTAATTTTTGTTAAATCCTCAATATTCTTAATGTCATCATTTGCGCTTCTGTAAATTACAATTTGTCGTGCAAGATTATAATCAAAATAAGGGAACTTTGACAATTCTTTTATGGACAAATTATTAATGTCTATTTTTTTGATTGATGGATTTGGTCCAACAAAAAATCTTTTTTGCATATCTTCATAAGCTTCAGGAGAAACTCCCCAAACATGTTGCAATTGCTCAATAGAGGCAAAAGCTCCAAATTTCTCTTTTTCTTGAAGAATGATTTCGGAAATTTTTTCACCAATTCCATAAACCTCAATAATATCTTCTTTTGAAGCAGTGTTTATATCTTTGAGAACAATGGCTTTCTTTTCTGGAAATTTTTTAAAGTTGGGATTTGAATAATCTTTATACGTTGAATTATTTTTATTTGTAACCCAGTCAGGAAACTTGAAATGTGGCGAAATTTTGTTTAATAGTTCGGTTGAAACTTGAGTTACTTGCTGGAATTCTTTTATTGAATTTACATATTTGTCTAGTGCTCTAAATTTATGAAGTCTATCAATTTCATCAACTGACATACCTAAAATTGAACCCTTATAGTCTGTTATGAAATTTGGGTTAAAAGGTTTAATTTCATATTTCTTATTGTTGCTTATTTGCTTTAGACTATCTATTTCACTTTGCATAGCCAACCATTCTAATTCTTTATTGGATGGATTAATAGTTTTTGGATTAAAATCATAAAAATGCCAACCAATTTGAAACAAAATTACGATTAGTAACAACAAAAAAATCCCACTTCTGTGTTCTCTTGAAAACATGAAGTAGGATTTTATATTTTTCATTCTTCCTAAAATTTATTTTTTAGGTTCTTGTCTAACTAATTCGTCATCATTATCTGAAAACGAATCAGGTTCTTGTTTTGGTGGAATAGTTAAAACTTTATAGAAAAAGTAAGCTGCAAAGCTAACTACTATCCCTTGTGCACAAACCATTGTTATTATTGCTGTTGTGTTCATAATTATTCTCTCCCTTCTTTAATTCGTTTTTTATAAGCCAAATATACAACTAATGAAATAAATAAGAACAATGATAAAAGCAACATTCTTCCTAAGAATTTATGAAATGTATTGTTTGTAAAATTACCCGTAGCAATTTTATCGTTTGGCGAAATTTCGTCTCCTAATTTAACCGTTGTTATTTGATTTTTAGAAGCATCAAATTTATAGTCAATTGCATCTTGATAGTTTACAACTTTTACTTTTTCAGTTTCTTTATCAAAAACTTTTTTCTCGTTTTCGAATGAAATTTTGATATAATTAGCACTAACCTCTTCTACTTTACCTTTTTTGGTTCCTGTAGCATCAAAATTTTCAGCATAATATGTATCTGTAAACCATTCTTTGTTATTCGTATCAGCATCTTTTACTTTATCTATCCAATCTGGAATACTTGTTACAAGCACAGAACCTAATAATAATGGCGTTACAATTAAAATTATGTATTTATAGATTCCAGGAATTTTTATATCTGCGCCTCTGTTGATTTCTGCCCATCCTTTTTTGATTCCAAAAATATAAGAGAATAAAATAGTTTCAAGGAATGCAAAAACAACTAAACTTACAGTTCCTGCCCAATAATCATATTGGTCAAACAAACCTTGTTTGTAGAAAATCACAGTTGGTAATCCCATTAATAAAGCTAAACCTCCAAAAGACCAAGCTCCTTTAATTTTACTCCAATTGAATTCATCTTGCATGAATCCCATCCAAGGTGTTCCCATGGCTAATGAAGACGTAATTCCTGCAAAGAATAACAATCCAAACCAGAAAACTCCGGCAAATATGGAAAGAGTATCACCCCATTGTTGGAATAAATATGGCATTGTTTGGAAAGCCATACCAAAACCTGCGTTTTGAAGTACCCAATCCAATCCTAAATAACCTGCTGCAATTGGAATTACAATTAAACTACCTAATACAACTTCAACAAATTCATTCATAAAACCAGCCGAAACGGCATTAAGAGCGATATCATCTTTTTCTCTAATGTACGAAGCGTAACATTGAATAGTTCCCATTCCCACAGATAATGTGAAGAAAATTTGTCCTGCTGCTGCCAGCCAGACTTTTGGATTAGTCAACGAATCAAATTGCGGTGTCCATAAGAAATTTAAACCATCCCATGCATTTGCATCAGGAAATATATCTGAAGCACCTGTCGTCCCGAGTGTTAATCCACGAACTGCTAAAACAACTCCAAACATGATTAATAAGGGCATACCTATTTTTGCTACTTTTTCAATACCACCTAAACCTTTAGAAAGAATATAAGTATTTAAAAGCAAACAGATTATATAAAAGACAACCGCTTCATAAGGAATACCTGTTGTAGACTGAGCAACATCAACATAGGAGTTGAAAAACCCAGCCACATCAGCTTGACTCATACCATTAAAAGTACCAATTAACGTATGATAAACATAAGACATTGTCCAAGACTCTATGTAACAATAATAAGCTGCTACTGCTATGTTTGTAAAAATTCCGAAAACACCAATGTATTTCCAAACTCTACCTTTTGCCATTGTATTAAGAATGTAAGGTGTACTATGATTTCCTCTAATTCCACCATATCTACCGGTTGACCATTCAATAAAAAGTAAAGGAATTCCCATTACAAGGAAACAAACTAAGTAAGGAATTATAAAGGCTCCACCCCCATTTTGCACTGCTTGGACGGGAAATCTTAAGAAATTTCCAAGTCCAACTGCATTTCCAGCCATTGCTAATATAAGGCCGACACGTGAGCCCCAAGAATCTGCTTTTGTAGACATAAAATATTTTTGGTTAGTTATTAGTTTTTCAAAGATAATAAAACCATTGAAAAAACAAAGAATTTATTGACTTTTACAAATCAAACACAGAAGAACGTTTTGTATAAACCATATCTTTAAGCTTTAACAAAAACCCTAAAGTTAGATAAACACCAAACCACAAACCAGCCGTAATGAATGAAATATAAATAAAAAACAAACGCACATTGGTTGCTTTCATGCCTAATCGATCAGCCAATCTTGAAGCAACAAAAAATCCGTTTTTCTCAAAAAAATGTAATATATTTCTAATCATTGTGTTTTTTCTTAATTCAAAGATATAATTATTTCTTTAATAATGTTAGTCCAATAGCGCACTGTAAACATTTTTTATTGTTACAATACTCATTTTTTAGCTGTAATAAAGATTGCGATTCAAAAGCATTTTTCGATTTAATTTTAAAGAAATCGAATTTTTCTATAATAGCATTTTTTTCTGATTTTAAAGATTGAATCAAATCAATTAAATCTTCAACATTCTCTTTTCCATTAGCTTTTGCGTATAGAAATTTCAAAGGAATTATTGTATTGATGATGACTAAATCTACGAATGAATTACTAATTTTCTTTACTTTACTTTTACTTTGCGAATCAAAATTATAATGGTTTATCCAATAATTTGACGTTGCATTATTAAAAACGGTATAAATTTCTTCTTTTGAGTTTGCTAATATTAGTTCTATAAACAAGGTCTGTTTTGTGTGATAAAGCATTGCTAATTGTGCCAAACGAATTGTTGGAAAATTATCGGGTCTTAATTTAAAAAACTGAATGGGTGTTATGTGTGAAGTTTTTAATTGATATTTATGAGCTAAAAATCGCCAACGTTTTTGTAAATCAATTAAATAATTATCTTGCTTTTCATCGTTTAGCAATTGACCTCTTCCAAAAAACAAGGCTTCTAAATTTTCAACTTCGAAAGATTCTTTTTTTAGAATTGAAAACGGAATTGACTTTGCCAAATCGAGAAAGGATTGACCATTGATATTGAGTCCAAAATTCTTGGCTAACATACAAAAGAGTGTAGCTTCCCAATCTGAATGATTTTCTTTTAATAAAACATTGAAAGGAATGGCTTTATTTTCTAATCGTTCAAAAAACAACCTTTCTTGCCAACTAGTTAACACTATTTCCTTAACAGAAGCAATTTCTTTTTCGCAAAATATCCAAGATTTTGGAGTTAGCAATTCATTGTATTTAGATAATTCTTCTTGAAGCACAAGGTTTTTTAACTCTAAAACAGGAATTACTGAATTATCTTTTCTATAAATTTCGGTATCATGCTCCCAAACTACATGAAGGATTACACTATCATAATTTGTATCTTTTTCGTGATTGTGTAAATACCAATCAGAAGATTTCATATGTATCTCTACATTTCCTGCCCATTTTTGATTATCTATTATTAATTGAGCATTAAAAAAATCAGGTCCTTCTTGTTGCAAATAATTACCAACATTGACAAGTAGAACATTTTCTCCTTGTGTAGTCTTAAGGTTAGAAAAATCAAACTTTTTATTTTGCCAGATATAGTGTAGAAAATCTTCTTTCATTAACTTAAAATTGAAACACTAAGATATAAAAAATCCCAATTGAAAAAATATCAATTGGGATTTCTATGCATTTATTTATTAAAACAGATTAATCAATGTAACCCATTTTCTTCATCCACTCATCATTATACATTTTACCTACATAACGACTTCCGTGATCATGAAACAACACAACAACTACGTCTTCTGGTTTAAAATGTTCTTTTAATTGTAATAAACCTTTAATCGCAGCCCCAGCAGAATTTCCTAAAAACATTCCTTCTTCTTTTGAAAGTCTTTGTGTGTAAATTGCTGCGTCTTTATCGGTTACTTTTGTAAAACCATCGATAATTGAAAAATCTACATTTAGAGGCAAAATGTCTTCTCCAATTCCTTCTGTTACGTAAGGATATATTTCTTTTTCATCAAAAATTCCGGTTTCGTGGTATTTTTTAAATACTGAACCATAAGTATCTATTCCCCAAATTTTGATGTTTGGATTTTTTTCTTTTAAGTATTTTCCAACACCCGAAATTGTTCCACCAGTACCAACTCCAACTACAAAATGAGTAACTTTTCCGTCCGTTTGTTCCCAAATTTCTGGACCAGTACTTTTATAATGTGCTTTTGCATTACTTGGGTTATCGTATTGATTTACATACCAAGAATTTGGAGTTTCTTCTCCTAATCGTTTTGAAACTGAATAATACGATCTTGGATCAGTTGGATCTACATTTGTTGGACAAACTACTACTTCTGCTCCAACAGCTTTTAAAATGTCAACTTTTTCTTTGGATTGTTTGTCGGCCATTACAAAAATACATTTGTATCCTTTAATGATGGCTGCAAGTGCTAATCCCATTCCAGTGTTACCAGAAGTTCCTTCTATGATTGTTCCACCGGGTTTTAGTCTTCCATCGGCTTCAGCGTCTTCTATCATTTGAAGAGCCATCCTATCTTTAACAGAGTTTCCTGGGTTAAAGGTTTCATATTTAGCTAGTACTAAACAAGGAAGTTCTTCGGTAAGTTTGTTTATTTTAACCATTGGAGTATTTCCAATAGTTTCTAGTATGTTTTTTGCGTATATCATGTCTTTGTTATTGAATCGTTATAATTATAGATTCTTTTAATTGCGTGCAAAGATATGAGTTTGATATAGGATAGCAAAATAAGTTTACGATTTGTTGTAATAACGCTTTTTTAGAGACCTTTATAGAAAAGCAATACAAAATGACATCTAACACAGATTATCTCACAAAACGCTATTTACATGTTTGAATTCGATGAACACTACGACTTTGTAGTGCTAACGAAAAGCAGGAATTACAGACAATGACAAGCTAAGTATGCAATTCTAAAAAATTATTGAAAGAAGTTCCAAACTAAACCAAATCGAACAATAAAATCGCGGTAAGGGTAATTGGGTGCAGAATAATAGTTATATCCAGTGAAAGAAGAGTTAAAGTGCTCCGCTTTTAAGAATATTCTGGTTTGACGTACTTTTGCATTAATAAAAAAGTCTAATGTCGGAAATCCACCAATTTTGGTTTGGTTTTGCACATAAAATTCACCTAGCAAAGGATTGTAATCGTTTGCATAATATTCCGTAAAATAATTAAGGGTAATTCCGGTTTGGATTTGCATGGCTTTTTTGAAAATCTTATCCGTAAAATAAAGAGTGTTTCTTGTTACAATTTGAGGCACATTAACCACATTGCTTGATTGATCTACATTTTGATATAAAACAGTGTTATCTAAAGCAAACTTCCAGAATTTAATTTCTTTTTTGGCTTGAAATGAAATATAATTTATAGTATTATCAAATTGTTTTGGTTTAACTTTTAACAATGTGATGTCGTTATTCTCATTTTCAAAATACAAATGATCATTTATGATTTTATAATTGAAAGCTAAATCAATCCATTTGGTAGTAGCAGAAATTTTAAATTGGTTTAATTTTTCGTTTTTAAAGTTATTATACCAATTATAATCTACGTAATTACTTTGATATAAAGTATAATTTAAAGCAGGAAGGCTGTTTAGCTTTTGGTATTCAAATGAAAAATTATAATCGTCATTTAACTTATAAGTAACATTTGCTTCAATATTTGAAATAGATTGATCTGTAATTGCATTAGAGACTAATAATTTAGCCACTAAATTATTAGCAAAGTAAGTGTAAGTTCCTCCAACATTATTTATTCTGTCATTTAGGGCATTTGGAACTGTAATGTTTCCAGAAGTATCATTAACGACACTGTTGTAATAGTAATTATAGTTATTGTCATCGACAAAAAACTCAACGTTACCAAAATCTTTTGTTTTGTAGGCTACACCAAGTTTATTATAAAAATGATTATATCTTGTTTTATTATAAATTGAATTTGAAAATGAATCTCCAAACCTAGTACTTACTGTTTTTTGATTATATTCGAAGAACTTATATTCTTGATTAAATTGATGGCTAAAAACTAAACTATTAGGGTTGGTTTTAGAAAGTCTAAATGAGTGATCTATTAAAAACCTATTACCTTTTAAAAGATTTTTGGCATCTCTAAAATACACATCTAATTGTGCTCTTTCATCGTAAGGTGCTTCACTACTCTCAAAATCAGCATTAGTAGTTATACCTCCATTTTCTTGGTTTAATATATCTTGTCCGGTAAAATGAGCATTTAAAACATATCTTTTATCATTTGTAAAATAACTTGAAGTAAATCTAAAATTACCTGAACTTGATAAGTTATTTATATATTTCCCTAAAGATCTAATCCCTTTGTATGCTATAGAAAAATTTAAATTTGGCTTTGTGTTTATGGTTAAGAAAGCATCAAGCGATTGTCCTTGCTCCATAACGGTTTTAAAATATAAATCTGACAAAGGTGTTGGAACAGAATAATACTTAATATCATCTACTTCTAAATAATTAAAGTGTTTTGCTTTAAAACCAAAGTTAGGCAAAGTTCCATTATTTATTAACCCAAAGTTTAGTGTATTATAAGTTTGACCTTCGTTAGTAAAAGGAAGCAGTCCGAATATGTCTTTTCTTAACATATTGAATTTATATTCTTTTTGTAGGCTTAAAGTAGTATCTAGAAACGTAGTATCTTTTTCTAATGTATATATTTTATAAAGATCAATAGAAGGTTTTTCCTTTTTAGGAAATGTTTCAAGTCCATCAACATTGTCTTCTTGAGAAAAAGAAGATAAGCTTATTAAAAAAAAGAATAGTAAAAATATATTTTTCATTTGCATAAATAAGAGCAAATGTAATAATTTAAAAACAAAAAAAGACTGCTTAAAAAGCAGTCTTTAAAAATTTATAATTTAATTATAATTAAATTTTATTTTTTTTTGATTTTAACTTGAAGTTAGCAAGTTTTCCAGATGCTAAAACATCACCAGTAGTATAGTCTTTTACAACATAATTAGTACCAGTTTTTGTTAATCTAGCAATTGGATAATATGCACTAGGATTACCTTGTTGAGCACCACCTTCAGAAAATTTCCAGTTGTTGTCAACATTAATTTCTTTAATGAATACACCAGGCTTAGACATCGTTACTTTAACTTTAAAGAAGAAATCACTTGCAGGTAATGAATTACCAGTTGTTGTCCATAAACTTGGAACAATAACATAAGTACCATCAGGCGTTGTAGCATCTAAAGTAATAGATTCAGGACAACTAGAGTAACTATCTGCAACTACACTAGTTTCAAATTCGTCATATATCTCTAAATCAAAATCTAAATCGCAATAACCATGCTGATTTCCATCTGTACCAAGATAAGAACCTTCACTTACAGATCCAAATGAATTAGCAGATGTTTGAGTCCAATCAAGTACAGTAACAAAATCCGAAGAAGTTTTGTTAATTACCGAAACATTAATCATATCTGATCCAGATGCAATAGCACCTCTTGAATAAGAATCTGAATACAATCTAAATTGTAGTGTTTCTGTACCTTCAGGCAATAAGTCAAATATTGGAGTAATATCAAATGTTCCTGTAGAAGCATAAGCAGGTACAGTTACAATATGACCAATAGCACCAAAACCATCACCATCTGAAGTTTCTGTTCCAGAACACATATAGTCACCAAAAGATCCTGTTCCACCAACCAACTCTAATTTAAAAGTCATATCAAGGTTAAGAGCTGTAGCAGTTGTTAATGTTACAGTTGCTGTTTCGCCTTCCTCAATTGTAAAATTAGTTTGATTCGCAGTAACAACTGGCTTTACTGAACGAGCGTCAGTAGTGTCATTCTCAATCTCATTACAAGATGTAAAAAACAACGAAACCATTATTGAAGCAAAAAAAGCTTTATTTATAAAATGTTTTTTCATGTTTTAAGTTTAAATTAAATTCTTGTATAAGTACCAGTGTAGCTTCTCCATACAGTGTTTCCTGTAAAACCAATTTCATATTTTGTTATGAATTGATTAATATCTGTAACTGTTCCGTCTAAACCATTATTAGCACTATTTGGTCTTAATATATTAGAATATACAGATGCTAAATTTTGTTCTGGAATAGTAATTTCTCCACAAATATCAGCAAAATCATAACCTTGTCTAGTTGAAGCACTCAAAACTCCAAACGCATAGTTACCAGAAGTACGAGTTACAAAATTATTAACTGATGTTTCAGTAACAGTTTCTCCAACAAATACAGAAGGTGATGCTAGATCCGCTCTCTTAACAGAAACAGTATAATTTCCAACACCTGATGGACCAGCAATTAAAGATTGACACCCTACAAAAATCACTTTTAATGACTCATATTGTGTACCAACTACTGTAGAGTTACTAGCAGAAGTTAATTTAACAACTAATTCAGTTTTCATTGTTGGGTTTAATTGCCCAGTGTTAATTAAAAGAGGAAATTCAGCAAATGTACCTCCAGCTGGAATAGTAACTTTTCCAGTAGTATTAGCAAAGTTAAACTCTACACCTTCAGTAGCAGTACTACTAGCTAAGTCAACTTGATATTGCACTTCTATTGGAGCGCTTAAAGTTTGACCATTTCCAGTACCAATTAAAGTAACAGGAAATCCTAATTGTATTTGCCCTTCATCAGTAAAGTAAGATACAGTTTCAAATGATTTTGAGAAACCTACAATCTTGCTTCCTGAGTCAAGCTGATGTTCAGCTCTAATATCATCATTGGTACAAGAAAAAAGTACCGTTGTAATAGCAAATAATGATAAAATCTTTTTCATAATTTATATTTTTTTAAATTGATTAATATGCATACCAGAAAGAACCAGTAGCAAAAACATTACCTTGAGCAGGAACGTTTGCTGAGTTACTAGTATATTCTGATGTTGGGTATAATAAACGTCTTGGTCTATTAGCTTGAGTAGCTCCTAAGATTGAACCAGGAACAGAATCTATAAGACCAGTTCTTGTATATTCAATAAAAGTTTCTAAAGATTGGCTTGTACCTTGTAATGCAATATTTTTTTGATACATAATTGCTTCAATTTTTTGAGCATACGTACCAGAACCATATCCTTTACCAGGAGTACCATTAATAGAACCTGTATAAGTTCCTGCTGTTGTTCCCAATTGAATACAAGACGCATCAATTGCTGCATCAAACAAACTTTGAGCACTTCCAGTTAAATAACCTCTATGAACCGCTTCAGCTTGTAATAACAAACTTTCTGCTAACGAGAACATGTAAGCATCTTGAGAAGCACTTGATAAAACACCAAGTCCAAAAGATGATAAAACTGCAGGAGCAGTTCCTCCATTTACAACAGAACTATCTCCTTGTAATACACCTACTACAGAACCACCAACTAAAGTAAATAATCTTGATCTTCTTGGATCAGAAGTAGAATTTAAGTTGTCAGCATTTCTTTTAGACGCTTTGTATTGTCTGTAGAAAGCAGTTACTGTTGTGTTATCCTCACCATACATAATATTCCAGAATGGATTACGAGTATCAGCACGAGTATCTGAGTAACCAGGGTTTAAAGTTGCATTAACACTTAAGAAAGAAGCACCAGATAAAAGAGCAAATTTATCAGCAACATAAGTTGTTGTTTCACTATCAGTACCAGCTTCTGCTAAATCAACTTGACGCATAAGCAATCTTAATTTCATTGTATTAGCAAAATCTTTCCATTGTGACATGTTACCACCAAAAACTGCATCTTCTGCACCAACAGCTTTTGCTGATGGAGAATTGTCAATTAAAGCAATAGCTTGATCTAGTTGTGCATATAAATCACGGTAAACAGATTTTGCACCATCATAAGCAGGAGTAATATCAGCTACACCTTGGTGAGCTTCTGTATAAGGAACATCACCATACATGTCTACTAAAATTTGAAAATAGTAAGCTTTACAAATTTTTGCAATAGCTACGTGATTTTCATAATTAGGAAACTCAGTATTAATAATATTACTTAAGTTAGCCGTATTACGCATAGGAGTATTCCATATTGCTGCGTAAAAATTATTATCTATTGAATAAGAAAACTCAGCAGGATTAGTTACCGCAAATGAATTTACGTCATACCCCCAGTTATTCATAAATAAATTACCTAAAAAGTTCATTGAAGTTGTTACGTTTGCGTAAGAACTTGTTTGAGCTGCTGCCAAAGCTAAATCAGGTGTTACATCAGTATCTTTAGCATTATTTGGAGAATCATTAATATCCAAATAATTATCACATGACATAAAACTTAGAAATGCGAACAGAGCTAAAATTTTTATTTTTTTCATATCTAATTTTTTTTAAAATGTTGCGTTTAATGTAAATGCCATAGTTCTAGTTGTAGGGTATCTACCAATATTAGCAAAACCTTTACCATTACCATTAGAGAAAGAAGATTCAGGATCAGCATAACCTCTGTTTTCTTTAGCTAAGAATACGAATGGGTTTCTTGCAGAAACACTAAAACGTAGCGAAGAAAGACCAATTCTTTTAACAGTTTCACTTGGTAAACCGTAACTTAAAGCAATCTCTCTAATTTTTAAAGCAGTAGCATCTAACACCATGTTTTCAGCTATATCTGCATATTCATCTTGAAAATAAGATAAATAAGAAGAATAAGTATTACCACCAGTTACTGTACTTGTATTGGCTGTATACACACCAGGAGTAGTTTCAATAGAAGAGTTAGGGAATATAAATCCAGATCTTCCATTTACTGCAGACTCATATAAGTGACCTGACCATGATAACCAATCTTTTGATTGAGCATAAAACTGGTGACCAGTTCTATAATCCATTACCATAGATAATTTAACACCTTTGAAACTTACAGAAGTACTGTAGTTAAGAATATAATCTGGAGTTGATTTACCTAATACTTTTAATCCTTCAGCACGTAATGGGTTACCATTCGAACCAATGATTACTCTTCCTTGATCATCTCTTTCGTAAGCAGTTCCTTTAATTACAGGGAATTCTTCACCTTTAACAGCAAAAATACTAGCTTCAGCACCAGTAACTAATGCAACTTCATCCGCTTGGTCAGAAACTTCATCAACGATAGCTTTATAAGTTGTATAACTTAATCTGTTTTCCCATACTAAACCTAAGTTATTAAAACTTGATTTTGCAATTGGAGTAAATCCTAAATCAACTTCAAAACCTTTATTAGTCATTTTACCAATATTAGTTTCTAATCTTGATAATCCAGAAGCAGCAGAAGCATCTACACTTGTAATAAGGTCAGTAGTAGTTGTTTTGTAAGCTGAAAAATCTAAAGTTAATCTATCTTTAAGGAAACCTAAGTTAATACCTCCTTCAAGAGTTGTTTGAAATTCTGGCTTAATTGCACCATCAGTAACAGTTATATCTTGTACAAATGAATTGTTGTTACCATAAGGGAAACCAGCACCACCAGTATATAAATTATTTAAATCATATGCACCAATAGTAGATCTATTACCTACTCTAATGTAGTTAGCATATACTTTAGCATATTTTAAACCTTTATCACTTCTAAGTCCTTCAAAAGCTTTTGTAGGAATAAATGACATACCAACAGATGGATAGAAATATTTATTTCCTTGAGAACTACCAACTAATTCAGAAATCATATCATAACGACCTGTTAATGTTAAATATAAATAGTCATTATAATCAAAATCTAAGTTAGTAAAGAAAGAAGCTGATCTAGCTCTTGTTTCATAGTTACTAGTTCCTGTAGTTGCAGCAACATTTTCAACATTATCAATAGTATATAAACCAGGGATAGTTAAATTAGTTCCTCCAACAGTAGTTCTTTTAAAGAATCTATCAGTAACATTATTACCAACAGTACCATTAAATCCGATTTTATCAGTTAATTTATAATTAAAGTTAGCAGTTAAATCTCCGTAGAAATCTCTTTGACCTGAATTATATTGTGAAAAAGAAGATACAGTAGATGCATCACCTCCACCTAACTGGATATTATCAATATATTCGTTAATATAGCTATATCCGTTATTTTGGAAAGTTCTTACGTTAGCAATATAATTTAATTTAATGTTTTTATTAACTTCATAACCAAGAGTTGCACTACCAGTCATGTAATCAGATCTATCAATTTGTCTTTCATTGTCAGCTCTCCAATAAGGATTTCTGTAGTAAGATGTCCAAGCACCTTCATTTCCTGAATTTCTAAATTTCTCTACAGGAATATTAGTAGCAGCTTGTAAAAGCTCTTGTAATATATCCGGTGTAGTTTGTTCTGTCTTAGACGTAATGTAATTAACGTTTCCGTCTAATGTCCATTTACCAATTTTCTTACCACCTCTTACAATAAAAGATGCTCTATCTAATTTATCTCCATCAACAACGAAGTCAGTATTTTGCTTGTTAGCAGTAATACTTACATACCCTTTTTCAAGAGAACCTCCACTAATACTAATTCCGTTTTGGAATAACGTACCTGTTTTAAAGAATTCATTGATATTTTTATCAATTGGAGAATATGGAGCCATGATATAAGTACCATCAGCTTGAACTTGACCTACTGTTCTTGAAACACCATCAAATTCTGCACCCCATGCACCATTTTCATAAGTTACATGTTGTCCACTCCATCCTTGACCAAAACGTTCTTGACGTGTAGGCATGAATGAAATATTCTCAAAAGCAATAGAAGAGTTTAGAGATATACTCACTTTTTCTTCACCATTACCTCTTTTTGTTGTTACAACAATAACACCATTAACCCCTCTATCTCCGTACAAAGCAGCTCCTTGAGCACCTTTAATTACGTTCATAGACTCGATTGATTCTGGAGCTAAGTTTTGTAAAACTGTAGCAGAAGAAATTGCATTGTCAATAACAATCAACGCTTCGTTACTACCTGTAATAGAACGGTTACCTCTTAACACAATTGAGTTAGTTTGGTTAACACCATTACTAGTTGTTGAAATTTGCAATCCTGAAACTTTACCAGCAAGAGCTTGTACAGCATTCGGATTGGCTGCTTGATTCAATTCTTCTGCTTTCACCACTTGGTAAGTTGAAGTTACAGCATCAGCTTTTCTAGCAACACCCACGATACCTGTTAATACAATCTCGTCTCCTACGAAACCTTCTTGTAAAACAACATCATAAACATTTGCAGCACCAACGGTTACTGTTGACTTTCTCTTTCCTGCGAAAGAAAATTCCAAAACCTCACCTTGCTTTGCAGAAATTGAATAATTTCCATCAAAATCTGTTGTTACCCCACGGTTTGAACCTTGAACAACAACAGTTGCACCAGCCAATGTTCCTAATTCATCAGAAACATTACCCGTAACAGTTTTCTCTTGTGCAAACGAAAACTGCATTGTAAACGCTACTAAAAGCGTAAAAATCCATTTGAACTTCGATCTCATATTAAATTTATTTGAGTTAGTTATTCAGCAAACTTCTTAATAATTTCTTAAATAAACAAATTTTATTAACTAATAATTAGTTTTTAATTATGTTAAAATTTATTACCCTAAAACTAACTTTGCTTTATAAAGACATTTAAAAGATGCAGAATAATGCAAAAGGTTGCGTTAAAATTTATATTTTTATCAAAAAAAAGGAATGTTAAAATTTAACTTTTCAGGATTTAAGCATGAATGCGGTACAGACGAAGCCGGAAGAGGTTGTTTGGCCGGTCCTGTAACTGCAGCTGCCCTAATTCTTCCAGACAATTTTAGAAACAATCTTTTAAATGATTCTAAACAATTATCAGAAAAAAACAGAGAAATATTAAAACCAATTATAGAAAACGAAGCTTTATCTTTTGCAGTAACGCATTTAGAACCACTAATTATTGATGAAATTAACATTCTAAACGCATCAATAAAAGCAATGCAAGAAAGTATTTTAAAGTTAAATCCTACTCCTTTATACATTATTGTTGACGGAAACAGGTTTAAACCTGTAAATGACATCCCACATACTACAATAGTTAAGGGTGATAGTAAATTTATGAGCATAGCTGCTGCCTCAGTTTTAGCTAAAACTTACAGAGACGAATATATGAATAAGATACATGAAGAATTTCCTATGTATAATTGGAGGCAAAATAAAGGCTACCCAACAAAAGAGCACAGAGAAGCTATTAGAAAATATGGACCAACCAAATACCACAGAATGACATTTAGGTTATTGCCCGAACAATTGAGTTTGGATCTTTAAATTTCTCGAAGCATCGATTTCTCGAAAATTTATATAATCGAACAATCAAACAATATAGAAAAATGTTTTAGAATTTTACTTTTAACTTCTTCTTCATCTATTTTTTCAACACCAAGTTCTACATTTAATGAGGTAACTGCCTTTCCTTTAATACCACATGGAATTATGTTATCAAAATAGCCTAAATCTGCATTTACATTTAAGGCAAATCCATGCATAGTAACCCAACGACTTGCTCTAACACCCAATGCACAAATTTTTCTAGCAAATGGTGTTCCTACTCCAAGCCAAACACCAGTTTCGCCTTCACTTCTTGTACCTATTACATTATACTCTGCTAAAGTTAAAATTATAGCTTCTTCTAGAAAACGTAAGTATTTATGAATGTCTGTAAAGAAGTTCTCTAAATCTAAAATTGGATAACCAACAATTTGTCCTGGTCCATGATAAGTTATATCTCCTCCTCTGTTTATTTTGTAAAAAGTAGCTCCTTTATCGACCAATTGTTTTTCGGATAAAAGCAAGTTTGATAAATCTCCGCTTTTACCTAAAGTATAAACATGAGGGTGCTCAACATATAAAAAATAATTTGGTGTTTCATCATTCCTTTCTTCTCTTCTGTTTTTGATTTTTAAATCGACTATTTCTTTGAAAAGTTCTTCTTGATAATCCCAAGTATTTTTATAATCTTTTTGTCCTAAATCTTGAAGTCTTATTGCTTTATTCATTCCTTTAATTATATCTCCACAAAGATACAAATGATTTCTCAAATAGCCCTGACAGGAATGGCATCCTTTTTTTGTAAAAAAAAGATAGAATGGATGGCAGGAATTACATAACTAAAGAAGCCCAAACCATTTGCTTCTAATAGATTTTCGGATGTTCAGATTTAGGATGTTCAGAAAAAAACGCTGAAACTCTGAAACTTTTAAACAATTACTTATCTTTGCAGGCTTAAAATAAAAACAATATGCAACTTTCCGAACAAGAAATCATTAGAAGAGAAAAACTAAACACACTTCGTGGTCTAGGCATTAACCCTTATCCAGCAGATTTATTTCCTGTGGATGCTACCTCAAAACAAGTTAAGGAAAACTATGAAGAAGGTAAAAAGGTGGTTCTAGCTGGTCGTGTGATGAGTACTCGTATCCAAGGAAAAGCTTCGTTTGCGGAATTGCAAGATAGTGAGGGTCGAATTCAGATTTATGTAAATAGAGATGAAATTTGCCCTGATGAAGATAAAACTTTATACAATGAGGTTTTTAAAAAATTACTTGATTTAGGTGATTTTATTGGAATTGAAGGAACGTTATTCACAACTCAAGTTGGTGAAAAATCGGTTAGAGTAACTAATTTAACTTTATTAAGTAAAACACTTCGTCCGTTACCGTTACCAAAAACAGATACTGAAGGAAATATTCATGATGCTTTTGTTGATCCAGAATTAAGATACAGAATGCGTTATGTAGATTTAGTAGTTAACCCAAAAGTAAAAGAGGTTTTCGTAAAGAGAACTAAACTTTTTACGGCTATGAGAAATTTCTTCAATACAGCAGGTTATTTAGAAGTTGAAACTCCTATTTTACAAGCTATTCCGGGTGGAGCTGCAGCTAGACCTTTTATTTCTCATCACAATGCTTTGGATATTCCTTTGTACATGAGAATTGCGAATGAATTATATTTAAAAAGATTGATTGTTGGTGGATTTGATGGTGTTTATGAATTCTCAAAAAACTTTAGAAATGAAGGAATGGACAGAACGCATAATCCAGAATTTACGGCAATGGAAATATATGTAGCTTATAAAGACTACAATTGGATGATGGAATTTACCGAAAATTTATTAGAACACTGTGCTAATGAAGTAAACGGAACAACGGATGCAACTTTTGGAGAACATAAAGTGAGTTTTAAAGCTCCTTACGCAAGAGTTACTATGACCGATGCCATTAAAAACTTTACAGGATTTGACATTACTGGAAAATCTGAAAAAGAATTATTTGACGCTGCTCGTTCAATGGGAATTGCAGTTGATGAAACTATGGGTAAAGGGAAATTAATTGATGAAATTTTTGGTGAAAAATGTGAAGGAAACTTTATTCAACCAACATTTATTACGGATTATCCAAAAGAAATGTCTCCATTATGTAAAGAACATAGAGATAATCCAGAATTAACAGAACGTTTTGAATTAATGGTTTGTGGTAAAGAAATAGCAAATGCTTATTCTGAATTAAATGACCCAATTGACCAAAGAGCTCGTTTTGAAAACCAAATGGCTTTAGCAGCAAAAGGAGATGATGAAGCAAACGGAATTATTGACGAAGATTTCTTAAGAGCTTTAGAATACGGAATGCCTCCAACTTCTGGATTAGGAATTGGGATGGACCGATTAATCATGTTTTTAACAAACAATCAATCGATTCAAGAAGTGTTATTCTTTCCTCAAATGAGACCAGAGAAAAAACAAGTTGAATTGTCGGAAGAAGAAAAAATGATTGTTGACTTGTTAGCTAAAAACGAAAATGCAATGGATTTAGCGGAACTTAAAACAAAAGCTGATTTAAGTGGAAAAAAATGGGATGCTGCTATGAAAGGTTTAGCAAAACACAACATGACTTCTGTTAGAGTTGAAGGGGAAAGTAAAATTGTAGAGCTTAAAAGTTAAGAGTCAATAGGCTTAAAATATATTTAGCCACAGATTCACAGATTATAAATAAAAATCTATGAATCTGTGGCTATTTTTTTTTAGAAAAAATTTAAATTTTTGTTAAAGATTAAACCTTTTTATTTTTTGATGGTCTTATCATCAAACTTTAAAAATTATAAAAATGAAAAAATTATTTGTATTAGTATTATTAGTTGTTGGTTTGACAACATTTGCTCAAGAAAAAGGTAAAAGAGGAGAAGGAAAAGAAATGTCTCCAGAACAAAGAACAGAAATGCAAGTTAAGAAATTGACAAAAGATCTTGATTTGAATGAAAAACAACAAAAAGAAGTCAAAGAACTTTTAAATACTCAGAAAGAAGATCGTTCTGAAATGATGGAGAAAAGAAAAGAAATGAAAGAAACTGCCGAGAAAGCTACCAAAGAACAAAGAGCAGAAATGAAAGCAAAAATGGACAAGAAAAAAGAAGCTATTGATGCAAAAATGAAATCTATTTTAACAGACGACCAGTATAAAAAATGGGAAGCAACAAAAGAAGATAGAAATGAAAAAATGGGCGATCGAAAAGAAAAAATGAAAGAAAGAAGAGCTAAAAAATCAGAATAAGTAAAATAAAAAAGTAGCTATATTATTTTGAAATTAAAAAAATTTAGTTAGATTTGACTTTCAAAATCAAAACAAATAAAATATCATGAAAAAAATAATTGCACTTTTCGTATTTATGTTTGCACTTTCTTTTAATGCAAATGCACAAGAAGGAAAAACTGCTGAAGAATTAGGAAAACAAGATGCAGTAGCATTAGCTCAATATTTAGAAATTGACGGTCAAATTGTAACTGATTTACAGAATTTATTTATCGAAAAACATCGAACTTTATTAATTCAAGGATTATCTCAAGAAAGAATACAAGTTTTATCTGATGTAATTGAGCATAAATTAGCAGCTACATTGGATGCTGGTGAAATTGAAAAATTAAAAGCCGATCCAGAATTATACAAGAAATTAATTAAAAATTAATTATCTTACTATTAAAAAAATCCCGTCTAGTTTAAAAACTAAACGGGATTTTTTTTTACAAACTATCCGCTACTTTATTTACTGCATTTATGGTGAAATCTAAATCTTCATAAGACAAAGCATCAGTAATAAACCACGTTTCGTAAGCCGATGGAGCAATATAAACCCCTGCGTTTAACAAACTATGAAAGAACTTTTTAAAACTTTCATTATCCCCATTTTTGGCTGTTTCAAAATCAGATACTTCGTTTTTATCGAAATGTACCGAAATCATCGAACCTACTCTATTTATAGTAAAATCAATTTTTTTATCTGATAAAACTTTGTAAATTCCTTTATGTAAGTAAGCTGTTTTTTCTTGTAATCTGCTGTAGATTTCTATATCTGAATTTAATTCTTTCAGCATTTCAAATCCTGCAGCCATTGCAAGTGGATTTCCTGACAATGTTCCTGCTTGATAAACAGGACCAATTGGTGCTAAATAATCCATGATTTCTGTTTTTGCTGCAAAAGCTCCAACGGGTAAACCACCACCAATTACTTTACCGAAACAAACAATATCTGCTTTGATGTTATATAATTCTTGTGCACCACCTTTTGCCAATCGAAATCCAGTCATTACTTCATCAAAGATCAGCATTGCACCATATTCATCACAAAGATCTCTTAAAGCATTCAAAAAACCTTCTTTTGGAGGAATACAACCCATGTTTCCGGCAACAGGTTCAATGATTAAAGCTGCAATTTCATTTTTATTTGCTTCAAATAAGGCTTTTACATTTTCAACATCGTTATAATTTGCTAATAATGTGTCTTTGGCTGTTCCTTCTGTAACTCCAGGACTATTTGGCGAACCAAAAGTAATAGCTCCACTTCCTGCCTGAATTAAAAACGAATCTGAATGGCCGTGATAACAGCCTGCAAATTTTATTATTTTATCTCTTTTGGTATAACCACGAGCTAAACGAACTGCACTCATACAAGCTTCTGTACCCGAATTTACAAAACGAATTTTATCAATATTTGGGACCATAGAAACTGCTAATTCAGCAATCTTTGTCTCTAGTTCTGTTGGTGTTCCAAAAGATGTTCCTAGCTTAGCTCTTTCAATTATTGCATTAACAACTGGTTCGTGAGCGTGACCTAAAATCATTGGTCCCCAAGAGTTGATATAATCAATTAATTTATTTCCGTCTTCATCAAACAAATAAGGTCCTTTGGCACTTTTTACAAATATTGGTGTTCCCCCAACAGATTTAAAGGCTCTTACTGGTGAATTTACACCTCCTGGAATTACTTTATTAGCTTCAACAAATAATTCGCTACTTCTTTTATATAACATTATTTTATCTTTAAAATCTGACCAATAGAAATGGCATTGTCAGAAATATTATTTTTACTTTTTAAATCGTCTACAGAGATATTATGTTTTCTTGAAATTGAATACAATGTATCGCCTTTAATTACTTCATATTCCGAATTGCTTATTGCTTTTTTAGGAGCTTCATAAACAACATCATCATTTGAAATACCTAACGTTTCAGCATCAAATCTATACAATTGATATCTTTCTATGATAGCTATAAGCTTTGCTGGATACTTTGGATCGGTTGCATAACCAGCATCTTTTAAACCTTGAGCCCAGCCTTTATAATCATTTCCTTTTAATTTAAATAAAGATTTATACCTGTCTCTAGAAGTTAAAAACAAAGAATGATCTCTATACGATTCTGCTGGATGATTATATTTTCTAAAGCATTCTTGAGCTTCATCATCATCATGATGCACGCTTGCTCCTTCCCAACCAACATGACATTTTATTCCAAAATGATTGTTTGCTTTTTTACACAATTCCCCTTTACCTGCACCAGACTCTAAAATCCCTTGAGCCAAAGTAATACTTGCCGGAATTTTATAATTAATCATGTTGCTAATGGCTGTATTTTTAAACCAAGAAATATATTCTTCAACGTTTTCAAAAGTTACCACTACAAATGAAGTAGCTTCCAATTTTTCTAGTTCGTTTTTATTTATTTTGCTTTTGGTTGCAACATTAGTTTTTTTAGCAGGCTTTTTGGAACTTGTTGTTCTAACTTTTCTATGCGAACCACAACTCATTAAAAATAGAGTGCAGATAACGATTAGGGCAATTTTAAATTTCATCAGTTATTATTGTTTCTTTTTTTTGTTTTTCTAATAAAGTATTCATTCCGTTTATACCTTGCAAACCTCCTGTATGAATGGCTAAAATTTTACTTCCTTTAGGAAAATAATTGTTTTGGATTAAATCATCAATTCCAAACATCATTTTTCCTGTATAAATTGGGTCTAATGGTATTTTATGAGTTGTATAAAATTCATTAATAAAACGAATTAAATCCTCAGTTATTTTACCATAACCTCCAAAATGATAGTCCGAAATTATATTCCAATTAGATTTGTTTGCAAAGTTACTAATCTCATTTGAAATAAAATCACCTTTTAAGGAAGGAAAACCAACAATTTGTTGACCATCAAAACTTGAATTAATAATTCCTGAAATCGTTCCACCAGTACCAATTGAGCAACAAATATGGGTAAAACTTGTATCTTCGTTTGTTAATATCTCTTCGCAACCTTTTATAGCTAAATTATTTGTTCCTCCTTCTGGCAAAAGATAAAACGAGCCAAATTCATTTTGCAAATTAATTAAAAACGCTTTATTTGTTTTATTTCTATATTCTTCTCTTGTAACAAATTTAAATTGCATCCCAAGTTCTTGTGCTTTTTTTAAGGTTTGATTTTCTTCAATTTTATAAATCAATTCTTCTCCTCTAATTACACCAATTGTTTTGAAATTATTTTCAAATCCAGCACTTGCAACAGCTAAAATATGGTTTGAAAAAGCACCTCCAAAAGTCAACAAAGTAGATTGGTTTTCGGTTTTGGCTTGAATTAAATTATACTTAAGCTTTCTAAACTTATTTCCAGAAATTAAAGGATGAATCAAGTCTTCTCGCCTAATATAGAGTTCTAAGTCAGGATTATTTAAGCTTATTTTTTGAGTAATAATTTTCATTTGTACAAAACTACAAATCCCAAGGTTATAATCAAAAAAAAAAGCAGTCTATAGATTTTTAGACTGCTTTAATTAAACTGTGTTTTCGAATCTATTTTCTAGAATTCTTTACAATAATTTTATAGCTTAAACTTTGGTTATTACTAGCTACTAATTTAACTATATAAATACCATCACTAAAAGCATTTGTTTGAAATTTATAAGCTGTATTGGTTCCTAATTTTTCTTGTTTAAAAACAACTTTACCCGTAATATCAAAAAGAGTAACATACTGCAAATCAATAGACTTTGGGTTTTCAATAGTTAGGGTTTGAAAATCATTATTTTGATAGATTGCAAAATTTTCTTCAAAATTTGTTATAGTATTTAAAGCTGTTGCCGTAAAAGTAATTTCAAATCTATCGTTAATTATTCCTCCTGGTAAATTAACATCAAAATTTCCGTTTTTAATATCGTGATAAGTTTGTGTTAAACCATCATATAAATAAACATCTTGAGTTTGATCAAAGTTAATTACATGAGACAGTCTAAAATTAAAATTAGTATTTGGATTTGATTTTACACCAACCTTTATTCTTTTATTTATATCAAAAGGCACACCTTCAATTAGATATTGCGTGGCATCTAAAAAGAAATAAGCATCATTTGGCAATGCATCTCCATCGGTACTTTTAGCATCTATTCCTCTATCCACTAAATCTGTTGCTTCAGGTATTAAAACAAGACCCAATTGACGTGTAAATTGGTTATTAAGAGAAATATCAAAACGCATGTGAGGAACTTCAAGTGAAGTACTCGTTGTGTTTTGAACAGTTGTAGCGGCATTTCTCTCAAATTGAGATAAACCACCACCTTCTATAACATATTCTCTATATTCATTTTTTAGGAGCACATTTCCCATAGCATTTCCTTCGATCATAAAACCTTGACCAATTGGAGCATATTTTCTTTCAATTACTAAACCAGATGAAGAACCTGTAGTATTTAAGGTTCCGTTAGCATTATAAGTATCAAATGTTGCAGGCACATAAATACCATTATATGTTGGTAAAACTGGAGCAAAATTCCCATAACCTCCATGATAATCTACTACATAATGCGAACTATCTGTTTTATTTTGTTCCCAATAATAAGCAATTCCTGTACATTTTGAATTGACCGGATCTAATAAAAAAGCACTTACATTCATTGCTGAAGGATAAGGATTACCTGTTAAAGTATAATCATTTAAATCTACATCGACAGCTATATCACCATCATTTGGTCTTCCTCTAAAATCATAACGCTGATTATTTCCAGTATTATTAGCTTGTACTGTTTCTGTAGTAATTAAAGTTGCATCTGTACCACTTACTCCTTTCATTGTAAAACCTTGTCCAGGCAAAAGTGTTTGAGCATCTTGCACATGAATCCAACCGTTTGGACCTCCTGGATTGTAACCATTAGCTGTTATATATTTCCAAATCCAATGTTTTGCAACCACTAAACTAGAATTTGATGTTGAACCATCATAAGCTGTTGTTGTTATTACAGAAGTATTCGTTAGATCAGTTGGTCGATTCATTAATAAAATACCAAAATTAGTATTTCCAACAGAACCACTTGCAACTCCAACAGGAGAACACCAATAATTATACACATAGCGGTTTGAAGTTCCTTCTTGAAAAACAGAAAGTTTTCCATTACCAGAATTTGCAGAAACTCCCGTTTTACCTTGTACTAATTGAGCTTGGTTTCTTAAGTAAAAGTTAGAGTTGGTTTCCAAATTTACATCTTGTTTAACAAAAACAACTTGATTGTTATTATAGATATAACTACCATTTTTTACGAACAATTGAGAATAACCTGTATAACCAAAAACAAAAAACACTAGTAGAAGAGTTAATTTTTTCATTTTCATTAATTTAAAAATCATTTATAGGACAAACATACATAAAAAAATAATTAGAAAAAACCATTCGTCGAAGTTTTTTGTCGTTTAAACGATGTAATCAATGTATTCATAGTCATTTTTTTGTGAATACAAAATTATAAATTACTTTTGACTTTGATTTTGGAAATAATAGACGCTAAATTCAGACATAAAATATTAATAGAGGCGAAATCCGTCTTTTTGATTTTCATGATTCTTGAAATAGTTGCCTATTGCTTCCTTTTTAATAGACACCTACTTTATTATGAAAAATAGTTACCCAAATCTAACAATTATCAGTCCTTCAAATGCCCTTTTGAACGCTTTTAAGAAACATTTTTTCTTCATTTTTGCATTTTTTGCAACAATTACACAATCTTTTTCACAAACTAATGACTGTGCAACACCAACTTCTATTTCAGTAGGAACAACTTGTGTCAATACTGCATATAACGTGGCTAGTAGTTTCACATCTACAACCGCACCTATTTCTTGCGGTACATCCTTTAGAGATGGTTGGTATACATTTACTACAGATGCAACAACAACAAGCATTTCCATTGTTGCAATTGGTAACAGGCAAATAGGACTAGCTATTTATACGGGAACAGGTGCTTGCAATACTTTAACTGAAATAGACTGTATAATCCCAAATAATGGTAGTGCAACTTTAACTACTAATGTTTCTCCAAACACTACGTATAAGTTACGTTTGATGAGAACAAACAACAGTGGTAATAATGACATGACTGGAGACATTTGTGTTAATAAAGTTGAAAGCACTGTCCCTGTAACAGGTAATAACTCAATCACAACTTGTTCTGGAAATTTATATGATAGTGGTGGAAGTACTGGAGATTACAGCAATAGTTCTAATGGTTATACTGTAATAAATCCATCTATTGCAGGTAATAAAGTTCGTATTAATGGTACTCTGAACGTTGAGCCAGGATATGATTTTATGACAATTTATGACGGTGTTGGAACAGGAGGAGCAGTTTTGTGGACTTCACCAACTACTACGGGTACTTGTTCTACTTACACACTGACTAATATTACATCAACTACTGGTTCTTTAACCATAAGATTTACTTCTGATGGATCAGTTGTTTGCTCAGGTTTCAACCTTGCTATTTCATGTATAGCAACACCAGTTCCGACAATAACGTCTTTAAGTTCAACTTCAGGTTGTGTCGGCTCAAGTTTAACTATAAATGGTACAGATTTAACATCAGCAACTACTGTAACAATAGGAGGAACTGCTGCAACAATAACAGCTAATACAGCAACTTCTATAACCGTTACAGTTGGTACAGGAACAACTGGTAATGTTTTAGTAACAACATCAGGAGGAACTAGTAATCCTTCAGCTTTTACGGTTTTAGCAACTCCAACCATAACGGTACAACCAGTAGCACCAACTTCAGTTTGTGCAGGTTCTGGAATTAGAACTATTTCAGTTACTGCAACAAACGCTACTACTTATCAATGGAGAAGAAACGGAGTGACTCTAACAAATACAGCACCTTATAGTGGTGTTAATACTGCAACTTTAACGATAACAAACCCAGCTTTAGGTATAGCAGGAAACTTTGATGTAATAATTACCAATACATCAACTTGTAACAGAATTTCAAGTGCGGTAGCACTTACTGTTTTGACTACGCCTACAATTACAACAAACCCTGCTAACTCATCTATTGCGGTAGGAGCAAATACTTCATTCACAGTAGCAGCATCAAACAGCCCTACCTCTTATTTATGGCAAGTTAGTACTAATGGTGGAGGTACTTGGACAACCGTTACTAATGGTGGTGTTTATACAAATGCAACTACTTCAACTTTAAATATTACAGGTGCTACTCTTTCAATGAATGGCTATTTATACAGAGCTTCTGCAACTAACACATGTGGAACTTCTTCTTTTTCTACTTCTGCACAATTAACAGTAACAATTGCCTATTGTATCCCAACTGTATCAAACGGTTACGAGCAATACAATTATATTAACCAGGTTTCCTTTTTAGGAAATTTAACAAATCCTCCAACAAATAATTCTACTTGGAGTATTTCTCCACGTGGATATCAAGACCATACTGCCTTACCAAAAGCAACTCAAGCACAAGGTGAAGGAATGAATATATTTATGAACACCACAACCGGTTTTGGTGTAAATTTCATGAAAGCGTGGGTAGATTGGAACAAAAATGGATCTTTCGAAACAAGCGAAATAGTTTACCAATGTACAAATCCCTTTGTTAATACTACATTCGGTTTTCAGATACCTGTAGCAACTGTACCAGGAGATTATAGAATAAGAATGAGAATCATTGTCAACACTGCAGGAAATACTTTTGATGCATGCACCTCTTACAGCAATGTGGATGGAGAAACAGAAGACTATTTATTTACTGTAGTGGCTAATTGTAGTGCGAAAATAACTTCAATTAGTAATAATTTCAGATGTGGATCAGGAGCTGTTACTTTAAATGCAATAGGTTCTTCAGGAACAACTGAATACAGATGGTACACCACATCTACTGGAGGAACTTATACAAGTTCACCAACATCTTCGTGGAATACTCCTTCAATAAGTACTACTACTACTTACTATGTTACTACTTATAACGGTTCATGTGAATCTTTATTTAGAACCGCAGTTATTGCAACAATTAAGAAAGTACCTACTTTAACATTTAGTAACTCTAATCCTGAAATTTGTGGAGAAAATGAAATTATCGATTTAACGGCAACAGGGTCAAACGAACAAATATTCTTAGTAGATGAAGATTTTGAAGGTGGAACAAGTAGTTTTGCAAACAATCAAATTACTTCACCAAATGGTAGTATAACAAATTGGCAAATAAGATCAAGCACTTACGTACCTGCTTATCCTACGTATCCAGTATGGTATCCTGCAGTGTCTTCTGGTTTTGGATCGAATAAATTTATGATGTCGACTTCAGACTTAACTGCTGGTGGTTCTGCTGCTGGAAAAGTTAATGAAGCACTAGAATTAATAACAGCAGTAAACACAACAGACTTTATAAACCTTACTTTAACTTTTAAAATATATTTTTCAAGTTATTATGATGCAAACAATGCTTCTGTAGAAGGGATTTTTATTGAGACAAATACAGGAAGTGGTTGGTCAGCAACTCCTTTAGCATCATATTTAACAGATCAAGGAATTGGTACAAACTTTGTAACTAAAACAATTCCTATGAATTCATTTATCAATATTAATTCTCTTAAAGTTAGAATTAGATATTTAGCAGGTTGGTGTGATGGTGTTGCAATAGATGACATCAAACTATTTGGTGAAAAACCTTTAGTACCAAACTTTACATGGACAAGCGGATTTCCAATAGATGCTTATACTGATTTAGCATGTACTATTCCTTATACTTCAGGGACTCCTGCTTCTGTAGTTTATGTTAAGCCTACTTTAGTACAATTAGAAAATGCAGCTTTTTCATTCACTGCAAATGCAAATCTTGCAAACGGTTGTACTACAAGTGGAACAATTAATGTAACTAATAAAACTAGAGTTTGGAAAGGAACTGTTGATACAAATTGGAATAATTCCAATAACTGGTCTCCTAATGGAGTTCCAGCTATTGACAATTGTGTTATTATACCAAATAACACAATAATTTCTGGAACAAATTATACTGCTTATGGTAAAAACTTAAGAGTAAAAAGTGCTGGAAATTTAAACACTCAACCTCTTAACAATTTAATAATTGCTGATGAAGTTATAGTAGAGGCTGGAGGTACTTTCCAAATCGAAAACAACTCAAATCTAGTACAAATAAATAATGCCACAAATACTGGAAACATCATTTACAAAAGAATAGCTGCTAATATAAAAGGATCTGATTATGTGTATTGGTCTTCTCCAGTTAACAATCAAGCTATAAGCTCTTTTTATACATCACCAGCGCAAGGACCAAAATATAGCTGGAATACTCTTGCAAATAATGGAAATGGTGCTAGTGGAAATATTAGTCAAGGAAACTGGGAAAATCCACCAGCTATTATGGCAAACGGAAGTGGTTACATAATTAGAGGTTCTAGTAGTTTCGGAATGGCTGCAACAAATATCAGCTCCACTTTTACAGGAAGACCGAACAATGGTACTATTTCTGTACCTATTTATAGAGGAGATTACACAGGTAGTGTATATCCAGGTGCAAATGGCGTCCCAATAAACAACCTTGATGATAATTATAATTTGATTGGAAACCCTTATCCTTCTGCAATTAATGCATTACAATTTTTAAGTGAAAATCCTTTAATTGAAAAAAATGTAAAATTATGGAAGCATGGAATTGATGCCGTAAATGGTGCAACAAATCCTTTTTATGGAAGTTTTGCCTATAATTATTCAGGTAGTGATTATGTAACAATTAATTTTACAGGATCAACAACTCCGACATCATCAGATATTATTAAAAGTGGACAAGCGTTTTTTGTTGAAATGTTAGATGGTGCAACAGGTAGTGGAACAGTAAACTTCAACAACACGATAAGAAGAGATGGTAGTGGTTCACCTTATTTAAATGACAATTTCTTTAGAAATTCAAACCAGCAAACAACTTCTTTTGACAATATTGAAAGACATAGAATTTGGCTAGATATTGTAGATGCGAACAACATAGCAGAAACAACTCTTTTAGGTTATGTTTCTGGTGCTACCGTAGCCAAAGAGTCAGCTTATGATGCAATTGCAAGCACACTTACAATGGGTATTTACTCTTTAATTAACAATGAAACATTTGTAATACAAGGTAGAAATTTACCCTTTGATGATAATGACCAAGTAGCTATCGGCTTTAATGTTCCAACTGCTGGTACCTATCATATTGCTATAAATACAATTGACGGTTTATTTTTAGGCACTCAGGATATTTATCTTAAAGATGAGTTGTTAAACATTTATCATGATTTAAAATCAGCCCCATATTTATTTACAGCTACAGCTGGAATTCATGACACAAGATTTAAATTAGTTTACAAAAACACAGTATTAAGCAATGTAACTTTCAATGAAAATGAAATTCAAATTGCAAAAAATAGAAATATTATTGAAATCGTTTCAGGAAATGAAATTATGGACAATGTAAAAGTGTATGATGTAAGAGGAAGATTACTTGCTGAAAAATCTAAAATCAATGCTAATGCTATTTCAATTGACATGAATAACATTCAAGATCAAGTGTTAATTATAAACATAGTAACATCTGAAGGAATTAAAGTAACAAGAAAAATTCTTTAAGACTTAAGAAATTTAATAAAATTCAAAAAACCTTTGCTTTAATTAGTGAAGGTTTTTTCTTTTATTAAATACAAAGGAGCTTCTTAAAATAAGCACATAAACAAAAACGTCAAGTAGATTAAACTTAAAGTATGATAGATCAATCTACTTACAAGAAGTTGAATTTTTTCTTTAGATAAAATAAAAGTATTACTTTTGTAAGGATTTAGAAACAATAGACTCTAAAACTCAGACACACAAAATATTAATAAGAACAAAGTCCATAACGGGTAAAAACCGTAATGGGATAAATCCGTTTTTACTTATTTTTCGTAAGTGTTAAGTAATGGTCTATATATTTTAGTCATAGACACATCTTAATTACTTTATTATGGAAAAAATTTACCCAAATCTAACCATTATTAAAAGTTCAAAAAACCACCTAATAACGCTATTAGTACTTTTTTTTGGAGCTTTTATTTCTAATGCACAAACTTCAGTAACATTTACAACTTCAACTACCTGGACATGTCCTGCCGGTATTTCATCAATCCAAGTCGAGGCCTGGGGAGGTGGCGGTGGTGCAAAAAATTCAGATAATGGTGCTGGAAATGTAACCGGTGGTGGTGGTGGTGGTGCCTACGCTCGTAGAAATACAATTTCTGTGGTACCAGGCACTAATTATACAATAACAGTCGGCACTGGTGGTGATGCATCAGAAGGCGGAGCTACTACAGCAACTTTTAATGGAGTAAATATTACTGCTGCAGGTGGAAAAACAGGTGCAAATTCAGCTAAAAATAATCCAGCAGTAGCTGGTGGTGCCGGAGGAAGCATTGCTAACAGTGTTGGTGATATTAGACGCAGTGGAGGTAATGGAGGTTCTGGTTACGGAGGTAGTAATTCTGGTTCTGGAGGAGGAGGTGGATCAGCTGCTGGTTCAAATGCAAATGGTAACAATGGTGGCAACGCAACTTCAGAATTCTCACCGGGCGCTGGAGGAAATGCAGTTCTTAATTTTGGTGGAGCAGGTGGAAAAGGTGGAAATAACGATTTTGGATCAGACGCGACTGGAAAATATGGTGGTGGTGGTGGTGGTGCTGGTTCTAAGAATGAAGCTGGAGGAAATGGGATGAACGGAGCTATGATAATAACTTATTTATGTCCGGCTGCTATTACTATTACGGCTCAAGCTCAATCTAGCACTGATTCTTGTGATTACTCGGTGAGTTTAGAAACAAATGGGTCAAACACAACTTGGTCACCAGCCACTGATTTATATACAAACTCAAGCCTTACAATTCCTTATACAACGGGAACAGTAGCAAGTAAAGTTTTTGCAAAACCTTCTGCAACTACCACTTATACTGCAACCAACAACACTTCATTATCATGTACTTCTAGCACGACTTATGAAGTAAAAAATTATAAGAAGAGATTCATAACTTCTGGTGACTGGCACAATCCAGCAAATTGGTCTCCAACTGGAGTTCCAACTAATGAAAATTGTGTAACTGTAATACAAAATGCTACAGTTACTATAAATTCAGGAAATATAGCTTTTGCCAAAACAGTTACAATTGAAAGTACGGCTAAACTAATATTAAAGTCAAATCAAAGCCTCATTGTCACAAATGAAATAAAGAACAATTCAACAGAAGCTAATTTTGAAGTTGAAAACAATGCAAGTTTAATTCAAATAAACAATGTATCAAATACCGGCAAAATTACTTATAGAAGAACAGCAACTGGAATTAAAGGTTCTGATTATGTGTATTGGACATCTCCGGTTAGTAATCAAGCGATAAATGCAATTTATTCAAGTCCTGTTCAAGGTCCAAAATACAGCTGGAACACTTTAACGAATAATGGCAATGGTGTTTCACCAAAAATCAGTCAAGGAACTTACGAAAATGCCGATGGAGTTATCATGGGAGTTGGCGCTGGTTACCTTATCAGAGGATCTTCTTCTTTTGGACTTACGGCAACTACTATTAACAGCACATTTATAGGCAAACCAAACAATGGTGATATCAATGTTCCAATATTTAAAGGAAGTTATACAGGCACACCTTATACCGGATTAAATGGGGTAACAATAACAAATAGTGATGATAATTACAATCTAATTGGTAATCCATACCCTTCTGCAATAAATGCTTCTAAATTTATTAATGCTAATTCATCAGTAATCAAGGGAAGTGTTCAACTATGGAGACACGGTTCTGATCCAGCAGCAAATAATGGCAGTACGTATACAAATCCATTTTATGGCACTTATGCATACAATTATTCTGCAAGTGATTATATAACCATTAACAGCTCTGGAACTTCTAATCCTTCATTTTCTGAAAACATCAAAGCTGGACAAGCCTTTTTTGTTGAAATGTTAGACAGTTCTAATGGCAACTCTGTTATTTTCAATAATGCTCAAAGAGTAGATAAATCAGGGAATGCGTATGTTAACGATGCTTTTTATAAGAATTCTAACCAACAAAACACAAATCCAAATGAATTAGAAAGACATAGATTATGGCTAGATATTAAAGATGCTAACAACTTAATAGATGTAGCTTTAGTAGGCTATATTGAAGGAGCTACTATGGTAGATGACAACATATATGATGCAGCTGCAATCTCTTTAGAGATGGGAATTTATTCTATATCCAATAATCAATCTTATGTAATTCAAGGAAGAAGTTTACCTTTTGATGATAATGACCAAGTTGCAATTGGATTTAATGTTCCTACTGCTGGAACTTATACTATTGGAATCAACTTAGCTGATGGATTATTCTTAGGAACCCAAGATATTTATTTAAAAGATGAATCATTAAATATCTATCACGATTTAAAAACTAATCCTTATTCATTTACAGCTGCAGCTGGGATTCATGACACAAGATTTAAATTAGTTTACAAAAACACAATATTAAGCAATGTAACTTTCAATGAAAATGAAATTCAAATTGTAAAAAATAGAAATATTATTGAAATCGTTTCAGGAAATGAAATTATGGATGATGTAAAGGTGTATGATGTAAGAGGAAGATTACTGGCTGAAAAATCTAAAATCAATGCTAATGCTATTTCAATTGACATAAATAACATTCAAGATCAAGTGTTAATTATAAACATAGTAACATCTGAAGGAATTAAAGTAACAAGAAAAATTCTTTAAGACTTAAGAAGTTTAATAAAATTCAAAAAACCTTTGCTTTAATTAGTGAAGGTTTTTTTATACAAAAAAAATAATCACAAATTAACTTAAACCATAAATTCATCATTCCCAAAGATACTCCATAGATACTCAATAGATACTCCATAGAAACTCCATAGAAACTTGGTACCTTATTGCCTAAAAATGTTAAATAATTAACAAACAACCCAACTTCTAATGAAACAAAAAAACAATAAAATTCTTTAAGCCTACAGAAATTTAATAAAATCCCAAAAAGACCTTTGCTTTAAATAATCAAGGTTTTTTTCATTTTGATAAGCTTCTCGTTCAAATGAAATATTCAAATAAGCTTCTTTTGAATTTCTATATTGTAGTAATCGGACAAGAAATTCCAGCCCATACCAAAGAAAAAAAGGTATTACCAAAAGTTCAATTTGTTGTCTAATATGAATTTTTTCATGATTGATCAAAATCAAATTCTTCTTATCTTCCTTATAAGAAAGCACTATAAATGGAAAAATCGTAATCCCTCTCACCCACTTTGGGGTTAAATATTTAAAAACTAGTACTATCATTTGGTGCAAAGTTGCTAAATTTTTTCTAAATTTAATATTTTTGCCTTGGGAAAGAAAGAATCACCTTAAAATAATTAATTTTGTATCAATCATAAATGTGATTTGTAGCTATGAACAATACAATTGATCCAAATAATTTAATTGAAGGTAAAGACTTCTATTACACACCCGAAGGATACAAGTGTTTTACCGAAAAATACCATCTAAAAAGAGGCTATTGTTGCAAAAGCGGTTGCAGACATTGTGCTTATGGATATGATAAAAAAACAGGAGAAATTAAGAAACCAGATGTTCAGATAGCAGATATTCAGACCAAAAAATCCGAAAATCCAATATCCGAAAATCCGAAAATCCAAAATAAAATGACTTTCAAAGAACAAATACAACAAGGAATTCCAAATGAGTTACCAAAGGTAAAACCATATGAAACGGAAATAAATCACGCACCAAAAAGAAAAGAAATCCTTTCGGATGCTGAACAAAAATTAGCCCTACAGAATGCCTTGCGTTACTTTGAACCAAAACATCACGCTATTCTACTTCCTGAATTTAAAGAAGAATTAGAAAAGTACGGAAGAATTTACATGTATCGTTTTCGTCCAGATTACGAAATGAAAGCACGTCCGGTTTCTGAATACCCAGGAAAAAGCGAACAAGCAAAAGCTATTATGCTAATGATTCAAAACAATTTGGATTATGCAGTAGCACAACATCCTCACGAATTAATTACTTATGGTGGAAATGGTGCAGTGTTTCAAAATTGGGCACAATATCTTTTAACCATGCAATATTTGTCTGAAATGACAGACGAACAAACCTTAACCATGTATTCTGGACATCCAATGGGTTTATATCCAAGTCATAAAGATGCCCCAAGAGTTGTAGTTACAAACGGAATGGTTATACCTAATTATTCAAAACCAGATGATTGGGAAAAAATGAATGCTTTAGGGGTTTCTCAATACGGACAAATGACAGCAGGTAGTTATATGTACATTGGCCCACAAGGAATCGTACACGGAACAACCATCACCGTTTTAAACGGATTTAGAAAAATTAAAAAATCACCAAAAGGAGGACTATTCGTAACTTCTGGATTAGGTGGAATGTCTGGAGCGCAACCAAAAGCAGGAAACATTGCAGGTTGTGTTACAGTTTGCGCTGAAGTAAATCCAAAAATAACACATATTCGTCATTCACAAGGTTGGATTAACGAAGTAGTTGAAGATATTAACGAATTAGTGCCAAGAGTTAAAAAAGCATTAGAAAACAAAGAAGTGGTTTCAATCGCTTATCTTGGAAATATTGTAGATGTTTGGGAAAAATTCGATACAGAAAATTTACATATTGATTTAGGCTCAGACCAAACTTCACTACATAATCCTTGGGCTGGTGGCTACTACCCTATTGGATTCACATTCGAAGAATCTAATGAAATGATGGCAAACAACCCATCAAAATTCAAAGAAGAAGTTCAAAAAACATTAAGAAGACATACAGATGCAATAAACAAACACACAGCAAAAGGAACGTATTTTTTCGATTACGGAAATGCTTTTTTACTGGAAGCTTCTCGTGCTGGAGCTGCTATTATGGCAGAAAATGGAATCGATTTCAAATACCCAAGTTATGTACAAGACATTATGGGACCCATGTGTTTTGATTATGGATTTGGACCATTCCGTTGGGTTTGTGCTTCAGGAAAACCAGAAGATTTAGCCAAAACAGATAAAATTGCTTGTGATGTTTTAGAAGAAATGATGAAAAATTCTCCAGAAGAAATTCAGCAACAAATGGCCGATAACATTCAATGGATTAAAGGCGCACAAGAAAATAAATTGGTCGTTGGTTCTCAAGCCAGAATTCTTTACGCTGATGCAGAAGGAAGAATAAAAATTGCAGAAGCTTTCAACCAAGCCATCGCAAATGGAGAAATTGATACTGTAATTTTAGGAAGAGATCATCATGATGTTTCAGGAACCGATTCACCATACAGAGAAACCTCAAATATTTATGACGGTTCTCGTTTCACAGCCGATATGGCTATCCAAAATGTAATTGGTGATAGCTTCCGTGGTGCAACATGGGTTTCCATTCACAATGGTGGTGGAGTTGGTTGGGGAGAAGTAATTAACGGTGGATTTGGTATGGTTCTTGATGGTAGTAAAGAAGCTTCAAGACGCTTAGCCTCAATGCTTTTCTGGGATGTAAACAACGGAATTTCAAGAAGAAACTGGGCAAGAAACGAAGGAGCTATTTTTGCTATAAAAAGAGCTATGGAGACGCAACCTTTATTGAAAGTTACCATCCCTAATATAGTGGAAGACCATTTGTTCGAAAAATAGATGATTCGATTTTTAGATGATTCGATTAATCGAACTATCAAACAATCCAAAAATCAAAAAGTTATGAAAACACTAAAATTAATTCCATTATTTATGCTCTTCGTACTAGCTTCATGCAGTTCCGTGAGAGTAAATGCTGATTATGATAAAAAAGTAGATTTCAATCAATACAAAACGTATGCTTATGTAAAAGCAAGTATTGATAAAGTCGAAATTTCTGATTTAGATAAAAAAAGAATATTAAACTCTATTGATGATGCCATGAGTGCTAAAGGTTTTTCGAAATCTAACAATCCTGACATGTTAATTAGCATTTTTACAAAAGAAAGCGAACGTGTTGATGTGTACAACAACAATTCATGGGGAATGGGCTTCGGTTGGGGTTGGAATCCTTATTGGGGAATGAACTATAACAGAGTTTATTCAACTCCAGAAGGAACTCTATTCATAGATATCTTCGATGGAAAATCAAAAGAAATGATTTGGCAAGGGGAAGGAAGTGGCTATTTAACCAAAGACACAAACAAAAAAGACGAACGAATCAAAGAGTTTGTAGATAAGATTCTAGAACAATATCCACCTATAATAAAATAGACAACATTTAGAATTGATTAGAAATAAATATACTAAACCGTAATTTCATGCAACAATGAGGTTACGGTTTTTTATTATTCAGCAGCTATTATTTTTTTAAATTTATTACCGAATAATCATACCTTTGCAAAAATTCATATCACAATGGCAGTAGAGAAAAAATTATTCCTAAAGGCTCTTAAAATCTTAGGAATATCGTTAACTAGTATTCTAGGAATATTGATCATTCTACCTCTTATTTTTGCTGATACAATTACCGAAAAAGTCAAACTATTTGCCAATGAAAATTTGGAAGGTGAATTGAATTTTAAAGATTCTAATTTATCCTTTTTCAACCATTTCCCTTCTTTGACTTTGACTTTAGATGAATTTTCACTTAATGGTTCTGCTCCATTTGAAAAACAATCATTAATTACGGCTAAAGAAATTGGTTTTGGTATAGATATTCCAAGTATGCTTTTTGGGAGTGAAGCTCAAATTGATAAAATTTTCATAGATAACGCCAAAATTAACGTTCAAGTAAATAAAAAAGGAGAAGCTAATTACAACGTATATAAAGCAACTAAAACATCTGTTACTGATGATAGTACAGCTTCTTTAAATTTAAAAAACATTCAAATTGTAAATAGTGAACTTATATATAACGATGCTTCAACCAAAATGTTAATAGAAGCTAAAGGCTTTAACTATAAAGGAAAAGGTAATCTTTTAGATGTTAATTTTAGCCTGACAACATCTGCAAGTATTGAAAATTTAAACTTCACTTACGACTCTAATGAATATTTAAAAAACAAAGCTGTAAAAGCTGATTTAATTACGAAAATAAACACCAATTCCTTAGCGTTTGTGTTCGAAAAAAACGACCTAATCATTAATAAATTACCTGTTGAATTTAAAGGATATTTTAATTTCCTCTCAAATGGTTATGATATGGATTTCAATTTAAAAACCGAAAACAGTAATTTGGATGACTTATTTACAGCTTTACCAGCTGAATACATTTCATGGAAAAGCCAAACCATAATGAAAGGTACAACTTCAGCTTCTTTTTCTTTAAAAGGGAAATACATTGCCGCAGAAAACATAAATCCAGAAGTTCGCTTTAAAATTAACGTGAGAAATGGTTTCGTGAAAAACGGAAAAGCTCCTTTTCCTGTTGAAAATATTTATCTTAATTTGGATACCAAACTTCCAAATCTTGATATGAATCAACTATCAATTCAACTGGATTCATTGTACTTTGATATCAATAAAAACAAATTAAGTGCTATTTTAAAAACAGAAGGTTTTGGAAATAGCATGAACATAGATACTAAAATAAAATCAAAAATTGATTTAAAAATACTTTCTGATGCATTACAAATTCCAAACATGAATATCACTGGAAAACTAGATACAGATATTGTTTCCAATGGAATTTACAATGCAAAAGAGAAAAAATTCCCAATTACAAAAGGATATTTTAATTTAACTAATGGCTCAATAAAAACCACTTATTATCCAAAAGCTATTGAAAAAATCAACTTTAAAGCTGATTTAAATTGCCCTACTTCTGACTTCAAAGATGCAAGTTTAACAATTTCACCTGCAACTTTTACTTTTGAAAACGAACCTTTTACTATGAATGCTTCATTCAAAGATTTCTCAGATTTAAATTATGACGTAAAAGCCAAAGGAACTATCAACCTTGCTCCTATTTATAAAGTTTTTGCGCAAAAAGGATTAGATATAAACGGAATTATTAAAGCTGATCTTTCTTTAGCTGGAAAACAAAGTGATGCTACTAAAGGAAATCATCAAAATTTAAAAAATAGCGGAACACTTGATCTAACTAACATTCAAACGACAAGCGAATTACTTCCTAAACCATTTTTAATTGAGAAAGGACTTTTCACTTTCAATCATGAAAAAATGAATTTTTCAGATTTTAAAGGAAAATATGGACAATCCGACATTGCGATGAATGGTTATGTTTTGAATGTAATTAATTTTTATTTATCTGATAAAGAAATATTAAAAGGAAACTTCAACCTGACCTCAAATTACTTGAATATTAATGAATTCATGCCAACTGAAGTTATAAAATCGGAAGAAAAAACAACTTCATCATCAGTTTCTGGTGTAATTGAAATTCCAACAAATTTGGATGTAACTATTCAAACTAAAGCTAAAAAAGTCAAGTACGATGACATTATCATTGAAAATTTAGGAGGAATCGTTCAAATGCAAAAAGGAATGGCTTCTTTAAAAAATGGTACTTTAGGAATAATTGGTGCAACAGCTCTGATGAACGGAACTTATAAAAATGAAGGCAAAGAAAAAGCTTATTTTGATTACACTATTAAAGCCAATAATTTTGACATCAAAAGAGCTTACAACGAAATAAAATTATTCAAAGAAATCGTAACCGCAGCAGAAAATGCAGAAGGAATCGTTTCAATTGATTACGTTATAAAAGGAGTTTTAAACAACCAAATGGAACCAGTAATGCCATCGCTAGAAGGAAAAGGAACACTTTCTGTGAAGCATGTCAAAATGAAAGGATTCAAATTACTAAACACAGTAGCTTCAAGAACAGAAAATCCAGATATTAAAGATCCTGATATTACAAAAGTTGACATCAAATCAACCATCAAAAATAATTTATTAACGATTGAACGCTTTAAATTTAAAGTTTCAGGATTTCGTTTGCGTTTTGAAGGACAAAGCAGCTTAGACGGAAATCTTAATTTAAAAATGCGTGTTGGATTACCACCATTAGGAATAATTGGAATTCCCATAAAAGTCACAGGAAATCAAGAAAATCCTGAAATAAATGTTGGTAAAAAATCAGAAGATTTAGAAGAAACTATTTATGAAGATGGTGTAACTCCTATAAATGCACCTGTTAAAAGTGACAGCATTCCTAAACCTGTTGTTCCAGTCGAGAAAGTGGAGTAATTAGTTTTGAGTTGGCAGATTTTAGTTGGCAATTTGCACAAAATTATTATTTTGAAGACTACTGCCCTAGCCCAGATTGTAACGGCATCCTTTTCTTTTTTTCTTTAAAAAAGAAAAGATATAGTGGAAAGCTGGAAATAGCTCCAAAAAAAAGCAAACAGTGTTCAGTTTTTAGTATGCAATAACTGAACACTAAAAACTGAACACTGAACACTAATAATTAAGCAACTCTTCAACCTTAGCTTTTACTTTATCTACATTTGGAATCATTGTGAATTCTAAAGTACTGTTCAAAGGAATCGCTGGCATATTTTCTGAACCGATAACCATAACTGGTGCATCTAAATTCTTGAAACATTTTTCTTGAATTAAACCGGCTAAACTTCTTGCAAAAGAATTATTAGTTGGCTCTTCAGTAACGACTAAACATTTTTTAGTTTTTCTAACCGATTTCAAAATCGCATCTTCATCTAAAGGATACAATGTTCTTAAATCGATGATTTCAACTTGATTTTTAATATCTGCTGAAGCATTCAAAGCCCAATGAACTCCCATTCCATAAGTAATAATCGAAATAGTTTCTGTGGTTTCTTGTTCCCAAACTTCTTGAACGATATTCGCTTTTCCGAAAGGCAACATATAATCTTCGCTCGGTTCGTTGACTCTTGCGGCATCTGTTCCTTTAACTTTACTCCAATACAAACCTTTGTGCTCTAAAAACACCACTGGATTTGGATCGTAATAAGCGGCTTTCAACAAACCTTTTAAATCGGCACCATTACTTGGATAAGCGATTTTTATTCCTCTAATATTCGTTAAAACACTTTCTACAGATGAGGAATGATAAGGTCCACCACTTCCGTAAGCTCCAATTGGCACACGCAAAATCATGCTTACTGGCCATTTTCCATTCGATAAATAACACGAACGACTAACCTCAGTAAACAATTGATTTAAACCAGGCCAAATATAATCAGCAAACTGAACCTCAACAATTGGTTTTAAACCTACAGCTGACATTCCAACCGTTGAACCAACAATAAATGCTTCTTGTATTGGTGTATTGAAAACTCTTTCGTCTCCGAATTTTTGTGCTAATGTAGCTGCTTCTCTAAAAACTCCTCCTAATCGTCCACCAACATCTTGTCCGTATAATAAACTTTCAGGATGTTTTCTCATGATTTCTTCGACAGCAAACAAAGCACAATCAACCATCACTACTTTTTCTTCACGTTCAGGATTACGTTCTCCAACTTCTTCTGTAATTGGTGTTGGTGCAAAATCGTTTGTGAATAAATCTTCTGGTTTTGGATCTTCTGCTAGTTGTGCTTTTTCGAAATCTTTTTGTACAGTGGCTGAAGCCACAGCCAATTCATGGTCTATTTCTTTTTGTGTAAAGCCTGCATCCAATAATTGTTGTATTAAAACAGGATATGGATCACGCGATTGTGCTTCTTCCAAATCGTCACGATACCATTCCATACGAACACCAGAAGTATGGTGATTCAATAACGGAACTTTTGCATGAACTAAAAACGGTCTTCTTTCTGTACGAATAGTTTCAATTACTTTTTGAAGTGCTTCGTAACTTTCAGTAAAATTGGCACCATCTATTGAAATAGCTTCAATTCCGTGGAAACCTTTGGCATATTCAAATGCATTTTGAGCACGCGTTTCGGCTGCATTGGCTGAAATATCCCAACCGTTATCTTGAACCAAATATAAAATTGGCAATTGTTTTAAAGCTGCCATTTGTAAAGCTTCGGCAATTTCTCCTTCAGTAACAGAAGCGTCACCTAATGAACAAACTACTAAAGGTTTATCTTTAATATCTTCGGCAATATTTGTTCTTTCTTTATACCAAAAACCCATTGCTGCTCCAGTTGCTGGAATAGCTTGCATTCCGGTTGCAGAAGATTGATGAGGAATTTTTGGTTTATCAACATCATTCAAACTTGGATGACAATAATAAGTACGACCCCCAGAAAAAGGATCGTCTTTTTTCGCCATTAATTGCAACATCAAATCGTAAGGTTGCATTCCAATTCCAAGCAACATTGCATCATCACGATAATATGGAAAGGCATAATCTTGCGGCAATAATTGCATTGCAACAGCTATCTGAATTGCTTCATGACCACGTGATGTAGCATGAACGTATTTAGAAACTATCTTGAAATTTTCTTCGTACAATTCGGTCATGGCTTTTGCGGTTGCCATGGTTGAAAATGCTTTTTTTAATATGTTTTTGTCTAACATTTTGTTTTTATATTTAACCCATCTAGGGTTTTAAACCCTAGATGGGTTATTTTTAATCTAATCTATTTTGCTTCAACAATCCAACCGAATTTATCTTCTTCTTTTTGGACTTTTATTGCATTTAACGTATCATTTACCATATTGGAAACTGGATTTTCATCTGGTAATTTTAAAGTGAAGTCTTCGTTTCCGATTTCATCTACCATTGCAATTCCAACTGCTGTTCCTGCTCCGAAAGCTTCTTCAAGAGTTCCGTTGGCTGATGCTTCTTTGATTTCTGATAATTTGATTGGTCTTTCAGTAACTTCAAAACCTTTATCGCGTAATAAATCAATCACACTCATTCTTGTGATTCCAGCTAAAATAGAACCTGATAAATCTGGTGTAATAAATTTTCCATCTATTTTGAAGAAAATATTCATTGTTCCAACTTCTTGAATGTATTCAAAATCTTGTGAATCTAACCACAATACTTGATCATATCCTTTTGCTTTTGCTAATTCTGTTGGTCGAATAGCTGCTGCATAATTTCCTGCTGCTTTTGCTTCTCCTGTTCCACCATTTACAGCTCGAACGTATTTTTTTTCTGCAAATAATTTAATTTTCTTACTGAAAAATGGTCCAGCTGGTGAACCCATTATTATAAATTTAAAACTTGTTGCAGCTCGCATTCCTATGAAAGGTTCGTCTGCATACATAAAAGGTCTTAAATATAATGCACTTCCTTCTTTCGTTGGAATCCAATCTTTTTCAATAGCTGTGAATTGTTTTAAAGCTTCAACAAACAAATCTTCTGGAAATTGAGGCATTCCCATTCTGTCTGCACTAAAATTTAAACGTTTAGCATTTTCATCTGGACGAAATAACAAGGGTGTTCCGTCTTGTCCTTTTGTCGCTTTCATTCCTTCAAAAATTGCTTGTCCATAATGCAAAGCCATTGCTGCTGGATGCGTTGGAATTAATGCTAAAGGTTCAACTCTTGGGTTTTGCCATTCACCATTTTCGTAATCGCAAATAAACATGTGATCCGAAAAATTGAAACCCATTGTAATGTTATCAAAATCAATTTGACTAACTTTTGATTCTTTAATTTTTGTAACTTTTATGTTGTAAGACATTTTAGTTTATATTTTATATTGTTGTATTTGTATCAAATTGTTCTAAATAATCTCCGACTTTTCTCAAGAATGATCCTCCTAAAAATCCATCAACAACTCTATGGTCGAAAGATAGAGATAGGTACATCATGCTTCTGATAGCAATTTCATCACCTTTTTCTGTCGTGATTACTTCTGGTCTTTTCTTGATGATTCCTAAAGCTAAAATAGCTACTTCAGGTTGGTTTATGATTGGTGTTCCCATTAAACTCCCAAAAGTTCCCACGTTTGAAATCGTGAATGTACTTCCTTGAGTTTGTTCGGGTTTTAGTTTGTTATTTCTTGCACTTTCAGCTAAATTATTTACTTCTTTAGCAATCTCAATAACATTTTTTTCATTAGCATTTTTCACTACAGAAACAATTAAATTTCCTGAAGGCAAAGCGGTTGCCATTCCAATATTAATATCTTTATGTACGATGATATTTTTCTCATCCACAGAAACATTGATTAAAGGAAAATCTTCAATTGCTTTAGCTACGGCTTCTATGAAAATTGGTGTAAATGTCAGTTTTTCGTTATGCTTTTCTAGGAATTTGTTTTTATTAGCATTTCTCCAATCCACCAAATTCGTAACATCTACTTCTATGTAGGATGTCACGTGAGGTGAAGTTTGTTTAGAATAGACCATGTGATCCGCAATCATTTTGCGCATTCTATCCATTTCAACAATACTGTCTTTTCCTTCAACGTAATTGATTTTAGGTTTTGGATATGATGAAGTTGTCGGTTGTCGGTTGTCAGTTATCGGTTTAGATTGGAGTGGATATTTTCTGTTTTTTAAATAATTGAAAACATCACTTTTTTGAATACGTCCCTCTGTTCCTGAACCTGGAATACTTTGCACTTCTTCTAACGAAAGATTTTCTTTTTGAGCAATACTTACAATCAAAGGAGAAAGAAACGCATCTGGATTGCTTTTTAGCTGCTTAAACTCAGTATTTGGTTGCTTGGCAACTTCTGATTGAGTCTCGACTGTAGTATTCGTAACTTCTTGTATCTCGCTTTTAGGTTTTTGCTTTCCATCAGCATCTATCAAAGCCAAAACAGTTCCAACTGCAACAACATCGTCTTTATGAAAACGAATTTCGGTTATAGTTCCAGAAACTGGTGAAGGAACCTCGCTATCGACTTTATCGGTTGCGACTTCTAAAATAGTTTCTTCGGCATCAATAAAATCTCCTACGTTTTTCAACCAAGAAATTATCGTTGCTTCGGATATGCTTTCACCCATTTTGGGCATTTTGAATTCTATTATCATTTTTATAGTGTTCAGTGTTCAGTATTTAGTGTTCAGTAAGTCTCTGCAAACTGACCAATGATTACTGATTACTTATTCTTAAATTCTTCTAATGTTTTATAAAACGCTTCTTGTGTCGGACGATTGGCTGGAATTTCTCTTAAAGGTTCCACTGCTTTTAAACTTTCATAACATTCTGATGGAAGTTTTTGATACAGTGCTGTTCCTTTTGTTTTCCATTCGATCATTTCATCGGAAACGTCTTTTATAATTGTGGCTGGATTTCCAACTACAATCTTTCTGTTCGGAATTTGCATTCCTGCTTTTACGAAGGCTAATGCTCCAATAATGCATTCATCGCCTACATTTACATCATCCATAATTACAGCGTTCATTCCGACCATCGAATTTGCTCCAATGTTAGCTCCGTGAATAATTGCTCCATGACCAATATGTGCTCCAGCTTTCAAAACCATTGATTTTCCTGGAAACATGTGAATCGTACAATTTTCTTGCACGTTACATCCATCTTCAATAATGATTTCGCCCCAATCACCACGAATGGCTGCTCCTGGACCAACGTATACGTTTTTTCCAATAATGACATTTCCCGTAACTGCTGCTTGCGGATGAATGAAACTACTTTCGTGTATTACTGGGATGAACCCTTTGAATTCGTAAACCATTTCTTTTGTTGTCGGTTGTCGGTTGTCGGTTGTCAGATTAGAACTGATAACAGATAACTGACAACAATTATTTTTTAAACTTTTGTAACGTTTCTTTTGTAAAATCAGACAAAACTAATCTTCCGCTGATGGCTGCTCTTTCTGCTAAAAGGTTATCCCAATCTTCAGTTCCTCTCCAAAAAACTTTTTTCATTTCTTGCATCGCTTCTGGATTGTAGGTGCATAAATGTTCGGCGAATTTTTGAATTTCTGAATCTAATTCTTCTATGCTCTCATACACATTTGCGAATAAACCTTTTTCTTTTGCCCAATTAGCTTCGTAAAACGTATTGGCATCTATTGCAATTTGTGACATGGATGAAACACCTATTTTTCTTTCGATGGCTGGTGCTACAACGAATGGTCCGATTCCAACGTTTAATTCTGATAATTTAATGGCAGCAAATTTTGTTGCCATACAATAATCGGTTGCAGCTGCGATTCCAACTCCACCACCAACGGTTTTTCCTTGTACTCTTCCGATGATGAATTTTGGACATTTACGCATCGCATTGATTACGTTTGCAAATCCTGAAAAGAATACTTTTCCTGTTGCTGCATCGTTTATAGAAATTAATTCTTGAAAACTTGCTCCGGCACAGAAAGTTCTGTCTCCACCACTTTTTAGGATGATGACTTTTACTTCGTCGTTGTTTCCAACTTCTGTGATAGTGTTGGCTAATTTTGCTAATATATCGCTTGGTAAGGAGTTGTGTTCTGGATGAAAGAACTCAATTGTTGCGATGTTGTTTTGTATTTCGTGTTTTACGTATGCTTGTGACATGTTTTTATTTTTTGAACGCGGATGACACAGATTTTACTGATTATCGCGGATTTTCTTTTTTACTTTAAATTCTAGCCCAGATAGAAGTGGAAATCCTTTTCTTTTTTTTTAAAGAAAAGATTGCAACGGATAGCAGGAAATAGCTCCTAATTATTTTATATCAAATCGAATTGTTCAAAATGATGATTTAAATGTTTTCTTTCTAATAGATACGATGCATATTTGTTCATTTCTCCGAAGACCATATTCTTTACTTTTGCTTCTGGGTTTTCTTTGAAATAAGTTTTGTAAGCTTGTCGAGATTCGAAAAACTTGGCTTTTGCTGTTTCAAAATCGGGATGAACTAAAGCTTCAACTTCTCCTTTTTTCATAGTTGGAAAAGAAGTTCCCATTGGGAATTTATCGTAATTATATAATGAATTATGTACTTTATCTAGAATTTTTTCGGGTGTTGAAATTTCAAAATCTTGAATTTCACCTGACATAATTCTATACCCTTCTTCTAAATGTTCTAACAAATTTTGAGGCGTTAAAATTCCCCATTTTGGTTTAGTATCTTCAGTTAGTTTGTTGATGCATTCTTCGATTTTATCATCAGTCATTTCAACAAAAACTTCTTGCTTCTTTTGCACCATCGTTAAAATAGTTGCTATTGCTACTAATTCGTCTTCCGCATCAAAAACCTCAACAAACCATTTTACAATTCCACTTGGATGCTCTGCTGAAGCAACGTCTCTATCTACTTTTTGTTTACACGTTAAACGCACGTGAACTGTATCGTTATGATAAATTGGGCGCAAAAAACGACAGTCTTCTAAACCATAATTTGCGGCAACTGGTCCTTTATTTGGATAAACGAATAAACCTGCTGCTGCTGAAATAATGAAATAACCGTGAGCGGTTCTTTTTTCGAAAATACTTCCTTCAAGTGATGTGATATCAGTGTGTGCGTAAAAATGATCCCAAGTTAAATTGGCAAAATTGATGATATCTGTATCTGTGAAAGTACGTTTGTGAGTTTTTAAAGACATTCCAGGTTGAATATCTTCCCAATGATATTTGAAAGGATGTTCTGGTGCTTCTTTATATTTTGCATTGGCTTGATAAATGCCTGTGATTTCTGTAATTGTTGTTGGTGAACCTTGAATAGCACAACGTTGCATGTAATGTTTGATGCCTCGAACACCACCCATTTCTTCTCCTCCACCAGCACGACCTGGACCACCGTGAACCAACATTGGTAATGGTGAACCGTGACCTGTACTTTGTTTTGCCATTTCACGATTTCCGACTAAAATTCGACCGTGATGCGAAGCTGCTCCGATTACATAGTCTCTTGCAACGGCATCGTCATAAGTAAAAATTGAAGAAACTAATGAACCTTTACCCATTTGAGATAAAGTGATTGCATCTTCTAAAGTTTTATAAGGCATAATCGTTGAAACTGGTCCGAATGCTTCAATTTCATGACAAGCTGTGTTTGTAAACGGATTGTTTTCTCGCATTAAAATTGGTTTCAAGAACGAACCTTTTTTAGCATCCGCTCCGATAGTTTGAACCTCATCAAAGTTTCCGTAAACCATTTGTGCTGTTTGAGCGATTCTGTTTACTTGGGTTTTTACACTCTCGACTTGGGTTTTATTTACCAAAGCTCCCATTCGAACTTCTTTTAATCTTGGATCACCAATAGTGACTTTATCTAATTGTGATGCCAAAGCTTTTTGAACATCATCTATTAATTCTTCTGGAACAATTATTCTTCGGATTGCTGTACATTTTTGTCCAACTTTAACCGTCATTTCGTTTTTAACTTCTCTTACGAATAAATCAAATTCTGGTGTTCCTGGAACGGCATCTTTTCCTAAAATAGAACAGTTTAACGAATCGGCTTCCATTGTGAATGGTACAGATTCTTCAATTAATCTTGGATGATTTTTTAATAACCTTCCTGTTTGTGCTGAACCAGTAAACGTTATCACATCTTGTGAATTGACAGTATCTAATATTGATTTTGTCATTCCGGTTAATAATTGCAATGCTCCTTCGGGTAAAATTTTTGATGCAATTATTTCTCTAACAACTGCTTCTGTTAAAAAAGAAGTTTGTGGTGCTGGCAAAACAACTGCTGGCATTCCAGCCATCCAATTACAGGCACATTTTTCTAACATTCCCCAAATTGGAAAATTGAATGCGTTTATGTGAACCGCAACTCCGTGTTTTGGAACCAAAATATGATGTGCCATAAAACGACCACCTTTTGATAAATCAATTGGGTCACCTTCTACATGAAATGGTTGATTTGGGAATAATTTACGTAAAGATGCATTGGCAAAAAGATTTCCGAATCCACCTTCGATGTCAATCCAACTGTCGATTCTTGTTGCTCCTGTTCGGTAACTTAATTCGTAAAAAGCTTCTTTCTTTTTGGTAAGATATAAGGCTAATGATTTGATCATATTTCCTCTTTCTTGGAAAGTCATTTTGCGTAGTTTTTCGCCACCTTTTGTTCTTCCGTATTCTAAAACGTTTGGAATATCTAATCCATCAGTTGTAGTAAATCCAATTATTTCTCCGGTTATGGCATCGAACATTGGAGTTCCTTCTCCTTGTCCTTCAACCCAACTTCCGTTTATGTAGTTTTGTAGTTTCATACCTATATGTTGTTCCTACGGAACTTTTTATTATAATTTTTTTCCGATGGCTGAAGCCAACGGCTATTCAGCTACGCGTTCGATAATTGCTGCGTAACCTTGTCCAACTCCGATACACATGGTAATTAATGCGTATCTTTTTTGAGTTAGTTGTAATTCTAATGCTGCAGAATAAGCAATTCTTGCTCCTGTAACTCCTAATGGGTGTCCGATTGCGATTGAACCACCGTTTGGATTTACTCTTGCGTCATCGTCTTTTAATCCTAATTCGCGTAAGCATGCTATACTTTGTGAAGCAAAGGCTTCGTTTAATTCTATGATGTCGATTTGGTCTAAAGTTAAGTTGGCTTTTGCCAATGCTTTTTTAGTTGCTTCTACTGGACCAATTCCCATTATTCTTGGTTCTACTCCAACTACTGCTGAACTTACTATTCTTGCAATTGGTTTTAGATTGTATTTTTCTACAGCTTCCGCTGATGCGATAATTGTTGCTGCAGCTCCATCATTTAATCCAGATGAATTTCCTGCTGTTACGCTACCGTCTTTTTTAAATGCACCACGTAATTTTCCAAGAACTTCTATTGAAGAATTTGGCTTAATGAATTCATCTTTAGAAAAAACTATTGGATCACCTTTTCTTTGTGGAATTTCTACAGCTACAATTTCTTTGGCTAAACGACCTGAATTTTGTGCTGCAGTTGCTTTCATTTGACTGTTGAAAGCAAATCTATCTTGATCTTCTCTTGAAATTGAATATTTTTCTACTAAATTTTCGGCAGTTTCTCCCATTCCTTCTGTACCGAACATAGCATCCATTTTTGGATTAACAAAACGCCACCCAAAACTTGAATCATACATTTTTGAATCTGTTCCATAAGCAGAAGATGGTTTTGAAACCACTAATGGTCCACGTGTCATGTTTTCTACTCCACCAGCAATAAAAACGTGTCCGTCACCTGCTTTTATAGCACGATTTGCGTGAATAATTGCAGACAATCCTGAACTACACAAACGATTTACGGTTTCTCCAGGAACTGTATATGGCAATCCTGCTAAAAGCAATGACATTCTCGCAACATTACGATTATCTTCTCCAGCTTGATTTGCACAACCCATGATTACATCGTCGTATGCTTCTTTTGGTATATTAGGATTGTTTTCAACTACAGTTTTAATTACTAATGCACCCAAATCGTCTGGACGAACTGGTGATAAACTTCCTTGATAACTTCCTATTGGAGTTCGAACTCCGTCTATTATGTATGCTTCCATTTTTTTATAATTTAACCCTATCAGGGTTTAAAACCCTGATAGGGTATACTTTATTTATTCTTCCCAATCTTTATTTGTACGATAAACAACACCTTTAAAAAGAGCTACCAATTCGTCGCCTCTTTTTACTTCTATGATATTGAATCCTAATTTATTGTTAACTTTTTCTATGACAGATTCGGCTACTAAATAATCTCCTTCTCTTACTGCTTCAATGTGATTTATAGATGTTTCAATGGAAACAGAAAATTTTCCGTGAGTGTTTGCTGCAAATCCAAATGCTGTGTCGGCTAAAGAATACGTGATTCCACCATGAGCTTTTTGCATGCTGTTTAGCATTTCTGGACGAACTTTCATCGCTACTTTGCAACGACCAATTTCGCATTCTAAAATCTCGATACCTAGCCATTGGCTATAAGCATCTTGAGCAAGCATTTTATATGGTATTTTTGTTCCTTCCATTATTTTAAACCATTAAGGCATTAAGTTTCATTAAGAATTTAAATGAAAAAAGATTTATTTTCTTTGTTCATTTTACGCAAGATTGGACTGCATCTATATCTGTCTTCATGATATTCGTTGTATAATTCGTCTAGTTTTTCTACACACCAATTGATTCCTTTTTCGTCTGCCCAAGCTAATAATCCTTTTGGATAATTTACTCCTTTGGTCATTGCGATGTCTATATCTTTAGCTGAAGCGATGTTTAAAAATAAAGCGTCTGCTGCTTCGTTGATTAACATTACTAAAACTCTATCGAATATTTGTTGTGCTTTTGCTTTATCTTCTGTTGGTTTTACAATTGCTACATTTTCTGCATAATTATAGAATCCTCTTCCTGATTTTCTTCCTAAATATCCTGCTTCAACTAATCGTTTTTGAGTTAAAGAGGGTTTGTATCTTGGGTCAAAATAAAAAGCTGTAAAAACAGTTTCGGTTACTACGTAATTTACATCGTGACCGATAAAATCCATTAATTCAAAGGCTCCCATTTTGAAACCTCCAATTTCTTTTAAACTCCAATCGATTGTTGCCATGTCTGCAAAACCTTCTTCTAGAATTCGTAAGCTTTCGCTGTAAAATGGTCTTGCTACACGATTTACTATAAATCCAGGTGTGTCTTTCGCAACAGCTACAACTTTTTTCCAATCAGAAATAGTTTGTACTGTTTTATTTAAAACTTCTTCACTGGTTTGAATCGCTGGCACAACTTCCACTAATTGCATTAAGGGTGCTGGATTAAAAAAGTGAATTCCAATGACGCGTTCTGGTTTTTGGCAAGAAGCTGCAATGGAAGTTATGGATAATGAGGATGTATTTGAGGCTAATATTGTGTTTTCTGAGACTAATGTTTCTAATTCAGAAAACACTTTTCGCTTGACTTCAAGGTTTTCAACTATGGCTTCGATTACTAAGTCAGAATCAGATAAATCATTTAATGTATTTACGTAAGATATGTTATTCTGAATTCGATTTTTCTCTGCAGCATCAATTTTTTGCTTTTCAATTAATCGGTTTAATACCTTTTCTAAACTAATTTTACTTTTGATTAAAGCTTCATTATTTAGGTCAAATAATTTTACTTGACAACCCGAAGTTGCTGCAACTTGTGCGATGCCACTTCCCATTGTTCCACCACCGATAACAGCTACTTTCATATTAGTTCCCATTAAATATTGGTTTTCTTTTTTCTACGAAAGCCGTTACACCTTCTTTATAATCGTTTGATGAACTGGCTTCTATTTGTAAATCGCTTTCTAAAGCTAATTGTTGTTCTAAGTTATTTGTTAACGATTGGTTTAATAATCTTTTAGTTAAACCTAATGCTTTTGTTGGCATATTTGCTAAAGTCACAGCCAATTTATTGACTTCCTCTTCAAAAGTTTCTACTGAAAATACTTTATAAATCATTCCTAAATCTAAAGCTTCATGTGCCGAAACTTTATCTCCTAACATCATTAAAGCTGTAGCTTTTTGTAAACCAATTAATCTTGGTAAAAAGAATGTTCCTGCACTATCAGGTACTAATCCGATTTTACTGAAGGCTTGTATAAAACTTGCACTTTCAACTACAACAACAATATCACAAGCTAAAGCAATATTGGCTCCAGCTCCAGCAGCAACACCGTTTACAGCGGCAATTACTGGTTTTTCAATAGTTCTTATTTTTTTAATTATTGGATTGTAGTGTTCTTCTAATATTTTTCTGAAGCCCGGATTTAATTCTGGATCCGTTACTTCTTTTAAATCTTGTCCAGCGCAAAATGCTTTTCCGTTTCCGGAAATCACAATTGATCTTACGTTTGAATCGTTAGCACAATTATCTAATTTTTCTTGCATTGATAATGCCATTTCACGGTTGAAGCTATTGAAAACGTCAGGACGATTCAAAGTTATAAATGCTATTTTATTTTCAATTTTTAATTCAATTGAATTGCTCATATATATTTTTTTTTGAACACGGATGACACAGATTTAACGGATTATCACGGATTCTTTTTTATTTTAAACATTTAAAATAGTCGAATGGTTCTAAACAGTCTTCACATTGAAAAAATGCTTTGCATGCCGTAGAGCCAAATTGACTAACTAATTTTGTATTGAATGAACCACATTGTGGACATTTGATTACTTTTTTATTTCCTAAAAGTGCATCTTTATCAGCTGATTCAGATAAAGGTGAAGCAATTCCGTATTCTTCAAGAGCTTTTCTTCCTTTTGGAGTAATCCAATCGGTTGTCCAAGCTGGAGATAATATTAATTCGACTTTGGCTTTATATCCTTTGTCTTTGAATGCTTTTATGATATCTTCTTCAATGACATCCATTGCTGGACAACCACTGTATGTTGGTGTAATTTGAACCTCAACAATATTATTGACTATTTTGGCAGAACGCACAACTCCCATTTCCATAATCGATAAGACTGGAATTTCAGGATCGGAAACTGCTTCGAGTATTTCGAATAGTTTTTGGTCGATATGTTGTGTTGTTTCTGTCATTTTTTAACCGCGAATTCGCGAATTATTTTTTTTGGAACACGGACGACACTGATTTAACGGATTATCACGGATTTCTTATTTTGTCTTAATTGAGATTCTGAAACAAGTTCAGAATGACAAATCATTAGTTTACCAATTCATATTTGGATAAGCCAATTGCATGTATTGCATTTGTGCTAAAAGATAACCCATGTGTTCACTATGAATTCCTTGTTTTCCTCCTTTTTGAAAGTATTTTATATCTGGAGTTTGAATTGTAGCTTCTTCAAGAATTTCGCTTACTTTTTTGTAAAATGATTCTTTTAGTAAACTTACATCTACTCCAATTCCTTCTGAAATCATAGCTTTATCAGCGTCAGTTGTGTGGAATAATTCATCTGTGAATTCCCATAAATCATTGACTGCTGTTTGAATTTTGTTGTGACTTTCTTCAGTTCCATCACCTAAACGTTTCATCCAATCTGATGAAAAACGAGTATGATATGAAACTTCTTTGATGCTTTTCTTAGCTATTGCTGAAAGCGTTTCATCTTTACTGTTTTGTAATTCTGAAAGTAAAAGCAAGTGATAAATATCAAACAAAAATTGTCTTGTTATTGAATATGCGAAATCACCATTAGGTTGTTCTACTAAAAGTACATTTTTGTAATCTCTTTCCTTACGTAAAAAAGCTATAGTATCTTCTGTTACATCATCTCCTTGTAATTTGGCAGCATATTGATAATAACTTCTCACTTGACCAAATAAGTCTAATGAAATATTAGTCATAGCGATATCTGTTTCTAAACTTGGTCCGTGTCCACAAAGTTCTCCCAAACGTTGTCCTAAAATCAGCGCGTTGTCTGCAATTCCGTAGATGTATTGAATTAAATTATTGTTCATTTTATTTAGTTCTCGCAAAGTCGCAAAGTCGCAAAGACTGATAACCGCTAATTCGCAAATTAATATTTTCCACCCCGCCCTATGGGCACCCCTCCAAAGGAGGGGAAATAGTTACATATGTTTTAGTTCGTCAGGCAATTCGTAAAAAGTTGGGTGACGATAAATTTTATCTGAAGCTGGTTCAAAAAATTCTGCATTATCATCAGGATTTGATGCTGTGATTTCAGTAGATGGAACCACCCAAATACTTACACCTTCCATACGTCTTGTGTAAACATCACGTGCGTTTTCTAATGCCATTGTTGCATCACTTGCGTGTAATGAACCACAATGACGATGTTCTAATCCGTTTTTACTTCTTATAAATACTTCCCAAAGAGGCCAGTTTTTCATAATTATGAATTTTAAATTATGAATTATGAATTGTTGTAATTCGTAATTCGTAATTAATTATATTGCTTGTTTTACTATTTTATTTTCTTGTTTTTCTGCGTAAGCCATCGCTGCATCGCGAACCCATTTTCCGTTTTCCCAAGCGTTTACTCTTGCAGAAATACGTTCTTTGTTACATGGTCCGTGACCTTTGACTACTTGCCAGAATTCATCCCAATTCATTTCTCCGAAATCGTAGGATTGTTTTTCTTCGTTCCATTTTAAATCTGGATCTGGGATTGTTAAGCCAATCATTTCTGCTTGAGGAACGGTTTGATCTATAAATTGTTGGCGTAAATCGTCGTTACTTTTTCGTTTCAATTTCCACTTCATCGATTGTTCTGTGTGAATGGATTCAGCATCTAAAGGTCCAAGCATCATTAAAGAAGGCCACCACCAACGGTTTAAAGCGTCTTGTGCCATTTCTTTTTGTTCTGGAGTTCCTTCTGCTAAAGTCATCATGATTTGAAAACCTTGTCTTTGGTGGAAACTTTCTTCTTTACACACACGAACCATTGCTCTTGCGTAAGGTCCGAATGAAGTTGAACATAAAGGCACTTGATTGATAATGGCTGCACCATCAACCAACCATCCAATTGCTCCCATATCTGCCCAAGTTAAGGTTGGATAATTGAAAATACTTGAATATTTTGCTTTTCCTGAATGCAGTTGTTCGTATAATTCTTCGCGGGAAATTCCAAGTGTTTCTGTCGCAGAATAAAGGTATAAACCATGACCTGCTTCATCTTGAATTTTAGCTAATAAAGCTACTTTTCTTTTTAAAGACGGTGCACGCGTTATCCAATTCCCTTCTGGCAACATTCCGACAATTTCTGAATGTGCATGTTGGGACATTTGGCGAATGTGTGTTTGACGGTATTTCTCCGGCATCCAATCTTTTGGTTCGATTTTTTCGTCGCGTGCAATTTTTGCATCGAAAATTTCTTCTAGGTTTTTTACTTCTCTATCTGACATACTTTTTTGAATTAGTGTTCAGTGTTCAGTCGCCGTAATATTATACTTTGCAGTAACTTTGAACGATTAATATTTTTTCTTTTTAAACCATTAAGATACTATGGTTCATTAAGGGTTTCTTTTTTGCCACGAATTTTCACGGATTTTTAATTTACCGCAAATTCGCAAATTATTTTTTGTTTTTATTCAATACATTTATCTAATAGCCCTGATTGGAGGGAAAAACCTTTGCTTTTGCAAAGTTTTGGAGGGAAAGCAGGAATTACATTTCCTAAAATGCCCAAGCCATTTGCTTCTAAACCCCGAAATCTACTACTACTTTATCGGTCGTTGGCACAGCTTGACAGCTTAAAACCAATCCTCTTGCTACTTCGTGCGCGTCTAATGCGTAATTTACTTTCATTTCTACTTCTCCTTCTATAACCATGCATTTACATGTGCTGCAAACTCCACCTTTACATGCGAAAGGTAAATCGGCTCCAGCTGCTAATGCTCCGTCTAGAATATTGTCGTAAGAATCTTCCATAACAAAATGGAATTCTTTTCCACCGTCGATAATGGTTACGTCTGTTCCTTCTGCTTTGTGTTCTACGATTTTCTTAATTCTTTCTTTGTCTGCATCAGAAATTCCAGATGTGAATAATTCGTAATGAATTTTTTCTTTGTCTAATCCCGCTGCATTTAATTCATCGCGAAGAAGGAAAATCATATCTTCTGGACCACAAATAAAACATTCGTCTATTGAAGGAACATCTATAATTTTCTCTGTAAGAACTTGTATTTTTTCTTTGGTAAACCTTCCGTTGAACAATTCTGAAAAACGGTGTTCTTTTGTTAGGAAATGAAAAATTTCAAAACGACCAAAATATTTATTTTTTAATTGTTCTATTTCTTCTTTAAAGATAATTGATTTTACGCTTCTATTCAAATAAAACAATTTGAATGTACTATTTGGCTCTAAAGTTAAATGGGTTTTTATGATAGAAAGTATTGGAGTTATTCCGCTTCCTGCTGCAAAAACGATATAATTTTTGGCTTTTTCTGAATTTACCTCAACATTAAATTTTCCACTTGGAGCCATTATTTCTACAAAATCTCCTTTTTTTAATGAATCATTTATAAATGATGAAAACAAACCACCTGGGATTTTTTTTACAGCAACTTGCCATTTATTTTCTGTTGGACTTGAACATAACGAATATGAACGACGAATATCTTCACCGTCAATTATTGTTTTTAATGTTAAGTGTTGTCCTTGTTTGTATTGGAATTCAGAAACTAATTCGTCTGGAATTTGAAAGGTAACTACAGAACAATCTCTAGTTTCTTTATAAATATCTTGGACTTCTATTTTGTGAAATTTCGCCATTTAATTGTATTATTATTAAAACTAACGGTTGTTAGTTAACTATGCAAATTTAAGGAAAATATTAATACTTTACGAAAACGTTGTAAATTTTTAACTTTTGTTAATTCACAATTCCGTTAAGCAACACTTCTTTCATATTATTTTTTAGAGAAACTTCGGTAAAACCTTTTTTCTTTCCATACCAAAGATAAAGTGTTCGAAGTGTTGAAAGCATTGAAAATATAATAACTTCTTGATTTATATTTTTGATTTCGTTAGAAGCGATTCCAGATTTTATGATGTTTCTGAAATTTTCTTCGTAATCTTCACGCATTTTTATGAAATAAGTCAATTCTTTATCTGTTAAATGCATCCAATCGTTGTTTAGACAAGCTAAAGCTTCTGGATTTCTTATTGTGATGTCGATATGTAATTGGATTACTTTTTCTAATTTTTGAATTGTTGTTGTTTCAGAAAGTACAATTTCGTTGATTGTGTTGGTAAACTCTTCGGCAATTTCAATCACAATTAAAACTAAAATTTCTTGTTTGGATTTAATGTGATTGTATAAACTTGCTGCTTTTATATCCAAAACTTGAGCAATATCTCTCATAGTCACTGCACTATATCCTTTTTCTTTAAAAAGTTTAGCTGCACAATTTATAATTTCTGTTTTTCTGTCTATTGGTTTCATTATTTCAAAAATAGTAAAATGAATTGATTGTAGTAACTTTTGTTACAAAACTATAGTAAGTAAATTGTAATTTTGCCTCAAATTAAAACATAAAGGTATGGGTTTATTAGATTTATTAGGTTTTGGAAATAAAACAAACGACATTCAAGAATATATAGCAAAGGGAGCCGTAATCTTAGACGTAAGAACAATTGAAGAGTTTAAAGATGGTCACATTAAAGGTTCTAAAAATATTGCATTACAATTGTTCAATGGTAAAATTGCTGAAATTAAAAAATGGAACAAGCCAGTAATTGCTTGTTGTCGTTCTGGAATGCGAAGTGGTCAAGCTACTTCTATTTTAAAACAAAACGGAATTGACTGCATTAACGGTGGTGGATGGACAAGTTTACAAAATAAATTATAAAACGAAAAAGGCTTCATTATTTTGAAGCCTTTTTTTTATAGTTTTAATTCTAAATCTTTTTCTGATTTTACTTCAGCTCCATCATATTTTAAAGTCCAGCCCATTGAATTTGTCAAAACAAGCATTTTTGATAATTCAGACAATAATCTATTTTTAGCATTAGATTTTAAAGTTGATTGATCAATTTTTTTAGCTAAACTTTCTCGAGCTAATTTGTTGATTTTATTATAATCTTCACCATTAAATTCGTTAAAAGAAGATGATTCTGTGTCATAATATTTAAAATCTGGACTGATTTTTATTTCTTCTTTTGGAATGTTTGTTATCGTTAAAATTTTGTTTTCTGCATCAATATCATATTTAACTTGACTTAAATCGAAACTCACGGTTACATCTGCGTTGATAACCACTAATGCTTTTTTATCAAAAGTCAAACCAGGAATATAGGTTTCTTTTTTGTCTTTGTAAGTCAAAACTTCTGCGAAATGACCTTCTGTAACCACTAATTTTCCAACGTTTTTAATTTGGGTTTGAATAAGATTCGTATCGTATTCTATCGTTGAAGAATCATCATCTTTTGTGAAATAGTTGAAAATCCAAAATAAAATAAATCCAAGAAACAAGACTAAAATCCATTTTCTGATTTCTGATAATTTTCCGAAAAAACTATATTTTGAATAAGTTTCGCTCATGTTAAAACTCAATTTGAGGATAATTTGAGGTTAAGGTATTGATTTTTTTATTCAAATTCGATAAAAACTTTTGATAGCTTTCTGAATTTGAATTAAATGGTCGATGTAATACTGATTTTTGAATTGAATCAACTTCTTGCATCACTTTTTGACTTTCGGCTGAAATGTAATTTTCTGAAAATCGTTCCCAAATATAATCGATTGCTACTTGATTCGGATGTAACATATCTTCAGCATAAAAACGATAATCTCGAAGTTCATCCATCATAATTTCGTAGCTAGGAAAATAGTTGCGAGTTGTCAATTGTGAGTTGTCAGTTGAATGGATTGCGGAAATTAAATGAGCTTTACTTCTTTGATTTTCGACAAAACCATCTTTTATATGTCTAACGGGTGAAACTGTGAAAATGAAATTACAATTTGGATTAACCTTTTGGATTAATGCTATTGTATTTTCAATAGATTTCTCAATGGTTTCTATGGAAAGAATTTCCTTTGTAAATTGTTTTTGAGGTACTTTATGGCAATTGGCAACAATTTCTTTGGATTCTATATTTCTGTAAACCCATGAAGTTCCGTATGTGATTATTAAATGTGTTGAATCAATTATTTGATTGTTCGATTTTTCGATTATTTGATTTAATTCTTTTAAAAATTCTTCTTTATTTGGATTTGATAATTCGGAATGTACTTCGTAACAATGCCATAAATCGTTATGGAAAAAGATGTCTTTTTCTGTGAATTTGATTTGATTTACAATTCGGTTTACTAATTTTTCAATAGAAACTGGATTGAATATAATTCCGAATGGGTTAACCGAATTTTGGAATTTAAAATATTCAAACTTTTTACTCATGTTTTCCGCAAAGCACGAACCTAAAGCCATTATCTTACTTTCATAAGTTATTGGGTTTTGGAATTTTTGTATTGGGATTTTAGTGGTGAATTGCATGAAATTTTAATTAAATTAATAAACCCTTTCAGAGTTTTGAACTCTGAAAGGGTTGTATATAATGGTTACTTCACAAAATCAACCGCTTTCTCCAAAGCTTCCTTAATTCCTTCAACATTTTTTCCACCAGCAGTTGCGAAGAACGGTTGTCCACCACCACCACCTTGGATGTATTTTCCTAATTCGCGAACTACTTGTCCAGCATTTAAACTTTTTACTTCTACTAATTCTTTAGAAATGTAACAAGTTAGCATTGGTTTATCATCTGTAACTGTAGCGAAAACTAAAAATAAATTGGTTTCGTTATTTCCTAATTCATAAGCCAAATCTTTAGCTCCGTTTGCATCTAAATCAACTTGAGTAGCTAAGAATTTAGCTCCGTTTACTTCTTGAATTTGAGTTACTAAATCGCCTTTTAAGCCTTTAGCTTTTTCTTTTAACAATTGCTCTACTTGTTTCTTCAATTTAGCATTTTCGTCTTGTAATGAAACTACTGCTTTGATTGTATCTTGAGGATTTTTCAAAGTTTCCTTGATTTCAGCTAAAGTATTTTCTTGATTAGCGAAAAAGTTTCTTACACCATCACCAGTAATTGCTTCAATACGACGAATTCCTGCTGCAACCGCACCTTCAGATGTGATTTTGAATGACCAAATATTTGCTGTGTTTGAAACGTGAATTCCTCCACAAAGTTCCATGGAATCTCCAAATTTTATTGCACGAACATTATCACCATATTTTTCTCCAAATAAAGCCAATGCTCCTTCATCTAAAGCTTGTTGGATTGGAATACTTCTTCTTTCGATTAATGGCAGTTGTTCTTGAATTCTTTGGTTTACAAAATCTTCCACTTGTTTGATTTCTTCATCCGTCACTTTTGAAAAATGAGAAAAGTCAAAACGCAAATATTTTGGGTTAACCAATGAACCTTTTTGTTCTACGTGTGTTCCTAAAATCGTTCTCAAAGCCAAGTGCATTAAATGCGTAGCCGAGTGATTTTTAGAAGAAGCTACTCTTAAATCTGTATTTACTTTAGCTACAAAACTAGCTGAAACATTTTCAGGTAATTTTTTAGTTATATGTAATATTAAATTATTTTCTTTTTTAGTATCAATGATTTCAATTGACTCGTTTGCTGAAACTAATGTTCCTTTATCTCCAACTTGTCCACCACCTTCTGGATAAAAAGGAGTTGCATCTAAAACGATTTGGTATAAAACACCGTCTTTTTTAGAATCAATTTTACGAATTCTTGTGATTTTAACATCATTTTCTGTTTGGTCATAACCTACAAAAGATTCTGTATTACCTTCTACTAGTATTTTCCAATCATCTGTTGAAACTTCTGAAGCAGCACGCGAACGATTTTTTTGTTCTTGCATTGCTTTATCAAAACCAGCTTCATCTAAATCAAAACCTCTTTCTCTTAATATTAAAGCGGTTAAGTCAATTGGAAATCCAAAAGTATCATACAATTCAAATGCTTTTGCACCATCAACTTGTTTACCATTTGTATTAGCAATTACGTTATCTAACAATTGTAATCCTTGATCTAAAGTTCTTAAAAAAGAAGCTTCTTCTTCACGAATTACATTGGTTACTAAACCTTGTTGTGATTTAATTTCAGGAAAAAATTCTCCCATTTGGTTAGCTAAAACTTCAACCAATTTATTTATAAAAGGCTCTTTTGTATTTAAAAATGTAAATCCGTAACGAATAGCACGACGTAAAATTCTACGAATTACATAACCTGCACCAGTGTTTGAAGGCAATTGTCCATCAGCAATAGCAAAAGCCACAGCACGAACGTGATCTACAATAACACGAATTGCAATGTTAGTTTTATTTTGTTCTTCTGAAATATTTTTAACTTCGTTTGAAGTGTATTTTAAACCTGTAATTTCTTCTAATTTTCCAATAAGTGGTGTAAATACATCCGTATCATAATTAGAAGTCACGTTTTGCATTGCCATACATAAACGTTCAAATCCCATTCCTGTATCAACGTGTTGAGCTGGCAATTTCTCTAAAGAACCATCTGCTTTACGGTTGAATTCCATAAATACATTGTTCCAAATTTCCACCACTTGTGGATGATCTTCATTTACTAATGAAAATCCAGAAACTGCTGCTCTTTCTTCATCAGAACGTAAATCGATATGAATTTCTGAACATGGACCACAAGGACCTTGATCTCCCATTTCCCAGAAATTATCTTTTTTATTTCCTTTAATAATTCGGTCTTCATTAACATGTTGTTTCCATAAATCAAATGCTTCTTGGTCAAACGGAACATTTTCAGAAGGATTTCCTTCAAAAACAGAAACGTAAATTCGATCTTTATCTAATTTTAAAACTTCTGTTAAAAACTCCCAAGACCAATTAATGGCTTCCGTTTTGAAATAATCTCCAAAAGACCAGTTTCCTAACATTTCAAACATTGTGTGATGATACGTATCAAAACCTACATCTTCTAAATCATTATGTTTTCCTGAAACACGAAGGCATTTTTGTGTATCAACAATTCTGTTACTTTTTGGAGTGGCATTTCCTAAAAAATATTCTTTAAACTGGGCCATTCCAGAATTGTTAAACATTAATGTTGGGTCATCTTTAAGCACAATTGGTGCAGATGGAACGATTAAATGTCCTTTTGATTCAAAAAATTGTAAAAATTGCTTTCTAATGTCTTGTGATTTCATTTTTGGTAATTAGATTTTATATCTTTTTATGTTTGATTATTAGTAACATTTGCAAATTTGGGAAAAGTTTTACTTTAAAAAATGGATTAGAATGAAACATTTCTTAAATTTGTTCGTATAACTACTGTCTAACATTTTAATTAGGCACAAAAATACTATATTTTATATAATGTCGAAGGTAAAATATTATTACGATCCAGAAAATTTATCCTATAAAAAAATTAGCCCACGTAGATGGCGAAAAATTGGCTATGGTTTATTATTTCTTTTATCAGCAGCTTTATTTGGATTTTTAAGTTTTATCGTACTGATTAACAGTAGTTTTCTAGAAACTCCAAAAGATAAATTTCAGGCTCGAGAAATTCAAAATTTAAGTATTAATTACAAGTTATTAAACAAAAAAATTGATCAAATAGAAGAAGTTCTAGATGCTGTTGAAGACAGAGACAACAATATTTATCGCGTTTATTTTAACAGTGAACCTATTCCAATGGAGCAACGTAAAGAAGGATTTGGTGGAGTTAATAGATATAGAGAACTTCAAGGGTACAATAATTCTGATTTAGTAATAAACACAACAAAACGCGTTGATATATTAACAAAAGCATTAGTAATTCAATCCAAATCATTAGATGAAATTATTGGATTAGCTAAAGGAAAAGAAAAATTATTAGCCTCAATTCCTGCTATTCAACCTGTTAAAAATGAACAATTGAAACGTATGGCTTCTGGTTTTGGATATAGAAGTGATCCTTTTACTAAAGCTCGAAAATTTCATTATGGAATGGATTTTACATCACCGCAAGGAACACCTATTTATGCTACCGGTGATGGAACTGTCTTAAAAGCTGACAACTCATTATCGGGTTATGGAAATCATATTGAAGTAAATCACGGATTTGGTTATGTAACATTATATGCACATTTAAGCAAATATAATGTTAGAGCTGGGCAAAGAGTAAAGCGTGGAGACGTGATTGGCTATGTAGGAAGTACTGGCCGAAGTGAAGCACCTCATTTACATTATGAAGTTATAAAAGATGGTCAAAAAATAAATCCGTTAAATTTCTATTACGGAAGTATTTCGGCAGAAGAATATATCAATATTTCAAAAATTGCCAATCAGGAGAACCAATCGCTTGATTAACTATAACAATATTAAGTATTAAGACATAAATTATGCACGTAGATTTACCAGCAGGAAAATTATATTATAGTATTGGTGAAGTGGCTAAAGCTTTTGATGTAAACACATCCTTAATTCGTTTTTGGGATAAAGAATTTGATGTTTTAAAACCAAAAAAAAATGCTAAAGGCAATCGTAAATTCACTCCGGACGATATTAAAAATTTATCATTGATTTATCATTTGGTAAAAGAAAGAGGGTTTACATTAGATGGAGCAAAAACACATTTAAAAGAAAATCAAAAGAAGACTTTAGATAAATTTGAGATTATCTCAAAATTAGAATCAATTAAGAATGAGTTAAAAAAATTTAAAGGAGAACTTTAGGTTTTAGAAATGAAACAAATAACAATAAAAGCAGACTAATAACTAAACAATAAACTTAAAACAAAAAATTATGAAAAAATGGTTAATCCCGGTAATTATTATAGGAGCTTTAATATTTGGACTTGTAACTTGGTACTTTGGAGTAAAAAATGGAGCAATTGAGGTTGATCAAGCTGTAAAAAAAGAATGGGGAAATGTTGAAACATCTTACCAAAGAAGAAATGATTTAATTGGCAATTTAGTTAAAACTGTTAAAGGTGCTGCTGATTTTGAAAAATCAACTTTAGAAGCAGTAATAAATGCAAGAAGTAAAGCAACATCAATAACAATTGACCCTACAAACATTACTCCAGAACAATTAGCTCAATTTAATCAAGCTCAATCTGGTTTAAGTTCAGCTTTGTCACGTTTATTAGTTACTGTTGAAAGATATCCTGATTTAAAAGCAAATCAGAATTTCTTAAAACTACAAGACGAATTAGCAAGTACTGAAAACCAAATTTTGACTGCTAGAACAAGATTTAATGAATCTATTGAAAAATACAACAACTATGTTTTAAAAATACCTAGAAAGTTCGTTTTATCAGAATATAAAGAAAAAGAGGCTTTCAAAGCAGTTGAAGGTGCTGAAAAACCTGTTGAAGTTGAATTTGATTTCGACAAAAAACCACAATAAACATGTCAAAAACCGAAGACTTTTTAACTTCTAAACAAGAAGCAAAAATAGTTGAAGCTATTCGAATTGCTGAAGAAAACACTTCGGGTGAAATTCGCGTGCATATTGAAGAAAAATCAGAAAAACCTCCTATCGAAAGAGCTACGGAGGTTTTTAACACTTTAAAGATGTATGAAACTGAAGCTAGAAATGGAGTTTTGTTTTATATAAATGTATCTGGAAATCAATTTGCAATTATTGGTGATGAAGGCATTAATAAAGTTGTACCATCAGATTTCTGGGAATGTACAAAAGACATTGTTTTGAAAAATTTTGTAGAAAAAAAGAATAAAAAAGGCTTGGTAAAAGGTATTAAAAACGCAGGAAAACAATTGAAAAAATATTTTCCATATCAAGCAGATGATACTAACGAACTATCAAACGAAATTTCAAAAGGATAATGATAAACATACTATATAAAATTATTCAATTTGTAATCTTCGCTTCCTTAATGTTAATGTCATTTTTGGGATTTTCACAATATAAAATTCCAGATATTCCAAAATTTCAAACTTCAGTATATGATTATGCAGATGTTTTAAATGCTAACGAAGAAAAAGCATTAGAAGATAAGTTAGTTCATTTTTCTGACTCAACAACAACTCAAATAGTAGTAATAACAATAGAAAGCCTAAAAGGAGAAGATATTGGTATTCTTACGCCAAAATGGGGGCAAGAATGGGGAATCGGAGGAACAAAACAAAATGACAATGGTATAATAATCTTATTAGCCAAGGAAGAAAGAAAAATATGGATTTCTCCAGGTTATGGATTAGAGCAATATTTAACTGCTGGAATTAATGGAGAAATTATTCGAAATATAATTATCCCAGAATTCAAAGCTGGAAGTTATTACAAAGGATTGGACGCAGGAACAACAGCTATTTTTGAGGTAATTAAAGGAACATATAAAGGTTCTCGAATTCAAAACAAAAAAGACAATCCCTTTCCGTTTTTAGTTTTTTTCATCATTATTATTATAATTTTTATACTTATTGCAAAAAACAAAAACAATGGTGGAGGAAACAATGGAACTGGAAAGTTTGGTGGTCCAGGCATATTAGATATGATAATCTTAAGCAGCTTAGGAAGAAGCGGTGGAGGCTTTGGTGGTGGATCTTCTGGTGGCGGATTTGGTGGCGGTGGATTCGGAGGCGGATTTGGCGGTGGTGGATTCTCTGGTGGTGGTGCCGGTGGAAGCTGGTAAAATCAGAAATATTAGAGCATAAAAAAACTCGTTTCATTAAAGTGAAACGAGTTTTTTTATGTTTTTAATTTTTTAGAATTTTAATCAAAGAATATTCCGTTATCGTTTTTCTTTTTGCCTCCAAATTTCTCTAATTTATAGGTTAAAGAAAACATTACATATTGTTGTAAAACCGTATTTTCTGAATCTGTAATTGAAGTTGGAGATATACTTCTAGTTGCATTTACATTTTGGTTTAACAAATCATAAACTTTGACTTTTGCTAATAATTGATCTTTAAAGAAATTATATCCTAAACTCACATTCCATAAATAAAAATCTTTTTGAAATCCACCTGTTATATTTGAGTTATAATTATAACCAAAATCATTACCTAGAACAACATTCTTTGGCCAATAGCTTGTAGTTTCTAATTTAAAACTGTGTTTAAAATTATCTGTTTTATCGATAATATAATTATCAAAACGAGTAATATTATACGAATACTTGTAGGAAGGCGTAATCGTAATTTTATCTTGAATAATATAAGAAAAATTAACTCTTGGATTTAATTGCAAAGCTCTTGATTCATACAACGCCAAATTCGTTAATCCTTGATTGAAATTATAGTTTACCCAAATTCCATAGCCATATTTAATGGTTCTTTTTTCTTTATTATATGATTTATTTACGTTAAAACCAGTAAACATACTATATGATTTATCAACATTTTCATAAGTTGTAACAGCTTTAAAATCTGAATCATAAACAGTAGAACTTACCACGTCATTTGTCGTTAAATTTCCTCCAAAATAAGTATAAAAACCAGATCGAGTAGCATAATCATAATTGTTGAAATTATTATACATTCTGTAGGTTTCTCTTGGCTTCAAATTAGCATTACCAATAATTGTATTTAAAGGATTAGCTAAATTTTCAAAAGGCAATAATTGATTTGCTGAAGGCAATGAAGCTTCGTAATTAAAGTTCGTATAAATTGACTTTGATTTAGCAATTTTATAACTCATGTATCCATTTACATTTGGATAAACATAATTATCTTTTAATCTTGTAGTTGTTCCTAAATAATTTGCCTGATTCTCATAACCTAAAAAATCAGCACCCAATGAAATACTTCCTCTTAATTTTGACTTATTTAATTGCAAACCAACTGAGGTTCCAAATGTATTATTTTTAGAATCAATTGTATTTGATAACAAATCATTAAAAGTATCATACTGATTTGTGCTAGCATTAAAATTGAATGTATTTCGAGAATCAGTTCCTTTTTTGGTATCGTAATAATTTTGAAAATTAAAAGTCAACGAATCACTTATAGGCTCATTAAATCCTAACTCAAGTCTTAAATCATTATTTGATTCTTTATCAAATACATTTTGATTACGAATATCATCTGCATTACCCGATTGATAAAAAACAGTATTTGTAATTGTATTTAAGGTGTTATTATTGTTTGAATGTTCATTATCAATATTAACACTAATTGCTCTGCCTTTTTTCTTTAAACTTTTGTTATAATATAAACTGTTTTTAAATTTATTATTATCCGATTCATTAAAGTTAGAACCATTAGTTTCATTTAGTAAATCATCGTTCACATCAAATGATTTTGAAAAACTTGTGCTTCTGTTTTTTGCATCACTTTTTGAAAAGGAAGGCATTAAATATAAAGTAGACGTTGAGTCAATTTTTATTTCAAATTCTGAAGAAAAATTATGTCCGACTACGTCATTTTTAAAAGAAGATTCTGAATCTGTTTTTGTTGTTCCTGTTGGTAAAAGATTAGTTCTTTTTGTTCTGTTTTTATTTTCTGTAATGGCAGTATTCAAATAATAACTAAAATTAGGGTCAACTTTTTTATTAAACCATTCATCAGCATAATTAATTCCAACTAAGTTAGAACGAGTAATTCCTGAACCACCACCAAACTGCATTCCGTTAATATTAAATGAACCACTATCATTAACCCAAACGGATGAATTTCGACCACCACCCATATTATCAAAGATTTCATTCATAGAAAACCCAACAGAGTTTATGTTGTTTGCAGAACCTAGAATACTGATTTTTTGGGTATCTTTAAAATAATTAAACAACAAACTTGATTCATACCGCTTATCTGAACCATAACCAAGTATTGCTTTTCCAAACATTCCTTTATTTTTATCCTCTTGAATGGTTAGGTTTATAGTACTTTCATTAGAACTTGCTGCTCTACCAGAAATCTCTTCGGCTTTGGTTTTTGTATCAGATACTTGAACCTTGTCAATCATATCAGCTGGTAAATTTTGAGTAGCTATTTTTCCGTCTTTACCAAAGAAAGGTTTTCCGTTTACCAAAATATTTTTTACTTCTTTTCCGTTTACGGTAATTTTTCCTTCATCATCAATTTCAACACCAGGCAATTGTTTTAGTAATTTTTCCACGTTTGCATCTGGTCCAACTTTAAAAGATCCAGCATTAAACTCTAAAGTATCTGTTTTAATTTGAATTGGTGGGATTTCACCTTTAACTACTACTTCATTTAATTGTGCTGTTTGCTCAAACATTTCAATTGATCCAAAATCCTTATCTGCTAAGATATTATCAATTTTTTTATTATAATTCTGAAAACCATTGTAAGAAACTTTAAAATTTACCGGTGATTCTGTTTTTCTTGATTTTAAATAAAAATTTCCGCTTTTATCAGAAATTGTATAATCAATAATTGTAGAATCTTTTACACTAGTAAGGTAAATTGTTGCTGATTCTAATGGAGCTTTTGAAACATTGTCAATTATTTTACCTGAAAGTTGAAAAGTGCTTTGACTAAAGCCATGGCATGCAAACAATAAAGTTGTAATTAAAGTAATTTTTTTTAACATAAAAATTTGATTGATGATTGATTTTCTTAATAACTGACAAATAAAAAATTTATTGTTTAAATAGAAAAATTCTTACTTATATTTTAACAAGACTTTATAAAAAAAGCACCCGTTTGGGTGCTTAGTAATTATTTTTGTCTAAAGTAAATTTCGATTGGAACTCCTTCAAAATTAAACTCTTCACGAAGTTTATTTTCTATAAAACGTTTGTAGGGATCTTTAACATATTGAGGCAAGTTACAAAAGAACACAAACTGTGGCGTTGGTGTTGGCAACTGCATACAATATTTAATTTTTACATATTTACCTTTTAATGCTGGTGGCGGATTATGCTCGATAATTGGCAACATAATATCATTAAATTTAGAAGTCTGAATTCTATGTTTTCTATTTTCAAAAACATTTACAGCAACTTCTAAAGCTTTAATTAAACGTTGTTTGTTTAATGCTGAAACGAAAAGAATTGGCACATTTGTAAAAGGCAATAATTCTTCACGAATTTTTCTTTCATAATCTCTAGTAGTCATTGTGTCTTTTTCTACTAAATCCCATTTGTTTACTAGAATTACAATTCCTTTTCTGTTTTTTTCTGCTAACCAAAAAATACTTTGATCTTGTCCTTCAAACCCACGAGTTGCATCAATCATTAAGATACAAACATCACTATTTTCAATAGCACGTACAGAACGCATTACCGAATAAAACTCTAAATCTTCTTTTACTTTTGCTTTTCTTCTAATTCCGGCTGTATCAACCAAGTTAAATTCAAAACCAAAACGATTATATTTTGTATCAATTGCATCACGAGTTGTTCCTGCAATATCAGTTACTACAAATCTATCTTCACCAATTAAGGCATTAATGAACGAAGATTTTCCTGCATTTGGTCTTCCTACTACACAAAAACGTGGTAATGGATTTTCTTCTTCAGTTACTTCAGGCATTTCAGGTAAAATATTTACTAGTTCATCTAGTAATTCTCCTGTTCCACTTCCTGTCATTCCAGATATAGCGAAATATTCACCTAAACCTAAATTATAAAATTCAAGAGCATCATTAGTACGCATTGCATTATCAACCTTGTTTACAACTAATAAAACTGGTTTCTTTACTTTACGTAACAACTTAGCAACTTCATCATCCATTGGAGTAATTCCTTCTTCCACATCAACCACAAAAATTATGGCATCAGCTTCATCAATGGCTAATTCTACTTGTTTTCTTATTTCTGCTTCAAAAATATCATCAGAGCCTTTAATGTACCCACCAGTATCAATTACAGAAAATTCTTTCCCATTCCACTCACTTTTTCCGTAATTTCTATCACGAGTAACTCCACTAACAGAATCTACAATCGCTTCTCTACGTTGTATTAATCGGTTAAAAAAAGTTGATTTTCCTACATTTGGCCTTCCTACTATGGCAACAATATTATTCATAACATATATTTGAAGGTGCAAAAGTACGTTTTTTTAACTAACCTTTAGTTATACAACAAAATAATACTTTTGCGTTAATAAAATAAATTGTAATTTAGTAATCCGAAACTAAAATCCATTTATGGAATCAGATAAAGAATTAAAGTTAAGATATAGATTTGACAAAGTTGTTTCAAAACCAATTGAAGCCATAATTGCAAGTTGTGAAAAACTTAAAAACAAAGTTGAACCAGATTATAGAATAAAAATAACTGAACAATATATACGTTTTTCAATTGGAATGTTGCTTAGAGAAAAATACTCGCCAAATCTAAAAATTACTTTAGAAAAAATGGAAGATGGCAATACTTTCATCAAAGGAACATATGGACCAGATCCTGTCTTATGGACACTTTTTATGTTTCTACATTTTATAGTTGCTGGTGTTTTTTTAATTTTTATGGTTATTGTTTATTCTAAATGGTTATTAAATCAACCTTTCAAATTTGATTTAATGATTATGATTTCCATGACTATTATTTGGTTTTTACTATACTTTATTGCCCGACTAAACAGAAGTAGAGGGATTTCTCAGATGCATGAATTGCAAAAATTATTCAAAAAAATAATTGAATAAATATGAATTTTGATTTTAACACTAAATATACTCTCGAAAACGAAAGCGTTTTATTAAGACCATTAGAACTTTCTGATATTGAAAATTTACTACATTTTTCTATAAACGAACCTGAACTTTGGGACTATTCATTACTTCCTGCAAGCAACGAAAACGAATTAAAAAACTACATTGAAGTTGCTCTTGAGAAAAGAAAAAAGCAAATTGATTATCCATTTATAGTTTTTGACAAGAAAACTAATTCTTATGCAGGAAGCACTCGTTTTTATGACATTCAACTAACAAACAAATCTTTACAACTTGGGTTTACTTGGTATGGTAAAGAATACCAAGGAACTGGGTTAAATAAAAACTGCAAATTTTTATTATTAGAATTTGCTTTCGAAAAAATGAACATAGAACGTGTTGAATTTAGAGCAGATTATGCCAACAAAAAAAGCATAGCTGCAATGAAAAGTATTGGCTGTATAGAAGAAGGCGTTTTAAGAAGCAATGGTGTTAGACCCAATGGAGAAAGACGTGATAGTATAATTTTAAGCATCTTAAAAAACGAATGGAAAAATGGAGTTAAAGAAAATCTTTTTAAAAGATTATAATTTATCATAAAGAAATATGGAAATAGAAAATACAATTGCATTACGACCAAGCTTTAGCAAAGATGTTCCGAAATCAATAGAAGAAATACTCGAAAATGCCATTAAAATTAAATCGGAAGTCAAAGAAGATTATCGCGTAAAGATTTCAGATCATCATATTTTCTTTTTTATTACACTTGCAAAACGAAAATATTACTCACCACATTTACATATAGAATTAACAGAAAACGAAGACAAAACAACTAATGTAAGAGGTTTATATGGTCCAGATCAAACGGTTTGGACATTCTTTATGTTTTTACATTTTATTATTGCCGGAATATTTTTAATTTTCTCAATGATTGCCTATTCACATTGGAGATTAAAACAATCCACAACTTTAGATTTTATCATAATGGGTCTGATGATTGTTTTTTGGTTTGCATTATATTTTCAGGCAAGAATTAACAGAAAAAAATGCCAGCCACAAATGCACAAACTTGATGATTTAATGAAGAGAGTTGTTGACTTTTAAATAAAAAAAAACCGCTAACAAAAGTCAGCGGCAGTTTACTATTTATTTTTGATTGTATCCAAATCTTCTTAATTGAAAACTACTACTTCTCCAGTCTTTATTGACTTTAACGTATAATTCGATGTGAATTTGTTTGCCAAAGAATTTTTCTAAATCAGCACGAGACTGCATTCCAACTTTTTTTAATGCACCTCCTTTATGACCAATAATAATTCCTTTTTGCGTTTCTCTTTCTACCATAATCACAGAACGAATTCTGATAATATTTTCATCTTCTAAAAACTCTTCCGTTTCAATTTCCACAGCATACGGAATTTCTTTTTCGTAATTCATAAGGATTTTTTCGCGAATAGTTTCATTCACAAAAAAACGCTCTGGCTTATCTGTTAAAGCGTCTTTTGGATAGTAAGCTGGTGAAACAGGTAATAACTCCTTAATAGTATTAAATACAGTTTCTACATTAAAATTCTCTAATGCAGAAATCGGAATTACAGTTGCATTTGGCACTTTTTCTTTCCAAAAATCAACTTGCTCTTCTAACTGTTCTTGATTTGATTTGTCAATTTTATTTAATAATAATAAAACTGGTATTTTTGAATATATAATTTTATTAAAAAAAGCTTCATCTTTTAAGTCCTTCTCTCCTATTTCGACCATATAAATTAAAACATCAGCATCTTCAAAAGCACTTTTTACAAAGTTCATCATTGAGTTTTGCAACTCATAGGCTGGTTTAATGATTCCAGGAGTATCAGAAAATATGATTTGAAAATCATCTCCATTAACAATTCCTAGAATTCGATGACGTGTAGTTTGTGCCTTACTTGTGATAATTGACAAACGCTCTCCTACTAACGCATTCATTAAAGTTGATTTCCCAACATTAGGGTTACCAATTATATTTACAAAACCTGCTTTGTGATCCATTTTATTATTTTTGATTTTGCAAAGGTAGTCATATCAATGCAATAGATAAAATAAAAACATTATTTTAAAAAAGATTTGTTTATTCGATTTATCGTTGTACTTTTGCACTCACAAATCGCGGGATAGAGCAGTAGGCAGCTCGTCGGGCTCATAACCCGAAGGTCACAGG
>NZ_CAXBGY010000012.1:0-107057 GCF_963975515.1 uncultured Flavobacterium sp.
CATCTAATACAATCGTACTAGAAACTCCATTAACCGTATAAGTAATGGTAGCATTTGCCGTTCCTACAAAATCTATAGTAGCCGATGTACCAGCACATATAGAAGGTGTAGTAGTCGAAATTGAAACCGTCGGTAAGGGATTAACTGTTACGGTGGCACAAGCAGTTAATGTTTGTGTACATGCTGGTGTAGTGTTAGAAGTTACGCTAACTAAACAATAAACAGAATTTGCTGTTAATGTAGGTGTAGTTATTGTTCCCGTTCCTGAAGCATTTAAAACAATTGTCTGGTTAACTCCAGAATCAACTGAATAAGTTACCGTAGCATTTGCAGTTCCTGTTATAGTTACAGTTCCTGTTGTACCAGAACAAACCGTATTGGCTACTATAGTCGCTGTTGGCAATGGTAACACTGTAATAGTGGCACAAACATTAGTGAAAGTTGTAGTACAAGCTGGTGTAGTGTTTGAAGTTATATCAACTAAGCAGTACTCAGAATTTGCTGTCAAGACAGGTGAAGTTATTGACCCATTTCCTGAACCATCTAAAACAATCGTCTGATTAATACCTGCATCAACTGAATAAGTTACCGTAGCATTAGCTGTTCCCGTAATAGTTACAGTTCCTGTTGAACCTACACATGTTGTATTAGCTGAAATTGTAGCTGTTGGTAATGGTAATACATTTATAGTTGCACAAACATTAGTCAGCGTTGCTGAACAAGCTGGTGTAGTAGCAGAAATAACTTCATCAACACAATAAACTGAATCTGAAGTTAAAACTGGTGACGTTATCACTGCAGTTCCAGATCCGTTTAAAATTATAGTTTGAATTGCTCCACTATCTACCGTATAATTAACCGTAGCATTTGGAGTTCCTGTAATAGTTACAGTACCTGTTGTACCTTCACAAATAGTATTGGCCGAAATTGTAGCTGTCGGTAATGGCAATACAGTTACAGTAGCCGAACCATTTACAACTCGAGTACAGTTTTCAACTGAAGTTACGTCAACTAAAGAGTAAGTAGCATTAGATGTTAAAATAGGTGTAGTAATTGTTGCTGAACCCGAACTATCTAAAACAACAGTTTGAGTAGCTCCTAAATTATCTAAATAACTAACAGTAGCTCCGGGTGTTCCACTAATTGTAACAGTAGCCGTTTGACCCGAACAAATTGTATTTGCACCAATACCTGCTATTGGTAATTCATTTACTATTAAAAGAAATGAAGCTGTACTATATTGAGTAGGGTTTGCATTACTCTCCATACGAACATAGATCACTTGATTTGGACCTCCAACATAGGCTGTTGGTGGTGTAGCTAAATCATTATTTGCATCAGCTCCAGCTTGACTTAAGTGATATGTTATAGTGAAATTTGATGCTGTTAAACCTCCTAAAACTGCTGCGTTTTGACTTGTTAAATCAAAAGCCTCAACACCATCTGGTGAATTATTTACATCACAAACAATCATGTCTGGTGGTGTACTAGCTTGACATGGAGAAACAATGGCGTCAAATTGAGTAGTTTGAGCACATGTAAAACCAAGACCTTCAACTCTTACATAAAAAGTTGTTACTATTGTGGTTGTTGTTTGTAGTGCTGGTATTTGATTTATATTGTCTATTGCATCTTGCATAGTTGCATAGAAAAAAACTTCATAAGTAAAAGGATCTAAACCATTTAAAATGGTAGCAGAATTTTCGCTTAAATCAAAATTATAGTTACAACTAAATAAATCATTTGGATTATTATTAATTACAAAACCAGGTTGATATTCAACAACCACACAATCCGTTTGAGTACATGCACTTCCAACAAATCCATTAGAAGTAGTAACACAATATGTTCCGGGACTAGTTACGGTATAAGAAGGTCCTGTTTCACCTGTCATAATAACGGGTCCAGAACCAGTATCAACTGTCCATTCAAAAATAAAATCAGCAGGATCTAAACCTGTATCTAAAACTCTTATATCTCCAGGACAAGGTGCTAAGCCATTAGCAATAGTCATATCAGATTCTTCAAGACCAACAGCACCGTCTCCTGGCTGATAAGTAATATTTACAGATCCGAATCCTGAATAAAAACTTGCATACCCAATTGTACCTGATTCTCCAAAAACTCCAACCGCTGTTGATCCTGTGGATTCTACTTTTACATTTCCTGTGTAACCTGCAATTCTATATGTAACCCAGTTTGGATTACCTAACACAGGCTGTGGAAATGCTGTAGTTACAGTTCCATTTATAGAAACAACAGATCCTGCAACAGCTAATAAAATAATATTAGAAGTAAATGAATTAGAGGTACCTATAGAGTTGATACTAGGAATTAAATCAACAACTTTTGGATAAGAACAACTTAATGGAGGAATAAAGTTTAAACCTACTGTATAAGTTTGTACATCACCAGCTAAAACTTGATAAAGATAAACTGGTTTATCCGTTTCAATATACATATTTTGATTAAATACTCCTTGATAATATGAAAAAGGAACAATATAATAGTCTCCTGTATTTATAGTCGCTACTGGAGCAACAATACCATTTACAAATATTTGTGTGTTATTTTGAGTTGCTATTACTATAGGTAATTCAGTTTCAGAAGTTCCATTACCTTTAACTACCACATATTCCATTCCAATTTGTTCAATAGGAACGATTTGATCCAAACATATGTCATTACCCCCTGGAGCAGGATTTGTAGTCATATTACCCGTAGTAACAGCAACTGGTTTTGTTGAAGTTAAACGAGCCCCAATAAATCCATTTAAATTTGCGGGTACATTTGTATATCCAGACAAAACGACAGATTGGCCCGCTTGTAAAGCAAATGTTTGTGATCCATTATTGTTAGTTCCAGTTGAAGTAGTAAAAGTAACACCAGAATCATAATCAGAAACCGTTACCGTTGTATTGTTTTCTGTAGCCATAAAACTAGAAACAAAATTTCTACTAGAATCATCCGAATTTTGAGGCACACTACCTAATCTAAAATCTTTACCTAGACCTGCTCTTCCTTTAGAAACAAATACTTCACCATGAGCAATAGACCTGATTTTAAAAGTTACATAAAACTCTGCTGATCCTGTCAATATAAGTCCATCATCGCCAGAAACTGTATGTAAACCCGCTTGAGTTACAAACATATCAGACGGCTGTCCATTTCCAACTGTAAATTGTGTAGGGTTACCTGCAGAAACTGTATAGGTTCCAACAGCAAGTCCATTTCCATTTGTAACTGTTACTTGAAAAGGTGTTGCTACTGGTGTAGAAAGATACACAACATGCTCACCAACATTAGAAGCGCTTCTTGAATGCAATGGTGGAAGCCAGTGCTTATCACTAAGTTGACCAAACATAAAAGATGTAAACAATAATGTAAATAGTAAATATAAACGCATTTTAATATATTTTTAAGAAAGTAAAAATAAAAAAAAAAATGATGTATGTTGTCAATTATACCTTTTTTTATAAAAAATCTTTAATATAAACCTTATTTTAGTGCATTTTTAACATTAAAATTTTAAAATATAACAAAATAACATTTTTTTGATAAAAATATAACAATAAAAAAGCTCCTACGCCTTATTAAAAATTAAAAAACAAGCTTATTCTTTATATATTAAAAAATAAGTGCTTAATCTAAAAACAAAAAACCATCTAAAGAGATGGTTTTTGTTTTTAACTGAAAAGAATATTTACAAATCAAATCCTAATTTAACTTCTAATTTTGAAGCGATAATTTTGGTGATTCGTTGTTTTAATTCAGGAATTTTAACACTTTCCAAAACTTCGTTGCAAAAAGCAAACATTAATAAAGCTCTTGCTTCTTTTTTTGGAATTCCACGTTGTTGCATATAAAACATTGCACTTTCATCTAATTGTCCAATGGTACAACCGTGAGAACATTTAACATCATCAGCAAAAATTTCTAATTGTGGTTTTGCGTTTATTGTCGCTTTTTCGCTAAGTAAAATGTTGTTATTTTGTTGAAACGCATTTGTTTTTTGCGCTTCTTTTTCAACATAAATTTTACCATTAAAAACACCCGTTGCACTATCACCAATTATAGTTTTATAATTTTGATGACTTTCGCAATTTGGTGTTGCGTGTTGCACTAAAGTGTAATGATCTACGTGTTGTTTATCACCAATAATCGTAATTCCTTTTAAAGTACTGTCGATATGTTCACCAAAGTGATAGAAGTTTAAGTTATTTCTAGTTATGTTTCCACCAAAAGAAAATGTATGAACTGAAGCTCTACTTTCTTGTTTTTGAGAAATATAAGTATTGTCAATTAAATTTGCTGTTAGGTTATCATTCTGGATTTTATAATAATCAACAATGGCTCTTTTTTGAGCATAAATTTCAGTAACCGAATTTGTTAAAACAGGATTACTATTTAAGCTTTGATGTCTTTCTATGATTTGAACATGTGCATTTTCTCCAACGATTACTAAATTTCTTGGTTGAACCATTAAGGCATCTTCAACTCCAGTAGAAAAATAAATAATTTCGATGGGTTTATCTGCAATTTTGCTTTTCGGAATATTGATGTAAGCACCTTCCAGAGAAAAAGCAGTATTTAATGATGTTAACGTTTCATCTTTACTAGCAATTTTATTGAAATATTCATCAATAATCATTTTATATTTTGGCTTTGTTAAGGCAGACGCCATTAAACAAACATCAATACCTTCATGAGTTGTTGCCGATAAAAACGAGCTGAATTTTCCATCGATAAAAATCACTTTATATGTATCAACTTCGTGTAAAAAATATTTTTTTACCTCAGCAAATTCAACTGAATTTTCTTTTTTAGGAAAAACAGAAAAATCGTTTTTTAAGATTGTGTTTAACGATGTATATTTCCAAGCTTCTTCCTTTTTAGTTGGAAACCCTTTATTTTCGAAATTTTTTATAGCATTTGTTCGCACATCATGTAATGCAGAAGAAGTATCTATTTTTTCTTCAAAAGCCATGAAAGACGAAACTAATTTTTCTTTTAAATCCATTTTTATTGTTTCAGGTTTCAGGTTTATTTTGTTTCAGTAGTTAACCTGAAACTAAAAAAACTTGAAACAAATTTTTAAACTAATTCAGCTTTAATCCAATCGTATCCTTTTTCTTCTAATTCTAAAGCTAGTTCTTTTCCACCAGACTTTACAATTTTTCCATCCATCAATACGTGAACAAAATCAGGAACAATATATTCTAATAATCTTTGGTAATGTGTAATTACAACAACAGCATTGTCCTTGCTTTTTAATTTATTTACCCCGTTTGCAACGATTCTTAAAGCATCAATATCTAAACCTGAATCCGTTTCGTCCAAAATTGCTAATTTCGGTTCTAACATTGCCATTTGGAATATTTCGTTACGTTTCTTTTCACCACCAGAAAACCCTTGGTTTAAAGAACGTGATAAAAACTTACGATCAATTTCTAATAATTCAGATTTCTCACGAATTAATTTTAGCATTTCGTTAGCTGGCATATCTGCCAAACCTTTTGCCTTACGTGTTTCGTTTATAGCTGTCCTCATGAAGTTTGTTACTGAAACTCCTGGGATTTCAACTGGATATTGAAAGGATAAGAAAACTCCTTTATGAGCTCTTTCTTCTGGAGCTAATTCTGAAATATCTTCTCCATCTAACTCAATAGAGCCTTTAGAAACTTCATAATTTTCATTTCCAGCAACGATTGATGCCAACGTACTTTTTCCAGCACCATTTGGACCCATTATAGCATGAACTTCTCCGGCTTTTACTACAAGATTAATTCCTTTTAATATTTCTTTATCTTCAATTGAAGCGTGTAAATTTTTTATTGATAACATTTTATTCTTTATTTTAAACCATTAAGGCATTAAGATTCATTAAGATTTATCCAACACTTCCCTCAAGGGAAATTTCTAATAATTTTTGAGCTTCTACAGCAAATTCCATCGGTAACTTATTCAACACTTCTTTACTAAAACCATTTACGATTAATGCAATAGCTTTTTCAGTTGGAATTCCACGTTGGTTACAATAGAAAACTTGATCTTCACCAATTTTTGAGGTTGTAGCTTCGTGTTCTATTATTGATGATGTATTTTTACTTTCAATGTATGGAAAAGTGTGTGCACCACATTCATTTCCCATTAATAAACTGTCACATTGAGAAAAGTTACGGGCATTTTCTGCTCTCGCTGAAATTTGAACCAAACCTCTATAACTGTTTTGTGATTTTCCAGCAGAAATACCTTTTGAAATAATTGTTGACTTAGTATTTTTTCCTAAGTGAATCATTTTTGTACCTGTATCTGCTTGTTGGTAATTATTCGTTACAGCAATTGAATAAAATTCTCCAATAGAATTATCTCCTTTTAAGATACAAGAAGGATATTTCCATGTTACGGCTGAACCAGTTTCTACTTGTGTCCAAGATATTTTTGCGTTTTTCTCACACAAACCTCTTTTGGTAACGAAATTATAAACTCCACCTTTTCCTTCTTTGTTTCCAGGAAACCAGTTTTGAACGGTAGAATATTTAATTTCTGCATCATCTAAGGCAATTAATTCAACAACAGCAGCGTGTAATTGATTTTCATCACGACTAGGAGCAGTACATCCTTCTAAATAAGAAACATAACTTCCTTCGTCTGCAATTAAAAGTGTTCTTTCAAATTGACCTGTTCCTGCTTGATTAATTCTGAAATAAGTGGATAGTTCCATTGGGCAACGAACACCTTTAGGAATATAACAGAAACTTCCATCAGAAAAAACAGCTGAATTTAAAGCAGCATAAAAATTATCTTTTTGAGGAACTACTGTTCCTAAATATTTTCTAACTAATTCTGGATGTTCTTTAATAGCTTCAGAAATACTCATAAAAATGATTCCTTTCTCTCCTAACGTTTTCTTGAAAGTTGTAGCAACTGAAACAGAATCTACAACTATATCCATGGCTACATTATTCATTTTCTTTTGTTCATCGACAGAAATACCTAGCTTTTTGTACATGGCTAATAATTCTGGATCAACATCGTCTAATGTTTTGTTTGGATCCACTTTTTTAGGAGCTGAATAATACGAAATGGCTTGAAAATCTGGTTTTGCATAATGAACATTTGCCCATTCTGGTTCAATCATTTCTTGCCAAGCTCTAAAAGCTTCTAATCTCCATTCTGTCATCCATTCTGGCTCTTCTTTCTTTAAAGAAATTGCTCGAACGATGTCTTCATTAAGACCAATAGGGAAAGTTTCCGAGTCTAATTCGGTGTAAAATCCGTATTCGTATTCTTTATTTTCTAATTCGACTTTTAAATCGTCTTCTGTGTATTTTGACATTTTGTTTTTTTATTGATTAAAGTGAAAAACTTTCCCCACAACCACAAGTTCTTTGTGCGTTTGGATTGTTAAACACAAAACCTTTACCATTTAATCCTCCCGAAAACTCTAATATTGTTCCAGCTAAATAAAGAAAACTCTTTTTTTCCACTGCAATTTTTATACTATTATCTTCAAAGACTTTATCGTTTTCTCTTAATTCTTTGTCAAACTTTAATTCGTATGACAAACCAGAGCACCCACCACTTTTTACGCCTACTCTAACAAAATCTTGAGTAGCGTCAAAACCATCTTCTTGCATCATAGCAAAGATTTTTTTGCTTGCTGTATCAGAAACTTTTATCATTTGTTATTTTGATTTTGTCTAAATTAACGGCAAATATAAGGTATTTAGCTCTTTTTACAATGGATACTAACATTTTTATAACTTATGAGACTATAAAATAGATTTATACCTAAAACCTTTAATTGAATATAGCTTTTTTTGTAACTTGCAATCAAATTTTTAAAATGAAATTATATCCTATTGAAGCCGGAAATTTTAAATTAGACGGTGGAGCTATGTTTGGTGTTGTTCCTAAAACTTTATGGAATAGAACAAATCCAGCTGATGAAAACAATTTAATTGACATTGCCGCAAGGTGTTTGTTAATAGAAGATGGAAATCGTTTAATTTTGATTGATACTGGAATGGGTAACAAGCAATCTGATAAGTTTTTTGGTTATTATTCACTTTGGGGAAATCATTCTATTGATAAATCCTTAGAAAAATATGGTTTTCATCGTGATGATGTTACAGATGTATTTATGACACATTTGCATTTTGACCATTGTGGAGGAAGTGTAATTTGGAATAAAGATAGAACTGGTTATGAAGTAGCTTTCAAAAACGCAAAATACTGGACTAATGAAAACCATTGGGAATGGGCAACCAAACCAAACAATCGTGAAAAAGCTTCTTTTTTACATGAAAACATAATTCCAATACAAGAAAGTGGTCATTTAAATTTTATTAAAAGACCAGATAATGCCTTACTAGAAAAATCTGAATTAGGTTTTGGAATATTCTTTGCAGATGGACATACAGAAAAGCAAATGATTCCAATGATTAATTATAATGGTGAAACTTTTTGTTTTATGGCAGATTTATTACCAACTGCTGGTCATATTCCTTTACCTTATGTAATGGGTTATGATACGAGACCATTATTAACTCTTGGAGAAAAAGAAATTTTCCTTGAAATGGCTGCTGAAAAAAACTTTAAATTAATTTTAGAGCACGATGCTCATAACGAAATTATAACCGTTCAAAAAACAGAAAAAGGTATTCGTTTGAATGAGATATTAACCTGTAATGAGGTTTTTAATCTTTAATATGTAACTTTTTAAAAAAATAATTGTCTAATAAATATAAATAAATTCAAAATAATGAGAACATTTAAACCCTTTTATGTATCTGCTGCATTAGCTCTTTTATTAGCTAGTTGTGGTGGAGTTTCACAAATGGTATCAACTCCTGTTGAAAACATTGATGCTATTCAAACAAAAACAACTAAATTAACTGAAAACGAATTACAACGTTGGAGCCACTTAGATTTAGTTAAAGACTCAGTTCCTGGAATGAGTGTTGATAAAGCATTTTCTGAATTACTTAAAGGTAAGAAAAGCACTAAAGTAATTGTTGGAATTGTTGATTCTGGTGTTGATATTAATCATGAAGATTTAAAATCAGTAATTTGGGTAAACCCAAAAGAAATTGCTGGAAACGGAATTGATGATGACAAAAACGGTTATATTGATGACATTAATGGATGGAATTTCTTAGGAAACTCAGTTGACGAACAATTAGAAATGACAAGAATTGTTAAAGCTGGACCAACCGCTCCTGACTATGCTAAAGCAAAAGCTGAATTAGATGGTGAAAGAGAAGGTGCTCTTAAAAGTAAAGAAATGTATGAAGGTTATTTAAAATCTGTTAAAGACATGCAAGATTTTCTTAAAAAAGAAGATTTTAATCTAGCTGATGTAAAAGCAATAACTTCTGATAATGAAACAGTAAATAATAACAAAACATTCTTTACTAGAGTTTTATCAAGATCTACTGTAGCAGATTTTACTGAGCAAGTAAAAGGTGGAGTTAAACATTTTAACGATCAATTAAATTATAACTTAAACCCTGATTTTGATGGTCGTAAAGTTGTTGGAGATAACCCAAATGACATAAACGATACAAAATATGGAAACAATAATGTAGTTGGACCAAACCCAGAAGATGCTTTACACGGAACTCACGTTGCAGGAATCGTTGCTCAAGTTAGAGGAAACGGAAAAGGTGGAGATGGTGTAGCTGATAATGTTGCAATTATGGCTGTTAGAGCTGTTCCAAACGGAGATGAATACGATAAAGATATTGCTTTAGGAATTCGTTATGCTGTTGATAATGGTGCAAAAGTAATAAATGGTTCTTTTGGAAAATATTATTCTCCTCATAAAGAATGGGTTATGGACGCTTTGAAATATGCTGCTAAAAAAGACGTATTAGTAATTTTTGCTGCTGGTAATGATTCTAAAGACTTAGATGTACACAATAAATACCCAAGTGATTCATATGATGGTGCTCCTGAAATTTCAGATAATGTTTTAATCATTGGTGCTTTAAATGCAACATACAGTTCTAATATGGTAGCTCCATTCTCTAATTATGGTAAAAACAATGTAGATGTATTTGCTCCAGGAATGCAAATTTATGCTACTACTCCAAATAATAATTACAGATACTTACAAGGAACTTCAATGGCTTCACCAAACGTTGCTGGAGTTGCTGCTTTAATTCGTTCTTATTACCCAAAATTATCTGCTTCTCAAGTAAAACAAATTATTATACTTAGTGGAACACCATTGAAAAATGCTATTTTAGTTGATGAAGATCAACACGATGCTAATTTTGCTGAAATTTCAAAATCTGGTAGAATAGTAAATGCTTACAATGCATTACTTATGGCTTCAAAAATGTAATATAACTTTTTAAGTTTCAAATATAAAACCACAAAGTCATACCAATACTATGCTTTGTGGTTTTTTTAAATAAATCACTATGAAAAAAACACTTTTAATTACTCTAATTTCTTTTATTGGATTTGCACAAAACAATCCTAATCCTGGTTATTGGCAACAACATGTTGACTATAAGATGGATGTGAAAATGGATGTGAAAAACTATCAATATACAGGAACACAAGAATTAGTTTACACCAATAATTCTGCTGATACTTTACGAAAAGTTTATTATCATTTATATCCAAATGCTTTTCAACCGGGAAGCGCAATGGACATTCGTTTGCAAACTATTTCTGATCCAGATAAACGAATGGTAAGAAAATTTAAAGTTGCCGAAAAAGAAGTTACTGAAAGTAGAATTAAAGCACTAAAGTCTGATGAAATTGGATATTTAAAAATTTCAAATTTCAAACAAAACGGTAAATCAGCAACTACAAGAGTAGTTGGAACAGTTTTAGAAGTTACTTTGGCTGAAGCTATTTTGCCAAAATCAAAATCAAATTTCTCATTAACTTTTGATGGACAAGTTCCTTTACAAGTTCGACGTTCAGGAAGAAACTCTGAAGAAGATGTGGCTTTATCCATGACGCAATGGTATCCGAAAATGGCTGAATATGACTTTGAAGGTTGGCATGCTGATCCTTATATTGGTCGTGAATTTCACGGAGTTTGGGGAGATTTTGATGTAAAGCTAACAATCGATAAAGACTACACAGTTGGTGGAACTGGTTATTTACAAAACAAAAACGAAATTGGACACGGTTATCAAGATAAAGGAATTGAAGTTAAGTATCCTAGAAAAACCAAAGAGTTAACTTGGCATTTTGTAGCTCCAAATGTGCACGATTTTACTTGGGCAGCAGACAATGATTATATTCATGATATTTTGATTGGTGAAAACAATGTAGAACTTCATTTTCTTTACAAAAACAAAACAGAAAACTTAGAAAACTGGAAGAAAATGCAGCCTAAAACAGCTGAATTATTAGCTTTTTTTAATAAAAATGTTGGACCATATCCATACAAACAATACTCAGTTATTCAAGGTGGTGATGGTGGAATGGAATATGGAATGTGTACTTTAATCACTGGAAACAGAAGTTATGGAAGTTTAGTTGGTGTCACAGCGCACGAGTTTGCTCATTCTTGGTTTCAATTTGTATTGGCTTCAAATGAATCTAAGCATGAATGGATGGATGAAGGTTTTACTTCATTTATTTCAGATTTAGCAATGGATGTAGTAATGCCTCCAAAAGAAAAAGAAGATAATGTTTTTGAAAGCGCTTACAGAAATTATACTTATTTGGCTAATTCAGGAAAAGAACAACCATTATCAACTCACGCTGATCGTTATGATTATAATATGGGTTATAGTATTGGAGCTTATAGTAAAGGGGAAGTTTTCTTAGCTCAATTAGGCTATTTAATAGGAAGTGATAATTTAATGAAAACCTTAAAACGTTATTATTACGATTATAAATTAACGCATCCAACGCCAAATGACATTAAAAGAAGTGCTGAAAGAGTTTCAGGTGCAAATTTAGATTGGTATTTAGTGGACTGGACACAAACTACAAACACAATTGATTATGCCATTCAAGGTTTAGAAGAAAATAACGGAAAAACAACTTTAACGCTAGAAAGAAAAGGCAGAATGCCAATGCCAATTGATTTATTAGTTGTTTATGAAGATGGTTCAAAAGAAACGTTTTACATTCCAAATACGCTAATGCGTTTTGAAAAAGAAAACCCTTATTTAGACATAAAAAGAACTGTTTTAAACGGATGGGATTGGGCTTACCCAACTTATTCTGTTTATATTCCAAAAACGAAATCGTCTATAAAAGCAATTGTTATTGATCCTAGCGGATTGATGGCCGATGTTAAAAGAGATGATAATGTTTACGAGAAAAAATAACCTCAACAAAATTGAAAAAAGCTGTCTATTTTACGACAGCTTTTTTTATACCTTTGCCATATGGCATTTACTTATCCCAAAACAGAAAAGCTTAAAAGCAAAAATACTATAGATTTACTTTTTAGTGAAGGAAAATCTGTATCCAAATACCCATTGCGTTTGGTTTTTGTAGAAAATCCTTTAGAAGAAAAGGAAATAATTAAAATGGGCGTTTCTGTTTCAAAAAAACATTTTAAAAATGCCGTTGATCGAAATTATTTTAAACGTTTATTGCGCGAAACTTATCGATTAAACAAACATATTTTGACAGAAAATCTTGAAAAACCTTATGCTTTCATGTTTTTTTATCAATCGAAAGATCGTTTGACTTATCAAGAGATTAACGAGAAAACTATCCAACTTTTTCAGAAATTTGTTGAAAATGTTAAGTAAAACCTAACTTTGGTTTACTTTTTGCTCAATTATAATTATATTCGTAGTTCATTTTTACTTAATTCTCTTATTATGAAGTCCTTTTTTAGAAAAAGAATCATTATTCCCATTATAGCTGTTTCGTTTTTATTTGTTGGAGTTAGTTTCAAAGGTGATTTCTTTGAATTAGCTAAACAAATTGAAATTTTTACCAACTTATTCAAAATCGTTAATCAAAATTATGTGGATGAAACTAATCCTGGTGATTTGATGGATAAAGGAATCAAAAGTATGTTGAAAGAATTGGATCCTTACACGGTTTTCTTTAATGAACAAGATGTAATTAAATTCAAAATTAACAACACAGGTGAATATACTGGAATTGGAGCTATGATTACTCGTAAAGAAGATAAAGTCATCCTTAAAGAAGTTTACAAAAATTTTCCAGCAGATAAAGCAGGATTAAAAGCTGGTGATGAAATCATTCAAATTGATGATGTATTGCTAAAAGACTTTAAAGAAGATGCTTCGCAATTGCTAAAAGGAACAAAAAACACCAAAGTGAATATTGTTTATTTCCGACAAGGTAAAAAAACGAACGGAACTATTATTTTAGATGAAGTTGAATTAAAAGCGGTTCCTTATTACAAATTATTAGAAGACAATATTGGTTATATAGTTTTATCAAAATTTACTGAAAAAGCGTCTTCTGATACTAAAGCTGCTTTATTAGATTTAAAAAAACAAGGAGCCACAAAAATCATTCTAGATTTAAGAGGAAATCCAGGTGGGTTATTGGGTGAAGCTGTAAATATTTGCAATTTATTTGTGCCTAAAAACGAAACAATTGTTACTACAAAATCAAAAGTAGAGAAACACAACAGTACTTATAAAACAAAAAACGAACCGGTTGATTTAGAAATTCCGTTAGCTATTATTGTGAATGGCCGAAGTGCTTCCGCTTCAGAAATTGTTGCTGGTGCTTTACAAGATTTAGACCGAGCTGTTGTTGTTGGAAATAGAAGTTTTGGAAAAGGATTAGTACAAAGACCTTTAAATTTATCTTACGGAACACAGGTAAAAGTTACAATTTCTAAATATTACACTCCTTCAGGAAGATGCATTCAGGCTTTGGATTATTCACATAAAGATGAAAACGGAAAAGCAATTCGCACAGACGAAAAAAACTATAATGCTTTTAAAACTAAAAAAGGAAGAACCGTTTATGATGGTGGAGGAATTATGCCAGATATGGAGATTTTAGAAACAAAACCTTCAACAATTTCAAAAGCTTTAACAGCTAATGATGCCATTTTTAATTACGTGACTGAGTTTTATTATAAAAATCAAAACAATCCAAACGCACTATTTTCTAATTCAGATTTTGATGGCTTTAAACAGTTTGTTAAGAAAAATGATTACAAAATGAACACAGAAACAGAAAAAGCGCTGGAAAACACATTAGAAGTAGCAAAAAGAGAAAATATTGATGGAAACATTCAAACGGAATACAATTTACTGAAAACCGCTATTGAAAAAAGTAACGAAAAAGAACTAGACAAAAACAAAGCAGAAATTATTATGCTTTTGAATGATGAAATTATTACTCGTTTTCAATATAAAGAAGGTTTGTATGATTATGATACTAAAAATAATATTGAAATCAACAAAGCCAAAGCCGTTTTAAAAAATTCATCAGATTATAACAAAATATTAAAAAAATAATGCACTTTCTTAAATACATTTTTCTGCTTTTTATTATGACTTCATATGCTCAAGACGATGAGGTAATACAATCTATTTATTTTGATTTTGATAAGTTCGACATACGAAAAGACCAACAAAAAGAACTTCAAAAATTCATTAAAACTATTGATACTGCTAAGGTAGAATCTATTCAGATTTTTGGTTATTGTGATGATAGAGGAAAAGATGCTTATAATTATGATTTATCAACAAAAAGAGCCAATACTATCAAAGATACTTTGTTGCTTAAAGGCATAAAAAACAAAATCATTGTTTCTATTGAAGGAAAAGGAAGTATTGTAATTGATGAAGATTTAGAAAGCAATGTACCCGAAATTCGTTCTAAAAACAGAAGAGTCGATGTTTTAATAAATTTTAAACCCTTACTTAAAGAAAAAAGAACAAAACCAGAAAATTATACAGTTTTAAGAAAAGATGTCATTGTTGGTGACAAAATCACATTAGACAAAGTTTTTTTTGATAGAGGAAGTAGTAGACTAACAACTTCTGCAAAAAAAGAATTAGATAAAATTGCTATAAAAATGCACCGTTTTCCAAAAATACAACTTGAAGTTCAAGGACATATTTGTTGTACACCTTCTTATCAAAAAGAAGCTATTGACAAAGACACCAGAAAACGCGAATTATCTGTCAACAGAGCAAAATCGGTATATAAATATCTTATTTCTAGAAGAGTTAATGAAAAAAGATTAATTTATAACGGTTACGGAAACACACAACCACTAGGAAATAGTACGGAACAAGACAGAAGAGTTGAGTTGGTGATTACTAAGATAGAGTAATTCAACATTAACCTTAAAAAGAATAAATGAAAAAAATATACTTATTAACACTACTAGTTTCTACTTCTATATTTTCTCAAGTAAAAGAGATTAAAAGTTTTGATTTTAAAGGAAAAAAAATTGAATATACTATAATTGATTACTCTAAATATAGTGTTGCCCAATTATTTATTACCATCTATAATGACACAGCTGAAAATGCGTCCGTTGAAGAAAACGCAATTAATTGTTTAAGTGATAAAAAGAATTTATATCATACATTTTATTATTTTTTAAAAATTCCTACTGGCATTACAGATGAAACTGAAAAAACAGAACTTTATGCAGGGTTCTTAAATCATTTGTCTATGGAACAAGATATGCAAAAGCACAATTTATTTCTAAATTTTGACGCTGATTATACCATTACCCATCCAATGACTGATAATATTAAAAGAATAATAACAGCTATAAATTCAAATACTATTTGTGATTATTTAAGCATTAGATAAGCATTTATTTGATTTAATAATCAACTTCTCTTCATTTGAATATGCGGAATATCATCTTCTAAATACATTTCGCTGCTTTGCACAAATTGATGAGCTTCGTAGAATTTTTTTAGATGTTCTTGAGCAGAAATTGTGATTTCACTAATGTCGTATTCTTTTTCAATAGCTTCAATGGAAACTTTCATCAAATCGTGACCCCATTTTTTGTCGCGTACTTTTGGACTCGTAACTACTCTACCAATTGAAGCTTCGTCAAAATAATATCCTTTGTCGAATAATCTAGTGTAAGCCACAATTTCGTTTTCATAAAAACCTAAAACATGTAAAGCTTTCTCATCTTTACCATCAATGTCTTGATAGACGCAATTTTGCTCCACCACAAAGACTTCGCTTCGCAATTGTAGCAATTTATATAGTTCGTAAATAGAAAGTTCGTTAAATCGCTTTATTTGGAATATTAGCATCTGAGAAATGAATTAAAAAAAGAGCAAAAAAACTATTTTAAAAATAAGTTGATTTGCTCTTCGATAGTATCTTATTAAAATTTTTATTTTATAAATTTTGTTGAATTGATTATTGCTTCCATTTCGAACATGTGATCTCTTTTGGCTTTTGTAGGCAAGTAAGTAAATCCTTCAACAATTAGATAACGATTGTTTTTAGTGTCTTTGATAGCATAATTTACAAAAGGTCCACCCATAAAATCGTTTTTTAAAACCCAAGTACCTTTAGCTAAATATGTAAACTTGTTGTCTAATTTTGTTTCAAACAAATAAGGTGCATAAGCTTCTTCGGTAATCATCCATGTGTTTGGCAACATTCCATGAATATTTGCTTTTCCAATAGAATCTCTAATGTTTATTATATTTTGAACGATATCCTGATTTTTTTCTACACTTTCAATAGGCACTTCGTAAATTAAAATACTATTGTAACCTGATTGAAATTCTTTTCGTAACCAAATAAATTTATCTTTAACCGTGTCATATTCATAACCATAACCAATGTTCATAGACACACCAAATTTGTCTTCTATCTTTTTATCATTAACCAATGATTTTTTCATTCGTTTTTGATTCTCAATAATTTCACCGTTTTTAACCGTGCTAATTATTTCTTTAGATTTAGATTCAATAATTTTTAATAAATCTTCATTTGTTTTTCCTGATATAAAAAAAACATTTTGAGGTGCTGCGTATAAATCTTTAGAAGCTCCAAAACCCGTTTTGTCTGCTTTTTGAACAACAATTATGTTTCTTCCTTTTTTTACAAAACCATCAAATATTTTTGTTGGATATTGATTGATATTAAACAAAGGCTCTTCTTGAGGCAAACCGTCTACTGGTGCAGCAAATTTTTTACGCAAAGAATCTCCAATTTCTCCATTCCAAAGTGGTTCATCAATAAAAATAGAAACGTTATTAATATTTCCTGAAGATTCAGAAAGTCCTTTGTTGTTAGAAGCTTCTTCTTTACAAGAAAATAATAAGAAGGAAAGAAACAGAAGTAAAAAAGATCTTTTCATTTGAGGTTGATTTAATAAGATTTTACCCGTTTATTTTTAATTTCATTCCGGGTTGAATATTATCACCACTAATATCGTTCCATTTTTTTAAATCGTCTGTAGAAACTCCAGGATATTTTTTTGCAATAGTGTATAATGAATCCCCATTTCTAACTATATAACTAGTTGTACTGGTTGATCTAGAAGTCTTTGAATTATCTTCTTTTGTGCTATAAATTTTTAATTTATTTCCAGTTTGTATTGTGGAAGACCTAAGATTATTCCATTTTTTTATTTCTGAAACAGAAACATCATATTTTTGTGCAATTAAACCAAGACTTTCTCCACGTCTTACTGAATGGTACGCTAATTTACTTTTTGTTTTGGTTTCTTTATATTCAACGATATTTGTTTCTTCAGAATTTTCAACAATAGCATCTTGTGCTTTTTCTCCACCATTTTTTACATAATCAATGTAAGCATAAACTGCTTCTTCATTAGAAACAAATAAACCGATTTTATCTTTTGGTAATCTTAAAAAGTGAGGTTTATCTTCGTTAAAAGGAATTATGTTTAATTTATAAATTGGGTTTAAAAATTCTACTTGATCTTGAGGAATATCAAATAAATCCGAAACCTGTTTGAAACTCATTTCTCTTCTAACCTTAATGGTGTCAGTTTCAAAATAAGTTAAAGGTGCTTTTTTTGGTTTAATTCCCAATTCCTTTTTATATTCATAAATATACATTGTAGCTAAAAAAGCGGGTACATAATTAGCTGTTTCTCTAGGAAGATTTTTTCTAATAATCCAATAATTTTGACTTCCTCCAGAACGTCTTATGGCTTTAGAAACATTTCCTGGGCCAGCATTATATGAAGCTAAAACTAAACTCCAATCTCCAAAAATTTTATATAAACTAGATAAATATTGGCAAGCTGCTTCAGTTGCTTTTAAGGGATCGTATCTTTCATCAACATAAGAATTGACTTCTAAGTTAAATTGTTTTCCAGTTGGATACATAAATTGCCAAAGTCCAGAAGCACCAACTCTACTTTTTGCTCTTGGATTTAAAGCTGATTCTACAATTGCTAAATATTTAATTTCTAAAGGCACATCATATTTAGCTAAATGCTCTTCAAACATTGGAAAATAATATTCAGAAATAGCCATTAATCGTTCAAAACTATGTTTTCTGTTTTTTAAGAATGATTTAATTACATTTTCAAGTGATGTGTTATACTCAATATTAAATGGTGATTTATCATCCATTTTTTTAAGTCTTTTCTTAAGAACTTCTGTTGACATTTCGTAAGCAACAGCTTCCTCTATGTCCAAGTCAGAAACATCTTCGTACATATTATCAAAAAGCTCTTGGTTAGATAATTCTTCCATCCATCTGCTATCTATACAAATGCTTGTACTGTGGTTAACAAATGATGCTTTTAAAGAATCTAAATAAGAAACTTTTGTAACTGTTTCTTCAATTAAATTTGCCTCTACACTTTCTTGTGCAAAGGAAATTAAAGGTAATAGTAAGAATAAAATGTTTTTGATTTTCATCTTGCAGGAATTTGTAATTTAATAGTTTATTAATCTATGATAACTCAAAAAAGTCAAAAATAGTATTATTATTGGATAATAGCTTGAATTCCAGGTAAAGTTTTTCCTTCTAGCATTTCTAACATTGCTCCACCACCTGTGGAAACATAGCTTACTTGATCTTCAAAACCAAATTGTTTTACTGCTGAAACTGAGTCACCACCACCAACTAGAGAAAAAGCTCCGTTTTTAGTTGCTGCAGCAATATATTCTCCAACTTTAATTGTTCCATTAGCAAAACTTGGCATTTCGAAAACACCAACTGGTCCATTCCAAAGAATCGTTTTCGATTTTAAAATTACTTCTTCAAAAAGTTCAAGCGATTTTGGTCCAGCATCTAAACCTTGCCAACCATCAGGAATTTTAGTTACATCAATTATTTGAGTATTAGCATCGTTAGAAAAAGCATCAGCAGCAATTACATCAACTGGTAAATGTATTTGCACTCCTTTTTCTTTTGCTTTTTTTAAAATTTCTAAAGCTAAATCCATCTTATCATCCTCACATATAGAGTTTCCAACACTTCCGCCTAAAGCTTTGATAAAAGTAAAAGTCATTCCTCCACCAATTATCATATGGTCGATTTTATCTAAAATATTTTCGATAATTGTAATTTTCGAAGATACTTTTGAACCCCCTAAAATTGCTGTAACTGGTTTTTGAGAATCCTTAAGTACTTTATTGATGCTTTCAATTTCTTTGGCTAACAATAATCCGAAATATTTATCATTTGGAAAATAATTTGCAATTATAGTTGTTGAAGCATGCGCTCTATGTGCTGTTCCAAAAGCATCATTTACATATACATCTCCTAACGTTGATAATTTTTTTGCGAAGTCAGAATCTCCTGCTTCTTCTTCCTTATAAAACCTAAGGTTTTCTAGTAGAAGTATTTGATTTGGTTGTAGATTGCTTGCTTTTGAGTGTGCATCGCTACCTATACAATCATCTGCAAAAAGAATTTCTCTTCCTAAAATTTCTGAAACTTTACCAATAATATGCTTTAATGAATATTTTTCTTCCTTTCCTTTTGGTCTTCCTAAATGCGACATTAAGATTACACTTCCACCCTCATTTAAGATTTTATCAATAGTTGGTTTTGCAGCTTCAATTCGTGTTGCATCAGTTACATTAAAATTTTCGTCTAAAGGAACATTAAAATCAACTCTGATAATTGCTTTTTTTCCATTAAAGTCTAAATTATTGATTGTTTTCATAAGAAGTTATTGTTTTCAGTTTATTGAAATTGATCTATTTTTTATACAAAAATAAAAAAGACTCACAAATGAGTCTTTTTTTAATACTAATTTAACGTTTACACGAGTTCGTCATCTTTAGATCTCGTGGCAACCATTTTTTGTTGGGGACAAAAAGGGTCATTATAATCTACATTCTGTTCATTACTTACTAATTGGTCAGGACTAGTGTTTACTAACATTATCCAAGTATCACCATAATATTTTCCGTTAACATTTGAATAATATAAATTTAAAGCATTTGTCCAAGAATCATTTTTACTTACAAAAACATATCTGTAATTATTTTTTGGGTTGATAAAGAAATTAGCATCAATACCTAAACTTCTTAGTTTTGCAACAAAACGAGTTGCATTTCTATGAACAGCAAACACATTTGCAATTACATAAAATCCACGTTGTTGATTATAAATTTCAACCATTGGTCCTGGAATTGCGGTGATTTTTTGTTTTTGTCCATATTGATTTTGTGCAACTTGACTCAATTTTTCGCTAATCATAACTGGATCAATCATTGTTGTGTTTGAGGCAACAACATCATTGTTCTCGGTCTTAACTTTTGGGTGACTAACTACAACTTCTTTTTTTGGAGCTAAAACAACACTGTTTGTGTTTTCTTTTGGACTGTTATCGACTTTAACTGCAATTATTGTTTCTTTTTTGGTCGGCTCAATTGCTTTAACTTCTATTTTAGTTGTTTCAGCAACTATATTCTCTTTAGTTGGTATTTTAGTTTCTGACTTTATTTCGTTTTTAACAATAGTTGTTGTTGTAGGTTTTGTATTGTCGGCAATAACTGTTTCTGTAACTATAGGAGTTGTAACAGATTCTTTAGTTTCTTCAGCTTCATTTGAAACAAACATAACTGGTTCTTTTTTAGCATCTTGAACCTCTACATTGAAAGCGTTAAAGAACATAAAGTATCTATCTCCTACTGTTTTAAGCTTTAAGGTTACATTATCCGTATTATTTTGAATAACAGAATTATCAGGATTTGCAATAGTTATTAAACTTGTGTCATAACCTAGGGTATTTTTACTGTTTGGGTTTCTGTCCGTAAAGTATTGGTCATTTATAATAATATTACTATTGAAAAAATTATTTTCTAATTTTAATGGTCCGCTTAATAATGTGAAAATTTCACTTAGTTGAGATTTTATTTGTAATTGGTCTCCAGCTAAATTATTATCCCCTTCTAAACCAGCACAAGCTAATTTAGCAAAAACATTTCCTTCAGGTAAAGTTTTAAATCCTGTAAATAATATTTCTGTGTCTTTATCTGTTACACCTGCAAAACCATCATATGAAGTTATGAATTTTGCTGTTTCGTTATCATCTTCATAAACAAAAAACATTGTCCATCCACCTGAAACTCCACCTTCAACAACTCCTTGTGTTGCTTTTATGTTTGCAACTGTATATTCTCCAACAGGACTTCCAAGCTCTTTTACTAAATCGGTAATGTCAGCATAAACTGCATATGGAGCACTTTCGTCAAATCCTTTTTTATCTAAACCATCAAAAATTATATTTCCTTTTATATCTACATATTTAGATTCTCCAGGAAGTTTCAATTTAATTTGATCAAACTCTTCTCTATTTTTATCAAATGCTTTAAATTTGTTGCGTTTCTTTTTGATTCCACTATTGTATTTATAAGTGGCAGACCAGTATAAACCAGCGTAAACTATTTTTTTATTTTCTTCATTTTCAAGATATAATGTTGCAGCACTAGAACTAAAAGTAGACATGTCACTATCAATATCAATATAAAACATTTCAAACTCGTCATTAAGTTTGGCTGTTTTAGTTGCGTTCATGTATGGCATGTTTGGATTATTTCCATAATCTTTTCTGTTCACAATATTGTTTGCTATAACAGTCATATCGCCTTTAACATAAGACTGATATCTTACTTTAAAAGGAACGGGTAATTGACCATAAGAAAAAGATGTTGCAAAAAGGATTGCAACCATTAACCCTAATTTTGAAATTTTGCTTAACATAATACTTAGTTTTACAATTATTATACTAACGAATCATTAACAATTATTTTTATGTACATTTACTTTTTTTGTTAGTAAGTGCAATCAATTTGATGATAAAAGAACTGTTTTTAAATCTTTTACTAAACTATTAAGAATAGTGATTGGTTTATCAACAATGGTAAACGACTTATTAACAATTTTTATTGTGTTATCAACAAGATATAAAATTTAGAACTTATACAATGTTTAAAAATGTAATTGGAAATAAAAAAACGGTAGATTACTTAACTTCAAGTGTTGATAGTAGTAGACTTGCACACGCTCAGCTATTTGTTGGTCCTGAAGGAATTGGTTTGTTACAAATTGCAATATCCTATGCAAAATACATACTGTGTAATGGCAAGAATGTTGAAAACTCTGATTATGAAAACTGTCAAAACAAGGTCATTCAACAGTCACATCCTGACATTCACTATGCGTTTCCTGTTACTTCAACCGAAAGTGTAAAAAGTCATCCTGTTAGTGATAATTTCCTAAAAGAATGGAAAGAATTCGTTAATCAACAACCTTTTGGAAGTCTTCAAGATTGGTATACACATTTGGGTGTGGAAAAAAAACAAGGGCAAATCGGGGTAGATGAGGCTTTAGAGATTGTGAAAAAGCTATCTTTAAAGTCATATGAAGGTGGTTATAAGATTATGATAATTTGGATGGCTGATAAAATGAATACAGCAACTTCTAACAAAATTCTTAAAATTTTAGAAGAGCCTCCACAAAAAACAATCTTTTTATTAATTACCGAAAATATTGAAGAAATCATCTCAACTATAACTTCTCGTTGCCAAATTATTGAGTTTAAAAAGCCTGAACAACAAGAAATTGAAGATTTATTAAAAACAAAAGGGGTTTCTGATGCTATTGCAAAGAAATATGCACATTTAGCACAAGGAGACATTAATAAAGCCCTAAAATTAGCCAATAATGAAAAAGATGATAGGTTATTTGAAGAGTGGTTTGTTAAATGGGTAAGATTTGCCTTTAAAGCAAAAGGAAATGCTTCTTCTATTTTGGATTTAATTAGTTGGAGTGAAGAAGTGGCAAGCTACGGAAGAGAGGTTCAGAAGCAATTTTTACATTATTGCATTGAATTCTTTAGACAAGCTATGTTGGAGAATTACACAGCTGAAGATTTGGTCTATTTAGATGAAGGTTTAGACGGTTTTGAGTTGAAAAAATTTGCTCCATTTGTAGATGGTGGTAACATAAATGAAATTTTTAAAGAAATTTCAGAGGCAATTTACCATATTGAACGAAATGGAAATGGTAAAATCATATTAACTGATTTATCTATTAAATTAACTCGCTTAATTCATAAAAAATAGATTATATTGATTTACAAGTATTTAAAATAAACTAATTAAAGTATTTCTTTCAAACTTGCTTTATATAACTTAAGTTCTTCCCAGGAGAACTTGTCGCCAATGGTTTCTTTTAGTTCTGATAAACTTTCTCCTTTAAAATATTTAAACAAAACTTGTAATTGTTTGATTTTTTCGGCTGAAAGCACATCTTCAATGGCAATATATTCTTGCTGAATTAACTTTGCAAAATGGCTGCTAATAGTGGTTTCTGTTAACTTTCGAATAGTTGCAATCTCTTTGATAGTATGGTTTTCTTTCCAAAATTCTAAAGTGATTTCAATAGTTGGTTTTTTACTTTCTTTTGATTTTTTTACCTTTGGTTCGTAGTAAGAAACGTCTGGATCAACATCAAAAACACCTGGTTTTACAGTGTTCAAATCTTTGATCTTCTTAAGTTTATTCGCTTTATAAGAAAGAATTTCTTCAGAAATAAGATTTTCTTTCGAAATTTCTTTTCCAGATGCAACCATTTCAATTAACAATTTGGCTTTCATTAAGCGTTGAATTGTTTTAGTTTGAGTATCTTCTAAATCATTCAACTCGTCGTAAAATGTTTTAACTTTCTTTATGCGTTTTATTTCATCTACCTTAAGTAACAATTCATAAACAAAATTATCTAAGTCTTTATAAAAATAGTTGTACGCAGCTTGAAATCGTTCATTAATGTATTGAACTTCAAAGGGTTCTTTAGAGAAAATATTGTTTAATTGTTTAATAAAATTTTGAGCAGGAACAACCAAATTATCAATTTTATTCGATTGATTTTCAGCCCATTTAGCATATTTAGATTTTGGTGATTTTGGTGCTTCTTCTTTATAGCTGAATCTGTGATTTCTCCATTCTTGTGCTAAGTCTTGCCAATCAAAAGTTGCTTTTAGATAGTTAAATAAATAGTTTTTTGTTTCTTGTTCTAATGATTTTTGAATGTATTCATCAGAGGCTTTTTGTTCAGCGTAAAGCATAACATCACTATCATTAGAAAGTCCATTCATTTGAATTGGAGCTAATAAAACCAAGCCTTTTAACGATCGTAAACGAGATAGTGCCACATAAGCTTGTCCTGGTTGAAAAACACGTGAAACATCTAATGCTGCTTTGTCAAACGTTAATCCTTGGCTTTTATGAACCGTTATTGCCCAAGCTAATTTTATAGGATAATGCGTAAAGGTTCCAAGTACTTCTTCCTGAATTTCTTTAGTTGTTTCATTGACTTTATATCTTATGTTTTGCCATTCATATCGTTCAACTTCAATGGTTTTTTTCTCTTCTGTAAACTCTACAGTTATCTCATCTTTAGACAGATACTTAATTATTCCCATTTTTCCATTAAAATAGTTTTTCTCAAACGAAAGGTCATTTTTGATGAACATGATTTGAGCACCAACCTTTAATTCTAAATTATCTTCTACTGGATAGATTTTATCTGGAAAATCATCTACAATTTGAGCTTTATAAGAAAAAGACTTTCCTTCTAATTCATTTAAAGCTTCAGAATTAATCGAATCTGCCTTTCTATTATGAGTCGTAAGTGTAATAAATCCTTCATTCTTTTTTAAATCAAAATCAGGATTAACAAACTGATTTAGAATACTTAAGTCAGATTTAGTTATAGTATTATTTCTTAAATTGTTTAGTACTTCAATAAATTCGCTATCTGTTTGACGATAAATTTTATCTAACTCAATGTATAAAGGTGGATTTTGCTGAACAACATGAGAATGAAAGAAAAACTTACCTTGATAGTATTTACGTAAAATATCCCATTCTTCAGGTTTTACGATTGGAGGTAATTGTAGTAAATCTCCTATAAATAAAACTTGCGCACCTCCAAAAGGAAGTTTGTTTCTTCTAACAGATTGCATCATAAAATCAATTGCATCTAGAAGATCTGCACGCAACATACTGACTTCATCAATAACTAGTAACTCAATGTTTCTGATAACATTTCGTTTAACAGCGCTCATTTTAAAATGTCTAGAAAGAGTACTTTTGGACTCAAATTTAACAGTATCTTTAAAATGTGGAGCAATTGTATCTGGAATGAATCCACCAAACGGAAGTTGAAAAAGGGAATGAATAGTAACACCACCAGCATTTAGTGCGGCAATTCCAGTAGGAGCAACAACAGCAGTGTTTTTGTGTGTTGTTTTAATAATTTCTTTTAGTAGAGTAGTTTTACCTGTTCCTGCTTTTCCAGTAAGAAAAACAGATTTATTAGTCTGATTAATAAACTTCAAGGTATAACTTGCAACGGCTGATAATGAATTCATTGGCTTATATTTAACACCATAAAAGTATAAAAAAAACACAAATAAAAAACCCCATTAAAAAAATAATGAGGTTTTAAATAAATTTAAAAGAAATTATTTCTTAACTTCTTCTTTTTCAATAGCTTTAGTAGATTCACTTGGCTTGTATTTATCATTAAGCGTCTTAAGTATCTCATCTGTAACATCATAAGAATCTTTAGCATATAAAATACTAGGAGAAGTTAAACCTGTACCATATACATAGTCGTAGTTATTCTTTTTTCCATAATCTTTAATGTAAAGTTTAATTTCTTTTACAAGAGAATCTAATTCAGCATTACTTGCTGTTTGAATTTCTTGATACATTGATTGTTGTTTTACATTCAATTTTTGCTCTCTTTGTTGTAATTCAGCTGCTTTTTGTTGAGCCCATTGTGGTCCTTTCGCTTGAGCTTGTCTTAATGCATTTTCATAGTCTGATTGAAATTGTTTTGCTTCTGTTTCAAGCTCACGACCCATTTCTTCGGACTTAACTTTATATTTATTTTCAATATCAATAGCTTGTTGATGTTCTTTCATTAACTTTTCAGTATCAACATATGCGGTTTTTAGACCTGAAGTTCCTTCTTGTTTATTACAAGACAATATTGCAAATCCTAGTGCAATAAATAATAATTTTTTCATATTCGTTATTTCTAAATTTTGGTAAAAGTAAACAATTGAAAATAGTAATGCAAGGGTTAATTTTAAAGGTATAATAAATATCTATTCTGATTTGTTTTGGAATAAGTAATATTTATAAAAAAACATCTGTTTATTTTTACTTTAAAACAACTTCTTTTTTGAGTCAACAAAACACATCGAACGACTTAAAAAAACCCTTAAATCATCTTAAAATGGTGTTTTAGATGTTTTTTATGACGTAAATGTGAGATGAAAACTCTTTTTTTAATAATCCGGAGCAATTTGATAAAAAACCAAAGAAAAAGCCTTTAACAAAATTCATTTTTCCAGATTTGTATTTTTCAGACAAAAGACAAACATAAAAACTATCAAACCACATTGGTTTAACTTTTTTCAATTGTAAATCTTCTTTGTTGAATAGTTTTTGAATACTTATTTTTGAAAAATGCCATAAATGTCTTGGAACATCATAAGCAGCCCAAAATGATTTATAATGTTTTGCATCAAATGATTTATAATTTGGAACAGCTATGATAATTGTACCATTTGGTTTTAATAATCTTTTTAAAGTTTTTATTTGATTTTCTAAATCTGGAACATGTTCTAAAACATGCCACATTGTAATTACATCAAATGAATTGTTTTCTAGTTCATCTAAAGTATTTGTAAAACTGACACCTTTTGAAATAGAAATATTTTTTGCTTTTTCGTTTGGCTCAATTCCAACACAGATCCAACCATCATTTTTAGCCTGAGTTAAAAAATCTCCAGTACCTGCACCAATATCTAATAATTTTCCTTTTTGAGAATTTTCTTTTGAAATTAATGCAACTTTGTTTTTTAAAGCATTTGTTTTTACTAAATGATATAATTTTTCAAATAAAGTTCGTTTAGAATCTGTATGAGAAATATAATCTTCACTCTCATAATAGGAGGGAAGTATATCTAAAGAAGGTTGAGGGGAAGTTTTTAACAACTGTAACTCTTCGTCTAAAAGTAAATCAAATGATTCTTTTGAAACAGTATGATCTTTAACTTTTATAAAAACATTGTTGGGAGAGAAATTCATATTTTAAAATAAAACTTAAACAAAGGTAGTAAATGTGGGGGTTAACAAAGTATGTTTCACGTGAAACAATTAAAGATAATAGAAAAAAGAACAAAGAGAAAAGATTTCTTCTTTCATCTTGCTTCTTGCTTCTTATCTACCCATATAAATTAATAATACAGAAATATCACTTGGAGAAACTCCGCTAATTCTTGAAGCTTGTGCAATTGTCTTTGGACGAATTTTATTAAACTTCATTTTGGCTTCTGTTGAAATTGATTTAATTTTATTAAAATCAAAATTATCTGGAATTATTGCATCTTCTAAACGATTTAGTTTATCTGCATGTAATCTTTCTTTTTCTATATAACCTGAATATTTTACATCAATTTCTGCTTGCTCGATAATTTCTGAATCTAGTTCATTCGTATTTATATATTCAGCAACTTTTTCAAACTTAACGATGTCTTCTAAATCAATTTGAGGTCTAGAAAAAACTTTAAACATTTTATCTGGTTGCGTCATTGGACTTGAACCTTTAGATTCTAAAATCGGATTTGCTTCTTCAGGTTTAGTACTAGTTTCTCTAAAAAACTGAACCATTGCATCTGACTTAGAAAATTTTTGCTCCATACGAATTAAACGTTCTTCAGAAGCTAATCCTAAATCAAAACCTTTAGGAGTTAATCTTGAATCTGCATTATCTTGACGAAGCAACGTTCTATACTCTGCACGAGAAGTAAACATACGATAAGGCTCTTCTGTTCCTTTGGTAATTAAATCATCAATTAAAACTCCAATATAAGCTTCGTTGCGTTTAAGTATAAACTCATCTCTTTCTTGAACTTTTAATGCTGCATTTATACCAGCCATTAATCCTTGAGAAGCTGCTTCTTCATATCCAGTAGTTCCATTAATTTGTCCAGCAAAATATAAACCTTCAACTAATTTAGTTTCTAACGTGTGTTTTAGTTGCGTAGGAGGGAAGTAATCATATTCAATTGCATAACCAGGTCTAAAGAATTTAACTTTTTCAAAACCTGCTACAGAACGCAATGCTTTAAATTGAATGTCTTCTGGCAAAGAAGTAGAAAATCCATTTACATAAACTTCTACCGTATTCCATCCTTCTGGTTCAACAAATAATTGATGCCTGTCTTTGTCTGCAAAACGATTTATTTTATCTTCAATAGACGGACAATATCTTGGGCCTATACTTTTTATTCTTCCGTTAAACATTGGACTTCTATCAAAACCTTCACGAAGATGATCGTGAACTTCAAGTGAAGTATAAGTCATGTAACATGACCTTTGATGGGTAAGTGGTTTTATACTTTGTAAATAAGAAAATTTATGTGGTTTTTCATCACCTGGTTGTTCGACCATTTTTGAATAATCTAAAGAACGACCATCAACTCTTGGAGGAGTTCCGGTTTTCATTCTTCCCGATTCAAAACCAACTTTTACTAAATCTTCTGTAATTCCAAAAGAGGCACTTTCACCTGCACGACCACCTCCAAATTGTTTGTCACCAATATGGATTAAACCATTTAAAAAAGTACCATTTGTCAATACAACAGTTTTGGCTTTAATCTCCAAACCAAGTGAAGTTTTGATTCCGACAATTTTGTTGTTTTCGATTAACAAACCAGAAACCATCTCTTGGTAAAAATCTAAATTTGGAGTTTGCTCCAACATTAATCTCCATTCTTCAGCAAAACGCATTCTATCACTTTGCACTCTTGGAGACCACATTGCAGGCCCTTTTGACTTATTCAACATCTTAAATTGAATGGCTGTTTTATCAGACACAATTCCAGAATAACCACCAAGCGCATCAATCTCTCTTACAATTTGCCCTTTTGCAATTCCACCCATTGCAGGGTTACAAGACATCTGTGCGATGTTTTGAAGATTCATTGTGACAAGCAAAGTGGAGCAACCCATATTGGCAGCAGAAGCCGCGGCTTCAGAACCAGCGTGACCAGCACCAACTACAATCACATCGTATTTTTCTTGAAATATACTCATTGTTCCACGTGAAACATTTAATTAATATTAATAGATGATTATTGTTGTTCCACGTGGAACAAAGCAATTTTCTCATCTTCTTTTTGTCGCATTATTAGTGCTTCGTTATCTGTTTTATCTTTATAGCCACAGTAGTGTAACACACCGTGAGATAATACTCTTTTGATTTCGTTTTCAAAAGGAACATTGAACTCAATTGCATTTTCAGCAACTCTTTCAGTAGATATAAAAATATCACCTTGAATTAAGTCGCCAACAGAATAATCAAAACTTATAATATCTGTATAAGTATCATGATTAAGATACTCATTGTTGATGTTTATTAAATATTCATCATCACAAAAAATGTAATTTATTTCACCTTCTGATTTGTTTTCTGATTGGACAATTCTTGATATCCAATCTTGATATATTGATTCATCCTCTAAAAGGAAATCATTTTCATAGTTAAATGTAATCATTACTTCTTAAAATATTCTTTGACTTTTTGGTCGTAATTTTTTTGCAAAGGTAAACTTTGTCTGTTTAAAATCTCTATGCTTTTTATATATTCTTGTAATTCCTTTGGTAGGGTAGAAGCGTTGTTAGAAAACTTATCATCTGTTGTATTGGATTTACGCTTTTCATCTTGCCCTTGCTGCTGAATTGCATTCTCTAATTTTAATAATTCATGCTTGAGATTTAGCATCTTCTGTAAGGTTTCATTTTTAAAACCTTTATTGATTAATTGCTTTTCAATGTCTTTCATTTGGTTTAAAACATTGTTACCGTTAATACCTTGTTGTTCTAAAGATTTCTGTAAAGCATCACGAAGTTGTTGTTGTTCTTTTAGGATTTCTAATACCTTTCCAGCATTTCCTTCTGAACCTTCTCCCTCACCATTTTCTCCCTGACCTTTTCCATCTTTCTTTCCTTCACCAAGTTTTTCGCCCGGTTTGTCTCCGGGTTTATCACCTGGCTTTTCTCCAGGTTTCAATCCTTCTTTCATCTTCTCAGAAAGACCTTCTTGTTTTTTTATTATATCTGATAATTGTTTTCCAGGATTACCTTGTCCAGGACTTGGCATTCCTTTGCCTTTTCCTTTACCTTTTCCAGACATTTGCATATTCATATCACTTTGAACATTGCTTAAAAAATCAGCCAATTTATTAGCACTTGACAAAACATACTGTTGAAGAGAAGCTCCTCTTGAAACATTATTATCTGCTAAAGTTTCTAGTGATTGATCTAGGTTGTAATGTATTTCACCTATTTCGTTTAATACAAATTCAGAAATCATTGGGTTACGAAGAGATACCGCAAAGATACTATCATCTACATGTTTAAACTGTAATTTAAGTTCTTGTTGTTTTTTAAGGATTTTATTCAAAGCCAAAGAACGTGATTGAGATGATTTTGTTGGTTGAATTAATGCTTCTTCATCGTAAGAAAATGCTAAAAGATTGTCTAGAATTTGACGTAACGTTTTTGCATCTTCTTCCATTTGTTGAGATTCTCCACCTTCCATTGATGAGCTCATTTTCTGACTCATTTCTTTCATTTTCTTAGAGGCAGCTTTTTGAGATTTAGAAGCACTTGGTTTGTCGTTCTTTTTTAAATCTTCTTCAGATTTTTCTAAATCATCTTGAACATCTTCTTGTTCATTTATATCATTTGGAATGTCCATAGGTTTTTTTAAATCCTTGTTTTCTTTATCCAATTGTTGTAACTCTTCTTTTATTTTTTCAAATTCATCAGCTACTTTTTTCTGTTCTTCTAAATTGTTTTTATTTTCGTTAGCTAACTTATCTTCTTTTTCTGCTAACTTATTTAATTTGTCAGCAATTTGTTCAGCCTTTTTTTCAACGTAAAAACGTTTCGTTAATTCTACTAGTTGCTCTAAATTCTTAGCTTGATTTTTTGAATCTTTTTTTAATTTATCTGCTTTTTCAAATAGTTCATCATCTTGTAATTTCTTTTGTAATTCTTCTAATTCTTTTAAAAGTTTTTCGTTTTTTTCTGATTGTTTTTGACTTTCATCTAAACGACGTAATAATTCTTTTTTAAGTTTATCTTCTTCTTTTGGATTAAAATTCTCAAGGTTTTCAGAAAGTTTTTTAGAAAATTCTTTCATCATTTCATCCTGATTTTTTTGTTTTTTAATGAAATCTTCAATCTTTTTTTGATCTTTAAAGTCAAGATTAGCTTTCTCCTTTTTCATTTTTTGGAGTTTATCTAATTCCTTTAATTGTTTATCTTGATTATTTAATGACTTTTCTAAGCTGTTTATATTATCATTTTGATCTTTTAATAATTCATCTTGCTTTTGATCATCCGTTAATTCGTTGTGAGAAAAAACAGAAGACTTACTTGACTTGTAATTATTCACAGCATCATTATCAAAAACTTCAAAATAGTATTCATAAACAATTCCTTGTTCTACATTTAAACCTGTAGGAAAAGAATAAACAAATTGGTCAACCGTTTGGTGCTTTACAGCAAGTGTTCCACGTTTAACAATTTGTGGTTTTCCTTTTGGATAATAAACTACTTGTAATTTGCTCAACCCATAATCATCTGACAATTGGCCAATAATAAAGTTCTTTTTTAGGCTTAAAGAATCAGGTGCTTTGTTTGCAGAGATAAAAGGGTATTGATCTTTAACAATATTAACTTGATAATCGAGTTTTTCAAAGTTTTTTACGTTACTATTTGATGTTACTATTTGATATTCAGTATTTTGACTAATATTTTTAGTGAAATTAAACTCTCCATTTGTTGATGAGTAAACAGATTTACTATTATTTGAAATAAAAGCAATATTAGTTGTTGCAAAAGTTGATAATTTCCATCGAATTGAAGTTCCTTCTGGTACAATTGCATTTCCTGTTCCTTTAATAATTTCCGATTTACGTTTTAAATAAGTTGGATAGGATAAAATCATTTCAAAATTATTGATAGTTGGAACATTAACTACTTTGAGATTGTAGCCTTTTGAATTAATAGAATTAGCTTTCAGGCTAAAATTCACATCCGAAATAACATTATCAAACTTATATTGAAACTCTCCAGGATTCGTATTTTCCAATAAATATTCTTCATCACCAATTATAAGCGAAACATTTTCAGGTATAACATTACCAACAGTCTTTACTTGTAAAGTAAAATCTTTGTTTTGTTGAGTGACTAAATCTTTATTCAAAACTACAAATTGAAAAGGAGCTGGTGGAACATATTTTGTATTGTAATTAACAACTCTGTCCATTCCTTGTGAAATCACTTTTGAATTTCCAGACACAAAAAACAAAGCCAATAAAAAAATTGGAACTATCGCATAAGGCAAAAATTTCTTGTTCTTATTAAAATTTATCGCATTAGAGAAAGGAATTGGGCTTAAAGTTTCGGCTTTGTGATTGATAGAAGCTAAAAGTAATTCCGAATTCTCGTTCTGATTTGATAATTGTAGAAAATTGGTCAATTTATCGCTCACCTCACTAAAGTGATTACCTATAATTACAGAAGCTTGTTCATAATTAATTCCTTTTTGAAGTTTAAATAATTTAAACAATGGAAAAAATATAAATCGAACTAATAAGAAAATTTGAACAGCAACGAACAACCAAAATAAAATCGTTCTTCCTGAAGATGGTAACCAAAGGAAATATTCAACTAAAATGGTAAAAAGAAAATATAGTAAACCTAAACCAACAAAAAGAATAACTCCTTTTATTAGTTCATTGGTATAAAACCTTTTGATAAAGGCCTCTAATTTCTCAAAAATGATAGTTTTTGTTTCCAAATTGTTCGTAATCTGTTAATAACCGATAAAATTACAATATAAAAAGTAATTAGTCAAAAGTAAATAGTGATTAGCAAAACTTTAACTTGATATTATGTTGATAAGTAGCAGATTTTCTAAAATCTAAATTCTTACTTCTAAATTCAAATTGTATCTTTGCAACAAATTAGAAAAAAATGTCAAAACCAGTTAGAGTACGATTTGCTCCAAGTCCAACAGGAGGATTACATATTGGTGGTGTGAGAACCGCTTTATTTAATTATTTATTTGCTAAAAAAAATAACGGAACATTCTATTTAAGAGTAGAAGACACCGATCAAACTAGATTTGTTGAAGGAGCTGAAGCCTATATTTTAGAAGCTCTAGAGTGGTTAGGAATTTCTCCAGATGAAACAGTTGGAAAAAATGAAAAATTTGGACCATATCGTCAAAGTGAACGTAAAGGAATTTATAAAGAATATGCGGATCAATTGATTGAAAATGGATGGGCATATTATGCTTTTGACACGTCTGAATCATTAGATGCACACAGAAAACAACACGAAGCTGAAGGAAAAACATTCATTTACAATTGGCATAATCGTGAAAAATTAGATACTTCTTTAGTTCTTTCAAAAGAAGAAACTCTTCAAAGAATTGAAAATGGTGATGCTTTTGTAATTCGTTTTAAAACTCCAGTGAATGAGATTTTAGAATTGAAAGACATCATACGTGGTGATATAAAGTTTGATACCAATTTATTAGATGATAAAGTTTTATTCAAAAGTGATGGAATGCCAACGTATCATTTAGCGAATATTGTCGATGATCATTTGATGGAAACTTCTCATGTAATTCGTGGTGAAGAATGGTTACCAAGTATGCCATTGCACAGTTTATTATACAGAGCCTTTGGTTGGGAAGCCCCTGAATTTGCACATTTACCTTTAATTCTAAAACCAGTTGGAAACGGAAAATTAAGTAAGCGTGATGGTGATAAATTAGGATTTCCAGTATTTCCATTGGCTTGGAAAACGGCAGAAGGAACATCAATGGGTTATAGAGAGCAAGGATTTTTTCCTGAAGCAGTTCTTAACTTTTTAGCATTATTAGGTTGGAATGATGGAACAGATAAAGAATTATATTCCTTAGAAGAATTAGTTGAAGTTTTTGATTTAAGCCGAATTCACAAAGCAGGAGCGAAGTTTGATCCAGAGAAGAATAAATGGTTTAATCATCAATATTTAATAGGCAAAAGTGATAAGGCATTAGCTATAAGTTTTTCAAAAGATTTAGAAGAACGAGGAGTTATTACTTCTTTAGATTTGGAAAGAGTTGTTGGATTGGTAAAAGAAAGAGCTAATTTCGTGAATGAACTTTGGGATTTATCAGATTATTTCTTTGAAGCACCAACATCTTATGATGAAAAAGCATCCAAAAATTGGAAAGAAGAAACTCCGGCTTTAATGGAAAAAGTAATTGTTGAATTGAATAACATTTCAGATTTCACTTCTCAAAACATTGAAACTTTATTAAAAGAGTGGATGACCACTAATGAAATAGGAATGGGAAAAGTAATGCAACCTTTACGATTAAGTTTGGTTGGAGCTTTAAAAGGACCACATTTATTTGACATCATTGAAATGATTGGAAAAGAAGAAAGTATAAAACGTATTGAGAAAGCGATACAAACCTTATAAAAAAGTTAATCCCGAAAGTTTCGGGATTTTTTTTTGTAACTTTTCACAACTTTGAGCGTATAATTAACATAACCAATTTAAAAAATTCAAACTATGATCGGAATTTACATTATCATTTTTTTAGCAGTAGTGATTTTATTTTCATCCTTTTTTACTGTAAAACAGCAAACATCTGCTGTTATTGAGCGTTTTGGTAAATATGCAAGTACTCGTACTTCAGGTTTACAATTAAAATTACCCATTATAGATAGAGTTGCAGGAAGAGTAAATCTTCGTATTCAACAATTAGATGTAATGATTGAAACGAAAACTAAAGATAACGTATTCGTTAAACTAAAAGTTTCAGTACAATTTAAAGTATTACAAGAAAGTGTTTACGAAGCTTTTTATAAATTAGAATATCCACATGATCAAATTACTTCTTATGTATTTGACGTAGTTCGTGCCGAAGTACCAAAATTAAAATTAGATGATGTTTTTGAACGTAAAGATGATGTAGCGGTTGCCGTAAAAAGAGAATTAAACGGTGCAATGTCAGGTTATGGATATGATATTATCAACACTTTGATTACAGATATTGATCCAGATATTCAAGTTAAGAATGCTATGAACAGAATTAATGCTGCTGATAGAGAAAAAACAGCTGCAGAATATGAAGCTGAAGCAGGAAGAATTAGAATTGTAGCTAAAGCAAAAGCTGAAGCTGAAAGTAAAAGACTTCAAGGTCAAGGAATTGCTGACCAACGTAGAGAGATTGCACGTGGATTAGTTGAATCTGTAGATGTATTGAACAGAGTTGGAATTAATTCTCAAGAAGCTTCTGCTTTAATTGTAGTTACACAACATTATGACACTTTACAAGCAATTGGTGCTGATTCAAATAGTAATTTAATCTTATTACCAAATTCACCACAAGCTGGAAGTGAAATGTTAAATAACATGGTTGCAAGTTTTACAGCAAGTAATCAAGTTGGTGAATCTATGAAAAGAGCAAATTCTACAAAAAGAAAAAAAGCTGAAGATTCAGAAAATAAAGAATAGATTTTAGTTTTCCACTTTGGTGGAAACCAAATTACAAAAAAGACTGCTTTTTAAAAAAAGTGGTCTTTTTTTCATTTTACAAAGATTATTATCCTAAAACAGTTAAAATTAAAATATGGTTTGAAAAACTGAGGCCTTTTAAGCCAAAACGCATTTAAAAAACGCTGTTAAACGATTTTTACCACACGCATGAACTAACATTAAACAATTCTTAAAGTGCGTTAAAATTAACTTATGAAAGTCGTTTTTTAATGATTTACTTATGATTCTTTTATTTTTAATAGATTTTGTTTATAGTTAAAATAATTGCGGAAAATTATAATTTTCTTACAAAACAAAAATTCCAAACTCAAGATTCTGAATCTTGAGTTTGGAATTAATTAAATGAGATTCTGAATCAAGTTCAGAATAACAGAAAAATGTAGAATGAAATTGAAAAGATTTCCGTTTTAACGGAAATTTTATTGATTGCTAATTTTTGCCCAAGTATCTCTTAATCCAACCGTTTTGTTAAAAACTAATTTATCAGCTTTTGAGTCTCTGTCTACACAGAAATATCCTAAACGTTGGAATTGATAATGTTCTAATTCTTTGGCATTTACTAATGAAGGTTCTACATAACCAGTAATAATTTCTAATGAATTTGGGTTTATGTATTCTTTAAAATCAACTTCTTTGTCTCCATCAGGATTTTCGTGAGTAAATAACCTATCATATACTCTAACTTCTGCTTCAACAGCGTGTTTTGTAGAAACCCAATGAATCGTTCCTTTTACTTTTCTTTGACTAGCTTCCGAACCACTTCCTGATCTAGAATCTTCGTCATAAGTACAATGAATTTCTGTTATATTTCCGTCAGCATCTTTTACAACTGACTCACCTTTAATGATATATGCATTTTTAAGACGAACTTCTGTTCCTAATGTTAAACGGAAAAATTTCTTGTGAGCTTCTTCTTGAAAATCTTCTCTTTCGATATATAATTCTTTAGAAAAAGGTAAACTTCTATATGTCATTACCTCTTCTTCTTGGTTGTTTTCTGCTTCAACCCATTCTTCTTTTCCGTCAGGATAATTGGTAATTATCAACTTCACAGGATTCAAAACAGCCATTACTCTTGGAGCAATTTTATTTAAATCTTCACGAACGTAAAACTCTAGTAATGAAACATCTATAAGGTTATCACGTTTAGCAATTCCGATTGCATTTGCGAAATTTGTTATAGCAGCTGGTGTATATCCACGTCTTCTCATTCCAGAAATGGTTGACATTCTAGGATCATCCCAACCTGTTACATGATTTTCAGTAACTAATTGCGCTAATTTTCTTTTACTAACAACTGTATGAGAAAGATTTCTTCTTGCAAATTCTCGTTGTTTTGGTCTTACTTTAGTTTCATCATAAATTTGGTTTAAGAACCAATCATATAATTCTCTATGTGGTAAAAATTCTAATGTACAGAAAGAATGCGAAATTTGTTCGATATAATCACTTTCACCGTGAGCCCAATCATACATTGGATAAATGCACCATTTACTTCCAGTTCTGTGATGTTCTTTGTGTAAAATTCTATAAATTAAAGGATCACGCATTAACATGTTAGTTGCGTTCATGCTTATTTTTGCACGTAAAACATGAGTTCCTTCTGGAAATTCACCATTTTTCATACGTTCAAATAAGTCTAAATTTTCTTCAACTGAACGATTTCTGAAAGGAGAATCTGTACCAAATTGAGTTGGAGTTCCTTTTTGAATAGCCATATCTTCAGAAGATTGACTATCAACATAAGCTTTACCATTTTTGATTAACTCGATGGTCCAATCATATAATTGCTGAAAATAATCTGATGCATAACACTCTTTATCCCATTGGAAGCCAAGCCATTCTACATCTTTTTTGATTGCGTCTACAAATTCTTGTTCTTCTTTTGCAGGGTTTGTATCATCAAAACGAAGGTTAACAGGGGCTTTATAATCTAATCCTAATCCAAAATTTAGACAAATAGAACTTGCATGACCAATATGTAAATAGCCGTTTGGTTCTGGGGGAAAACGAAAACGTAATTTATCATTTGATAAACCGTTTTTTAAGTCTTCATTAATAATTTGTTCTATGAAGTTTAATGATTTTTGTTCTGACATTTCAGTATATTTTTAGCAAAAATAGCTAAAATTATTAAGGCTAAAAATTGAATTTATATATTAAATAGTTTTAGTACGGTTTAACAATTTAAAAAAGGTGGTTTTACCGTATAAAAGGGTGTTTTAATCGATTTTAACGGTTATCAACAATAAATGTTTATAAAAAAAACTTGGTTGTTAATAAAATTTTATATATTTGTAATAGTAATATTCGGACACTTATATTAAATTAAAAATCAATATGTTACAAAAGTTAATAGCCCCGTTAGCTTTGTTGAACAAAAAAGTTTTTTTAACAATAGCCTTGTTAATAAGTTGTATTATTGCCACTGCGCAAATTACAATAAACACACCTACATTGGGATTTACTCAAGTATGTGCTTCAACAACTTTTAACAATTACAATCTTAGTTTTTCTTTTTCTCCTGCTTCTAATTTAGGAACAGGAAATGTATTTTCTATAGAATTATCTAATGCAGCTGGTAGTTTTGCTTCACCCACGGTATTAACAACTTCTTCGGCAATAACTTCTCCCGTAAACGTGTCTTTTCCTTTTCCAACTAATGTTAATGGAACAAATTATAGAATTCGTATAAAAAGTTCTTCACCTGTAAGTACCAGTCCCTCAAGTCCGGCTTTTTCAGCAAATTATGCTGTTTATAATCAACCTTTCACTATTAACAATAACGTTTTTAATCAATCTATATGTAGTACCTCTACTTATAGTTTAACTATTGATAGTGGCCCAAATAGTCCTTTAAATTTTTCTCAATTAATATATGTTTGGGAAAAAGATGGAGTTGTTTTGTCGGGCCAAACAGGTCCAAGTTTACCTGTAACAACAGCAGGTAGTTATTTTGTTAGCGTAAATTATGGAACATGTAATTACAACTCTTATTCTAATGCTGTTGCAATTACTGTAATTCCATCGGAAACATTGACCATAAACTCTCAAGGCAATGCAACAAATATTTGTCCTACAACTGGTTTATTATTATCAAGTATGATTGCTAGTTCTGGGTATACATATCAATGGTATTTAAACAATGTGTCAATAAGCAGTGCAACTAGTGCGACTTATACCGCAACACAAGCGGGTAATTATTCATTAATAGCTTCAAATTCAGCATGTGTTATTAATTCAAATATTTTAGTACTAACAGAAAATAGTTTTGCTCTTTCATTAGATTCAGGGGCTGAAGTTAACTTGTTACCTGGTCAAAATAAAACATTAACTTGTACAACCAATGCTTCAAACCCAACATATATTTGGTATAGAAACAATGTTGAGTTAACAGGACAAGTAGGTAATTCTTTATCGGTAACTCAAACTGGAACTTATAAAGTGAAAGTGAAACAAAATACAGGCTGTATTCTTGAAAAAGAAGTTTCAACATTAGTTTCTCCATATACCTCTTATAACTTAACAATAATTCACGACGCAGACTATACGAGTTGTGAAAACCTTACAGAAACTTTAACTGTTCAAGATTTTGAAGCGAGTTCTAATTTAATAACAGTTGCTGTACCATCAAACATTGGTGTAACTTATATATGGTATAAAAATAATGTTGCGATAATCGGAGCTAATTCGCCTAGTTATACAATAGCTAATTATACAGATAATGGTAATTATCGTGTAGAAGCAAAATTTACTGATGGACAAATCGTTTCTTCTAATGCTTTAGATGTTAAGTTAAAAATTGACGAGACTATAAATTTAACAACTGATGGTATTTTGTGTACTACTAATTCTAGTGTTACAATTACTTCTTCTATTACAGATGCTGTTTTTACTTATCAATGGTTTATGGATGGAGATGCTACAGTTTTAGGAACAAATACAAGCTATAACGCAACAGTGGTTGGTGATTATTATTTAAAAATATCTCTTTTTGGATGTGAATTAAATTCAGATTTAATAGCTGTATCAACCATCGATGAAGGTCAATTAATAACAAATTATGATGAAGACATTTACATTAATGAAGGTGAAGAAATAACAATTATTGCTTCTGGAGTAGATTCTTATGAATGGTTTATTGATGGTGTTTTAGAAAATTCAACAAACGAAATTATTGTAAATCAAGAAATTACGATTCAGCTAATAGCACAACTTAATGGCTGTGAAATTATTAGAAATTTTACTGTCTTAATTCAGCCTAAAGTTTTTAGTGCTATAATTCCAAACACGATAACTCCAAATAATGATGGTAAAAACGATACTTGGATAATTACTGAAGAATTGGCTTATCAAAATAACGTTGAGATTGTAATATTTTCATCTAATCAACAGATTGTTTATAGTACAAAAGATTATCAAAATAATTGGCCATTAGATTCAATTTCAAAAAACAATAAAATTTTTTATTACAAAATAATACGAGATAATTCTACCATATATCAAGGTACGATATCAGTAATACAATAAGAATGAATAGACACAAATTTCTTTTTATTATAGGGCTTGTCTTAAGCTGTGTTATAACTAATGCTCAAACTGATAGCAGTGATGAGTTTATAATGCCGTCTCAGACATTTATGCGTTTTAATAGAAATTTAGTTAACCCAACGTTATCAATATTTAATAGTTATAAATCAGAATATGTAGCTTATCATAGAAACCAATGGTTTGATTATGATGAATCACCAAAAACATACATGGTAAATTACTCTGGAAACGATTATGAAAATACTGGTTATGGATTAGGAATATATCAACAAGAGGTTGGTGTTTGGAAAAGCATTGGGGCTATTGCAAATTATGCAAAAGGTGTGCGTTTAAACGATGAAACTATATTGTCTTTAGGGTTTAATGTAGTCTTTTTTAATTCGGGTTTAAACAGAGGTAAAATAATAACTGGTGAAGCAGATCCGTATTTGGAACAATATGATAATACAAGTATGTTGATGCTAAATCCTGGATTATCTATCCAAGTTGGAAAGTTTAATTTTGGTGTTTATGGAGATAATTTAGTGGATTATAATTTCAAATTAGGCGAAATGCAAACCAAATTTGGTGAAAAAACTATCTCAAGTCATTTGTCGTATATGTACTCTTTGGAGAATGCTTCAAATTTATTTGAAAACAGTAGTTTAACCTTTTTAGGAAGAGGAAAATATATTGCCATGGAAGACTTTGATTATTCTGGTGGAATATTATATAATGTTCCAAGAGCTGGTTGGGTTCAAGGTTCTTATAGTGATTATTATGGGGTTTCGGGTGGTTTAGGAATAAACATCTCACAAAAAATTGCTGTAGGTTATAATTACGAAAAAGGATTAGGTAAAGAAATTACAAATTTAGGAGCTACTCATGAAATATTTTTAGCCCTTACATTAGATAGCAATGAAGAATTCTCAGCATATGCTAAAAAACCAAAAATTAATAAACAAGAAGAAGCCGATAGACTTAAAAATCAAACCTTAGAACAAGAAGAAATTGACAGGTTTAAACAAAATATTTATAATCAAACTATTGTAGAAACGAACAATACAATTGTTAAAAAACTAGAAGAGTTTGTTTTGAATGCAGAGAACGACAACATTAATTATTTACTACTCCCAGAGAAAAACACTGGAGTTAAGAAAGGATATTATGTGATTGCTACTATTTATAAAGATAAAAATAAAGCGTCGAAATTTATAAGTGAGTTAAAGAAAAAAGGATTAAACAAAAGTGGATCATTTAAAACATCTGGCAATCAATGGAACTATGTTTACATAGAACGTTTTGAAAGTTATGAAGCAGCCAAAAAAGCATATCAAACAAAATTCAACAATAAGTACCCCGAAACTATGTGGATTTTACCAATACTATAACCTATGAGAAAAATTACCCTATCTCAAAAATTTGTTGCTATTCTAATTTTAACATTAGGAACAATTACGTCATCAGCACAAATTAAAAACCCTTTTGATGTTCGATTTCAAACAACTGTAAGAGGAGATTTAACCATGATCTCTAACAATATTGTTAATAGAAGTCCAAACCCAAATACGGCCTATAATACAACTGGAGGTTCATCTATCTATAATGATGAAACTAATATGCAGTTTATTGATATTGATGGTTCAACTCAAACATTTAATTCGAGTAGTGCTAATTTGACAGTTCCAGATGCAACATGTTCAAAGATCGTTCATGCTGGATTGTATTGGTCAGCAACTTATAGATATAATATAGGTAACGACCCTTCTAGTGGACGTGCAACAGATTGGAATCAAGTAAAATTTAGAGTACCTGGTGGTGCTTATGTAAATGTGATTGCTGATGAAGTTTTATATGATGGTTTTGCTGATCCTATTCAAACAAATGTTACGCATGGTCCTTATGGTTGTTTTGCAGATGTTACTGCCTTAGTGTCTGGATTAGCCAATCCAAATGGAACCTATTTCGTCGGAAATATTAGAGTTAGTACAAATGGTAATAGTAGCGGTTCATTTTCAATACAAGGTGGAGTAGCTGGTGGATGGACTTTAGTAATCGTATACGAAAACATTAATTTACCCGGTAAAAAAATTACAACTTTTGATGGATATGCTGTTGTGGCTTCAAATGCTGGAAATTTAGATATTCCTGTTTCTGGATTTTCGACATTGCCTGCTCCATTTCCAGTAAGAGCAAAACTTGGAATTTCTACTTTAGAAGGAGATAATAGAGTTATAGGTGATCAATTAAGAATTAAAGCAAATTCAATAGCTGGTTTTACAAACCTAACAAATACACCTTTACCTGCCGCAGCAGTAACAAATAATTATTTTAATTCTTCAATTACCTTAAATGGCGCCTTTTTTAATGCCAGAAATCCAAATAGTTTAAACACCCTAGGTTGGGATGCTCACTTAAATAGAGTTAATAATCCTGGAAATAGCGTAATCCCTAATAATGAGACTGGTGTAACCTTAAGGGCGGTTTCAAGTGGTGATAAATATGATGTGTTTTTTACTTCTTTTGATGTTGAAATTATTGAACCTCAAATTCCTTTATTAAAACAAGTTGAAGATATATCTGGTAATAATGTAAACGGTCAAACCTTAACCTTAGGACAAGAAATTTTTTATACCTTAACTTTTCAGAATACTGGAAATGATAATGCGCTGAATTTTACCCTTACTGATATATTGCCAACAAACGCAATATTTCCAGCAAATGGAACTATTCAGCCTGGAGATTTAATTTTACCACCGGGAGTTACTTATGTTTTTAACCCAACAACAAATCAATTTACATTTTCTATACCAAATAATTTAGTTGAAATAGGAGATCCAGCTTATACAATAAAAATTAAGGTTAAGTTACCTTTAAATTGTGAAGATTTTAGAGATGCTTGTACTAATCAAATAATTAACCAAGCCTATGTTTCTTATAATGGAGAATTAAATACTCAAGTTATTACAGATAACCCTAGTTTCAATGGATATGACAATTGTAATTATCCAACTCCAGGAACAACAAATTTTATAGCAAATATTGATGATTGTATTTTTACAAGAACAGAAATTTTATGTGGTAACACTTTAGAATTAACAGGAGCTGATGGTTACGACACTTATTTGTGGCAAGATTCATCGGGAAATACAATTGGAAATACACAAACAATAACTGTAAATGCTACAGGAACCTATACTGTGTTTTTATCTATTCCACCACCTTGTGTTTCAATATATGAGACAGTAAATGTTGTAGATTTTAACAATGCCATAAGTTCAAACCCAGCAATTCCTTATGCAAATGTTGTAGAAACATGTCCTAATGATGGTTCACAGTTACCAAAAATATTTTTATGTGGGTTAAATGATAGTGTCTTAATTCAATCCGGAGTAAATAATGCTATTAGTATACAATGGCAACAACTAGTTCCTGGAAGTTGTGCTCCAGTTGGAATTAGTAACTGTGCCAATACTAATAATAGTTGTACATGGAATACGGTTGGAACAGGTCCAAATTTTAATGTAACAACAGCTGGTGAATATCAGGTTATTTTTAACTATCAAAATGGTTGTTTTAGAAAATTCTATTTTAATGTTTTTCAAAACACATTAAATCCTGATATAGTAACGTCAAATATTATTTGTACAACACCTGGTTCAATTACAATAAACAATATTCCTTCTACTTACGAATTTAGTTTATCTCCTACTGGTCCGTTTTCATCAAACAATGTAATTCCGATAACTACTGCAGGAAATTATACTGTATACATTCAACAAACAGGAGTAACAGGAGGATGTCTTTTTGAGTTTCCAAATATTAATATCTTAAATCAAATTTTAGATGTTGATGTGATTGTTACAGATAAACTTTGTAATGATGGTTTTGGAAGTATTAGGGTACAAACGAATGGAGTAGAACCACAATATTATTTTCAGATATCTCAAGGAGCAACAATAATATCAACATTTGGTCCTTCAACAGATAATGATCATTTATTTTCTAATTTAAATCCTGGAACTTATACCGTAACAGCAACAACAGACGATGGTTGTACATATACTGAACAAGTTACTATACAAGATTTATCAGATTTAGCCGTAAGTGCAGCAGTAACACAAAATATTAGTTGTGTAAATGGTCAAGTAACTTTAACACCATCTGGTGGTTTAGCTCCATACAATTATGCTGTTTATAGTTACAATGGAGTTCCAGTAGTATCAGGAAACTATGCTTATCAAACCTACGAAATATTTGAGTATAATATAACTCAAATTGGAACTTATCAATATATAATTGTTGATAGTAATAATTGTACTTCGTTATCAAATATAGTAACAGTAGCAGCTGAACCAACAGTAACAATTACCGAAACTCATACAAACGTAACATGTAATGGGTTGAATAATGGTACAGCTACTATTTCCGCTTTACCTACAAATGGATATGCCATAACTTATAGTATTGATGGAGGAATTAATTATCAAAATTCAAATGTTTTTACTGGATTAGCTCCTGGAACTTATACAATTGATATAAAATACACTAAACCAACACACGAATGTGATTATACAATTAACGTTACAATTACACAACCTACTCCTATAACGGGTCAATCACAAGTAACCCAACAATTAACATGTGTAGCAACAGGAACTATTCAAGCCTTTAATGTAACTGGTGGAACAGCTCCTTATCAATACAGTATTAATGGTATCACTTTTCAAAATGGTGCTTCTTTTCCTAATCTTTCTGCAGGAACTTACGTAATTACTATTAGAGATTTTAATAACTGTACTACAACTACAACTCCAATAACTTTAGTTCAACCTCTTGCTGCAACAGATTTAACGTTTACAGCTTCAAGTGTAACTTGTCCTACTTTAACAAGTAATGTTACAGCAACTATTGTGGGTGGAACTGCTCCTTTTGTAGTTCAAATAACAGCTCCTTCAACTATTGCTGCAACTTCTATTGCTGGAAACGTTGCTACTTTTAATAACTTAGCGGTAGGTTCATATACATTCAATGTAACAGATGCTAATGGATGTATGTATCAAGAAAACTTTACAATTAACCCAATTACTTTTATTAATGTTACTGGAAATTTAGTTTCTAATGTTATTTGTTTCGGTGCTTCTAATGGTGCTGTTTCTTATAATGTAACTGGTTTTAACACTACTTATTCTTATACCGTAAATAGTGGAACAGCTGTTACTAATCAAACTAGTAATACAATAAATTTAAATAGTTTAGCTGCTGGTAATTATGCTATAACAGTTACTGATAACAGTACAAACTGTCAAAGTACTGTAAGTGTAACTGTAGCTCAACCTAGTTCTCCTTTAGCACTTAATGCAACTACAAACCCAATAACTTGTATTGCTAATGGAACTATAAATGCAGCTGCTTCAGGTGGTTGGGGTTCTTATTCTTATACTTTAACACAACCTAATGCTGCAACTGTTGGTCCACAAAGTAGTGGTGTATTCACAAATCAAACACAAACAGGTACTTATACTATTTCGGTTACTGACGGAAATGGATGTATAGTAACTAGTACGGCAACTTTAAGCCCTACTGTTAATCCAACACTAACTATAAGTCCTACTTCAACATTATGTTATAATGCAACAACGGGTTCAACTGTTATATTAACAGCAGCTAGTGGTGTTGCTCCTTATCAATATAGTTCTGGTGGTGCATTTCAATCAAGTAATACTTTTGCTGGATTAACTCCTGGAAATTATACGTTCACAGTTAGAGATAGTTATGGTTGTACGGCAACTGTTACGCAAACTATTACTCCTGCTTTATTAGCACAAACTACCATAACTAAAACATTAGATTGTAGTGCTTCACCAAATGCTGTAATTACAGTAAATGTAAATGGTGGAACAACGCCATACCAATACCAAGTTAATTTTAATGGTGGTGGATTCGGTGCTTTAAATCCAATTGTAGGATCTTCTTTTACTTATTCAACAGCAATTGCAGGTACTTATCAATTCTTAATAACGGGTGCTACTGGTTGTACTTACACTACTAGTATTATCACTATCAATCCAATTACAAATCCAGATATTACTTCTATTACACCAACACAACAAAATTTATGTAATGGAGATACCAATGGTGCAATACAAGTAAATATTGACAACACTCAAGGAACTTCTCCTTTTCAATACAGTATCAATGGCGGAACAACTTATCAAAGTTCAAACATATTTACTGGACTTGCTGCCGGAACCTATACCGTAATTGTAAGAGACTCTAAACTTTGTACAGATACCGAAAGTATTACTCTTGTACAGCCAGCCATACTTGCAGGTCAATCACAAGTAACCCAACAATTAACATGTGTAGCAACAGGAACTATTCAAGCCTTTAATGTAACTGGTGGAACAGCTCCTTATCAATACAGTATTAATGGTATCACTTTTCAAAATGGTGCTTCTTTTCCTAATCTTTCTGCAGGAACTTACGTAATTACTATTAGAGATTTTAATAACTGTACTACAACTACAACTCCAATAACTTTAGTTCAACCTCTTGCTGCAACAGATTTAACGTTTACAGCTTCAAGTGTAACTTGTCCTACTTTAACAAGTAATGTTACAGCAACTATTGTGGGTGGAACTGCTCCTTTTGTAGTTCAAATAACAGCTCCTTCAACTATTGCTGCAACTTCTATTGCTGGAAACGTTGCTACTTTTAATAACTTAGCGGTAGGTTCATATACATTCAATGTAACAGATGCTAATGGATGTATGTATCAAGAAAACTTTACAATTAACCCAATTACTTTTATTAATGTTACTGGAAATTTAGTTTCTAATGTTATTTGTTTCGGTGCTTCTAATGGTGCTGTTTCTTATAATGTAACTGGTTTTAACACTACTTATTCTTATACCGTAAATAGTGGAACAGCTGTTACTAATCAAACTAGTAATACAATAAATTTAAATAGTTTAGCTGCTGGTAATTATGCTATAACAGTTACTGATAACAGTACAAACTGTCAAAGTACTGTAAGTGTAACTGTAGCTCAACCTAGTTCTCCTTTAGCACTTAATGCAACTACAAACCCAATAACTTGTATTGCTAATGGAACTATAAATGCAGCTGCTTCAGGTGGTTGGGGTTCTTATTCTTATACTTTAACACAACCTAATGCTGCAACTGTTGGTCCACAAAGTAGTGGTGTATTCACAAATCAAACACAAACAGGTACTTATACTATTTCGGTTACTGACGGAAATGGATGTATAGTAACTAGTACGGCAACTTTAAGCCCTACTGTTAATCCAACACTAACTATAAGTCCTACTTCAACATTATGTTATAATGCAACAACGGGTTCAACTGTTATATTAACAGCAGCTAGTGGTGTTGCTCCTTATCAATATAGTTCTGGTGGTGCATTTCAATCAAGTAATACTTTTGCTGGATTAACTCCTGGAAATTATACGTTCACAGTTAGAGATAGTTATGGTTGTACGGCAACTGTTACGCAAACTATTACTCCTGCTTTATTAGCACAAACTACCATAACTAAAACATTAGATTGTAGTGCTTCACCAAATGCTGTAATTACAGTAAATGTAAATGGTGGAACAACGCCATACCAATACCAAGTTAATTTTAATGGTGGTGGATTCGGTGCTTTAAATCCAATTGTAGGATCTTCTTTTACTTATTCAACAGCAATTGCAGGTACTTATCAATTCTTAATAACGGGTGCTACTGGTTGTACTTACACTACTAGTATTATCACTATCAATCCAATTACAAATCCAGATATTACTTCTATTACACCAACACAACAAAATTTATGTAATGGAGATACCAATGGTGCAATACAAGTAAATATTGACAACACTCAAGGAACTTCTCCTTTTCAATACAGTATCAATGGCGGAACAACTTATCAAAGTTCAAACATATTTACTGGACTTGCTGCCGGAACCTATACCGTAATTGTAAGAGACTCTAAACTTTGTACAGATACCGAAAGTATTACTCTTGTACAGCCAGACGCCATAACCTTTGATATTTCAATAACAGAAATAACTTGTAATAATCCAGGTGGAACAAGTTATGGTGAAGTAATTTTTGAAAATATAACTGGAGGAACACAACCGTATACTTATTATTTGAGTAGTAATTTTGGCTATGCAGATAGTTATTCAACAACAACAAACGAAGATCATACATTTGTAATATTAAACTTTGGAATATATACTGCTGAGGTAATAGATTCAAATGGTTGTTCTATTGTAAAAAGTAATATTATTATTGCTTCACCACCAGATGACTTAGATATCGATATTTCTACAGCAACAGCTGATTGTATAAGTGGTGGAACTGCAATAATAACTGTTTCCTCTTTAGTAAGTAGTGGTTCTTATGAATTTGGAATACTAGAAACTAATACCTTACCTTATACAACATCTTGGCAATTAGCAGATGCTGGTACTCCAGAAACTTCAACTTTTACAGGTTTAACACCTGGAGTAACTTATACATTTGTAGTTCATGATTTAATTACACTTTGTTATTATTTTGAAACAGCTAATGGTCCAATTCCAACTCCTTCTAATTTAACAACTGTAATAGATGTTGTTCAAAATGTAACTTGTACAGGAAGTGGAAATGGAAATATATCATTTACGTTTGACAATTATAATGCTCTAACTACATCTGTAGATTATGAAATATTCAATGCTCAATCAAATTTAACTACTGGATTGATAGGAAATAGCCTAACACCTGGTGGACCAATAAATGTTCTAAATTTTGGTATATTACCTCCAGGAACCTATTATATATTATTAACAGAAAACGGAACAGGAAGTGCAAATGGTTGTACTTCTGCAACTCCAAACTTTACAATTACTCAATCTACTAACCAATTAATTGGAACAGCTACTTTAGTTAAAAACGATAACTGTAATTTAAATGCTGGAATTGTTACCGCGACTGGTCAGTTTGGAACAGCTCCATATCAATATCAAATTGTGTTAAGTACAGATCCTGCTCCAACGGTTGGAACTTGGACTGGAACCCCTACAAATACTTTCAATGTTGAAAATGGTTCTTATATTGTTTATGTAAAAGATGCTAATAACTGTATAGCAGCTAGTAATATAGTTGTTGTTGGACTTGATCCTTCGCCAGAAATTACTTTAGCAATAGATGATGCCTGTGCAAACGAAGGAAGTTTTGTAATTAATGGTATCAGAACTGTGGATGGAATTGCTCCTTATACTATAACAGTGGATGGAAATACTCCTTACACTGAAAATGCAGCCAACTTTACTATTTCAAACTTATTATCAGGTAGTCATACTGTAACTATTACCGATGCTAATGGTTGTACATATTCACAAACTATCCTTATAGATCAAATTATTAATGGAAATGCAATTGTTACTGTTCAACCTAGTTGTGCTAATAATGATGGTGAAATTCAAGCTACTGCAACTAACGGAAGTACAAATTATTCTTTTGAGTTACAAACAACAGCTGGTGTTAACGTAGCCGGTCCAAACACAACTGGTTTATTTACTGGATTAGGTTTTGGAAACTATAATGTAATTATTTCTGATGCTACTTTAGGATGTGATATTACTATTCCTTTATCTTTAGAACAACCTGCTCCTGTTTCATTCACTACAACACATGAAAATGTAAGCTGTAATGGAGCGACTGATGGAAGTATTTCTATTGCTTTAGACGCAACAAATATTGATACTCCTTATACGTATTCATTATTTGATGGTACAACAACTGTAACTCAAAATAGTCCGATTTTTACAGGTTTAGCTGCTGGAAACTATACCGTAACCGTAACTTCTTCTAAAAACTGTACTGATTCTCAAATTATAAATGTTACCCAGCCAAATCCTTTAGCTTTAGCTCTAACAGGTGGCGATTTTGCTTGTAATAGTAATAACACAGTAAGTGTTGTTACAGTAACAGCAAACGTAGCTTTAGGAACAGGAACTGCTCCTTATTTGTATAGTATAGATGGTACAAATTATCAAACAACTAATACTTTTGATATAGTAGATAATGGAACTATTCAAAATATAACCATAACAGTTCAAGATTTTAATGGTTGTACAATTAATGAATCTATAACTATTAACCCTTTACCAACTATTACTAATGTTGCTGTTACTCAGAATACAGCTTTAACGTGTGCAAATAATGAAGAAGTTTTAATAACTGTAACTGGTGGTTCAGGAAACTATACTTATCAATTGTTACCAAATGGAGCAATTGTTGGACCTACTTCAAGTAATACAGCTACCTTCTCTCTTACTACTGCAGGAACATATACTTTTGAAATAATTGATACCGTAACAGGTTGTAGTACTATTACTGTTCCTTACACAATTAATCCTCTACCTGTTTTAACCGTTGTAGCTGATAATACTAATGCTGTAAATTGTTATGGTGAAACTAATGGTTCTTTCGATATAACAGTTAGTGGTTATTCAGGAAACTATAACTACAATATTTATGATGAAACAAATACAATTGTAGCTTCTGGAAGTAATAATACCACAACAAATCCTTTAACTTTAACTTTAACTAGTTTAGGAGCTGGAAATTATTCGGTTCAAATAATTGCTACACAAACTCCTTTCTGTGAAACTATTTCCAATGTAATCACAATTGGATCACCTGTTGGTCCACTTGGTGTAAATGTAACAGCTACAAACGATAACTGTAATTTAAATGCTGGAATTGTTACCGCGACTGGTCAGTTTGGAACAGCTCCATATCAATATCAAATTGTGTTAAGTACAGATCCTGCTCCAACGGTTGGAACTTGGACTGGAACCCCTACAAATACTTTCAATGTTGAAAATGGTTCTTATATTGTTTATGTAAAAGATGCTAATAACTGTATAGCAGCTAGTAATATAGTTGTTGTTGGACTTGATCCTTCGCCAGAAATTACTTTAGCAATAGATGATGCCTGTGCAAACGAAGGAAGTTTTGTAATTAATGGTATCAGAACTGTGGATGGAATTGCTCCTTATACTATAACAGTGGATGGAAATACTCCTTACACTGAAAATGCAGCCAACTTTACTATTTCAAACTTATTATCAGGTAGTCATACTGTAACTATTACCGATGCTAATGGTTGTACATATTCACAAACTATCCTTATAGATCAAATTATTAATGGAAATGCAATTGTTACTGTTCAACCTAGTTGTGCTAATAATGATGGTGAAATTCAAGCTACTGCAACTAACGGAAGTACAAATTATTCTTTTGAGTTACAAACAACAGCTGGTGTTAACGTAGCCGGTCCAAACACAACTGGTTTATTTACTGGATTAGGTTTTGGAAACTATAATGTAATTATTTCTGATGCTACTTTAGGATGTGATATTACTATTCCTTTATCTTTAGAACAACCTGCTCCTGTTTCATTCACTACAACACATGAAAATGTAAGCTGTAATGGAGCGACTGATGGAAGTATTTCTATTGCTTTAGACGCAACAAATATTGATACTCCTTATACGTATTCATTATTTGATGGTACAACAACTGTAACTCAAAATAGTCCGATTTTTACAGGTTTAGCTGCTGGAAACTATACCGTAACCGTAACTTCTTCTAAAAACTGTACTGATTCTCAAATTATAAATGTTACCCAGCCAAATCCTTTAGCTTTAGCTCTAACAGGTGGCGATTTTGCTTGTAATAGTAATAACACAGTAAGTGTTGTTACAGTAACAGCAAACGTAGCTTTAGGAACAGGAACTGCTCCTTATTTGTATAGTATAGATGGTACAAATTATCAAACAACTAATACTTTTGATATAGTAGATAATGGAACTATTCAAAATATAACCATAACAGTTCAAGATTTTAATGGTTGTACAATTAATGAATCTATAACTATTAACCCTTTACCAACTATTACTAATGTTGCTGTTACTCAGAATACAGCTTTAACGTGTGCAAATAATGAAGAAGTTTTAATAACTGTAACTGGTGGTTCAGGAAACTATACTTATCAATTGTTACCAAATGGAGCAATTGTTGGACCTACTTCAAGTAATACAGCTACCTTCTCTCTTACTACTGCAGGAACATATACTTTTGAAATAATTGATACCGTAACAGGTTGTAGTACTATTACTGTTCCTTACACAATTAATCCTCTACCTGTTTTAACCGTTGTAGCTGATAATACTAATGCTGTAAATTGTTATGGTGAAACTAATGGTTCTTTCGATATAACAGTTAGTGGTTATTCAGGAAACTATAACTACAATATTTATGATGAAACAAATACAATTGTAGCTTCTGGAAGTAATAATACCACAACAAATCCTTTAACTTTAACGGGTCTTGGTGCTGGAAACTATTCTGTACAAATAATTGCTACACAAACTCCTTTCTGTGAAACTATTTCCAATGTAATTAATATATATTCTCCGCCAAACCCATTAACATTGGTTGTTCAACAAACTTCTGATGTGACTTGTAATATTCCTGGTTTAGGAACAATAACTGCACAAGCAAATGGTGGAAACGGAACATATGAATATCAATTAGTAAATACAACTACTAGTACAACTATACAAGCATTTGGAGCCAATAATACATTTACTGGTTTAGATGCAGGTACTTATGAAGTTACAGTTAGAGATATTAATTTATGTGAAGTTTCTCAGACTATAATCCTTATTGCACCAACAGCAATTAATGCTACTTATGTTGTTACAAATGCTAATTTATTATGTTATAATAATACAAATGCAAGTGTTACAATAACAGCAACAGGAGGTCAAGGAAGTTACCAATACACATTGACTGAATCTGATGGTGATATTTATGGACCTCAGATTGAAAATGTGTTTAGTGGTTTAGGCGCAGGCACTTATACTATAAGTATTAATGATGGATGGAATTGTGATTTTACTGCATTGCCATTTACAATTACACAACCAACAAAAATTGAGGCGACTTTAAGTGTTCAAAGTACATTAACTTGTGATAACGATGCTGAATTAATCATTAATGCATCAGGTGGAACACCACCTTATATGTATAGTGCAGATGGAATAACCTTTAATTCAACAAATACATTCTTTGTTGGTCCTGGAACATATCAATATTATGTTACTGATGCAAACGGTTGTACTGCAACACAGACAAATGAAGTGACAATTTCTCCAATCCCATCATTAACTGTAACTATTAATGCTTCAAATACTGCTATTCAATGTAACGGAGATATGAATGCTTCTATTACTGTAAATGCAACGGGCGGATTAGGAAATTATAATTATACTTTATTAAATAGTACTACAATGGCAATTATCACTGGTCCACAAACTAGTAATGTTTTTAGTCCATTAGGTGCTGGATCATATATTGTAAGTGTTAATAGTGTTGATTGTGATCAAAACTCAAATACGGTTATTATTACACAACCTTTAAACCCACTTAACATTACTAATTTTACAGTAATACCTGCAACTTGTAATGGAACAGCAAATGGAAGTATAACATTTAACCCAACTGGAGGAACACCTCCTTATCAATATGCAATTACAAATCATTTAGATCAATTTTTTGATACAAATACTTTTATTGGTTTAGGTGTGGGTACATATTCAGTAGTTGTTCAAGATACTAACGGTTGTTTTGAAACAATCAATGTTCAAATGACAGAACCTGCTCCTTTAGTCGCGTCTTCTGTTAATACGTTTGAAGTATGTGAAGGAAGTAATAATGGAACTGCAACTTTAACCATAACTGGTGGAACTGCTCCTTATTATACAAGTTTAGATGATGATACACCAACTAGTTTTGTACAAGGGCAATTAATTTTTAATAACTTAGATAGCACGGTTGATCATACTATATTTGTGCATGATGCTAATGACTGTCAGACAACAGTTTATATTCCTGTTGGAAATCCTATTACATTGACACCAACTGCTACTGTAACTTATGCTTGTACAACTACGACTACCTTACAAAACAATACAGTAACAGTTAATGTTGAAGCTTCTAATGTTGGTCAAGTTCAGTATTCATTAGATAATCAAACAAATTATCAAACAAACAATGTCTATACTAATTTAAATAATGGTACACATACTATTTATGTAATGCATACAAATGGTTGTGTTAAAACAGTAACAGTAAACATTACAAACTGGAGTCCAGTTACTGAAACTCATACTCAAGTTAATGTATTATGTAATAGTGCAACAACTGGTAGTATAACAGTGAATGGAAATGGTGGAAACGGAACATATCAATATGCAATTTCTCCAGCATTTACTTACGGAACGGCAAATACATTCAACAATTTAACTGTTGGAACATATACTGTAAAAGTAAAAGATGGTAATAACTGTGAAATTGAAACACAACTAATAACAATAACTCAACCAACAGTATTAAATGCAATTGTATCTGATTTTGAACAAGATGTTTGTCAAGGAGATAATGCAGGATATATACAAGTAACTGCTAGTGGTGGAGTTGGTCCTTATATGGCAAGTTTTAATAACACAACTAATTATCAAGCAGTAAATGCTTCTAATATTGTAGACTATTTTGGTTTAGCTGGTGGAGCAACATATACTATTTATATAAAAGATGTTAATGGTTGTGTCACTTCTGTTCAACAAACTTTAGATCCAGCAGTTGATTTAGATCCAAACGCTGTTGTAGTTTATGATTGTTTAGATAACCAATCAACAAATACTGTAACAATTTCAGTCGATGCAATCTATCAAAACGATGTTGTTTATTCGATTGATGGAGTTAATTTCCAATTAAGTAACACGTTTACAAATGTTGCTGCTGGTAACTACACTGCATATGTTGAACATTCTAACGGTTGTTTTAACAGTAATGAAACTTTTACAGTTGATCAAATTGATGCGGTTAGTTTAATTGTAACTGAAACAGGATTAAATGAAATAACAGCAGTTGCTTCTGGTGGTGTTCCTCCTTATTCGTATGTGTTTAATGGAACAAACACAGGATCAAACAATGTATTTATCTTTAATCAAACAGGAAATCAATATGTATCTGCTTATGATGCAAATGGTTGTGAAGCTAATTTTACAATTCCAACAACATTCTACCCTATAGAAATTCCAAACTTCTTTACACCTGATGGAAATGGATTTAACGATTATTGGTCACCTAAAAATGTAGATAACTATACTAATATTGAAAGTTTAATTTTCGATAGATACGGTAGAGAAATCATACGATTAAAATTAGGAGAATCTTGGAACGGAACTTATGACTCTATTGATTTACCATCTGGTGATTACTGGTATTTGGTAAATGTAAATGACGGAACAGGAAGAACATTCACGGGTAACTTCACTCTTTATAGATAATATAAAATGAAAAATATTTTTAAAATTTTAGTTAGTTTAATCATGGTTAACTCTTTTGCACAAGAGTTAACCATACCAACTTACACACAATATTTAGGAGATAATCCTTATGTTATTTCTCCTGCTTATGCCGGAATTGGAGATAATATCAAAATTAGGGTAAACGGTTTAACACAATGGGTTGGATTAAAAGATGCTCCAGATAATCAATCATTGGCTGTTGATGGTCGTTTAGGTCAACGTTCTGGAATTGGTGCTTTTATTTACAATGACAAAAACGGAAACACTTTTCAAAAAGGTGGAAAAATATCCTTTGCACATCACTTAATTCTTGATTATTATGAAAACAGATACATATCATTTGGTATGTCTTTTATAATGAATCAGTTTTATATTGATAGAACGCAATTTGATCCTTCTTACGATCCTATTGTAACAAACAATAGAGATTTAAACAATTATAATATTGATGTAGGATTTTTATACAGACAACAAGGTTTTTATTTAGCGGCAAATGTTTCTAATTTATTAAACAAAAACACCGATAAGTTCTTAATAAAGGAACCAAATATATTACGTAATTTTTCTGCTTACACGGGTTATAAAATAAAGTCAAGCAATAATAGTGATGTAGAATATGAACCATCAATCTTTTATCAATATTATCAAAGTGATAAACGTTCGAGTACAGATGTGAATGTAAAGGTTCGTTTTATGGATTATGAAGATTATTATTGGGTAGGAATTTCGTATCGTTTCTTAAATGATCAATTATTTCAACCTTTAAATATTGGTCCAATGGCTGGATTAAAAAAGAATAATTTTTACTTTGCTTATTCGTACCAATATACAACAAATGCACTTTCTGCTTTTAATTCTGGAACACATATGGTAACTTTGGGCTATGATATTTTCCAAGGATTAAGTAATTGTCCTTGTACAAGTAATGAAATAGACTAAAATGGGAACCATTAAATTAAAAAACATCCGAACATTTTCTTTTCACGGATGCCTAGAAGAAGAAGGAAAAATAGGGAGTGACTACGTAGTAGATTTAGAAGTTAAATCAGACCTCAGAAAATCAGCTTTAAGCGACGATTTAGAAGATACTGTGGATTATGTTCATTTAAACAAAATAGTTGTTGAGGAAATGGCTATACGTTCTAAATTGCTCGAACATGTAGCTCATAGAGTTATTGTTAGAACATTTAAAGAAGTTCCTTCTATATCACGTATCAAAATTGCTGTTTCAAAAATAAATCCTCCAATTGGTGGTGATGTGGCTAAAGTAACTATTGAAATGGAAGAATTTAGAAATTAATCTTTCATTTTATATTTTCTTTTTTCATACAAATTACTTGAAGCTACAATGTGTGCTAATGCATCTTTTGCAAACTCTTTATCCAATTCAACTGGTGTGAAAATGGAATCTTTTTCCACTTTAAATTGCAATGGTGCTGCATTTGGATTAATAATAATTACGTCATTATCAACCTTAAAAGCATACGTTTCATTAAACATCATTATTGTTCTACCCTTTGTATTTGCAGGAAGTGTCATAAGATTTCTTCCAGGCATTGGTGATTTAGATGTGATTCCAGATAAAGCTAAAACCGTTGAAGGAATGTCAATTTGACTTGCCATTTTATCATAAGTTGTTCCATTTTTAACATTTGGAGCAATGATTAGTCCAGGTATTTTAAACTTATGAATTGGTACTAAAGCTTTTCCAAAAGTTCTAGTATTATGATCAGCAATTACAACGAAAATTGTATTTTTAAAATAAGCTTCTTTTTTAGCTAATTCAAAGAATTTTCCAATTGAATAATCAGCATACTTCATAGCGTTGTTTACAGTATTTTTCTCTTTATCATATAATTTAATTCTTCCATCAGGAAATTCATAAGGTTTATGATTTGATGTTGAAAACATTAACGAAAAGAAAGGTTTGTCACCTAAAGAAGTAAAATATTCATTTGCTTTTACGGCTAAATCTTCGTCTGAATAACCCCAAACTCCTTTAAATGCGTATTTATTTCCATCGTTATCTAAATCTGTTTCATCAATAATATTATTAAAACCATTTCCATTAAAGAAAGAAGCCATATTATCAAAGTTTGATAAACCACCATAAATGAAGCTTGTATCATACTTATGTTTTCCAAAAGCTTCAGCTAAACTATAAAAACCTTGTTGTGAATTACTTAATTTAACAACACTTTCAGCAGGATTAGGTAAAAAACCAGTTACAACTGATTCAATTCCTCTAATGCTTCTGGTTCCTGAACTATATAATTTTGTAAACAAAAGTCCTTCTTTAGTTAACTTATCAAATTCTGGTGTTAAAGGCAAACCACCTAAAGAGCCAACGAATTCTGCTCCTAAACTTTCTTGTAAAAAGATAACAACATTATATTTTGGTGCAATAGAATCAGGTTTTTGAATGTGTAAAAAAGGTATTTCATCATCAATAAATTCGGTTACATCCATGTATTTTTTTACTCTGTTGTAAGCTTCAAATTCATCCATTTTACCATATTTGTCTGTATTTCCTTCATTTTTTAAAGAATAAGCAGCAAAAGCAACGGTATAAAGTGAATTTAAACCCAATGAGTTTGTCATTTGATCCGTTGAAAATATAGCATTACTAGCGTTTATTGGACGAAGAGTCGTTAAACTAGAACGTGCTCCAAAAAACAAAAAGAAAGCTAAAACAGGAAATAAGATAAGTTTTATTTTATAAGAAGTTGCAACAGTATAAAACAATTTCTTTCCAAATTTAAAAGCAAAAAATAAAGCAACAATTACTAAAATAACAGTTACTATCATTGATGGTAAGTAACTTTTAACTAACGTTCCTAAGACTTCTTTTGGGTATATTAAGTAATCTAAAAATAAACGATTTGGTCTAGTATCATATTCATGAATGAAATTTAAGGTTGATAATTCCATAAAAAAGAACAGAAATAAAAACAGAATAAAATATATATTCAAGAATTTATTAAAATATTTTAGAATTGAATCTGGTAAAAGACTTATTAAAGCAGCTGGTAAAACCGATAAATAACACAACATAATTAAATCAAAACGAAGTCCTATGGTAAAGATTCTCCAGTAATCTTCAATTAAAGTCACTCTATCTTTAAACACAAAAAATAAAATTAACCTGCTTAAAGTTGTTATAATCAATCCAATAAGAAAGAAATTAAAAAGAGGTTTTAGGTAGCTAAGTTTTTTCATTTTTGTTCTAATTCAATAAATTAAGCCACAAAAGTAATAGAAATTATATCATTACTATTTTTTAAAAATTAAAATTTACTAAATTTTCTTGTGTTAGTCCAAAATATATGTAAATTTGCATTTCTAATTTGGCGTTGTGGCCGAGCGGCTAGGCACCGGTCTGCAAAACCGTTTACCCCGGTTCGAATCCGGGCGATGCCTCTAAAACCTTCAAGGAAACTTGGAGGTTTTTTTATTTATAAATTAAATAGAATTTACCCTTTTAATTTTTCAATTTTATCTTGTAGTTTTTCTTTCTCTTTTGGAAAGAAGCCTTGTAGCATAAAAAAGACTCCGAAAATTATAATTACTATACTGATAACACGTTTTATCTTGTAAATATTTTGTGGTGTAAGTTTGTTTTTCAATTGTTTTGCTAAGATAATTTTTGCTACATCAAACAATAAATAGAAAAATAAAATAGCAGCAAAAAACCATGAAATTCGTTCGGTTTGCATTTCCATTTGTGGTCCGTAAGTAATGATGATCATTAACCAAAAACCTAGAACTCCAATATTAATAAAATTCAATAAAAAGCCTTTAAAGAATAAGGCAAAATAATTATTTTTAGGAATGTTATCATTGTCAACTTCCTGATCTTTTTGTTTGATGAATTTCTTTTTTAATAATATATAAGAAATCAAACCATAAGTAACCATAATTAATCCACCAACAATAAACAATGTTGGGTTATCTTTTAATTGTTCTAAAAGTTGATTAGTACTTAAGTAAGCAATAAGTATAAAAATAATATCGCCAAAAACGATTCCTAAATCTAAAGTAAAAGCGGCTCTAAAACCTTTTGTAATAGAAGTTTCTAACAAAACAAAAAAACCTGGACCAATTGAAAACGCCAATAAAAGTCCCCAAGGAATTGCAGTAAGTATATCTTGTAAATGCAAGTTTTAGTGATTAGTGATTAGTAAATAGTGATTAGATACTAACGATAATAATTACGAAGTTACTAAAAATGAAATAAAATCATTTAGTTATTCTAAAAAACTATTTTCTTATACATTCCATAAAAAAGTTTCCACAAACCATTAAACTTCTTCCTTCTTCTGTTTTTTTACCTAATTCTGTAAAATATAGTTTATCATTTTTTAAATAAATGCGCCAAATAGTTTTATTATCAAATGTAAATTCTTCATAATTATAATTTAAAAAATCATCTAATGATAATTCTAACTTTGAATTTTTTAAATATTCATTTAAAGAAGAATCTTTATCATAGAATTTAAAAAAAATTAAAGAATCTTTAATATTAATTAAACCTAATTTATCATTAGAAGTACCCCAATTAGAACCTGAAGAATTTATTTCCCAATTACCTGAAATATCGTTTAATAGTTGTAATTTTATTACTCTGTTTAAAGAATCTAATTTTTTATAAGCTAAACTACCTAAATCATTAGTTTTATTTTCCAAATAAGCATTCTTAAAAGAACTAAAAGCATTTATATTGTCTTTAAAATTTAAACAAAGATTAGCATGATTAATCCAATTAATTTGAATTGAATCATTTTTAATATCTTGACTAAAAGTAGAAATTGTAAAGAATAATATTAAAACTAAATACTTCATTTATAAAAAAACTAATTACTAATCACTTCTCTATTTAGCTTCACGAATGGTTCCACCAGCAACAACCTTTTGATTAATTTGTCTTGGTTTTCCATAAATTGTGATGTTTCCACCAGCTCTTACTTTTGCATCCACTAAATTGGTTGCATAAATATCAGCTTCACCACCAGCATTTACAGTGATTGTAGTTTGTTCTGTTTCTAAAGATTTAGCGTTATAAATTGCACCCGAATTTACTAACAAATCTTGATTTTTAGCTTTACCAGTTACATTTATAATTGCTCCAGAAGTTCCTTTTACGTTAAGTTTATCAACATCAAGTGTTAGTTTAATTTCAGCACCTTCTTTGGCAATGATATCAAAAATTGTGGTTTTAAAAGTTTCAGAAGAAGATATTCTTGAACCTTCATTCGCTTCAACAGCTTCAATATTTTTGTAATATAAAGTCACCGAAATATCTTCTCCACCCATTGTTTGTGAAAAAGGCATTCTTATTTTTAATTCACCATTTTTATTAACGGTTTCCACACTTTCAGCTTCATTACCGTTAATTGTAATTCTATTTTCGGTTGATTTTATTAATAAAACATCTAATTTATCAAAAGAAGTTACTTTAGTAAAATCTCCTAAGGTTCTTTCAACTTGTGAAAAAGCTGCTGTTGATAGTAATAGAAATGTAAATGCTAATTTTTTCATGATATTAAATTTAAAAATATTGTTAGACTAAATATAAATAATCCTGCTTCAAGTATATTTAAGTTCATTCTATCATAAATAAATTTTCTAAAAATAAAATCTAGAAACAAAAGAAGTAAACTAAATAAAAAGAATAAATAAGCAAAACCTCTAGCGTAACCATGATAATCTAGTCTATTTACACTTGAAAAAAATAATATAATTGAAATAATAATTAATAATATTCCAATTATATTAAAAACAGATATTTTACTTTTTATGAAATTATTCATTTTTAAAACAAATCAAAAACTGTTCCTTTTTAGAAATAAACGTGAACTTTGTCAAGCTGGACTCGATTCAGCTTCTAAAATAAATGTGATTCTGAATCAAGTTCAGAATGACAAGGTTTAAATAAATATAGTTAACCACAAACAAAGACTAATCACTAGTAACTAATTACTCTTTCTTTCTTAAATAAGTAAAATCAAGTTGTTTCTTAACTAAATCTGCGTTTTTAACTTTAACGTAAACTTCGTCTCCTAATTGTATGATGTTTTTAGAAACTTCACCAACTAGTGCATATTGTTTATCATCAAATGTGTAATAATCATCTTTAATTTCTCTAATTCTACACATTCCTTCACATTTATTTTCAATGATTTCAACGTAAATTCCCCATTCAGTAGCACCAGAAACAACACCTAAGAATTCTTCATCTTTATGATCTTGCATGTATTTCACTTGCATGTATTTGATAGAATCCCTTTCGGCTTGTGTTGCTAAATATTCCATATTACTAGAATGTTCACATTTTACTTCATAATCTTCTGCTGAAGCACTTTTTCCACCATCTAAATAATATTGAAGTAATCTATGTACCATTACATCAGGATAACGTCTAATTGGTGATGTAAAATGACTGTAGTAATCAAATGCTAAACCATAATGACCAATATTCTCCGTTGAATATTTAGCCTTACTCATCGTTCTAATTGCCAAAGTGTCAATTAAATTTTGTTCTTTTTTACCATTAACATCTTGCATTAATTGATTTAAAGATTTAGAAACATCTTTTTTATTTCGTAAATCTAATTTGTAACCAAATTTAGAAATCAAGGCTTGAAGATTTAATAATTTATCTTCATTTGGTTCATCGTGAATTCTATAAACGAATGTTTTCTTTTGTTTTCCAATGAATTCTGCTACTTTTCTATTCGCTAAAAGCATGAATTCTTCAATTAAATGATTAGCATCTTTTGAAACTTTAAAGAAAACTCCAACAGGTTCAGCTTCTTCATTCAAATTGAATTTTACTTCTACTTTATCAAACGAAATGGCACCAGCTTGCATTCTTTTTTTACGAAGAATTTTGGCTAATTCATCTAATTTTAAAGTTGCTTCAACTATTGGTTCTGGAACTTGATATGATTCTCCAGTTATAGAAATATCAGCTGGAATTATATCTGACTTAGTTTCAATAATACTTTGTGCTTCTTCATAAGCAAATCGTTGATCTGAATAAGTTACAGTTCTTCCAAACCAAGAATCAACTATTTCAGCTTTATTATTCAATTGAAAGACTGCTGAAAATGTATATTTCTCTTCATGAGGACGAAGTGAACAAGCAAAATTAGATAAAACTTCAGGTAACATTGGTACAACTCTATCTACTAAATATACTGAAGTTGCTCTGCTATAAGCTTCATCATCTAAAATAGTTCCTTCTTTTAAATAATGCGAAACATCAGCAATGTGAATTCCAATTTCGTAATTTCCGTTATCTAAAACTTCAAATGATAATGCATCATCAAAATCTTTAGCATCTTTTGGATCAATAGTAAAAGTTAGCGTTTTTCGCATATCTCTTCTTTTATCAATCTCATCTTGCGTTATAGAAGTATCTATTTTTTTTGCGTATGCTTCTACTTCAATTGGAAAATCATAAGGCAAACCATATTCCGCTAAAATTGCGTGAATTTCAGTGTCATGTTCTCCAGGTTTTCCTAAAACTTTAGTTACTCTTCCAAAAGGGGAATCAGCTTTCTTTGGCCAATCTTCCATGGTTACTAAAACGACATCACCTTGTTCTGCTTCACCAATTTTATCTTTTGGAATAAAAATATCAGTGTACATTTTATTGTTAGCTGTTGTAACGAAAGCAAAGTTTTTTTGAATATCAATAACTCCAACAAAATCAACTTTATCTCTTTCTAAAATTTCTAAAACTTCAGCTTCTGGTTTACGAGAACTTCTTCTGTTATAAACATAAACTTTTACTTTATCTTTATCTAAAGCGTGATTTAAGTTTTGGAAAGGAATGTATACATCTTCTTCCAATTCATCACATACAAAATAACCTGATTTTCTGGTTGTCATATCGACTGTACCTTCGTAATATTCAGATTTTGCAATGATTTTGAATTTTCCTTTTTCTGGTTCTTCGATTTTTCCTTTTTGTTTTAAACGATTTAAATCTTTTATAATTTCGTTTCTACTTTTGGTATCATCTAAATTTAATGCAGCAGCAATTTGCTTGTAATTAAATGTTTTGTTAGCATCTTTTGCTATAATTTTTAATATTTGTGCAGTAAAATCTTTTTCGTTACTGCCATACTTTTTAACCTTCTTTGTCATATTCTTTTTCTTAATAAAGTTTAAAAGTACGAATTAGTATTAAGATTATAGAATTAAGTATTAAGATTTATTATAATGATAACATTTTTAATTTTTAGTTATCTTTAAAATTCAAAGTTTAATTTTAAAATTTAGAAGTTTTCAACATATATTAAAAACAACAAAAATATTTTTAATTAATTTTAAATTAATGGTGGTTATGATAGCTTGTTAATAGTTACTATAAAATTTTAAAAAACACATTGGATTTTTAGTTTGTATAATTTATACACATTAATTAACAATGTTATGAAATTGTAAAGTCCTAAATTTGAACTTATTTTTAGTTTTTATTAACAGTTGTTAACAACCAAAAAAAGGTAATTTTCCTTGATAAGTTTTTTTAAAATTTATGTTGATAAGTGTGTTTTTAATGCTTATAAATTTTCAAAAAATAATCGAAACTTTAATAGGATTTTAAAATGCAGTTTTGGATTAGATAAAATATCTATACAATGCTAAAAAACTTCTAAAAAACTATCTTAATTTATTAACAATTGATGTTAAATTAACATTAACTGATTATCAAGTAGTTGTAAAATTCTATTAACAATGCTTTTTTTGATAATTTTAATTAACTGTAAATCAGTAATCTATAAAAAAAAGTAAGAAAAGATGTTTTCTATTTACTTTATAATTCTGCTTTAACTAACTTTGTATCAAACATACACACTAAAAATAATACTAAATGAAAATTTCAATCGGAAACGACCATGCTGGTCCAGATTATAAAAAGGCAATTGTAGCTTATTTAGAAGAAAAAAGACATACAATTATTAACCATGGAACAGATACTTTTGATAGTGTTGATTATCCAGACTTTGGACATGAAGTTGCTTATGATGTACAAATGAAAAAAGCCGATTTTGGAATTGTAATTTGTGGTTCAGGAAATGGAATTGCAATGACTGCAAATAAACATCAAGATGTTCGTGCTGCTTTATGTTGGATTAAAGAAATTGCTGAATTAGCTCGTCAACATAATGATGCTAATGTAATAAGTATTCCGGCAAGATATACTTCAATTCCACAAGCTGTTGCAATGGTTGAAACTTTTTTAACTACAGAATTTGAAGGCGGAAGACATGCTAATAGAGTAAATAAAATTGCTTGTAAATAATAATTTAGATATTCGGATTTTCAGATTAAAGATTTTCAGATGTAATTTTTAAAAATAACGTTTAGTACTATCTTACTTTTTCTGAACATCTAATGTCTGAAAATCTGAAAATCCAAAATAATGAGTCACAACCACATTCATAAACATCAAGTACAAGGAAAAAACTTATTGTATTCCATTTTATTGAATGTGGTTATTACGGTTGCACAAGTTATAGGTGGAATAATTTCAGGAAGTTTAGCGTTACTTTCAGATGCATTACATAATTTTTCGGATGTTATATCCTTAGTTATCAGTTATGTTGCTCATAAATTATCAAGAAGAAAGGCATCTTATGAACAAACTTTTGGGTTAAAACGTGCTGAACTAATTGCAGCTTTCGTAAATGCTTTGTCTTTAATTGTTGTGGCAATTTATTTGGTTTATGAAGCTATTTCTCGCTTTTTTCATCCACATGATATTCAACCAACAATAGTTATTTGGTTAGCAGCACTTGGAATTTTAGTCAATGGTTTTTCTGTTTTATTGCTAAAAAAAGACGCTGATCACAACCTAAATATGAAATCGGCTTATTTACATTTATTAACAGATATGTTAGCATCTGTTGCAGTTTTGATTGGAGGAGTTTTAATGTATTATTTTCAAATTTATTGGATAGATAGTGTTTTAACTTTGATAATAGCAATTTACTTAATCATTGTTGGAGCTGATTTATTATTAAAAGCCACCAAAATGTTAATGCTTTTTACACCAGAAGAAATTGATATAAAAGAAATTGTAAAAACAGTCAATCAAATAAAAGGTGTAAAATTATTGCATCACGTTCATGTTTGGCATTTAAATGAAGAAGAATTACATTTAGAAGCACATTTAGATTGTTCAGAAGATATAAAGTTGAGCGAATTCAACGATATGTTACATCAAATAGAGAAAGTGTTGTTTGAAAAATTTCATATTAATCACGTAAATATCCAACCAGAATTTCAAAAAGAAGATCCAAAAGAAATAATTGTGCAGGATTAATTTTTATATTCAAATAAAAAAGCTACATTTCTTTACAATTAAAATAGAAAATGAGCGGAGAAAAACCACAGTTAAAAAAACAATATTATCCCATAAATTCTAACCTAAGAAGTTATTTAGAAAAGTATAAAAGACTAACCAAAACCAGAGTTTTTTATGATGATTTGTTACGTTTTCAAGGAGGTATATCTGTTTTTGATAAAGAAGACAAAGATACTTTATGGGTTAGAGTTTACTACAACGAATTTGAAAAGTACGAACTAGATAAGAGTCTAAAAAAAGTATATACACTATTACATTCAGATGGAGATGAAAGTAGTATAGAGTATTTAAATGTTGATTATATTGATTTTTGCACCTTTGGAAACTCAAAACCATTTCGAGTAAAAATCAGAAATATTCTAAACGACAATTACACACATTTTTACATAAAACAAGCAGATGCTTCAAGAATTTTTGGTTTAGAAATTGAACATATTATTTCACCAAATAGCATTAACTTTTTAGTTTTTGAAAACACACTTATAGAAGAACACATTGTTGGAATTCCAGGAGATGTTTTTTTAGAAGAAAACTTAAAAGAATGTAATGAACATGAGAAAACTCAAATAGCAAAAGAGTTTGTAAAATTCAATGAGCGTTGTATGATTGGCCTTTTAGGAGATATGCGTTCTTATAATTTTGTGGTTATTCCGATTTATGATTTTGACCAACGAATTTTTAGAATTAGAGCCATCGATTTTGACCAACAAAGTTATGAAGGAAGTTTTAAACTTTACAAACCTCACTTATTTAAAGAAAATTTTAAGTTTTCAGAATTAGTTCAAAATAAATTGAATCCTAAATCAATTACACAATATCAAATAGAAGAACGTTCAATTATTGTAAAAAGGTTAATTGATACAAAAGCAAGATTAAGACGATTAATTGAAGCTATGAAATCGACAAAGCTAGCACCAATTGAACATATTCAGCAACTACAAGAAGAAATTTATGAAGTGACTCTAGATATGGATTTCAAAAAAGCCAATTCAATGGGAGAAATTGTTCAAGCAGCTTTAAATTTTATGATCAGAAATTATAAGGTAGAAGACAATAATTAATTTGAGAAAAACACTATTCATACTTTGTACGTTAGGAATTATTTCTTGTAAAAAAGAAGTAAAAGAACCTATTGAAAAAATTCAAGAACAAAAAAAAACTCAAATAGATTCAATTCTTAAACAAACTGAAACTATTGAAACTAACAAAAACAGTTCTGAAACAACTATAAAAGACACTTCATTTGTTAACATACAAACTTTAAGTTCTTACTTCGTTTTAGATTTAAAATACGCTACAACAGATAATTTTTTAAAACAAAAAGTATATGATTGTCCCGAATGTTTTTTAAGAATTAGTACTGCAAAAGCTTTGGTAAAAGCCAATAAAGAATTTATTAAAAAAGGTTTCCGTATAAAATTATATGATTGTTATCGACCATTAGATGTCCAAAAAAAAATGTGGAAAATTTTACCAGGAACAAATTATGTAGCAAATCCCAAGAAAGGATCAAAGCATAATCGTGGAGCTGCAGTTGATTTAACTTTAGTAGATTCTTTAGGAAATGAATTAGACATGGGAACAAAATTTGATTTTTTTGGTCCAGAAGCACATCATACGTATACAAAACATTCAAAGCAAGTTTTAGCGAATCGAAAATTACTTAAAGAAACCTTAGCAAAATATAATTTTAAAAGCATTTATAACGAATGGTGGCATTATGAATTTCGTCCAGAAAGATACTCTACAGTCTCTAATTTTAAATGGAAATGCGAATAATATTTAACTTTACTGACTATGCAAACAATTGATAAAGCCTTAATTAAAAGTATTTATAAAAAGAGAAACGAAAACTCCCATAAAGGAAATTATGGTCATTCTTTATTAATTGCAGGAAGTAAAAATAAAATGGGAGCAGCTTTGATAGCTTCAAAAGCCTGTTTGCGTTCTGGAACAGGTTTACTAACCGTTTCAATTCCTGAAGAAGAAAGAAATACGCTAAATACTTTTTTACCAGAAGCAATGCTTTCTTTTAGAGATAACCTCATAGATTTTTCATTGTTTGATGTTGTTGGAATCGGACCAGGTTTAGAACAAAATGAAGCGGCTCAAAAATTAGTTTATTCTGTTTTTTTAAAAGCAAAATCTTTAGTTATTGATGCAGATGCTTTAAATATTTTAGCCCAAAATCAAGATTGGTTTAGTCAGTTACCCAAAAACTCAGTTTTAACACCACATCCAAAAGAGTTTGATAGATTATTTGGAAATCATGATTCTGAAGAAGAGCGAAGAACAACAGCTATAGTTAAAGCAAAAGAATTCAATTGTATACTAGTTTTAAAAGGACACAAAACGTTTATAACAAACGGAATAGATTCTTTTGAAAACACAACAGGAAATTCAGGCCTAGCAAAAGGTGGTTCTGGTGATGCTTTAACTGGAATGATAACTGCATTTTTAGCACAAAATTATACATGTTTAGAAGCAAGCGTTTTAGGAGTTTACCTTCATGGATTAGCAGCAGACATTACCTTAGAATCACAAAGTGAAGAAAGTATGTTAATAACAGATGTTATTGAAAACATAGGACTTGCTTTTCAAAAAATTCAAGAATAAAATTCAAGAATAAACTTCATATAAATTCATCACTATTTTTAGTAAACTGAAGTAATTTGCATAAATTGCACCTTAGAAATATAACACCTAAATGAACCAAATTCAATTTATAAAAACAGTTGTAAACACTGTTGATAAAAACATAGAAGCCACTTTAAAATTACTTTCAGAAGATTGTACAATTCCCTTTATTTCGCGTTACCGAAAAGATACAACCGGAAATTTAGATGAGGTTCAAATTGAAAATATTGCCAAACTTTCAAAGCAATATGACGAAATCGTAAAACGAAAAGATTCCATTCTAAAAACAATTGAAGAACAAGGTCAATTAACTTCAGAACTAAAATCAAAAATCCAAAACAGTTTCGATTTACAAGAAATTGAAGATTTGTATTTGCCTTATAAAAAGAAGAAAAAAACCAAAGCTGATGTAGCTCGTGAAAACGGATTAGAACCTTTGGCAAAAATCATAATGGCTCAAAACAATGACGAAATTGACTTTGAAGCTTCAAAATACATTTCAAAAAATGTTGTAAACGAAGATGAAGCCTTACAAGGTGCAAGAGACATTATTGCCGAATGGATAAACGAAAATGTTTTTGTCAGAAAGAATCTTCGTCGATTGTTTCAAAGAAAAGCTACTGTAACTACAAAAGTGGTTAAGAAGAAAGCTGAAGAAGAAGATGCTCAAAAATTCAAACAATATTTTGATTGGTCAGAACCAATTTCAAAAGCACCTTCACATAGATTATTAGCCATGCTTCGTGCTGTAAATGAAGGTTTCATAAAACTAAAAGTTGAGGTTGATAATGATGAAGCTATAGATTTCATTGAAGAAAACACCTTAAAAGGTAGAAATGAATCTACAGAACAAGTCAAAATTGCTATAAAAGACAGTTACAAACGTCTATTAGAACCAGCAATTTCAAACGAAACTCTGCAAGAAGCAAAAACTAAAGCCGATGAAAAAGCCATTGAAGTTTTTGCTGGTAATTTAGGGCAATTATTATTAGCACCACCTTTAGGTGAAAAACGAATTTTAGCGATTGATCCAGGTTTTAGAAGTGGTTGTAAAATTGTTTGTTTGGATGAAAAAGGAGATTTGTTATATAACGAAACCATTTATCCACACGCACCACAAAACGAAAGCGGAATGGCAATGAAGAAAATCCGTTCCATGGTAAACGCTTACAATGTTGAAGCCATTTCTATTGGAAACGGAACAGCAAGTCGTGAAACCGAATTTTTTATCAAAAAAATTGCTTTTGACAAACCCGTTCAAGTATTTGTAGTTTCAGAAGCTGGAGCATCAGTTTATTCAGCATCAAAAATTGCTCGTGAAGAATTTCCAAATTTTGATGTAACCGTTCGTGGTTCAGTTTCTATTGGAAGAAGATTGTCAGATCCTTTAGCTGAATTAGTAAAAATCGACGCAAAATCCATTGGAGTTGGTCAATACCAACACGATGTCGACCAAACCAAATTAAAAGAAGAATTAGACAATACTGTTGTTCGATGTGTGAATTCTGTTGGAATAAACATCAACACAGCTAGTAAATCTCTATTAAGTTACGTCTCTGGAATTGGAGAAAAAATGGCAGAAAACATTGTAGCTTATCGTTCAGAAAACGGTCCTTTTGAAGACCGAAAACAAATCAAAAAAGTACCAAGATTAGGAGAAAAAGCTTATCAACAAGCCGCAGCATTTATCAGAATAAAAGACGGAAAAAACCCTTTAGACAATTCAGCGGTTCATCCAGAAGCTTATAAAATTGTGGAAAAAATGGCAAAAGATTTGAAAATTTCGGTTGAAGATTTAATCGGAAATAAAGAAAAAATAAGCCAAATAAAATTAGAGAACTACATCACTGCTGAAATAGGAATTTTAGGATTAAAAGACATCGTAAAAGAACTAGAAAAACCAGGATTAGATCCAAGAAAATCAGCCAAAGTATTCGAATTTGATCCAAACGTAAAAACCATAAAAGACTTAAGAACTGGAATGATTTTACCAGGAATTGTTAATAACATAACAGCTTTCGGTTGTTTCGTAGATGTTGGAATCAAAGAAAGTGGTTTGGTTCACATTTCGCAACTAAAAGAAGGCTTTGTTTCTGATGTAAATGAAGTAGTAAAACTACACCAACACGTTCAAATAAAAGTCGTTGAGGTTGATGAAGCTAGGAAAAGGATTCAATTGACGATGATTTTGTAAAACACAAAAAATCCCAAACTCCAACTTATAAAAATTGGAATTTGGGATTTTATTTTTTTAAATTTTAAAAAAGCTTACTCTTTTGTAGTAGTTTCGTCTTTTTTAGAATCTTTATTTTCTTCTTCTTTCATAGCGTTCTTAAATTCTTTAACGCCACCACCAAGACCTTTCATTAATTCAGGAATTTTTTTACCACCAAAAAGTAATAATATGATAACCACAACTAAGATTATTTGTGGAGCACCAATTACACCTAAAAATATAGATAATGTATTCATTTTTTTAAGATTTAATACTGCAAAGATAAAAAGAAAATAACAAATGCTACTTTTTTAACGAATAATTATCCATAAGCTAATCTCTTAACAAAGCATAATTCTTATATTTGTAAAACAAACGGTTAAAAAATGTCCAAAAAAAGAATCAAAAGACAACTATTAAAAAATAAATTATTCAACAAACGAAGACTTGTAATTCTTAACGAAGACACGTTTGAAGAAACATTTTCATTAAAATTAAACTTAATGAATGTCTTTGTTGGAGCAACACTTTCAGCTATATTTTTAATTTCAATAACTACATACATAATTGCGTTTACACCACTTCGCGAATATATTCCAGGATATGCATCTACCAAATTAAAACAAGACGCAATTGTTCTAGCCATCAAATCAGATTCTCTTCAAAACAATGTAGAATTAAATAACAAATACATTGCTTCTATAAAAAAAGTACTAATTGGAGAATTAGAATATGCCAAATTAAATAAAGATTCTCTTCAAAATAACAACATCGTTAAACCAGAAGATTTTGATGTAAAAACCACCAAAGAGGAACAAGAATTAAGAGATCAAGTAGCAATTGAAGACAAATACAATGTGTTTGATAACGCAAAAGCAAAAGTCAATTTTGTATTATTTCCACCAACAAACGGAAAAATCATTAAAAAATACAATCCAGTTGCTAAAAACTATGGAATCGAAATTGCCGTAGCAAAAGACACACCCATTAAAGCGGTTGCATCAGGAACAATTTTGTTTGCTGATTGGACACCAAATTATGGCTATGTTGTGATTATTAAACACAAAGACGAACTGATATCAGTATATAAAAATATAGCATTTTTAACAAAATCCGTACGAGATAATGTTCGTTCTGGAGAAGTTATTGGTCAAGCCGGAAGCACCGAATTTCAAAACAACAGCAACAATTTCTATTTTGAACTTTGGAAAGAAGGTTTTCCTATAAATCCAACGCAATTTATTAATTTTCAGTAATGTTTTTAGGAGCTATTTCCAGCCATCCATTACAAGTTTTTTGCAAAAAACATGTTTTTGTAAGTTATAAAAAGAGCTTCCTTTGGTCGCTTTTTTACAACCACAAAAACTACATTTTTTCACAAAAAAGCTATTCATTCATGTCTGGGCTAATTCACAAACTATGAGTATAAAAAGTTTCGCAGCAAAAATATTTGCCAAAAGCATACATTCAAAAACTCAAAAATGGGCTTCAAATCCAGTTGAAACCCAGCAAAAAGTTTTTTTAGACTTAATTCAACAAGCTTCCGAAACCGAATTCGGAAAAGACCATAATTTTTCACAAATAAAATCACATCAAGACTTTGTAAAGAAAGTTCCAGTAAGAGATTATGAAGGTTTAAAAACCTATGTTGATAAAGTTGTAAAAGGTGAAACAGACATTCTTTGGAAAGGAAAACCTTTATATTTTGCCAAAACATCAGGAACAACTTCTGGGGCCAAATATATTCCATTGACAAAAGAATCAATGCCCTTTCATATTCAAGCGGCTCGAAATGCTATTTTAAGCTACATTCACGAAACAGGTAAAGCCGATTTTGTTGACGGAAAAATGATTTTCTTACAAGGAAGTCCAACTTTAGAAGACAAAAACGGAGTCATGTTAGGTCGTTTATCCGGAATTGTAGCTCATTTTGTACCCGCTTATCTACAAAAAAACAGAATGCCAAGTTGGGAAACCAATTGCATAGAAGATTGGGAAACTAAAGTCAACGCAATTGTAGAAGAAACCATAAACGAAGACATGGCAGTCATTTCCGGAATTCCATCTTGGGTACAAATGTATTTTGAAAAACTAAAAGAAAAAGCGAATAAACCGGTTGGAGAAATATTTAAAAACTTCAATTTATTCATTTATGGAGGCGTAAATTACGAACCATATAGAGCCAAATTCGAAAATTTAATCGGTCGAAAAGTCGATTCAATTGAATTATTTCCCGCTTCAGAAGGCTTTTTTGCTTATCAAGATTCCCAAACAGAAAAAGGAATGCTTTTGTTATTAAATTCAGGTATTTTCTATGAATTTATAAAAGCCAACGAATTTCATAACGAAAACGCAAAAAGACATACAATAGGAGAAGTCGAATTAGGTATAAACTACGTTCTAATCATTTCCACAAATGCTGGACTTTGGGCTTACAATATTGGTGACACAGTTCAATTTACAAATTTAAAACCTTATAGAATAATAGTTTCTGGAAGAATAAAACATTTTATTTCAGCTTTTGGAGAACACGTAATTGCAAAAGAAGTTGAAAGTGCTTTGCAAGAAGCCACAGAAAACACAGAAGTTCGTGTAAACGAATTCACGGTTGCGCCACAAATAAATCCAAATTCAGGTTTACCTTATCACGAATGGTTTATAGAATTTCAAAACGAACCCAATAATTTAGAAGAATTTGCGTTAAAAATCGATAACGCTATGCGAAAACAAAACGTTTATTATGACGATTTAATTGTAGGCAAAGTTTTGAGAACATTAGTCGTTTCTAAAGTACCAAAAAATGGTTTTCAAGACTATATGAAATCGATTGGAAAATTGGGAGGACAAAACAAACTACCAAGATTAAGTGATAATAGAACAATTGCAGATAAGTTAGGAAGAGAATAGAAAAAAGATGAAAGAAAAAAGATTATTATTTTTACTATTACTAACAACACTTCCCCTCTCAGCACAAATAAAAGGAGTTGTTTTGGATAGTATTTCGGGCAAACCTATTGCTTATGCAGCCGTTATATACGAAAATTCAAGAATTGGAGTAAATACAGATGAAAAAGGAAATTTTATTTTACCTCAAAAAGATTCATTAAACATAATTCATGTTTCTAATTTGGGTTATTTTGATAAAAAAATATCCAAAAATTCAAATTTAATTATAAAACTTGCTCCAAAAACTTATGAATTAAATGAGGTTGTTGTTATTGGAAAGCTTAACACTCAAGAATTAGTTTTAGGTGAATTAAAAAAAGATGGAACATCATATGGAAATGGAGGAACATCTCATATGTGGGGACGTTTTTTTAAATTTGAAAAGGAAAACAAAACATTTCAGTTTATTAAAGAAATTAAATTTATAACAAGATCAAGAGTTAAAAATTCAAAAATAAAACTTCGAATATTCACAATTGACTCATTAAAAGAAATTGAAACAAATATTTTAGAAGATGAAATAATAATAACTTGTAAAAAAGGAAAGCAACTACAAACAATTGACTTAACAAGTTATAAATTAGTTTTTCCAAAAGAAGGCTTAATGATTGCTTTTGAAAGTTTAGTTATAGAAGAAAATAAGTTTGAATATAAATATACAATGGAAGGAAAAAAAGGCAGGTTTGAAGGAGTTACTTATGAACCTCACATTGTTGGATATTTCGATTCAGAACCTAATGTATATTTAATTAAAAATAACAAAGCATCATTATTTAATTTTCAACCAAAAGGTTATAAAACGTATCATAATATAAGTTTACAATTAACCTTAACTAATTAAAAAATTCGACAATATTTTCAATTTAAATCACAAATGAAAAAAATCATTCTTTTATTACTAACCACATTTTCCCTTTCAGCACAAGTAAAAGGTGTTGTTTTAGATAGTATTTCTGGAAAACCAGTTGCTTATGTTGGAGTATTTACTTCAAAACCAGAATTTAATTTTTCTACAGATAAAAAAGGAAAATTTAAAGCAGAAAACTTAACCAAACAAGATACGTTATGGTTTTTTACAACAGGTTATGAAGAAAAGAAAATTACGGTTGAAAATTTAGATAAAAAAATTCTTTTAAAACCAAACGCTAATACTCAGGAAACGGAAAATATTGATTTATATAATCAAAAAAAACAATGGATAGATTTTCAAACCAATAATAATTCACATTCAGCTTCATCATATGCAGCAACATCTTTAAAAGCGTATTTTATAGAGGGAATTAGCAATCAAAAAAATAAATTATTTTTAGATAATTTAAGTCTATCAACATTAAATTTTTCTGAAAAATCTAACATTTTTAAAATAAGGTTTTTCAAAACGGATTCACTTAAAAACATAGGAGAGGAATATAATATTGATCCTTTAATAATAAATGTAAAATCTTCAGATAGTGATGGAGTGAATAATATCATTAAAAACTTTATACAAACACATGATATAAATATTTTAGATAGAAAAATTGAAATTCCAGAGAATGGCTTTTTTATTGCAATTGAAGTTATAAACATCAAAAAAAACAGATATACAATGGATCATAATGGTACAAAAGTCATAAGTATTTCTCCTTCTATTAAAACAACAAAGTTAGAAACCAAAGTTTATCAGTACAATAAAGGTAAATGGAAAGCAACAGATAAAATGAATAATTATCCTGACTTTAAAATATCAATAGCAACTACACAAAACTAAAAATAGTATATTTGCAGGTTAGAAAAACAGATTATGAAAGAAATTAAAAACATATCACGTTCAAGAGCACAGGAATCATCTGCTGCCATTGAGCGTTTATACATAAGTATGCGTCACCTTTTTAACAGAGGTTTTTATAAGCCAATGGGAGTTTCTGGAGAAACTTTGCGTGAAGCATTATTATCATTACGTCCAGAAATTTATGGAAGTATTGCAGAAGAAAAAGTAGAATTAAGCGGATTATTATACGTTATTGAAAGACTTCCAGTAGGAATAGAGCAATGTCGTTTTATTAACTTAACTTCAGATGAAGGGTATTCAAATTCGCATTTTAAAGCCATTGTTCCTCCAAAAAGAAGAAGAAATTGTTACAGAATTGATGACGAACAAATGAACGTGGAAATTACACGTGGTCGTTCTGATATTTATGATATTTTAACGCATTTGACATTTATTTTCATCGAATCACACAAAATTAAAGACCGAGTTTTAATTGATGAAATTGGAGAAGTTACTCGCGACTGGCAAAAATTAGAGCAATTAGTACATCAAAATAAAAAGCTAACTGTAGTTGAAAGAGAAACAGCTATTTCACATATTTCAAGTGTTTTAGGAAGAACTTTTGCAGAAGTACAAGCTATTTATCCAGATTTTTCAACTCCAGAAGCACCAGAACGTTTTTTACACATTGTATATTGGTTGGGAAAACTTGCAATTGAAGAGGTTACTGTAAACAACAAAAGAACGATTACTTTTAGTCCAATTTTAAGAGAACGATTAGGACATCATATTTATGGAGAAATTTGGGCAAACAGTATTAAAGAAGTTTTGAAAAAAAACAATTTAATAGAACGACCAATCCATGTTATTAGTGCTAATATGCACAGTGTGATGAATTCTATCTTTGCAGAACCGGTTCTTGGAAAAAAATATAAAGATGCTACTGAATTTCAAATTTTTGAAGATTTAAGTGGCTCTAATAACAAAGATTTACGCAAAAAAGTTGAAGATTACGCTCTTAAAAACGGAATGATTTCTCTACCAGATACATCAGGAACAAATATTGATGTTCAAATTTTTGATACAGCACAAATTGATTTTAAAAAATCAGCTTTTCCAACAGCAACTTTTGAAAAAGAGAAGCCCGTTTTAATCGTAATGGATTATGCTTTTGGAGAACAAGCTTTTGAAACTATTGATGAGTTATTAAAGCCATATAAAATTGATAAAACGAAAATATTTTTAAATGTTGAATCGGTTTCGATAATGGGAAAAGCAGGAATTCTTGAAGGAGGAAAAGGAGATATTATGATTCCTTGTGCTCACATCAATGAAGGAACAGCTGATAATTATCCTTTTGAAAATGAATTAACCAAAGAAATGTTCGAAGGAAAAGGAATTCCGGTTTTTGCTGGACCAATGGTTTCGGTTTTAGGAACTTCGTTGCAAAACAGAGATTTATTAAAATTCTTTCACGAATCAACTTGGCAAGCTATTGGTTTAGAAATGGAAGGAGCTTATTATCAAAAAGCTATTCAATCTGCTTCAAAAATCAGAAAAAGCATCAATCCTAATGTAAAAGTAAGATATGCTTATTACGCTTCTGATAATCCTTTAGAAACAGGAAGTACATTAGCATCTGGTGGTTTAGGAACAACAGGAGTTAAACCAACGTATTTAATTACTATAAAGATTTTAGAACAAATATTTAACACAAAATAATTAACATAACATGAGTACAAATCCTCAAGAACAAGAAATAGATTTAGGTCAATTGACAAAAAAAATTGGCAGTTTTTTTCAAAGTTTAGTTGATTCTATTTTTGATTTTATATTATTTTTAAAAAGAAACATTATCATACTAGGAATTCTATTTATACTTGGAATAGTATTAGGATATATATCAGATAAAAAAACAAATGAGTACGACCATGAAGTAGTAGTTATACCTAATTTTGGTAGCGTTGACTATTTGTATTCAAAGATAAAACTGATCAATTCAAAAAGAAAAGAAGGAGATACACTTTTTTTAAAATCTATTGGTATTAAAGAGCCTGGAAAACTAGGTCCAATAGAAGTAGAACCTATAATGGATGTATATAAATTCATTCAAGACAAAGAGTCAAATTTTGATTTAATTAGATTAATGGCAGAAGACGGTGATATAGATAAAATTATTGAAAATGAAACCACTGCAAAAAATTATCCATATCATTTAATTAAAATTAAAACTAAAAATGCTTCAAAAAGAGAAGATTTTTTAGACCCAATTTTAAATTATTTTGAAAACTCTGATTACTTTTCAAAAATCCGATCAGAAGTGGCTAGTAACCTTAAAATTGAAATACTCTCAAATGAGCAAACATTAGTTCAAATTAATGATATTTTAAATGATATTCCAAAACAATCAGGAAAATCAACTTCTGTATATATAAGTGAAAACAATCAACTTAATGAAGTTATAAAATCAAAAGAGCAACTTGTTAATAAGCAATCCTCAAACCGAATAGCCTTATTAAACTTTGAAAAAACAATAAAAGAAATATCAGTAACACTAAACATCAAAGACATTAAAGGTACTAATGGTAAATTAAAATTTGTTTACCCTTTACTATTTGTTTTTTTATTTTTAGTTATAGCTGCTTTTAGAAATTTTTATAAAAAGCAATTAGCAAAAAGAAATTTAGCATAAAACTCTAATACTAAAACAATGAAAGGAATAATATTAGCAGGTGGCTCAGGAACAAGATTACACCCATTAACATTAGCTGTGAGTAAGCAATTGATGCCTATTTATGATAAGCCAATGATTTATTATCCATTGTCAACTTTAATGTGGGCTGGAATTAATGAAATTTTAATTATTTCTACACCACACGATTTACCTTTATTTCAACAATTGTTAGGTGATGGAAAAAGATTAGGTTGTCGTTTTGAATATGCTGTACAAGAAAACCCAAACGGATTAGCAGAAGCTTTTATTATTGGAAAAGAATTTATTGGTGATGATAAAGTAGCATTAATTTTAGGAGATAATATTTTCTACGGAACAGGTTTAGCGGAATTACTTCAAGCAAATAACGATCCAGATGGAGGAATTATTTATGCTTATCACGTTCACGATCCAGAACGATATGGAGTAGTTGATTTTGATAAAGACGGAAATGTGCTTTCTATTGAAGAAAAACCAGAACAACCAAAATCTAATTATGCAGTTCCAGGAATTTACTTTTATGACAACTCTGTTGTTGAGGTTGCAGCTAATATAAAACCAAGTCATAGAGGAGAATTAGAAATTACAGATGTAAATAAAGAATATCTAAAAAGAGGAAACTTAAAAGTAAGTATATTAGATAGAGGAACAGCTTGGTTAGATACAGGAACATTTCAATCTTTAATGCAAGCCGGACAATTTGTACAAGTTATTGAAGAAAGACAAGGTTTAAAAATTGGAGCCATTGAAGAAGCTGCTTTTAAAATGGGATTCATTGATGCTAATCAATTAAAAGAATTAGCACAACCTTTATTAAAAAGTGGTTATGGTACACATTTAATGAGCTTATTAGAAAAATAAAAAAATAAGAACAATGCAATTTAATTTTTGATGTTGTTCTTGAAATTTAAATTGAACATGAATTTTATTGAGACAAAATTAGAAGGTTGCTTTATTATTGAGCCAAAAATAATCAAAGACGAAAGAGGTTATTTTATGGAAAGTTTTAATGAAAACACTTTTCAAAAAGGAATTGGAAAAGACATCCATTTTGTTCAAGACAATCAATCTTATTCAACTCAAGGAGTTTTAAGAGGACTTCATTATCAAACAGGAGAACATGCTCAAGCTAAATTAGTTCGTGTTTTACAAGGAGAAGTTTTAGACGTTGCTGTTGATATTCGACCAGATTCAAAAACATTCGGTCAATTTGAATCTATTTTACTTTCTGGAGAAAATCAAAAGCAATTTTTTGTTCCAAGAGGTTTTGCTCATGGTTTTTTGGTTCTAAGTGAAACGGCAACTTTTTTCTATAAATGTGATAATTTTTACAACAAAGAAAGTGAAGGAGGAATAATTTTTAATGATTCTTCTTTAAATATAGATTGGCAATTTCCAATTGAGAAATGCATTATTTCTGAAAAAGATCAAATTTTACCAGAATTAATAAAGGCTAAAAAAGTATGGTAGTTTTAGTAACAGGAGCAAATGGACAATTAGGACAATCTCTTCAATTTATTGAAAAGAACTATCCTAATATTGAATTTGTTTTTTGTAATTCAGAAAAATTAGACATTACAAATTATGACAATGTAAATGCTGTTTTTAATGAATTTATTCCGGATTATTGTATAAATGCAGCAGCTTACACAGCAGTTGATAAAGCTGAATCAGAACCAGAAAAAGCCTATTCAATTAACGTTCTTGGTCCACAAAATTTAGCAAAAATTTGTAAAATAAACAACACTGTTTTATTACATGTTTCCACAGATTTTATCTTTGATGGAAGTAAAACAACTCCTTATACTGAATTAGATATTCCTAATCCAACTGGAGTTTATGGACAAACCAAATTAGATGGAGAATTAGCCATTCAAGATATTTGGGAAAAACATTTTATAGTTAGAACTTCTTGGGTTTATTCGCAATTTGCCAATAATTTTATGAAAACTATGTTGCGTTTAGCATCAGAAAGAGATAGTTTATCTGTTGTTGATGATCAGATTGGAACACCAACAAACGCTGTTGATTTAGCCGAAGTTTTAGTAACAATAATAACGGAACACTCAAAACGCAACACTGAAAAATTTGGAGTTTACAACTTCAGCAATGAAGGGCAATGTTCTTGGTTTGATTTTGCAAAAAAAATATTTGAAGTAAATAACATCAACATAGATTTACATTCAATTCCTACTTCAAGTTATCCAACACCTGCAAAAAGACCTGCTTATAGTGTTTTAGATAAAAGTAAGATTAAGAATGTTTTTGGTGTTAAAATTGACAGTTGGGAAACGAGTTTAAGTAAAATCTAATCAACCTTTTTTGCAATACAAAAAGTACTAACGCCAAAAGGAAAATTGATTCGTTTTAATAATTTATTTTCAAAAACAATTAATTGAAGTAAAAGATTGTTTATAAATGAATTTCCAACAGAAATATCACTTACTCCAGATTTTTTTTGATTCGTTAAAACAGAAATTTTTCTAAAAACATAAACTGGAACAAACAAGAAAAAATTCCAATAACTAGCTTTGATTATCTCTAAATTTTCATTTACTATTTTCGTTTTTAATTCGTTTTTTGTGTAACGTCTAAAATGCATATTTACTTCATCATGATAACTCCATAAACTCATAAAAGCCGGAACAAAAACATACATTTTTCCGTTAGTTTTCAATAAGTTTTTCCAATTTTTTAATGCTTTTTCATCATTTTCCAAATGTTCTAAACAATCTGAAGCTATAATAACATCAAACTTTTCGGTTAAAATAATATTTTGGGCATCCATAACAAAAGTGTTTTTCAATCCATTTTTCTTACTATTTAATATAGCTTTTTCACTAATGTCTATACCAAATAAGTTATTAGAATTAAAACCAATTTTTTCTAAATCCATTAGGAAAACTCCAGATGAACAACCAATATCTAAGATTTTGGAATCTTTAGGAGCAGTTTTAAGCAAATCAATTAGATATTTTCTTCGCGATTTGAACCACCAATGTTTTGTTTCTACATCATGATATTTTTTTTCAAAATTTTCTTCCATGATGCTTAATCTATTTTTTTATCTATAAAATATCTAGGTCTTTGTTTTACTTCAGCATATATTTTACCGATATATTCACCAATAATTCCAAAACAAAATAACTGCACACCTCCTAAAAAATACATTGGCAAAACAGTAGATAGCCAACCGGGTACATAATTACCTGTATATAGTCCAAAAAGTGCATAAGCAGACATTATTAAGCATAAACAAAAGATCGCAAAACCAATAATTGTTACCAATCGTAAAGGATAATTACTAAAAGAAGTAATTCCGTTCCAAGCAAAAGAAATCATTTTTAAAATAGAATATTTTGATTTTCCGGCCAAACGTTCCAAACGATTATAATAGACCGTTTTTTGATTAAAACCTATTGTTGGGATAATGCCTCGTATAAACAAATTAATCTCTCCATATTCAGCTAAAGCATTTAGAACACGCTTGCTACAAAGTCTAAAATCTGCGTGGTTATAAACAATGTTTACTCTCATTTTTTTCATTAACTTATAAAAAAGTAAAGCCGTATTTCTTTTAAAAAAAGAATCGTTTTTTCTTTCTTTTCTAACACCATAAACAACATCTGTTCCTTGAGAAAACTTAATTATCATTTCTTCAATAACATTAATATCATCTTGTAAATCTGCATCAATTGAAATTAACGCATCAGCGTCCTCTTTATAAGTAAGAAGTCCTGCAAGTAAAGCATTTTGATGCCCCACATTTTTAGCCAACTTTAAACCTTTAATCTGACTGTGTTTTTTAGCATTTTCTTCAATAATTTTCCAAGTAGAATCGTTGCTTCCATCATCTATAAATACAATGAAACTTTTTTCGGAAATGCAATTTTTTAAAATTAATTCTTCAATAACTGAGTTTAATCGTAAAGAAGTTTCATTTAAAACTAACGCTTCATTGTAACAAGGAGAAATAATTCCTATTTGTGGTTTATTCATAATTTGTTATAAAGATTTTTTAGCACTGAACTAAAGTACAAATTTAATTTTAAAAGTAGATTAAATAATTTTCAGCGTTAAAATAAACTATTGTAAATTTTTTCGTTTGGAAAAGATTTCTTCTTTATTAAATAGCAAATCTTGTTTACTGTTTAAAAAAGAATAAAAAAGCAAACTAAAATAAAACAAACCAAATTGTCTATAAAAAAAGTCTTCTATTAAACAGACTAGTAAAACATTTAAAACAACCACATACAATAGAAAAGAATTAATTTTTAAAGTAAATCGGATGATAGTAATGATGTAATATAGAAAAAATAAGAGTCCAAAAATCCCACTAGAAATTAACATATACATAAAGTAATTGTGTGTTAAGTACTTTTTGTCTTTATAAAACTCTGAATCATAATTTGATTTAAAACAGTCTAAAATTACATTTTTGGCATTAGTAAAACCAACACCAGTTATAAAGTTATCTTCAGCAATTTGTTTGCTACAATTAAAAATAGCCATTCTAATATTTGTCGAATCATACGACATTCCTTCTGGGGGATTATTATAACTATTTACAATTTCTACAAATCTATTTTTTACACCTGGAACATACTTAATCATTCCAACCGAGCCAATAAACAATAGTATTATTGCGAGAGCTTTATATCTTTTAGCGATTTTAAACTTAAAGATTATTATAAACACCAACATTAAAACTAAAAAAACCATGTTCAGCTTTGCTAGTAGTACAATAGAAGTTATCATGAAAGTTAAAACAAATATGATTTCACTCCATTTCTTTTCAGTTATGATTTTTAAGGCTGAAAAACCAGTTGTAAAGATTAATATTGAAGTAAAATAGGTAGGATGAATTCTAAAAAAAGGAATTTCATGATAAATAAAATCTCTAAATTTTGGAATTTCATATTTATATTGAAAAAGGTGCTCATAATCATAAAAATAAAAAAACGCCAAAAAGTAACTAATTGAAATTATAAATACTACATATTTTAAAATTTCGAAATAAAAATTTAGTTTTTCTTTTGAAAAATAAGCTTTTGGAATATTAAAAAAAACTAATGGAAATAACAGAAAATATAAGCTGTTTTTTACAGGTTTTAAGTCTTGATAATTAGAATACCAAAATAAACAAGTAACACAAACAATCCAAAAAGGAATTGTAAACAACATCATTTTTTTAGTTAGAACAAATTTTTTGATCTTAAACGAATAAAATAGGGTATTTATAAATAGTAAAATAAAGAATACAGTGGCAATATTTTCTTTAAAAAAAGGAAAAATAAACAATAGTGGAATTAGATATTTGAAATTTTTTTCGGCACTAAAAATCATGTTTATAGCTTTTTTTAATTGGTTTAAAAAGAATAATTTAGGTAGATAACGGAAACAAAGATAGAATAAAAAATAATTTTGTAAATTATATTTACGTATCAAAAAATAATTTACATTTGCAAAAAATAATATCGTAAATAAATGAAAAAAAGCATTTTATTGTTAATTGGTGTTTTAACACTAGTTTCATGTGGAAAAGATAAAAAAGAAAACCAAGAATTGACAGAACCAAAAGAGTCTTTAAAAACTACTTTAATTCTTGATGCAATTTATATAAAAGATGATAGTTTAGCTGTTTTCTGTAAAGTAGATAACTATTTCCTTTACGACAAACCAATTACTGTAAAAGTAAAAGGTTCTGATGTAATTCAAAGAATTAGTATTGAAATTCCAGAAAACACACCAGTAGAAAGTTTTTCTATAGTTGCAAGCACAAACAAAGATCAAAGCACTTTGGTTATGAAAGGTATTTCAGTAGAGCAAAATAACAAAATGGTTTTTGACGGTAGTGATTATAAATATCTAGGTTATTTTTTAGCTGATGAGTCTTTTGTATGGGATGAAGCTAAACAAAGATGTGATATATCACACTCAAACAAATATCCTCCAGGAATTGTAGGAAGTGAAAAAATAGAACAGATATTGATTAAATAGTATTACAAAAAAGAAGTTTTTATAAAAACTTCTTTTTTGTTTATATAAATATTTTAAAATGAATAATTGTAAAATTTGTAATAGCAAAATTGAAAAAATATTTACGACAAAAATTTTATACAAATATGATGTCGATTATTTTAGATGTATAAATTGTAAATTTGTTCAAACAGAACAACCTTATTGGTTAGAAGAATCATATGCTAACCCTATGAATCTTACTGACACAGGAATAATGTTAAGAAACATTAGATCTTCAAAAATTGTAACAAGTATTATATTGCTTTTTTTTAAGAAAGAATACAATTTTATAGATTATGCTGGTGGTTATGGTGTTTTTACTCGATTAATGAGAGATATAGGGTTTAATTTTCATTGGAATGATCCTTATACAAAAAACCTTCTTTCGAGAGGCTTTGAACAAGAAGAGAACATCAAATACGATGTAGTTACAAGTTTTGAAAGTTTTGAACATTTTGAAGAACCTTTAAAAGAAATTGAAAAAATATTTTCAATTTCTAAAAATGTAATTTTTTCAACAGAATTAATTCCAGATAATTTACCTAATCCCGAAACATGGTGGTACTATGGAAGAGAACACGGTCAACATATTGCATTATATTCAAGAAAAAGCATGGAGTATATTGCTGATAAATATGATGTTAATTATTATAATTTAAATAATCTTCACTTTTTTACAACAACAAAGCTAAATATCTTTAGTACATTGTTTCTTCGCTTTAAATATGCAAAACATATTTTGTATATTATGTCATTTCCATTACAGCTCGTTTTAAAATCGAAAACGATGTCTGATATGGAAAGCTTGAAAAAACAATATTAAGGTTTTATAGATGAAATTAATTTTAGATAATATAATATATTCACACGTAAAGCAAGGAGGAGTTTCTAATTATTGGTTCGAGCTTACTAAATATTTGCTTAAAAGTAATCATGATGTTACTTTTTATGAAGGCACTAATTCAATTTCAAACTTCCATAGAAAGCTTTTAAAAATTCCTAATGAGAAAATAATTAAGGAAACTAAAAATTATAGATCATCTATTTTAGAAAGAATGGCTAAAGTAAATATTAATGAAAAAGAACCATTTTTATTTCATTCTAGTTACTATAGAAGTTTATCAGATACTACTTTTGGAAAAGAAGTTACAACTGTACACGATTTTACTCATAATTTTCATTCTTCTTTTTTAAAAAAACAAACTCATAATTTTTTAAAATATAAGAGTATTAAAAAAGCATCAGGAATAATTTGTATTTCAGATAATACTTATAAAGATTTATTAAAATTTTGTCCACCGAAGAAAAATCAAAAAGTTACAATAATCCATAATGGAGTAAGCGATGATTTTTTTATTTTAAATAAAGAGAATATAAATCAATTACCACTTTCAATAGAAAAGAATGGTTATATCTTATTTGTTGGAGGAAGACAGAACTATAAAAATTTTGATTTTATAATTAATATTTTAAAAGAAACACCTTATAAATTAGTTGTTGTTGGAGAAGCTTTAAATAAAGAAGAAAAATTAAAAATTGGTAATGCTATAGATAACGTTGATGTATTAACAAACATCGACAATATTACTTTGAATATTTTATACAATAATGCTTTGGCATTAATATATCCTTCAAACTATGAGGGTTTTGGAATTCCTGTAATCGAAGCCATGAAGGCAGGTTGTCCAGTTATTGCATTAAATAGTTCATCTATACCCGAAGTTTCTGGCTCAGCGGGTTTATTATTAAATGAATTAAACATTGTAAAGGCTAAAGAATATTTAGCAATTTTAAGCAAAAACACCGAAAGAGATATAGTTATAGAAAAAGGACTTATCCAATCTAAAAAATTTAGTTGGAAAAAATGTTGTAAAGAAACCGAAGAATTCTACAAAGAAATTTATTGAGTTAATTTTTTAGCAAAAAAATCTTTATATGAAAAGTAGAAAATCCATATAAAGAAGAAAAGCTCTGGAGGAAAATAAGTTCCATCTCGAAAGAGTTTTAATAAAAAATAAATTGCTATTCCTTGCGCAAAATATAATTCTTTATGATTATAAGATTTTGTAAGATAAATTAAACCAAGAATAATACCTATAAACCCAATCAACCCAAATTCAGAACAAATTCTTGTAAATAGAGAGTTTGCATCGAATGAGTTGTCTGTTTGTTTTTTTTGAGAAACCAAATAAGGTGGTGGTCGCATTTCTTTTAGATAATGTTGAGTATGCATATAATGATGACTACCTATTCCACTTCCTAAAGGATGATCAATTATGTTTTTTTTAGCAATATAAACATTGCTGATAAGCACATAAGTACTTAAGTTAGTATATTCATCAAACTTACCAGTATTTGCAACATTTAATGATGAGTAGGTTTCTTCAACTCTCATTTTAAAAAACTCAAAGTTATTATAAACATAGATAAAAGTGATTACTAAAAGTGGTGTAATTGCTAAAAAATACTTTACTCTTTTTAAGGTTAAATTAGGCAACAAAAAAAGTAAACCGCAACCAACGTAGCCTAATGAGGAAGAAGAAAGGATAAGGGTTCCAAAAACAACTAAAAAAGAAAGATATTTTTTTTCTTTAAAAAAATAATAGCAAGCCGGTAATACTACGATAACATAATGTGCAGGTTCTTTAAATATACTATACAATCTTGTGTCTCCAACTTGACCGAAATTAATTCCTAAAAAAAACATTGGATAACCTATTAAAGCAATCCAAAACGCCATTTTGCAATACACATTAATAATTTCTATTGGTTTGTATAATTTAACAAAATTGTAATAATAAGTACCAACAACAGCAATCCCAAGTATTTGAGAAAGCATAAAGTTATAAGGAATTTTTATTACTGTGTAAGTTATAACACCATGAATAAAGAAAAACGCAAGTAAAGCAACAAAGTAGATATTGAACGTTATTTTTTTATATTTAAGCAGTAGTATAAAATTCGCAAAAATTATTAAATACAATAACTTCCAATCAATAATAAAATTAAAGAAAAAAGCTTCTGTAAATATGGCAAATACAGAAGAATACAATAAGTATTTATTTAAGTTTATTTTCATTTACTTAGTTTGTAAAACCAAATGTAAGTATTATTAGGTGATAGATTTATATATTTTTTTCCTTTAAACAAAAGATATTCTTCATTTTCATTGGTTATAATTGAATCTATATTTTGGTCATTTTGCTTAATTTTCGAAGTAACATTATTAACATTTATAGCTATTAATTCTATTTTTTCATAATAATACGAATTAAAAATAGGGTATTCCCAATCACCCAAATGTAAGCCAATTTTTTTAGAATTTGTATCATATAACAAATTGTTTATAAGCAGATATTCTTCATATAAATAAGGTTGATTAGAAAAATATTTTTTAAAACGATCATCAGAAATCGATATGGATTTTGTGTATTTTCTGTTTTGAACAATAGGTCTTAAATTATTATATATATAATAAAAACTAAATGAATAAATCATAACAGGGACTAATAAATAAATAATTTTTTTAAAATAATTTGACATCTGTAATGCAATTCCTAGATGCAATGAGCCAATAATAAAAAGTGGAATATGTAACCTGGTATGCCAAGGTTGCCATTTAAAAATACTAATAAATAAAACAATTTGCAAAACCAGAATACATGGCAAAACGATGTAGATTTTATTAATTTTTTTATTTTTTAAAAAATAATGATAAATAATAACTCCAAATGAGAGTATAACAATTAAAAAAGCTAAAGTATTTGGAACATAATCTTCATGAGTAGTTAACTCTAAAGGAGCAGAATATTTTCCACCTAAATAGTTTAATTTTTTATCATCTATATCAACATTTATTTCTTTGTGTAAATCTCTAATTATAGAATCAGACTTTTTATTTATTGGATATCCTAAATGTAATCCTATGTTTTTAAGTGAATTTGAAGTAAAGTTTTTTAAATTCATTTCTTCATTCATAAAAGAAGAAGCTTCAAAATCATCAATATTTAAAACAGAGTGATTTATTTTATAATTTCTATAATAATGAGAAATGTTTATTAAAAGAACTACTGAAATAAGTAAAAAACCAAACTTTATTATTTTAAAATTTTTTGTTTCAATTAACTGTTTTAGCATAAAAAAGCTAAAAACTATTAATACAGGTAATAAATAAACATATGAAGTTCCTTTCGAAAGAATAGCTATTCCAATTGATAAGCCTAGAATTAAAAAGTTTTTTAAAGTTATATTCCTATAACAATTATAGCAGTATAATAAACTTGTTAGTATAAAAAAAGCAACAACAATATCATTTTTTGTAGTACTTGCTTGCAATAAAACTGATGGTATTGTTAGAGCAAATAAGATTGAAATTAACTTATTAGTTAAGTTAATTTTTAGTTTAGTTAAAATTTCATAGATGACTACTAATATGTTTACTAAAAAAAATAATTCAACACTATTAGATAGATAATCATTTCCGTTTAAAACATTTATGTTAAGAATAAAATATTCAGCGAAAGGAGGTTGATATAAATGTCTTAATATATGTGTTTGAAAATGACCTACAGATTCATTTGACAACCAATACATTATTCTAGACATGTGATAAGTTAATGAATCCCAGTTGTTTGTTGGATATATAATTCCTTGAAAAAGAATTGCTAAAACACCTGTAATTATTATAGCTATTAATACTTTATCTATAATAGAAATCTTTTTATTTAGGTTTAAAATTTTTCCTTTAATAGTTAGAAAGACTTTCTTTTTTATTAAAAGATAGCTTAAAATTATAAAAAAGAGCAACCAAAAGGAAAATATACTTATAAAGTTTAACGAATTAAAAAGACTCAAAACCTCAACAAGCAAAACAATAACTGTTGAAAACAGTAATGTAGATTTAATTATAAAATCAGCAAAAGAACTATTTAAATCTAATTTATAGATATATAAAAAAACAAAAAAATAACAGAGATATAGTAACATTATTAATTTTTTTTAAAAGTTTTTAAACTCTAAATTAAAAATATCTTTTTATTAATAGTAAATGTAAACTACAAAAAGAATTAAAAAAACATAAAAGACATTAGTTGGAAAATATTGATCAAAAACTTAATATTTTTTTTAAAACAAAACTCTATAAAAAAGCATCAAAAAAAGAATATATATTATTCTTTAACAGCAAAACAAATTACAGACAAACCAATTTTTCTAAAAGTAAGCACATCAGCTAATTTGAATATAGGAACCAATTTATTAAACAAACCCATTTGTCCTTCTGGAATTGATTTTTTCTTTAAAACTGAACCAGTAACAAACCAACCTAATATACCTATCAAATTAAAAGAAAATGTTTTTTTTATGGTTAATTGATTTTCTATAATTATTTTTTTTAAGCTTTTTTGAGTGTATCTTCTATAATGTTCAAGTTCAACATCAAATTGATTAAATAAACTTTGATAAGCAGGTACTAGAATAATAAGGTGACCTCCTTTTTTTAATAATTTTTTACAGTTTGCAATTGCTTGTACATCATCTTTAATATGCTCTACTACATTTAGTGCAAACACGGTGTCGAACGTACCAAGTAAAGAACTATATTTTTTATCAAAATTCTCATCTACCAAGTCTATTTTTATAACATCATTTGGAAATTTTTTTTTTGCAATTTCAATGTAATTATCTCTCAAATCACTTAGAACAATGTCTTGTTTATCCTTAACAAAGTACTCAGAAATATTTCCAATTCCACTTCCAATTTCTAATATTTTTCCTTTGCAATGTGGTTTAATGGTTTCATACATCCAATTATTGAATTTGTTTGCTTTTTCAATAACGTTTAATATTTCTAAACCCTCTAAATCAATTTCTTTTGTTTCCATTTATTTTATTTTAAAAAGGCCATATTTTAAGATGCAATAAATAGCTCTAAACCCATCTTTCCAACCAATTTTTTTTCCTTCTTCATAAGTTCTACCATAGTATGAAATACCAACTTCATAGATTCTTATTTTAGGCACTCTAGATATCTTGGCTGTAATTTCGGGTTCAAAACCAAAGCGATTTTCTTTAAGTGGTAAAGATTGAATAACTTTAGTATTAAATAACTTGTAGCAAGTTTCCATATCTGATAGGTTTAAATTCGTAAACATATTAGATAAAAAAGTTAAAAACTTATTCCCAATTGTATGCCAAAAAAAAGAAATTCTATGAGGGTTTCCACCTATAAAACGACTTCCATAGACAACATCAGCAAAACCTTCTAAAATAGGCTTTAAAAGTAAATTGTATTCTTGAGGATCATATTCTAAATCAGCATCTTGTATGATTAAATAATCACCAGTCGCTTTTTGAATACCTGTATGTAATGCAGCACCTTTTCCCTTATTAACCTCATGTTTAAAATATTGAATGTTAATTGTAGGGTTACTATTTATGTAATTTTTTATAGCCTCTTCTGTATTATCTGTAGAGAAATCATTAACTATTATTAGTTCTTTCTCAATGTTGTTTAACAAGCTTACCTGTTGTAATTTGTCTAAAATAAAATGAATAGTAGGTCCTTCATTATATGCAGGAATTATTATAGATAGTTTTTGAAAAGTATTTATCATTATTTTAATTTATTTAAAAAAGACACCGTCTACTTCTAATAATTTGCCTGTGTTTTTGTCGTAATGACCACTTTCAATTGTGGTTAATTTAAAATCCATGTATTTAAGAAAATTACTCATTTCTTCAAACGTTAAACTTCCTTCATAAGAAGGAATAAGAGCCATTTCTATTTGAATTCCAGCTATTTTGATAAGAGAATCTTTTGCACCATCAAGAACCATTTTTTCATAACCTTGTGTGTCAATTTTAAGATAAATATTTTTATCTTTTAAATTAAGTTGTGAAAATAACGTATCTAATTTGTTAATAGTAATTGTTTCAGTAGTAACAAAAGTAGCTTCTGGAGCACTATTAGTTAACTGTGGTAAATCTTTTAATATTGAACTGCTTACAGAATTTTTAGATATATTTATAGTCGATTCTCCATCACGTTCCCCTAAAGAGATATTGTGAACTTCCCATGAGTTATCTTTTGAAGAAGCTTTTTTTAACTTAGCAAATGCTTCTGAAGTAGGCTCAAAAGAAATAATGCGACCATTGTAACCAATATTTCTCAATTCCGAACCATATTGACCAATGTTGGCACCTACATCAATAACCACATCAATATTGTAATCTTTTAGAAGTTTAATTCTTCTGTCTAGTTCGGGTGTTGGATACTTACTAATTTCAATTCCTGTAAAAGAATTAAAAAAGCGCTTAAATTTTAAAAGTACAGCTTTGTTTTTATATATAAATTTATTCATTTATGGCAATAGAATTTACAATTTTGTAGCACTTATATGGAATAAAAATGACCCAAAGTACCATTATAACTAATGAGGACAAAACAACACTGTTTATATCGAAGCCCAAATCTACAAAAAAATATGACAATGGAATTTTTATTATTACACTTATTAATATAAATAAAATGTAAAGATTCAATTTACCAATACCATTTAAAAAGAAAGTATAAAAAGTAACATAAATTCTAATTAAAGTTACTAAAGAAATTAATAATATAAAATGACTTGGATATTCAATTTTTTCTTTAAGCCAAATAGATAGAATAAAAGGAATTAATAATGCTAAAACAGTTACAGCTATAACAATTGCACCATAAAAAAGATTAAATTTTTTAAATGCTACTAATAAAGCGTTTTTATTTTTTTCAATATAGTGCTTTGCAAACATGGACCATAATGGTGAAAGACCCGCAAATAATATTAAAAAAGGAAACTGGAATAACTTGTTAACTACTTCATATACTGTAACTTTTGATGTGCCAAATACATTAGAAATAATATAATTATCTGAGGTGAATATAAAAATTATACCCAATTCTATTAACATGTATTTCGAACCTAATTTCAATAAATTAGTTACAAATAAAGCAGGAGTTTTTGTTTTTGTCTTTAAATTTAACTGTTCTCTTTTAAAAAAAGTATAAGTATAAACGATATTTATTATCAATGCGAATATTCCATTTGTCATTGTAATTAATATTAATTTTTCTTCTACACTTGCATTACTAAACGTATTTACTAAAATTAATAATAATATAAAAAAACCAAATTGATTTAATGCGATGGATTGTTCAGCATATTTACCTTTTAAAAATGCTACATTTAATGATTTTTGAATATTAATAATGAAATTTAAACAGAAGAAAGAAACATTTAATATAAACAATTTGTTTATAAATGACCTAGTATGATTTTCAATATTTAATAAGGCTTTTAAATCTACTAAATAACTAAATATTAAGAAACAAACAAATATTAAGAAACCAATATATGTAGAAAATTTATATGTCGTTTTTATATAGCTTTTTAATAAGTCAAGTTTGTTTTCATGTAATAATACAGGGATTTTAGTTTTTAATGAGCTTTGAATCCCAAAATCCATTAATAAAACCCATTGAAAAATCGTAAAAATAAGTACCCATAAGCCGTATTCTTCAACACCTAAAAAATCAATTAAAATCCGAATGGATAAAAACAAAGACAAGCCAGAAGCTGCTTTATATAATCCACTCATGATTAAGTGATTTTCTAAAATTTTTTTCATTCAATTTTTTTAGAAGCCAAAAATACAATTAAATTCAACATTTAAGCGAAATAACATTTAAAGTACTTTAAAAATTAAGTATTATTGCAAAAAAAACATCAATGAACTATAACTCTGTTCAAATAGTAGGAATCAAATTCTATAATGGATTAGTAAAAGGAGTTTTTGATTTTCTACATGAAAAAGGAGGATTACTAACAGTTCCTGCTGCTCCGGCTTTAGTAACAATTAAAGAAGATAAAGCGTATTATGAATCTTTATTAAAATCAGATATTATAATTCCAGATAGTGGTTATATGGTATTGATTTGGAATATTTTATATAAAAACAAATTAAAAAAAATATCAGGATTAGAATTTATTAATTATTTTTTATCACAAAGTGATAGAGTAAATCAAGGTAAATTGTTTTTAATTAACCCTTCAGAACTTGATGGACAAATTAATACGCAATATTTAAACAATGCCAAATTTGATTTAGAAGAAACATATAATTATACTGCACCATTTTACAAAAATGATGTTACCGATATTGTTTTACTATCCAAAATAGAAGAGAAAAAACCAAAATGGATTTTAATAAATATTGGAGGAGGAACACAAGAAAAATTAGGACTGTATTTAAAAGAAAACTTATCCTACAAACCTGCAATCTTATGTACAGGAGCGGCATTAGCCTTTAAAACAGGTAGACAAGGAAAAATGCCAAATTGGATGGATCAAATTTACTTAGGGTGGTTACATAGATGTATTTCAAACCCCAAAATATTTATACCCAGATATTTAAAAGGATTCAAGTTATTAAGCATGATTTTAGAGTATAAAACGAATGCTATTAAATGAAAATGTTACAATAGTTACAAAAAAATAAATTAAAAAAATTATATTTGTAGACTAAATAAAATATTACATTAAAAATATAATGAAAAAGATATTAGTTTGTGGTGCAGGTGGATTTATTGGAGGACATCTTGTTAACCGTTTAAAATCAGATGGATTTTGGGTACGAGGAGTAGATTTAAAAGAAAACGAATACGGAAATAATAATTCAGACGAATTTATATTAGGGGATTTGAGAGATCCTGAAGTTGCCAAAAAAGTTGTTAAAGGTATAGACGAAGTATATCAATTAGCTGCAGATATGGGTGGTGCAGGATATATTTTTACTGGTGAACATGATGCAGATGTTATGAATAATTCAGCATTATGTAATTTAAATGTACTTGGTGCATCACAAAAAGAAGGCGTAAAAAAGATTTTTTATTCTTCATCAGCTTGTATGTATCCAGAATATAATCAAATGGATCCTGATAACCCAAAATGTTCAGAAGATTCAGCTTATCCAGCAGCTCCTGACAGTGAATATGGTTGGGAAAAACTATTTAGCGAAAGATTATACTTATCTTATCAAAGAAATTATGGAATCGAAGTCAGAATAGCAAGATTTCATAATATTTTTGGACCACAAGGAACTTGGAATGGTGGAAAAGAGAAAGCACCAGCTGCAATGTGCAGAAAAGCTGCTGAAGCGGAAGAAGGAAACCAAATAGAAGTTTGGGGTGATGGAAAACAAACAAGATCTTTTCTATATATTGATGAATGTGTTGATGCTGTAATGCGATTAATGAATTCAGATTTTTCCGGACCTGTAAATATTGGTTCAGAAGAAATGATTTCGATTAATAATTTTGCCCAAATGGCTATTGATATTTCGAAAAAAGATTTAAAAATTAAAAATATTGAAGGACCAACGGGTGTTAGAGGTCGAAATTCAGATAATAAGCTTTTATTTGAAAAACTAAACTGGCAACCAACCCATAGTCTTAAGGAAGGTATGCAAAAAACATATGATTGGATTGAACAACAAATTAATCTGAATAAATAATAAAAAAGCGAGTTTATATAAACTCGCTTTTTTATTATTTATATTTAATATATTGCATCCTTTAATATAGTAATTAAAGTGAATTTATAATGATAAATTTTCAATCAAGTTTTCAGAAAATAAAAGATGAAATCAAAAAAGATAAACAAGAAAATTTTTTCAACATCTTTTTTATTTTATTTCTAGTTAGTATTCCATTACCTCATACTCTCAATAATTTTTTTGGAGCATTATTTCTGATTTCAAATTTAATTAGTATTAAAAAAAATGGATATGTAAACAAGTATTTATTTCTTCCAATATTTTTATTTTTATTAATGCTTTTATCACTTATATATACAGTTGATAAAAGTGAAACGGTTAAAGCAATAATAAAAGAGTTTCCTTTATTAATTGTTCCTTTAGTTTTTATTCTAAACGGCAAAAAGTATAGAATTAATAAACAAATGATAGTTAAAACATACAGCTACTCAATTGTTTTGTTTTCTATTTATTTTCTATTTAAAGCATTTATAAGTTTTTTATATTCAAATAATTTTAATGTTTTTTTAAGTCATGATTTAGTTTCAAAAGAATTGAACGCTATACACGTATCAGTTTTTGTAAGTACGGCTTTTTTCTACTTTTTAGTTAAAGACACAAAAAAAACAGCAGATTATTTTTTAGCAGTTTATCTTTTTATCTTTCTACTATTGCTATCTTCTAAAATTATAATTTTCACCACATTAGTACTTGTTGCCATTTATTTTTTCTTTTATTCTAAATCGGCTAACAAAATGAGATTGCGAAACTTAACAATTATTATTACTGTTTTTATCGGATTTTTATATTTCGGAAAAATTAAAGAAAAATTATTATTTGAATTTAAAATTAAAGCAGAAAGCAATATCGGCCATACAGTAATTAATAAAAAAAATATAGGCTCAAACATTATTAGCATGAAAGAAGCTTGGTATAATGAAAAATTCAACCAAACAGATTATTTTTCAGGCTCTTCTTTTAGAGTTTACCAAGCACGTATGTTTTTTGAGTTTTTACAGGAAGAAAATATTTTTTGGAAAGGGTTTGGACTAAACGCATCCTATAAAAAACTAGAAGAAAAAGGAATTCATTACAATGTTTTTCAAGGAAATAATGAGGTTGAAGGCTATCAAAAAAAGAATTTTCACAACCAATATATACAGATTTTTGCGGAGTTAGGCGTTTTTGGTTTTCTTATTTTAGTGCTAATTTTGTTCTTTAACCTTAAAAACGCCATTAAACACAAAGATTTTATACATATTGCTTTTGCAGTTCTAATGATTAGTTTATTTTTGACAGAATCTTTTTTGTGGAGACAAAGAGGTGTTGTTTTTTTTACACTATTTTACTGTCTCTTTAATAATACAAAAAAAGAATAAATTTCAATTAGATGAAAAGAATATTAATTACTGGTGCTGCTGGTTTTTTAGGATCACATTTATGTGACAGATTTATAAAGGAAGGCTATTTTGTAATTGGAATGGACAATCTTATTACAGGAGATTTAAAAAATATTGAGCATTTATTTAAAGATAAAAACTTTGAATTTTATCATCATGACATTACAAAGTTTGTTCATGTGCCAGGAAAATTAGATTATATTCTTCATTTTGCTTCACCAGCAAGTCCAATCGATTATTTAAAAATTCCTATTCAAACATTAAAAGTTGGTTCTTTAGGTACTCATAATCTTTTAGGTTTAGCTAGAGTTAAAAAAGCTAGAATATTAATTGCATCAACATCAGAGATTTATGGCGACCCATTGGTTCATCCACAAACGGAAGAATATTATGGAAATGTAAACACTATAGGACCAAGAGGTGTTTATGATGAAGCAAAACGTTTCCAAGAATCAATAACAATGGCTTATCATACCTTTCATGGTTTAGAAACAAGAATTGTTAGAATTTTTAATACTTATGGGCCAAGAATGCGATTAAATGATGGTCGTGTAATTCCGGCTTTTATCGGTCAAGCATTACGCGGAGAAGACTTAACTATTTTTGGTGATGGAAGTCAAACAAGATCATTTTGTTATGTGGATGATCAAGTAGAAGGAATTTATAGATTATTACTTTCTGATTACCACTTACCTGTAAATATAGGAAACCCTGACGAAATCACGATTAAGGATTTTGCAGATGAGATTATTAAATTAACAGGAACAAATCAAAAAGTTGTATATTATCCCTTACCAATGAATGATCCTTTGCAAAGACAACCTGACACGACTAAAGCGAAAGAAATTTTAGGTTGGGAAGCAAAAGTTACCAGAGAAGAAGGAATGAAAATAACATATGATTATTTTAGATCTTTATCAAAAGAAGAATTAATGAAAGAAGAGCATAAAGATTTTACAAAATATATTCACTAATGTAATGAACAAAGGCAGATATTCAAAATATATAAGACCGTTTAGTCTTTTTATTGATATAATTACAATCCTATTGCTTTTTCCTTTTTTTTTTAAAGGATTAAACATAGATTTTATATTATTTGGAACTTTTCTTTTTATATCCTGGATAGTTGTTTCGTTTTTTACAAAATTTTATGAAGTTTTTCGTTTTACAACTCCAGTTGAGATACTTTCCAAAATTGCAAAACAAGCCGTTTTTTTTACGCTTGTTATTATTGCTTTTTTTCCTTTTTACAAAAAGGCGCTTTTTAGTGGCAAAGCAATATCATTATATATTTTAGCACTGTTTTTTATAATAATAATATTAAAAACATTACTTTTTTATTATTTAAAAAAATATCGTTTATCTACAGGTAATAATTATAGAAATGTTGTAATTGTTGGATTTACAGAAGAAGCAATAAACTTAAAAAACATTTTTAATGAAAGAGATGATTATGGATATAGGTTCAAAGGCTTTTTTTCAGATAAAAAAAAGAATGAAAAAATAATAGGCAAAACCAATTTGCTACCTGCTTTTTGTATTGAAAATAAAATAGATGAAATTTATTGTTCATTAAATGAAATTTCAAATGAACAAATGAAAAACTTAGTAGAATTTTCAGATGAAAATAAAATTGAAATTAAGTTTATTCCAGATTCAACAGATATTTTTTCTAAAAATTTTAGAACAAATTATTACGAATTGTTTCCTGTTTTAACACTACAAAAAACACCACTTCACGATCCTACAATTCAACTAATAAAAAGAGCTTTTGATGTTGTTTTTTCGCTACTAATAGTTGTAGGTGTCCTTTCATGGCTAACACCTCTTATGGCACTTTTAATTAAATTAGAATCAAAAGGGCCTGTTTTCTTTAAACAAAGTCGTCCAGGAATTAATGAAGAGGAATTTAGTTGTTACAAGTTTAGATCTATGAAAATAAATGGATTAACCGAAACAGAAGCATCAAAAAACGACCCAAGAGTTACTAAAATAGGCAGGTTTATAAGAAAAACAAGTGTTGATGAAATTCCTCAATTCCTTAATGTTTTAAAAGGAGAAATGTCTGTAGTTGGGCCAAGACCTCATTTATGGTCGCAAAATGTAGCTTATGGAAATAAGGTTAAAAAATATATGGTTCGTCATTATGTAAAACCCGGTGTAACAGGTTTAGCTCAAGTTAAAGGTTTTAGAGGTGAAATCGAAACGGATGACGATATGATTAACAGAATTAAATTTGATGTTTTTTACATCGAAAATTGGTCATTTATCATGGATATTAAAATAATCATTCAAACGGTCATAAATATATTTAAAGGAGAAGACAAAGCATATTAATGAATAATTTAGTTTCCATTGTTACTCCAACATTCAATTCAGCAAAATATATTACTGAAACCATTCTATCTGTTCAAAAACAAACCCATAAAAATTGGGAAATGATTTTGGTTGACGATTGCTCTTCTGATAATACAGTAGCTATTATCAAAGATTTTATAGCAAAAGACAAAAGGATACAACTTCATCAATTAGAATCAAATTCTGGACCAGCAGTAGCTCGAAACAAAGGAATTGAAAATGTTTCTGGAAAATACATGACGTTTTTAGACGCAGATGATATTTGGTTTGAGGATTTTATCGAAAATAGCATAAAAACCATTCAAGAAACCGGAATTCATTTTGTGTTTTCTTCTTATAAACGTTCTGATGAAGAACTAAACTTCATTTATTCAGACTTTATTGTTCCTCAAAAAGTTACTTACACAGATATTTTGAAATCAAATTCTATTAGCTGTTTAACCGCTTTCTTGGATATTGAAACTTTAGGCAAAAAATCAATGCCTTTAATTAGAAAACGCCAAGATATGGGTTTGTGGTTGCAGTATTTAAAAGAAATTCCATTCGCTTACGGAATTCAAGAACCTAAAGCCATTTATCGAATTAGAGAAAATTCACTATCTAGAAAAAAATCAAACCTACTTAAATATCAATGGCAGTTTTACAGAGAAGTTGAAAAATTAAATATTTTTCAATCTACATATTACATGCTACATTGGATGTATAGAGGTTTTATGAAATATAGGAATTAAAGCATAGACTGAAACTGCTTCAATTTTCCTCTTTTTGTTCTTTCAAGAAAATCTTTTCTAGTAAAAACAAATTTTAAATTAGGTTCTAAATACAACTCAATAGCACTTTCAATATGCTTAATTTGTGATGAAGTTAAATCAAATTTACTTACATAATCAATTTCAAAAGAGTCGATTTTAGTCTGTTTAACGATAAACTCTTTTACATTTCCATCATCTTCAATAATACTTTTAGTGACATAGTAAAACGTTAAACCTGGAGATTTTTTTCCGCTAGGTAAAATCGCAACATCATTAGTTCGACCAATTAATTTTTTAAGAATAGGCTTTTTAAAAGTACTTTTTTCATCTAAAGCTCCAACATCACCAATTTCATATCTAATAAAAGGATGTGCTTTGTTATATAAAGAGGTAATCACAATTTTTCCTTCTTTTCCATTTGGAACTGGTTGATTGTTGTCGTCTAAAATTTCAACAAAAAGAGTTTCAGAATTAACTTGCCATTCGTTTTTTGGATTTTCAAAAGCTATTAAATCCAATTCAGAAGCACCATATTCATTCACAATTGGAACACCAAATTGATTTTCCATTAATGTTTTATCTTCTTCAAAAAGCATTTCAGAAGTTACCAAACAGACTTTTAAGGTTGGACAAATATCTTTTAAAACAATGTTTTTGGTCTGTAAAAATTTAGCAAATAAAACAATCGAACTTGTATAACCATTGATGTAATCAAACTTTGATTTCTGAAACTTTGACAATACTTTTTCTAAAAAGGCATCCGACAAATCAAAAATAGAAAAACGATAACGATTACTCAAAAAATCCTTTAAACGCTCTTTTTTATTACCAATAAAATCTAAAGGAATTCCATAAAAACGAGCTTGATAACTTGAATTAAAATCAATGCCATACCAACCAAAACGATAAATTATAGAAGCCCAAGTCAAAGCATGACATTCTTTATCTTTTGCAAAAACAAAAGGATCGCCACTAGAACCAGAAGTTTTATTTACAAAAACTGTTTTTGGAGAATAACCATATGAAAGTCTTTCTGATAAAGGTTGTTGTAAATCTTTCTTAGTTAAAACAGGTAAATTATTCCAATTTCCAATTTCCGATATATTAACAAGTTTCTTATAAAATGAATTGTTTTGAAGGTGAAAATTTACAATTTTAGTGCGTTTTGCCATTACATAATCTTCAAATTTCTCATCTGGAATAGCTATAATTTTTTCAAATTCAGCTTTAGCTTTCTTTATAGGAAAACCATTTAATCGTAAAGAAAAATCAAATAATTTGAACACGTTTTGTAAATTTTATCAAAAATAAGAAAACTAAAACTTTTTAAACGAAAATTATATTTTAAAAACAAAACAAAGTATTTTTGCCATAACAAACAACACACAGACAAAATGAATATTTTACTATTAGGTTCAGGAGGAAGAGAGCATGCTTTAGCTTGGAAAATGTTACAAAGCGATAAATGTCAAAATTTATATGTAGCTCCAGGAAATGCTGGAACAAGTCAAATCGCGACAAACATTGATTTAAATCCGAATGATTTTGAAGCGGTCAAAAAGATTGTTCTTCAAAACAAAATCAATATGGTTGTCGTTGGACCAGAAGATCCTTTAGTAAATGGTATTTATGATTTTTTCCTAAATGATTCTGACTTAAGTCAAATTCCTGTTATTGGTCCATCAAAAAAAGGAGCACAATTAGAAGGAAGTAAAGAATTTGCCAAACAATTTTTAGTAAAAAACAATATTCCAACAGCAAGATATGAAAGTTTTACGGCTGAAACTGTTGAAAATGGTTGTAAATTTTTAGAAACACTTGATGCTCCTTATGTTTTAAAAGCAGACGGTTTAGCAGCAGGAAAAGGTGTTTTAATCCTAAATGATCTAGAAGAAGCTAAAACTGAATTGAGAAGTATGTTGGTTGATGCTAAATTTGGAAGTGCAAGTTCAAAAGTAGTTATAGAAGAGTTTTTAGACGGAATTGAATTAAGTTGTTTCGTTTTAACTGACGGGAAAAATTATAAAATTCTTCCAACAGCAAAAGATTATAAAAGAATTGGCGAAGGAGATACAGGTTTAAATACAGGTGGAATGGGAGCAGTTTCTCCAGTTCCTTTTGCGGATGCAGTTTTATTAGAAAAAATTGAAACTCGAATTGTAAAACCTACGATTCAAGGATTTCAAAACGATAATATTGATTACAAAGGATTTGTTTTTATAGGACTGATAAATGTTAAAGGGGAACCAATAGTTATTGAATATAACGTAAGAATGGGTGATCCGGAAACAGAAGTGGTTATGCCAAGATTAAAATCGGATTTAGTCGAAATTTTTGATGCAATTGCTAAGCAAGAATTAGATAAAATTACTTTAGAGATTGACGAGAGAAGTGCAACAACTATCATGGTTGTATCTGGTGGTTATCCTGAAGAATATGAAAAAGGGAAGGAAATTTCAGGATTAGAAACAATTGAAGATTCATTAGTTTTTCATGCTGGAACTAAACTTGAAAATGGGAAAGTAGTTTCAAACGGAGGTAGAGTTTTGGCCATCACATCTTATGGAAATTCGTTTGATGAATCCATAAAAAAATCTTATCAAAACATAAATAAATTACATTTTGATAAGATGAATTATAGAAAAGATATAGGTTTCGATTTAACCTAAAAACGAATGAGCTGTAGTATCATCATTATCTTCACCATTACTTTTAAAGATATTTAATTGTTTTGTCCAATAAACCATTGCAACAATACAAATGATGATAAATAACCAGTTGATTAGGTTTGCTGTCCACCAATTAGTTAATTCTAATTCTCTTAACCAATCGTATGGTTTTAATAAAAAGTCAACAAAAAGTGATGCGAATCCTTCAAAAAATGCTTTCATTTTTTTAATAGTGTTATATTTACATCACAAAAGTAATAAATATCTTTATGATAGCAAGTGTTTTTAGCAAAACTAGACCAATTAATTATTTAATATTAGGAATAATATCTTTATTCTTATATGGTTTGTATCAATTTAAAGAAACAAGTTGGACAAATGATAGCTGGCAGATAACACAAAAGATAGGTTTGTTCCTGTTTTTGTTTGCCTCTTATTTTCTACTTAATTTTTTAACGTTAAAAAATAACTTAACCAAATCGAATAATTATACTATTCTTTTGTTCTCCATTTTTTTGTTTCTTTTTCCTTTAATTTTTAAAACGCCAAACGTAATAATTGCTAATTTTTTATTGTTATTAGCACTGAGAAGATTAATTTCTTTACAAAATTTAAAAAATACTAAAGAAAAAATATTTGATGCTTCTTTTTGGATATTTGTAGCAACTTTGTTTCATTTTTGGTGTATTTCATTTATAATTTTAGTGTTTATTTCTATTATTTTTCACGTTTCAGGAAATTATAAAAATTGGATTATTCCTATATTAGCTTTGTTTTCAGTTGCAATTTTAAGTGTTTTATTAGATTTAATCTTAGACAATAATTTAATTACTGATATTTATAATGAAATCAATACAAGTTTTAATTTTAGTTATTTTGAAAACATCTATCAAAATATAGCTTTAGCCGTATTTAGTTCAGTAGCCTTGTTGTTCTTTTTTACTCAAATTACTGAAGTACAGAATAAGCCTCTAAATCAACAAGCCACTTATAAAAAAATACTGTTTGCTTTTTTATTGGGTGTCTTAATTTATGTTTTATCCAACCATAAAAATAACAGTTACCTAATATTTAGTTTAGCACCTTTATCTATTTTAGGAGCCAATTTTATAGAAAACATCAAGACCAATTGGATGAAAGAAACAACGCTTTATTTATTAGTTTTCGTTTCAATTACCATGTTTTTATTGCAATTATAATTTACTTCCATAAGCCAAATCACCAGCATCACCTAAACCAGGAACGATGTAGTTTTTCTCATTTAGTTTCTCATCACAAACAGCAACCCACAAATGACAATTTTTAGGCAGATTCTCTTCTAAATAAGCAATTCCTTCTGGAGCAGCAATGACAACAGCAATGTGAATCTCTTTAGGTGTTTCTTCTATAATTAATTTATTAAAAACAGCAACAATTGATTGACCTGTTGCCAACATTGGATCAATCAAAATCAAATTTTTACCTTGAAAAGAAGGAGCGGCTTGGTACTCTACTAAAATTTCAAAATCATCATCATTATTGTAGTGATGTCTGTAGGCTGAAACAAAACCGTTTTCTGCATCATCGAAAAAGTTCATAAAGCCTTGATGTAAAGCCAAACCAGCTCTTAAAATAGAACATAAAACTACATTGTCGGCAACTGTTGTTGTTTCTTTAACTCCTAAAGGAGTTTGTACTTTTATGTCTTTATATTCTAACGTTTTACTTAATTCATAAGCCATAATTTCGCCTATGCGTTCTATGTTTTTTCTAAAACGCATACTGTCTTTTTGAATGTCAACATCTCTTAATTGCGTTAAAAAATGATTTAGAATACTGTTTTCTTCGGAGATATAATGAATGTGCATTGGAATATTATTTAGATTTTGAGGATAAAAGTATAAAAATTCTCTATTTTTGTACAAATTAACACCATATAATTATGTTTGCGAAATTTGCATTTACCATTTTTGAAAAAAGTATCAATGATTATCATGTACATGATAGTGTAGATCAACCTATTAATAACCCTTATCCTAAAGATCAAATTGAGCATTTATTGTATGCTAAAAATTGGGTTGATACAGTACAATGGCATTACGAAGATATTATTCGTGATCCACAAATTGATCCTGTTGCAGCACTAACTTTAAAAAGAAAGATTGATGCATCAAATCAAGTTCGTACGGATATGGTTGAATATATTGACAGTTATTTTCTTCAAAAATATAGTGAAGTTAAAGTCAAAGCTGATGCAAAGATCAATACAGAAAGTCCTGCTTGGGCAATGGATCGTTTGTCAATTTTAGCTTTAAAAATACATCACATGAACGAAGAAGCTACAAGAACAGAAGCTTCGTCTGAACATAGAGCAAAGTGTCAAGAGAAATTAAATGTGCTTTTGGATCAAAAAAGTGATATGTTTAGTTCAATAGACCAATTAATGACTGACTATGAAAATGGTGATAAATTTATGAAAGTGTACAAACAAATGAAAATGTACAACGACGATGAATTAAACCCAGTGTTGTATCAGAATAAAAAATAATTTCAAAAAATAACATTTTAAACCATTAAGAAATTTAGAGTATTAAGTAACGCTTAATTTAACTGAATGTCTTGATGGTTTTTTTTAAATAAATTAAATTGTTTAAAAACGGAAAACACATATTAGTAATAAGACTCTCAGCGATGGGTGATGTTGCGATGACAGTACCTGTTTTGAGAGCTTTTTCTATTAAAAATCCTGATGTAAAAATCACGGTTGTTTCTCGACCATTTTTCAAACCTTTTTTTGATACCATTCCAAATGTTTCTTTTTTTGGAGTTGATTTAAAGAAAAGACATAAAGGTTTTTTAGGATTACTACGTTTATTTTCAGACTTGAAGAAATTTGGAATAACTCATGTTGCTGATTTACATAATGTTTTGCGATCAAAAGTAGTTCGAAATTTATTCGTTTTAACTGGTAAAAAAGCTGCAGCAACAGACAAAGGTCGTGCCGATAAAAAAGCATTAACCCGATCTGAAAACAAAATTTTTGAACCTACAAAGTCAATGTTTGAAAGACATATTGAAACATTTAATAAATTAGGCTTTCAAATTGACTTGTCAAATCCAACCTTTCCTGAAAAAGCTGTTTTATCAAACAATATTTTGAGTAAAATTGGAGAGATTTCCGATTTCTCGGAAATGAAGTTAATTGGAATTGCTCCTTTTGCTCAATACGAAAGTAAAGTCTATCCTTTAGATTTAATGCAACAAGTGATTGATGAATTAGCCAAAAAACCAAATCAAAAAGTCTTATTATTTGGTGGTGGAAAAGAAGAAATTCAAAAATTAGATCAATTACAGAACCATCATAAAAATGTAATTGTTGTGGCTGGAAAACTAACTTTTTCGGAAGAACTGCAATTAATATCAAATTTAGAGGTAATGCTTTCAATGGATTCTGGGAACTCACATATTGCAGCGATGCTTGGGATTAAAGTTGTTACAGTTTGGGGAGCAACACATCCTTTTGCAGGATTCAAACCATTCAATCAACCTATGGAAAACTGTTTGGTTTCTGACAGAACAAAATATCCTTTATTACCAACATCTGTTTATGGAAATAAAAATGTTCCGGGTTATGAAGATGTAATGCGAACGATTTCGGTTGAGGAAATAGTTTCAAAATTATAGTCTATTTATAACTCAAATTAGTTGAGAAGCTGAATCAAGTTCAGCTTGACAAAGAGTGACGTTATATTTTTTCAATTGAAAAGATTATTACCTAGTAGCTCTGTCTTTTGTCATTCTGAACTTGATTCAGAATCCAATACAACTCATCAACCTATTTCAACAGTTCAGAATATTAAATTATTTCTAGTAATTTAATTCCTTTAGGTTTGTTCTATAAAATTAAAACATCATGGAACAAGTCATTAAAATCTTCATTTATATTCACGCTTTTTTTGGAGGAATTGCTCTTTTATCAGGTTTGGCAAGTATTTTATTTGTCAAAGGAAGTCCAAATCACAAAAAATCAGGAAAAGTATTTTCTTATGGAATGGTTATTAGTTCTATAATTTCGCTACCTATTTGTTGGTTACCCAATCATGAAAACAATTTTCTATTCTTAATCGGAATTTTTACAATTTACTTAGTAATTTCTGGAAATAGAGTGTTGTTATTCAAAAAGAAAAAAGAAGCAAATTTTACTGATAAATTGATTTCAGGTGTAATGTTTGTAGCTTCTTTATTTATGTTGTTTTTTGGAACTTACTTTCTTTTAAAAAGCAATTCTGGTGGAATATTATTTTTGTTTTTTGGGCTAACAGCTTTCTTAATTTCTATAAGAGATTTCAAGTTTTACAAAAATATAGATAAAAGTAAAATTCTACCTTTTCACATTGGAAAAATGACAGGTGCATACATTGCTTCAGTCACTGCTTTTTTAGTTGCAGGCTTGCGTTTTGAAGGCTTAATCTATTGGATTTTACCTTCAATAATTGGAGTATTTTTTATTATTTTTTGGACAAAAAAAGTTAAAAAGGCTTAGTATTTAGTATATTTCACTAATCACTAATCACTAATCACTAATCACTAATCACTAATCACTAATCACTA
>NZ_CAXBGY010000013.1:0-86267 GCF_963975515.1 uncultured Flavobacterium sp.
TTTTCTTCTACCGATTTTGTGAATAACTCCCATTACTTAAGATCGTTTAGGTTAACAGTTTTAGGTTTTTGAGCTCCATGAGTATGCTCAGCACCTACAAATACATTTAAATTTCGGAATAACTCAGCACCTAATTTATTTTTAGGTAGCATTCCTTTTACAGCTTTTTCTACTAATAATGCAGGGTTTTTTTGTTGCATTACTTTAGCAGTCAAACTTCTTTGTCCTCCTGGGTAACCTGTGTGACGAATATATGTTTTTTCGTCTAGCTTGTTACCACTAAGGGTGATTTTTTCTGCGTTGATAACTATTACGTTATCTCCACAGTCAACGTGCGGTGTAAAACCAGGCTTGTGCTTTCCTCTTAAAAGTATTGCTACTTTTGAAGAAAAACGACCTAAGGTTTGACCTTCAGCATCTACAACAACCCACTGTTTGTCAACTGTGGCTTTGTTAGCTGAAACCGTCTTGTAGCTTAATGTGTTCACGATAATTTATTTTAATTAAACATTCCATTCCCATCCGATGGTTCGGGTAAGGGAGTGCAAAAGTACAATTATTTATTATATAACCAAACACGAATTACATTATTATTTGCATTGTGAATGAAGTAGTTATAATCAGAGCAAAAAAAGAAGGGTTATAAATATGTAAAAGGAATGTCAAACTTTATTAACCTTAAGTTCAAAATATTATTTTAAAATCACTAATTTTACCTTTTTAACATATTATGAAATCAAAAGCAACATTAAAACAAATCGCAAAAGAATTAGGGGTTTCTGTATCAACTGTTTCTAAAGCATTAAGTGATAGTTCTGAGATAAGTGAAAGTACAAAAGTAAAAATAAAAGAGTTTGCGGCTTTAAAAAACTACAAGCCTAATAGTATAGCTAAGAATTTAAAAAACCAAAGAACGAATACCATTGGTGTAATTATACCTAATATATTAAATCCTTTTTTTGCTAAAGTATTTAGCGGAATTGAAAAACGTGCACTAGAACGTGGATACAATGTTATTACTGGAATTTCTAATGAATCTCAAAAGAAAGAAGAGCAGGTGATGGAAATGTTAAATAATGGAACTATAGACGGCTTTATTATTTCACTTTCAGAAGAAACGCAATCAGAAAAAAAATATTCTCATATAAAAGAGATTCTAAATAGCGGAACACCAATTGTTATGTTTGACAGAGTTGCTGATGAAATAAAATGTGATAAAGTAATAGTGGATGATTTAGATTCTGCTTTTGATGCCACTAATCACCTTATTAAAATTGGCTGTAGAAAGATTGCTTTGTTATCTACTATTGATAATATAAGTGTTGGAAAGTTGAGATTAGAAGGTTTTAAAAAAGCAATTGAAAGTAAAAATCAAATTTTAGATGTAGAATTATTAATAGTTGAAAATGACATAAATGTTTTAGAATCAAAATTCGAAAAGTTATTAAGTTCAAAAAAGATAGATGCTGTTTTTGCTTTAAATGAAGTTGCAACAACAACTGCTTTTAGATTAGCCTTAAAAAAAGGGGTAAAAATTCCTGAGGAAATAAATTTTATTGGTTTTGCTGATGGTGTTTGGTCTAAAAGATTAACACCAAGTCTGTCAACGGTTAGCCAACATGCACCAGAAATTGGAAAAAACGCTGCTGACTTATTAATTGATAGATTAGAAGACAAAACGGAAAAAGAAATTCCAGAATACAAAACAGTTGTTATTAAAACAGAACTACGTCAACGAGAATCAACTAAAAAATTTTAAACTACTCTCTAGTAAATTTAAATTTTTGTCCTCCTTGTTTTAAGGTAAATTTATTTTCTTCAAAAACCATTTCAATACCAGCTGTTTGAAAAACAAATTCAGTATCGCTTTTTGGTGTTAAAGGAAAAGAAGGTTGACCAGTTGCTTGAGCAATTAATTCTCCGTTTTTAATTGAAACAGTTATTTTTAAAGGGATTTCTGGAGAAGTATAAATCCCAGTATATTTTGATAAAACAGAATTGTCAATTTTGTCAAAATTTGGAAAAGGAAAAGGTATTTTATAATAGATGCTTAAGATCCCAATCATAATATCATTTCTATTAAAATTATCGCCATTTACTATTAAGGAAACTCCCAAATTGTCATTAGGATAATATCCAACAACTGCTCTAAAGTTTTCAATTCCTCCTGTATGTCCATAAAATTTTCTTTCTCCAAACGGAAATTGCATTAAAGCTATTCCATAACCCTCTTTTAAATCTTTCATGGCTTCTAAGGAAGTGTTTTTAACTAATTTTCCATTAAACAACGCAAACATAAATTCGGTTAAATCATCTGGTGTTGATATAATTTCACCAGCAGCGAAGGCAACATTATTTCCCCATTCAGCTGATTTTTCCCAATCAGTGCCATTAAAAATATAAGAATAACTTTCTTTTTTGGAAGAATCTATTTTGCCATTTGGATAATAAGTGTTTTTTAATCCAAGCTTTTTAATAATTCTATTATCAACATTTGATGAATAAGATTCTTTTGTTAACTTTTCGATTATTCCACCTAATAAATAATAATTTGAATTGCTGTATAAAAATTGTGAACCTGGCTCAAAAATAGATTCATAATTGTTTATTTTGTTGTAGATAACCGTTTTTAAATCATTACTAGCAAAATCTTCAACTGAAAGTGAATCTTGATTGATATAATCCTTAATTCCTGTTCTATGGTGTAATAAATCATAAATAGAAATTTTTTCTGCATTTTGAACTTTTGGAAAAAACTTGGTCAACTTGCTTTCTAAACGCAATTTTTTTTCTTCAATTAACTGCATAATAATAGTTGCAGTAAATGTTTTTGTAATTGAACCAATTTTATATTTTGTAGAATTTGTTGCTTCAATTTTCTTTTCTTCATCAGCAAAGCCATAAGCTTTTGAAAACACAACTTCATTTCCTTCTCGCAAGGAAACTGAACCCATGAATTTATTATTGTCGTTTAAATAGGTCAATAAACTATCTAATCTTTGGAAACGTTCTTGCGTATAACCAGTAAAAGTTAAAAACAATAATGCTATTAAAACTATTTTTTTCATGATTCAATTTTATCAATTATAAATATATAATTTATTTCTTTTATAACGCTTTTTTGAGCTACACATTTCATTGATAGGTTGTTTTTTTTTGCAATAGCTTTTATTCTTTCTAAATCACAATCTTCGGAAAGTATCATGTAAATAGAATTAGATGTTTTTTTATAGTTTAGGAGTTGAGAAAATAATGATTCAAAATATTCAAAATTTTCACCGCAAAACCAAGCTTGTTCTTTTATGTTTTTTGGAGATTTTGGATAATAAGGTGGATTAATAATGATGAAATCAAAAGTAGAATTTTCTATTGAATCAAACAAGTCAGAATAAATAGTTGTTACTGAAAGTTTGTTTTTTTCTGCATTTTCATTTAAAAACTTCAAAGCTGTTTTATTAATGTCTGAAGCTAAGACATTTGCTCCTTTTTTTGATGCTAAAAGTGAAATAATCCCAGAACCGCAACCTAACTCTAAAACCGTTTTATTTTCTAATTCTATTGGTTTGATAAAATCAAGTAAAATTTTTGTGCTTAAGGTTAAATGAGGTGGAAAAACATTTGGATGAACTTTAATACAAATGTCTTCATAGCAATATTTTCTAGGTTTAAAATAGAATAATTTTAATCCAAGTTTTAAAAAGGGATGTGTTATTTTTTTAATGAATTCTCTCATATTCCTTTTCTATTCAGAATAAAATCCTTCAATTTCTGGTTGTCTGTATTTCCAAAATTTATGCAATGCTTTTATTTCATAGGGAAATTTATAAAACCCTGTTTTGTATCTAATTCCTGAAACTGATTTTAAGATTGATTTTTTATAACCTTTAATTCTAAAATCTGAAACTGTTGGATAATAACCATTTAACACTGTTTCAAAATTCATAATAGTGTCAATCATGTAAGGTTTTAACCAAGGAGTTAAAGGGTTTTTTCGTAAATCGAAGTTTTCCCAACTTGGCGAAATCCAGTCTTCTAATCGTTCTGGAAATGAAAACCCTGCATCTAAAATTTGTTGATATAAATCAGAACCTTCTGTTGGAACAGGACTAAATAGATAAATTATGATTTCAGCATTTGGATTGATTTCTTTTATTTCCTTAATAAAATTAATATCCCACAAAATTTGGTCATATACTTCTTTCTCGGTTTTTGCAGGCATTCCTAAAACAAAAGATAATTCCGGAATTATATCAGCATTTTTCATTCGAAGTACAAAATCTTTAATCATTTGTCCCGATTGTGTTCCACCTTTGTTCATCTGTTTTAAAACAGCATCATTTCCGGTTTCAGCACCAAGAAATATCATTTTACAACCTGCTTTTCGCATCAATTTTAAATCAGCATCGCTATACATATTAATGGTATCGATTCTTCCTTCTCCCCAATAACTGATGTTGTCGTTTAAAATAAGTTCCGAAAATTCTAAAACTCTCTTTTTTGATGTAAAGAAATTATTATCGTGAAATTCAATAGCATCAATATTGTGTTTTTCTTTGAAAAATTTTACGTCTTCATACATTCTTGCAGCAGACATTCCTTTCCATTTGGCATTAAAAATAGGCACAACAGCACAAAAAGAACAAGAAAAAGGACAACCCATACTTGAATGATAAGACAAAGTAGTCTTTCCCATAAAGGTTTTAGCCAAATAATTTTTTACAGGATAAAAGGAGTTTAAATACTCATAAGGAAATTTTGGTAACGTGTCTTGATCTAGTAAAGCTTCAACTGCATTTTTTACAATTTCATCTTTATCATTTTTAAAAATTAGATTTTTAATAGATGATAAATTTTCAAGACTATTAGATTCTAAAGTGTTTAATAATTCTGGGAAAGTATTGTCTCCTGGACCATTTATAACATAATCTACAGTTTCAGAATTTAGACAAACTTTATATTGATTTGAAGCAAAATAACCACCCCAAATTGTTATAACATCTGGAAAAAGTTCTTTAATTTTTCTTGTAAACGGAATCGCTTGACGCAATTGAGGACCAGGCATAACTGTAGAACCAAAATATTTGAATTCACCTGTTTTTAGATGATTTTCAATAGTTTGCCAAGGATTTTCTTCTAAATTTCCATCTACAAAAACATATTCAAATTTTCCATGAATGGATGCTCCAACTTGTAAGATAGAATTAGGAATTCGATGCTTGCTATTAGCACTTTTAGGATTGAATAGTATTGTTTTGTTTTTGCTCATTATTTTTAAGTTGCACTACAACATCTATTACACCCTGGTAATAATCCATTTGCTGTATTTAAATCTTTTCTAAGATTTTTTAGTATTGATGATTCCCATATTGTTGATAATTTTTCTTTATAGATATTTCCAATAGTTAAATTGTAACACCTTCCATGTGCAGGAATAACACTTCCATCTGATTTTATCATAATACTAGTATAAACAGCATTACAATTTGTTCCAATTTTTTCTTCTGGTTCTAAATAGTATTTTTTTAGTACAGAACTTGTAGAAATATCTGGTGAAAAATAAACTTTACAAGGATATTTGTTTTGTTTTATTGTTTTGATTTCTTCAAATAGCAAATCTAAATTCATTTTTGAAAAATCTATTAAATCCACATTAGAGTCTTTAATAGGGTAGTTTATTCCCCAAATAGATTCATTGTGAGTGTTTGACATTTCTGTAGTTATAAATTGAGTATGCATAAATCCAATTTCATCAACTTCAACTTCTAATAATTTAGCTATTAACTCATTTAAGAAACCTATATTCCATTGTGTTATGGCACAAATCACAGATATTTTTGGGCAGTTTTTATTCGCTTTAAGTTTTTTTATTCCTTCAATTGCTTTTTGAAAAGATTTTTTATGTCCTCTTATTTCGTTGTGTATTTCTTCTGGCCCATCTAAGGAAACAAAAATTTCATTTAAACCTGCATCAACTAATAAATCTGCTTTGATTGATAATGTTAATGCATTTGTTGTAATAGTTGTAAACAAACCTTTTTCATTAGCATATTTTAATGATTCAACTAAGTGTGGATAAACCAATGGCTCAGTAAATGCATAAGCTAATTTTGCTTTTGGGTAATATTTTGCTGTTTCATCTATTATTTTTTTGGTTAAATCTAATGGCATATTTAAAGGATGTGTTCCTACTAAATTTTGTGCAAAATTAGAATCCATATTTTTTGTTCCAACATCACACATTTTACAATGTAAGTTGCAAACATTATTTACTCCAAGCACAATCCATTCTGGACCAAAAAGATAATTTTTTGGCAATAGTTTTTTGTTAGTGGATTTTAATAATTGTGTAATCATTTCTAGTATTAATATCCCAAAAATAGTGATTTTTATTTGTTTAAATTTAAAATAGCAAGATTAGGTTAATGTTTGTATTGAATTGTAACCATAAAAGGAATAATTATTTTATAGAACTAAAAATTTGAACTAACTTTCAAAAATAATTTTAACAATTTTATTTAAATGGGGAAGATAAATTTCATTGATCTATCTGTTTATGATAGAAATATTAAATCTATTAGTAATGAAAAAAGACTAACTAGGCATTCTTTAGGTTATCTTGATTTTCTTTCAAATGAGATTCGAGCTTCTATAGTTCGTTTTGGAGGCTCTTTTCAAGAAGCGGATAATTATAAATTATATAGATACAACATTATTGATTTAATGAAGTTCTATCGTTTTTTTAAATCTAGTCAAAATTCAGTGGTTCTTTTTCATAGTTTCTCATTTCCAATTAGATATTTGATTTGTAAATATTTATTTCGGGATAAGGTTAAATGGATAATTCAACATCATGCTGGTGAACCTTCTAAAAATAGGTTTAAATCTTTTATTCAAAAAATTGCATATTCTAAAGCTGATGCTTATTTATTTGTTAGTAAAGAACAAGCATCAAGTTATATTAAAAAAGGTTTAATTAAAAAGAAAGAACAAGTTTATGAAATAATGGAATGTTCAACACCTTTTGTTCTTAAAAATAAATTAATTTGTAGAAATAAACTTGAACTTGGTGCAAATTCAAAAATATTTATTTGGGTAGGAGGATTAGACAAGAATAAAGACCCAATGACAATGCTAAAGGCAATTAAACAGCATGAAAATAAAGGAAATATTTTTTTAGTATTTATGTTTTTTAATAGAGAGAACTTATTAGATGAAGTTCAACATTTTATTGTGGAAAATAATTTAGAAGAAACGGTTTTTTTGAAGGGAAAAATTGATAACTCTGAGTTAGAAGACTGGTATAATGCTTCAGATTTTTATATTTCTTGTTCTTTTACCGAAGGAAGTGGAATCGCTATGGCAGAAGCAACAGCTTGTGGCTGTATACCTATTGTTAGTAATATTCCTTCTTTTGAGATTATGACAGACAATGGTAACATTGGTTATCATTTTGAAAAAGGCGATTATATTGATTTAGCAAATAAGTTAATTTTATTAGATAGTCTAGAACTAGACTCTGAAAGGATTAGAGTTAGTAATATGTTTAGAGAAAAAACTTCTTTTGAAGCAATTGGTTTAAAAATGTCTCATTTAATAAAAAAATTAAAGGACTAACTATAAAAAAGATTATATACTTCTTCACAAACATAATCCATAGAATAATAAATCACTCGCTTTGGTTTTTTAGGATTTTCTAATAAGTTTATAAGGGTTATTAATATGTCTTTTTTTGAATTAGCACAATAAAAATTTTCAACAGCTCTATCCATCGTTTGTAATGTTCCTACTAATTGACAACCTGAATATAAAGCTTCATAATAAACAGTAGGTCCACCTTCAAAAGTAGAAGTGTGTAGAAATATTTTAGAATTATTCATTTTTAAAAGTATTTCTTTATGTGAAAGTAACCCTAAGAATGTTACGTTTTTTTCTAATTGGTTTGTTTTAACAAATTCCTTCAATTTAGATTCCTCAGTTCCAATTCCAGCAATTTCAACTTTTATATTTGGGTTAATATTTTTTAATTCTAAAATTATATCTAAAAATAAGGAATAATTTTTTAATGGAGATAACCAACCAGCTCCAAAAACATCAATGCTTCTTTCATTTGTATTTAATTCAGGGAATAAATTTTTGTTTACAGCTATTGGAATAATTTTATGTGCTTTAATCTTTATTGATTCATATAAAACGTTATTACTATAATTTGAAATAGCTATAATCTTTTTAGAATCTGGTTTAAATAATCTTAAAAAGATATTATCTCTTTTTACATCTTGGCCAAGCATCCATGAATAAGTTTTTTGGTTTGTTAAATGAGAGTAAACACTAAAATCATTATACCATAAATTCAAAATTCCATCGTATTTGTTTTCTTTTTTTAAACGATTTATTTTATAAAATGATTTTATAAGAAAGATAATTTTAAAGGGATATCTAATATTATTACCATTTAGGGGAATTACTTTTATTCCATGCCAATAATAAGGTGTGCTTATTGGTTTTTGTGTAGAAATAATAGTTACTTCTACATTTTTATATTTTTCAACAAAAGCATGAAATACGTGTTGAAGAAAACAAACCATATAGCTTTCACTATCATCTTTTGGAAAACTAGGTGTTATAAATAATAACTTTTTCATTTAATTAGAATTAATAATTAAGTTGTTATTTTCTAATGTATAAACGAAATCACATAAAGAATATATTGATGGGTTATGAGATACTATTATAACAGCAGTGTTTTTATCTTTTGCTGTTTTTTTAATAAAATCATATATTTTACTTTCTAGTTTTTCATTTTGTTGGTTTGTTGATTCATCAAGAATTAAAAGTTTTGGTTTGTTATATAATGCTCGTGCTAATGCTAATCTTTGTTTTTGTCCTCCTGATAATTTAGAACTATTGTGAGTTATTATTGTATTTAAACCCATTGGCATTTTTTCTATCATGTTTTTTAGTTCTAAATTGTCAAGTATAAAATTAATATAATCGAGATCAATATTTGTACTTTGTCTCATCGTTATATTTTCTAGTAAAGTTCCATTAAATAGAAAAGGTTGTTGAGCAACATAACTAATGAATTGAAAAAAATGATTTTTTTCAACGACATTACCATCAACACTTATTTCTCCTTTTTCAGGAGCTAATATACCTGCAACAATATGTAAGAAAGTGCTTTTTCCAGAACCTGTAACTCCTTTTATTCCAATAATTTCTCCTCTTTTTATGTTGAAATTTAAATTTTCAAAAATTGTATCTTTTTTAGAATAATTAAAATCAATTTCATTGAAAGATAGTACGTCATTAAAAGTATTATAAACTATCGACTCTGATTCTATTTTATTAATATCCATTAAAGTATTTACGCTATAAATATGAGAATTTATTATTGTTATGGAATTTAGAATCTTACTTAAAGAAGGAATTATTTTAATAATTAAAGCACCTAAAACAGATATCAAAACGAAGTTTTCAGTACTATTTGGAAAAAGAAAATTATACAATATAAATCCAGCAATTCCTATAATTAAGAACAACTCTAAATATTTTGAATAATTACTTGATGAAGATGTTAGTAAACTAGTTACCTCATTTAAAGCTTTGTTATGAGTTTTAAACTTATTTAAAAAAGAGTTGTGGTTTCCTGTACTTTTAATTTCTATATATCCATCAAGTATATTTAATAATTCAGCATTAGATTTAGAATAAGCTTCTTTAAATGTTTCATTAATAAGATTAATTTCTTTTTTTTTCATTTGGTATAAATAAAGAGCAAAAACACCTACTAAAACCAATATCATTAATGTTAATTTAAAATAAAAAAACATCAGAAAAATAATTATTATTGACAAGATTAAAAATTCTGATACTAAATATATAAGTGAACCTAAAAGAGATGAACTAAAGTCATTGGTAACTCTAGTAATTTTTTGAATTAAATTTCCTTTATTTTGTTTCTGGAAAGTAATGTAATCACTTTTTAAATATTTTTCTAAAATTGACATAGAAAGATTGTGTGACATTGAATAGAGAAAATCATATAGCTTTACATTAAACCTAGTGTGTAATATGTTCTTTACTAAATATAATAAAACCAATAAAGACACTCCAATAAGTAAAGTAGTGTCGTTTATATGTTCAATATTTAGGTCGAATGTATTAATATATGTGACTAATTTGTCTTTGTCTAAAATAAGAAGAATTGCAGGAATTAAATATGCTATTGAAATTAAATCCATAATACTAAATGCTAATGAAGCATATAAAAAATGATGTAATTTTTTATAATTATCTTTAGGTACTATCTTTTTAATAGCTATAAAAAGTTGTGTTAATTTCATTTAATTTTCATTTATTATGGCAATTTTTTATACAGTGGAATATTTATAAATTAGCTTTTTATTAATCTGTACAAAGAAAAAGGGAAATTTTTTTCTATAATTATGAAGTTGTAAATCATAATAGTCTATGATAAATCATTAATCCACTAGCCAAAACAGATTTCACTTTATGCTTCAATGCTTTTATAGATGTTTTCGAATTTGTTCTGCTAAATTCAACTTCATTCACAACCTTGCTAACAGCATATTTATAGAATTTTTTGGAATAAGTTCGTTCAAATTCAATTTCTCTATCGGTTGAGGTTTCCCAATCTAATTTACTTGTAATTTTATTTCCGACTTCATTATAAAGTGAAGTTCCTTTTATTGGATAAGCAACTGTTATAGTGTATAAAGTTGGATTTGCATCTTTCAAATATTGTATAGTTTCAGTTATGTCTTCTTCCGTTTCTCCAGGATAACCAAGCATTATGAATGTTCCAGTTTCTATTCCAAGAGCATTTGTTTTTTGAATGGCTTCTTTCACAACATTAACGTCAACTCTTCTGTCCATTAAGTCAATGATTTTTTGCGAACCACTTTCGGCACCAATCCAAATTCTGAAACAACCTATTTCTTTTAATAAATCTAAAATTTCATCGTTCAATCTTTCCGCACGAGTAATACATTCAAACGGAATTATGGCATCTTGTTTCAAAACTTCTTCACTAAAAGCTAACAACCATTTATGACTCACCGTAAAAACATCATCCACAAACCACAGAGCATCTGGATTGAATTTTTCTTTCAACATTTTCATTTCTTCAGCCACTTGTTCTGCCGGCCTTCTTCTATAACTTTGTCCGTAAACAGCTGTGCTACACCATTTGCATGTATAAGGACAACCACGTTGCGTAGAAATCGTCATGGAACTTTGTCCGTGATTGTTTTTCCAAGTATCCAAATAGTTTTGCATGTTAATTGCATCTCTATTTGGCAAAGGCAATTCATCTAATTCCTTAAATTTTACTCTAGGATTGGTTTGAATGACTTCGTTGTTTTCTAAAAAAGCAATTCCGTTTATGTTGTGATAATTTTCGTTATTGATAATGGCATTATACAACTCAAAAGTAGTTTCTTCTCCTTCACCAATGACTAAAAAATCAGCTCCAGCTTTTAAATAATTTTCTACATTATAAGAAACATCTGGACCACCAAGAACAATTTTCGGAAAGTTGAATTTTTCAGTTTTAAGTGTTTTTATTAATTTAATGACTTCAATTTTTGTCATCAAATTGGTGTACATACAAATTACTTTTGGCTTTTTATTTTTAATAAATTCTAATTGTTTTTCTATAGATGAAAAAGTAGTGTCAAAAACATCATTACCTATATTTTTACTTTTCAAATAGGCAGACACATACAACAACCCTAATGGTGGATAAGGTTTCATTATCTTTTGCTCTTTCAAGTCATCAGATAAATAGTAAGCATGTGTAAATAGTAAACTCATATTTTTTGTAAAACAATTAAATAATGATCTGCAAATTTTGAAAGAAATGACCAATTTTTGATTTTTGATTCCAGCTTATTTAAAAATCGTAAAAAACCTTTCTTATTTTTAAAAAAAGGTTCTAAATAAGATGGTGGAATAAAAAATCCAACAGGTTTAACAGCTAAACAATCAAAATTTGATTTGGATAAATTTACAATATCTTTTGGATTATAATAATACGTTGGAACACTTATGCCATCAACATTTGCAAAAGCTACTTTTTTGGCACGTCTAAAAGCGGTTTTAAATTTACCTTTTAGGATAAAATATACTTTTTCCCAAAGTGTATTTTTTGGCATTATCACTAAAATCAATTTTCCTTTTTCTGATAGAATAGTGGAAACTGAGTTTAGAAATTGTGATAATTCATTTTTATCTAAACAATTCAAGCCTCCAAAATTTGAAAAAACAGTGTCGAACTTTTTATCTTTAAATTGTTCTGTAATTGTAGTAATGTCAGCTTGAACAAAGATGCCGTTTTGATGTGATTCTTTAGTATTAGCAACAGCAATCATTTCATTTGAAATATCTGTAGCAATTACAATATGATTTTTCTTGGCTAACCAAATGGCATCTTCACCAGTTCCACAATTAATTTCTAGAATGTTTAGTTTTTGATTTGAAAGTAACTTTTCAAGATGATGATATACAACATTTCGTTGCAATTTTCCAATTTTAGAATTGGAGAAAGTGTCATCATAATTTTGGGCCGCTTTGTCAAAACTAGCTTTCATTTTCCAAAGTTTTTAAAGCCATTTTATCCAAAAAAGCACTCGGAATATAATATCCCAATTTTAAAATTGATTTTATTTTTTCTTTAGTTAATGAAAATTTTTTCAGGTTTTGAAATCCTTGTGATTTTCTGAATTCCTTATGTACAAAACGTTGTAATTTTCTATAATAATTAGAATTGTAAGTTCCTTGAAACATCATATCAAAATCATCTGAATCTGTCCAATTGGCTTTCAACTTTAAATCGTCTTTTACTTTATCATAAAATTTTGTTCCTGGCAAAGGATATGATACTGAAATTCCTATGTTATCGGGTTTCAAATCTTTAACCATTTGAATTGTTTTCTGAATATCTTCTTGGTTTTCTGTCAAATAGCCAAACTGAAGAAATAGTGCAACACGAATGTTTTTTTGTTGTAAAAGACGTGTTGCTTCATAAATTTCTTCTACTTGTGTGCCTTTGTCCATAGCGTCCAAAATCTTTTGCGAACCACTTTCTGCACCAACCCAAACTTCTTCTAAACCAGATTCAGCCAAAGCATCAATTGTGTCTTCTTTTAATAATAAATCAACGCGACTTTGAATATAATAACTAATTTTTTGATTTGCTTTTTTTAACTCGACATTAAATTCTTGAACCCAATTTGGTTTTAAACCAAAAATATCATCACACATCCAAAAACGGGTTACACCAAATTGTTCTTTTAAATATGTAATTTCTTTTACGATATATTCTGGAGAATGCGCATTGTAACGATTTCCATAAATGGGTTTTGCACACCAATTGCATTTGTAAGGACAACCACGAGTTGTAGCTAAATTTAAAGTGAATTCTTGTTTGCTTTGTTTCCAAACTTCTTTATAGGAATTCATGTCAACCAAATCCCAAGCAGGCAAAGGTAATTCGTCTAAATTTTGAAGAACTTTTCTTTTTGGATTGACTTTAATTTCGGTTTCGTTTTTAAAGACAATTCCGTTTATGGATTCAACACTTTTGTTTTCTTCTAAATGCGTTATTAATTCTGATAATGTTATTTCTCCTTCACCTTGAATGATGAAGTCTGCACCTTTTTCTATGTATTTTTCATAATGATCTGTAGAATCTGAACTAGATATTATTATTTTACAATCAAATGATTTTGCAATTGTAATCATTTCAAAACAAGCTTCACGCATATTGGTTAAGCACATTTTGGTTAGATAATTAAATCCATCATCATAAATGACTACATATTTAGGATTGTTTTCTTTTATTTTAGATGAAATTGTATTTGGAGAATCTAATAAGTTAGTGTCAAATAAATCGACTTCAAAACCTTTTTTACGAAGTAATGATGCTGCATACAAAGTTCCTAATGGTGGAAAAGGTGTTTTGTTTTTCCATTGTTTTGGATCTAATTTGTAATAATAAGAATGTGAAAAAAGAATTTTAGACATACTCTTTAGCTAATTCGATTTTAAATTTTATTTGTACTTCTTCTACTTTTTCATTTAAAGCTGTAATGACTTTTTTCTGAAAATTAGATGGATGATGTTTTGATATGTTTTTTGTTGATTTTAAAGCTATTTTGAAATCATCTTCATTTAAATAATGAAACTTTGAATTCCATTTTTTAAGTGTAAGTGTTTTGAATAAAGAATCAATTCCGTTTCCAACGTTATTATTCATAAGAAACTCTAAAAACGCTGTAAAATATGTCTTTTCAGTAGAATTTACTGAATCTGTATTTGGTTGAAAATTTGAAAAATAGTCATTAATCCAATTATTGTTTTTATAAAAATCTTCAAAAATTGTTTTTCCTTCTAAAGGAATTAAGGTTTTTAATTCGGTTGCGGTGAATCTATTTTTTTCTTGAATTTCTAATTGACTTTCAGATATAAAATAATTGATGCAAAAATATTTTCTTGAATTTAAAAGAAATAATTTTTTATAAAGCATCAATAATGTTCTACAAATCCAGAGTTTTGAATCTTTTGTAATCACAAAAAAATCAATATCACTATCTTCATCATAATAATCTTTTGATAAAGAACCAGAAATTCCAACGGCTTTTACAAAAGGAAATTTTGAAATAAATTTGGCTCTTTGTTTGGCAATAATCATAGCTTTTTTTGCTTGAATATTTCCTTTTAATCTTTTGGTAACGCTTTCTAAATCATTTCCGTATACATAAAAACCATCAATATCTGTTAGTATTTTTCTTTCTATTAATTGACTTATTTCACCTTTAGTCTCACTCAAATCATTGTGATTAGTGTAACTGTGAATTTCATCAATATTTAATGGATATCTAAATATCGAAAAATATAAAATTGTTTTTAATGATTCCAAATTTCATTTTTCTATTGTATAATGCCACAAACACCATTTACACAACCAACTTCTTCAGGTGGAGAAACTGCCATGCAATCTGAAATTGCTCCAGTTTCAATATTGTATTGATGTTCTAATTCATTATAATTATTAATTTTATTTGTAAGATAAGTTAAGTCAACTGCATTTGAAAAAACTAGATATTCCCATGGTCCACCACAAGGTTTTGAGCCAAAAGCTAAAAAATCGCAACCTACAGATGCATCACATTCAAAAGATGCAATATAGTCTAAAATAATTTGTTTTTCTTGAGCTAATTGTACTTGTTTAGTAGTTTGATTGCTGTTTTCTTCATCTTTTTCACACTGAAAACTTTGAAATAAAAGTACAATCGCAAATAATTTTATAATGTGTTTCATATTTATATTTCTTTAAAGATGCTTGTTTGTGTAATTGGTTGCTTTTTAAAGCTTATTAATGTGCTTCCAGCCAATCTTTACCCATTCCTAAATCAACAGTCAAAGGAACATCCATTTTAAATGCATTTTCCATTTCGGTTTTTATCATGGGTTGAATTTTTTCTAATTCGCTATTATGTACATCAAAAACAAGTTCATCATGCACTTGCAATAACATTTTTGATTTCCAATTTTCAGCAATTAATCGCTTGTAAATGTTTATCATGGCAATTTTGATAATATCAGCAGCGCTTCCTTGAATAGGTGCATTTACAGCATTTCGTTCTGCTCCACCACGAACCATTGCATTAGCCGAATTGATATCTTTTAAATACCTTCTTCTGCCCAAAACAGTTTGAACATAGCCATTTTCTCTTGCAAAATCAACTTGCTCTGACATGTAAGCCTTTAGTTTTGGATAACTTTGATAATAAGCTTCAATTAAATCAGCGGCTTCTTTTCTTGATAAATCTGTTTGGTTGCTTAATCCAAAGGCAGAAACACCATAAATGATTCCGAAATTAACCGTTTTTGCATTACTACGTTGTTCTTTAGTAACTTCTTCTAATGGAACATTAAATACTTTTGAAGCTGTACTTTTATGAATATCTTCGTTGTTTTGAAACGCTTTAATCATGTTTTCTTCACCAGATAAAGCTGCAATAATTCTCAATTCAATTTGAGAATAATCGGCTGCTAACAACGTATGGTTTTCATCACGAGCAATAAATGCTTTTCTAATTTGTCTTCCTCTTTCTGTACGAATAGGAATGTTTTGTAAATTAGGATTAGTAGAACTCAATCTTCCAGTTGCAGCGACTGTTTGCATGTAATCTGTATGAACTCTTTTTGTTTTTGCATCAACTTGGTTTGGTAAAGCATCAACATAAGTGCTTTGTAATTTTACCAGTTGTCTCCACTCTAAAATATTGCGTACAATTTCGTTGTCTTTGGCTAAATAACTTAAGATTTCTTCACCCGTTGCGTATTGACCTGTTTTGGTTTTCTTTTGTTTGGCTCCACCAATTTTAAGTTTATCAAATAAAATATCTCCCAATTGTTTTGGAGAAGCTAAATTGAAAGTTTCTCCAGCAATTTCATATATTTTTTGTTCTAATGCATTACTTTCTTCAGCCAATTCTTTTGACATTTTATTTAGGAATTCAACATCTAAATTGATTCCTTCTTTTTCCATAGCAGCTAAAACTTCAACTAACGGAATTTCGATTTCGTCAAATAGTTTTTTTGTGCCTACTTTTTCTAAAATTGGTTGAAAGTGTTCTTTTAATTGGTAAGTAATATCTGCATCTTCAACTGCATATTCTTTTACTTCTTCCAAAGGAACATCTTTCATTGATTTTTGATTCTTACCTTTTTTACCTATCAAAGCTTCAATGCTTTTTGGGCTATATTTTAAATAAGTTTCACTCAAAATATCCATATTGTGACGCATATCTGGATTAATCAAATAATGAGCAATCATCGTGTCGAATAATTTTCCTTTTACAGTGATGTTGTAATTTGAAAGTATTTTTAAATCATATTTTAAATTCTGACCAATTTTTTCAATCGCTTCGTTTTCGAAAAACGGCTTTATTTTTTCAATAAGAGTTAAAGCTTCCTCTTGATTTTCTGGAAAGGGAACATAAAATCCTTTTCCTTTTTCATAAGAGAAAGCTATTCCGACTAATTCAGCATTTAAAGCATCTAAGCCAGTTGTTTCAGTGTCAAAACATACAGAAGTTTGATTTTGTAAATTTTGAAGCAATAATTTCAAAGCTAAATCACCTTGAATTATTTGGTAGAAATGTTCCGTATTTTCTAAAGTTGCATAATATGAATTTGCACTTGGAGTATCATTTGAATCATCCGAAAAACCGAATAAATCCATTTGATCTATGTTTTTTGGAGTCGCTTTTTTTGCTGGTTTTGGAGTTTCACCATTATTTGGCGTTTCATTTGTGTTTATTTCGTCATAATCACTTCCATCTCTAAATAATTTATCAAATTGTTCTTGCATTCTTCTAAATTCCAATTCCTGAAAAATAGCTTCTGTTTTTTCAACGTCAGGTTTTGATAATTCAAAATCAGTTTCATTGAAAGTTACAGGACAATCGAGTAGGATAGTAGCTAGTTTTTTTGAAAGAATTCCTTTTTCCTTGTTAGCTTCAATGTTTTCTTTCATTTTTCCTTTAAGCTCATGTGTGCTTTCAAGTAGTTTTTCCATCGAACCATATTGAGCCAAAAATTTCTTAGCCGTTTTTTCTCCAACTCCAGGTAAACCAGGAATGTTATCTACAGCATCACCCATCATTCCAAGAAAATCTATAACTTGTAAAGGATGTTCTACTTCAAATTTTGCTTGAACTTCAGGAATTCCCCATATTTCAATACCGTTACCCATTCTAGAGGGTTTGTACATGAAAATATTTTCAGAAACTAATTGTGCAAAATCCTTATCTGGTGTTACCATAAAAACTTGATAACCCTCTTTTTCTGCTTGTTTAGCTAATGTTCCTATTAAATCATCAGCTTCAAAACCTACTTTTTCCATAATAGGAATGTGCATGGCTTTTAATAATTCTTGAATATAAGGAATAGCAATTTTTATAGCTTCTGGTGTTGCATCACGATTGGCTTTGTATTCTGGAAACATTTCATTTCTAATATGACTTCCACCATTATCAAAAGCAACTGCTAAATGATCTGGTTTTTCACGTTTAATTACATCCATTAAAGAATTCATAAATCCCATAATGGCAGATGTGTCCATTCCTTTAGAGTTAATTCTTGGATTTTTTATAAAGGCATAATAACCTCTAAATATTAAAGCATAAGCATCTAGAAGGAATAATCTTTTTTGTGACATGGTTCTGAAATTAATTTTAAAACGTAAAAATACAATTCTTATAAATATTTAGCTTAGTTATTATCTAATAAATTCTTTTAAAATTTAGATTGAAAAAAAAAAATAAGTATATAATTTTGAATTTTTTTTCTTTTTTATGTATTTAATCGTTTTTTTTGTACATTTGAACGATTAATTATCAAATTCTCTTACTTATGAAAAAGAACTTTACTTTAATTTTAAGAACCAGTTTTTGGGTTTTTATACTTTTTTGCACAATGCAAAATTTAAATGCACAAGTAGGAATTGGAACAACATCTCCTGCTGCATCTTCTGCTTTAGATATTACCTCTACAACAAAAGGACTTTTGACGCCAAGAATGACTACGGTTCAAAAAAATGCTATTGTAGCTCCTGCTAATGGCTTGATGGTTTATGATACTGATTTAAAGGTATTTAGTTATTATGATTTACCAACTACCACCTGGATTAATGTTACACAAGGTAGATCTAAATTTAAAAGAATAAAATCTACAGATGTTTTGGCAACTGTTTTAGCTGCGGAACTATCTGCTGGAAGTGGTTCTAAATATCTCTTAGATTCTCAAACCTTGTATGAGATAAATGGTACCGTTACTCTAAATTTTCCCATTGAATTAAACAATGCTTATATAATTGGATTAGATTCATCTGATGATAAGCTAGTTAAGGCAACTGGTGATCTTTTTACAGGTACAACAGGTGGCTCTATTAGGGTTTTGACTTTGTCAGCTACAGCTGGTAGTGTTTTTAATATAAATGGTGGGGGAACTCAAAATTTAATTTTTAGAGACATGATTATTACCGGTTCTGCTAATGTTGGATTGATTCAAAATTTTAACATGGTGTTTAGTAGCATTGTTCAATATGTAGGCAACGCAAACGGGACAATATATAGAAATATTTCAAAATTATTATTAGATAATCAAGGTTGGTTTGGAAATAATACTGGTGTTTTTGAGAAATATGAAGGAACTTTTGGTTCTATCCAAAAACAAGGAGGTTTTTCAGATGTAAATGGAGCAGCTATAGGTGTGGATTTTTCTTCAAACCCAACAATAACTAATTACGGAACAATGCAAAGTGTCAATTTTGCAGGTACGCTATCCACTGGGAAATATGTAGATCCGTATACTGGACTTGGTACTTATTCTGGTTTTAATTTTAATAATAAATGGGATGTTAACTGTTCTGGTATTCCTTATGAAGGGGATAGTTATAGTGTTGGTGATGTGAATTTTGATTATGTTATTGGCTTTGGGATAGAGACTAATTTATCTTCTACTCCAATAAAGGTGGTAGGGGTTACTTCATCAAACAATATGAATAGAGCTTCTAATGGAGGTACTAATAACAGAATACAGTATTTAGGAAACAAAAAGAGATATTTTACGGTTAATGCTGTAGGGTCTTTTCAAGCAACAAATGGATCTAACACAACATACGTGTTTTATATTGCCAAAAACGGTGTTGTTATTAATCAATCTAAATCGTATGCTTTTTCAACTAATTCAATTGATATAAGAACATTTCCAATACAATGTATCGTTGAGTTGAATCCTAACGATTATGTAGAAGTGTTTGCTAGGCAGCTTAGTGGGACTAGTAACATGCTTACTGTTTCACTAAATTTATTTATGAGATAAATTTTAATAAAAAAAAACAGATTTAAAGACCAATATTTTTAAATATTGGTCTTTTTTTTGGCGTTAAAGTTTTAACAATTAGTTTCTCTAGCAAACTTTATATTTATTACTTTGTAAAAAAATAACAATATGCTACGTTGGTTGATTCCGTTAATAATAATTGCAGTTATAGAGTTTTATTCATTTCAAGCAATACGAACAGTTACTAAATCAAAATTTATATTAATACTTTATGTAGTTATTACTGTTTTAGTTGTGAGCTACTTAATTTATCAGTTTTCACAATTTGATAGAAGTATTGGTCAAACAAGCAAATCTTTGTTTACAATGGGGTTGTTCTTGATTTTTGTAGTGCCAAAAATTGTTATAAGTTTTGTTTTGTTTGGAGAAGATGTTTTTAGATTTTTTAAAGCTATTATTGTTCATTTTGTTGGTGACAATGATGGTGGTAAGTTTATGCCAACCAGAAGACGATTTGTGAGTCAAATTGCATTGGGTTTAGCAACTATTCCTTTTGCATCATTATTATATGGAATAACTATCGGAAAATATAATTTTAAGGTAATTAAACAAACTTTGTTTTTTCCTGATTTACCAGATTCTTTTGATGGAACAACGATTACACAAATTTCAGACATACATAGTGGAAGTTTTGACAATCCTGAAAAAATTCAATATGCTATTGATTTGATAAACGAACAAAATAGCGATATGGTTTTGTTTACAGGTGATATTGTAAATACTCATGCAAAAGAAATGCATCCTTGGATTGAAACGTTTAAAAAGATTCATAATCCTGCTTTAGGTAAATTTTCAATTTTAGGAAATCATGATTATGGAGAATATTTAGAATGGGATTCTGAAAAAGAAAAAGAGGATAATTTTGAAGCTATAAAAGATTTACATCGTCAAATAGATTTTAAATTACTGCTTAATGAAAATGTAAAAATTCAAAAAAACAGTGATTCAATTCGTTTAGTTGGCGTTGAAAATTGGGGAAAACATTTTAAGAAAGTTGGTGACCTTGAACTAGCCAGCAATGACATTGCTTCTGATGAATTCAAAATATTAATGAGTCATGATCCAAGTCATTGGGATTCAGTAGTTCAACACGATGATAAAAATTATCATTTGACCCTTTCTGGGCACACACATGGTTTTCAATTTGGTATAGAAATCCCGGGTTGGTTAAAATGGAGTCCAGTACAATATGTTTACAAACAATGGGCTGGATTGTACGAAAATAAGGGTAGATATGTATATGTTAATCGTGGCTTTGGCTTTCATGCTTATCCAGGAAGAGTTGGAATTATGCCAGAAATTACAGTAATTGAGTTAAAAAAAGGTAAAAAAGTAGCGTAATTCATTAAAAATACTACATTTGTATTATAAATTGTATAATAAACCTTTGTCTTATCATTAATTAATTCGATTTTATGTCAAAATTTGGAGAACTTATAGATGCTCAAGTCCCTGTTTTGTTAGACTTTTTTACAGAATGGAATGAGCCTTCAATTGCAATGAACGAAGTAATTCGTCATGTAGCTGCAGCACTTGGTGATAAAGCTAAAGTGATAAAGATTGATATTGATAAAAATCAAGAACTTGCCGAAGCACTCCGTATTAAAGGTTTGCCTACTTTAATGATTTACAAATCGGGTCAAATGGTTTGGAGACAAAGTGGTGAATTAGATGCAAATACTTTGATAAACATCGTAAAAGAGCAAGCTTAATTTATCGCATCAAAAACAAATCCTTTTTCTTTTAAATATTTTATAGCTTTGGGTAAAGTGTACTCAAGGTTTTTCTGCGCTTTCAAACTATCATGAAAAACTAAGATGCTTCCAGATGCTGTTCTTTTGGTGTTTTCTAGGCATTTTTCGAACGAAATGGCTTGATCGTAGTCTTTGCTTAAGATATCCCACATTATTATTTTAAAGCCCTTCATTCTAATTAATTTAGATTGAATAGGTGTTATTTTTCCGTAAGGAGGACGAAATAGTTTGCTGTGTTCAGTGTTTAGCTTGCAGATTTCAGCTTCACATAAATCAACATTTTTAAGATATTTTTTTGAAGTTACTTTCCATCCTTTTAAATGATTGAAGGTATGATTTCCTATAGAGTGCCCAGCTTCAATGATTTTTTTGAATATTTCTGGATACTTTTCAATGTTATTTCCAATGCAGAAAAATGTTGCTTTTATATTTTCTTTTTCAAGTATTTCTAAAACCCATTCTGTTATTAAAGGCGTTGGTCCATCATCAAATGTTAAGTATATTTTGTTTTCTGAATTTGGAATGTCCCAAACCTGATTGTAAAATATTTTTTTTATGAATTTTGGAACTTTTACCATAGAAAAATAAAAAAAGCCTAATAAGTTTGATGTCTTATTAGGCTTAAAATTATTAAATTATTTTAACATATCTCTTTCAAAACGGCTAAACCTTTTATTGTAGTTATTGAATTTTACTTTCTCGACAGCATATAGATTAGTATCGTTTGCACTTTCGATTATTTCTAATAAGCTTCTATATCTTTCAATATCAGAAACTATATCAATTGCTATGCTGTTTTGTTGATTTACAGTCAAACTTGCGTAATAGGTTAAGTTTTCTTGATATTTGCCGATTAATGTTTTTACTATTTTTTGTGCTTTTTCTTTTTTACCTAATTCATAATATCCAGTTGCAAAAGGTTCAACTAAGGTGTAATAACCAAATTGTTCAATTGGCATTTTTGTCATAGCTAAATCAATAAGTTTTTCTGCCTTTTCTTTTTTGCCTTCATTAATTAGCTGTTCCATTAATCGAGCAATATTTGAACGATAGGAAACACTGTTTTTTCTTGTTTCTGTATCATGATAAATAGCAGGGTCGTTACTGTTTCCCCAATCCCATTTCATAATTATATCATACATTTTATCACTATCAATAATTCCCATGTCTAAAGGGCTTCCTCCTTTTTCTTTTGGAGTACGAACAGGAACGATTTTATAGCACATTCCGTCTAATTGTAAATAATCTTTTAGCCATAAGAAATCTTCATCTGCAAAGCTTCCTCCAGTAAAATACATTGGACGTTTCCAATTATTTTCATTAAGAATGTCTAGCATCATTAAACGATTTTTGTATAAAGCATTTCCTTTAATAGTTAGGCTCATTGCAGGAACAATCGAGTCTTGAAATTGTTTTGCTACAACATTATTTTTAATAATGGTTTCTTTGTCTACAGGAATAATAACTTTATTAGAAGGATAGTAATGTAGTCTTTGGCCGCTATTCATTTCAACAGTTGCTCTTTCATCCTCAAGTTTAATAAATTTTAAAATTTCATCTAAAACCAAAGGCTCTTTAGTTTTTTCTACAAATAGAACACCGTCTCTATTACTACCTTTGTATTGATCCCTAGTAAACGAAATAGGTAAAGGTTCAGATTTGTAAGCTTTGTTTTTCATTTGGTCAATATACCAGTCAGTAGCTAATAAACTTGTGTTTACAATTCTAATATCTGTTCTGTATCCTTCAATCTCTTGAGCGTACCAAAGCGGGAAAGTATCGTTATCTCCAATAGTAAATAAAATAGCATTCGGATCACAAGAGTCTAAATACGCTTTTGCCATAGCTAATGCAGTGTATCTCCCGGAACGATCGTGGTCATTCCAGTTTTCTTTTGCTAAAAGAACTGGTCCAGCCAACATTGTAGTTGCTAAAACAATTGGAATTGTAACTTTTGGGCTCAAGAATTTTTTTAATCCATCGAAGATAGCATAGACTCCATAGCCAATCCACATCGCAAAGACATAAAATGAACCTACAACCGCATAATCACGTTCACGTGGTTCAAAAGGTCTTTCGTTCAAGAATATCTTTAGAGCAAAGCTTGTAAATAAAAATAGCGCTAATAGGACATAGAAACTTTTTAAATCCTTTCTAGCATGAAAAATCATTCCTATTATTCCTAAAATAAAGGGTAAGAAATAATAAGTATTTCTTGCTCTATTATTTTTCATATCAGAGGTTAATTCGGATTGATTTCCAAGTCTAATTTCGTCTAATGGTTTAATTCCACTAATCCAGTTTCCATTTTCATTATCATATTTACCTTGAATATCATTTTGACGACCTACAAAATTCCACATTAAATACCTTGTGTACATGTATCCAAACTGATATTCAAACATAAACTTCATGTTATTAGCAAATGAAGGCTTTTCGATTATCAAATAGTCTCCATATCCTTTTAAAAAAGCAGTATAGTCTTCCAAGTCTACTTTTCCTTGTGCATAAGCTGTTCTAAATTCAGAAACTATTTGAACTAGTTCATCTTCATGAGAATATTCTGGATTTACTCTAAATTCTAAGGGCTCAGTAAAAAGCATATAGTTTTCAGCATGATCAGTACTCCACATTCTTGGCATAAAGCCTTTATGATTGTCATCTAAATTTTGATTTCCATTTTTGTAATCATTTGTAATTACATATGCCCCAGATTTATAATCCCTTTCGTAATTGGGTTTTTCATCAAAATAAGGATTGTTTTCGTCAATTCCCGCATACGATTCTGAAAACATTGGTCCGTAAAACGTTTTTTGTTCTCCATATTGCTCTCTATTATAATAAGCTAAAACTTCGGCAGCATCTGAAGGTTTGTTCTCATTGATCGGAATATCAGTATTTGCTCTAATTGGTAACATTATCCAAGTTGAAAAACCAATTAGGATAAATAATAAGCAAAGTAAAATAGTGTTGTAAAAAACATGGCCTTTTTTTCTGGTGTAGTTTAATCCAAAATAGAAGAATGCTAATATTGTTAAAAAGGCAAAAATTGTTCCCGAATTAAAAGGCAATCCAAAAGTGTTTACCATGAAAATCTCAGTCTTTCCAAAGAATGACAACGTATAAGGTAGTAAGAATTTAAAGACAAAAAACAAAATTACAACAACAACAACATTAGCTATAATGAAGTTTTTAAGGGTAACTTCTTTATATTTCTTAAAGTAATACAGAAGACCAATTGAAGGAATAGTAAGCAATGCCATAAAGTGAGCTCCAAAAGAAAGCCCAATTACTAAAGAAATTAAGACTAACCATCTATTTCCTCTAGGTGCATCCATTTCTTGTTCCCATCTCAAAGCTAACCAAAGTAACAGAGCAATAAATAAAGAAGCCATTGCATAAACTTCTGCTTCTGTAGCATTAAACCAAAAACTATCTGTAAATGTAAAAGCTAAAGAAGCGACTAAAGCACTTCCTAAAATCATGATAGAATTGCTTTTTTTATCATCATTTGTGGTTGGAACTATTTTTTTAAGTAAAATTGTCATCGACCAAAACATAAATAATATGGTAAATGCACTTGAAAAAACAGACAACATATTAACCATTAATGCTATTTTATCGGCACTTGTTGCAAACATTGCAAAGAAAGAACCTAGCATTTGAAATAGTGGTGCTCCAGGTGGATGGCCAATTTCTAGTTTTGCGGCAGTTGAAATGTATTCTCCACAGTCCCAGAAACTTAAAGTTGGTTCGACAGTTAAGCTATAAGTTATTAAAGCAACTGCAAAAGCAAACCAACCTAGAATATTATTCCATTTATTAAAGTTAAACGATGTCATAAGCATATTTAAATGAGGTTATTTTTTATCTACAGCACAAAGAAACTATTTTTTTATTATAAGTAACGCTGAAATTAATTTTTTAATATTTTTTTTAGAAAAATTTGTAATAAATAAAATATGTATTACATTTGCACTCGCAATAGCAAACCATGTCCCATGGTGTAATGGTAACACAGCGGTTTTTGGTACCGTCGTTCAAGGTTCGAGTCCTTGTGGGACAACAACAAAAAAGCCCCGATATATTCGGGGCTTTTTTATGCTTATATTTTTCCGTTAAATTTTAAACGTAATAACTGCTCTTTTTGCGTGATTAACTAAATCTTCACTAATACTTCCATTGAAGAAATGCGAAATTCCTTTTCTTCCATGTGTACTCATTCCAATTAAATCAGCTTTAATGCTTTTGGCAAAATGTAAAATCCCTTTTTCTACGTTTACATCATTGTAAATATGAGTCGAATAGTTGTTGATTTTGAAGTCTGAAGTAAAATTATCCATTATTTCTTGTGCAACATGTGTTGACTTGAAACTGTTAGGAGTGTTTATCATCACTAAATGCAGATGAGAGTTGAAATTATTAGCAAATTCAACAACCTTTTTAAAAGGTGTCTTGATCTCGTCTGAGAAGTCAGATGCAAAAACAAAATTATTAGCATTAAAATTATCGTCTTCTTTCTTTATTACTAAAACAGGAACATCTGAATTTCTAACTACTTTTTCCGTATTAGAACCTATAAACATTTCTTGAAAACCACTTGCTCCGTGAGAACCCATAACTATTAAATCTACATTGTGTGTTTTTCCGCTTTTAAGAATTCCATCAAAAGCCATTTCAAATTGAATAACTTTAGAAACATTTATGCCATTTAAATAATCAGCGTTCATAATTCCGTCTAATTTGTTTAATGCTGCATTTTTAAACAACATTAGTTCAGGAATATCATGTGAATTTGAAACAGCGTCATTACCAGAAGTTGGTAATTCTAGCATGTGAATTAATATTATTTCTCCGTTATTTTTTTTAGCAATTTGTGCTGCAACTTTCAATGCGTATTCTGCGCTTTTAGAAAAATCTGTAGGTACTAAAATTTTTTTCATTGTGTATGTGTTATATGTAATTTTTTATTTACATAAAGGTATGAAAATTAATTATATAAATCAAAGGTTTTATTTATTTAAAAAATTATGTATATTTGCACCGTTATTTGTATGACAATTTAGATAATGAGGGAAGCAATGCTTCCCTCTTTTTATAAAATTATGAGTTTTAAAGAAACAGTAAAAGTCCTTTTAGATGAGGCTCTATCACAGAAGCCATCAATGTTTTTAATTGATTTAGTTGTTACCGAAGACAATAAAATTTCGATAACTTTAGATGATGATAATGGTGTAAATCTTCAAGATTGTATTGTTATAAGTCGTGCAATTGAGCACGAATTAGATAAAGATGAGCTTGAATATTCAATAGATGTTGCTTCGGCAGGAGTTTCTACTCCTTTAAATCTTATAAGGCAATACAAAAAAAATGTAAGTAGAAACTTAAGAGTAACTACGAATGAATTGGAAAAAATTGAAGCCAAACTTGTAGCTGCAGATGATGAAAAAATCACTTTAGAATGGCAATCAAGAGAGCCAAAGAAAATTGGCAAAGGAAAAGAAACTGTTAACAATAAAAAAGAAATTGCTTACACTGAAATAAAAGAAGCAATTGTATTAATATCATTTTAATTATTTAGAATCAACATGGAGAATATTGCATTAATCGATTCGTTTTCAGAATTTAAAGACGACAAACTCATTGATAGAGTAACGTTAATGGCTATTTTAGAAGATGTTTTTAGAAACGCATTAAAGAAAAAATACGGATCAGACGACAACTTTGATATAATCATAAATCCTGATAAGGGTGATATGGAGATATGGAGAAATAGAGTTGTTGTTGCTGATGGAGAAGTAGAAGATGAAAATTCTGAAATATCATTATCTGAAGCAAGAAGAATTGAGCCAGATTTTGAAGTAGGTGAAGATGTGTCTGAAGAAGTAAAGTTAATTCAATTAGGAAGAAGAGCTATCTTAGCTTTACGTCAAAACCTAATTTCAAAAATACACGAACACGACAATACGAATCTTTACAAACAATTTAAAGATTTAATTGGAGATATTTACACGGCTGAAGTGCATCACGTACGTCCAAAAGTTGTAATATTGATGGATGATGAAGGAAATGAAATTGTGCTTCCAAAAGAAAAACAAATTCCAAGTGATTATTTCAAAAAAGGTGATAACGTAAGAGGTATTATTGAAAGCGTTGAATTAAAAGGAAACAAACCTCAAATTATTATGTCTAGAACAGCACCGTTGTTTTTAGAAAAATTATTTGAACAAGAAATTCCTGAAGTTTTTGACGGATTAATTTCTGTTAAAAATGTAGTACGTATTCCTGGAGAGAAAGCAAAAGTTGCCGTTGACTCTTATGATGATAGAATTGACCCAGTTGGAGCTTGTGTTGGAATGAAAGGTTCTAGAATTCATGGAATCGTTAGAGAATTAGGTAATGAAAATATTGATGTAATTAATTACACAACAAATACGCAGTTATATATTACAAGAGCATTAAGCCCTGCAAAAGTTTCTTCTATTAAAATTAATGAAGAAAAGAAAACGGCAGAAGTGTTCTTAAAAGTTGAAGAAGTTTCAAAAGCAATTGGTCGTGGAGGACACAACATTAGATTAGCTGGACAACTTACAGGTTATGAATTAGATGTTATTAGAGAAGGTTTAACAGAAGAAGAAGATGATGTTGAATTAAGAGAATTCTCTGATGAAATTGAAGAATGGGTTATTCTAGAATTTGAAAAAATAGGATTAGATACCGCTAAAAGTATTCTTGATCAAGATGTTGCAGATTTAGTTCGTAGAACAGACCTTGAAGAAGAAACAGTTTTAGAAGTTGTTAGAGTCTTAAAAGAAGAATTTGACAGATAGTTATAATAACTATTGAGCCTAATAAATAAGATTAAACAAGATTATATTTACAAGAATATAGTTCAGAAGAAATACTAAATTAATTTATGTCTGAAGAAAGAGCAATACGAATAAACAAAGTTTTAAGAGAATTAAATATTTCCTTAGAGAGAGCTGTGGACTACTTAAAAGAAAAAGATCATTCAATTGATTCAAGTCCTAACGCAAAAATTTCTCAAGCGGAATATGATATTTTATGTGGTCAATTTTCTGCTGACAAAGGAAAAAAAGTTGCCTCTCTTGAAGTTGGTGAAGAAAAGCGTAAAGAAAAAGAAGCACTTAAAAGAGAACTCGAAAAAGAACTTGAAGTAAAAAGATTGCAAGAAGAAAAGCAAAAGCTTGAAGTAATTAAAGCAAAAGCTGAACTTTCAGGTCCAAAAACTGTTGGTAAAATTGATTTGGATTCAAAAAAATCAGACAAGCCTCAAGAAAAAACAGTAGAGCGAAAAGTCGAAACTCCAAAAGTTGGCGCAGCAAAAGTTGAAACCCCAAAAGTTGAAACTCCAAAAGCTGAAGATGCTAAAGTTGAAACTCCTAAGGTTGAAAACAAAACAGTTTCAGAAAAGCCTAAAGTTGAAAAAAAGACTCCTAAAGTCGAAAAATCAACAGAAACTTCTAAAAAAGAAGAAAAAGCTGAAACTTCAGCTGAACCTGAAGAAGAAAAAGTTGAAACTCAATATACTAAATTAGCAGGTGCTACCTTTACAGGAAAAACAATTGATTTATCTCAATTTAATAAACCTAAAAAGAAAGATCCTAAAAAAGAAGTTAAAAAAGCAGGTGATGTAAAAGCAGCAGGTACTCCTGGAGCTAATAGCAATGCCAATAAAAATAAACGTCGTAGAATTGCTAAACCAGGTACTCCTTCGGTTCCAGGTGTTAATAATACAGGTGGAAAGAAAGAATTTGTTAGAGGTGGATTTAATAAAGGTGGTAAAAAACCGGTTATTCAAAAAACAGAGCCTACTGAGGAGGATGTTAAAAATCAAATTAAAGAAACGCTTGAAAGACTACAAGGTAGAGGTAAAGGTGGAAAATCTAAAGCGGCCAAATATAGAAGAGATAAAAGAGATTCTCACCGTCAGCGTTCTGATGATGAACAACAAGCTTTAGAAGAAGGAAGTAAAACAATTAAAGTAACAGAATTTGTTACTGTAGGTGAAGTTGCAACAATGATGGATGTACCTGTAACTAAGGTAATCGGTACTTGTATGACGCTTGGAATAATGGTTACTCAAAACCAACGTTTAGATGCTGAAACTTTAACTATTGTTGCAGATGAATTTGGTTACGAAGTAGAATTTATAACTTCAGAAATTGAAGAAAATTTAGAAGTTGTTGAAGATAAACCTGAAGATTTAAAATCACGTTCTCCAATTGTTACAGTAATGGGACACGTTGATCATGGTAAAACATCTTTACTGGATTATATTCGTTCAGCTAATGTAATCGCTGGTGAATCAGGAGGAATTACACAACATATTGGAGCATATGGCGTAACGTTAGAAGGTGGTCAAAAAATCGCATTCTTAGATACACCAGGTCACGAAGCTTTTACAGCAATGCGTGCCCGTGGTGCTCAAATAACAGATATTGCAATTATTGTAATCGCTGCAGATGATGATATAATGCCTCAAACAAAAGAAGCAATTAGTCACGCTCAAGCTGCTGGAGTTCCAATGATCTTTGCTATCAATAAGGTAGATAAAGAAACTGCAAATCCAGAAAAAATAAAAGAAAAGTTAGCAGCTATGAATTTATTAGTAGAAGATTGGGGTGGTAAATACCAATCTCAAGATATCTCTGCTAAAAAAGGAACAGGTATAAAAGAACTTTTAGAAAAAGTTTTATTAGAAGCTGAAATATTAGAATTAACAGCAAACCCAGATAAAGCCGCTATTGGAACTGTTGTGGAAGCACAATTAGATAAAGGTAGAGGATATGTTTCAACTATTTTAGTTCAAGCAGGTACACTTCGAGTTGGAGATTATATGTTGGCTGGAAAAAATCATGGTAAGATTAAAGCTATGCATGATGAAAGAGGAAATATTATTACTGAAGCTGGACCATCAACTCCTGTATCTATTTTAGGTTTAGACGGTGCTCCAACTGCTGGTGATAAATTCAATGTATATGAAGACGAAAGAGAAGCAAAACAAATTGCTGCAAAACGTACTCAATTACAAAGAGAACAATCTGTTCGTACTCAAAAACACATTACTCTTGCCGAGATTGGTCGACGTATCGCTTTAGGACAGTTTAAAGAATTAAATATTATCCTTAAAGGAGATGTGGATGGTTCTGTTGAAGCATTAGCAGACTCATTCTCAAAATTATCTACAGAAGAAATTCAAGTAAATATTATACATAAAGGAGTTGGAGCAATTACTGAATCTGACGTATTGTTAGCTTCTGCATCTGACGCAATTATAATAGGATTTAACGTTCGTCCACAAGGAAACGCTAAACAATTAGCCGAAAAAGAAGAAATTGATATCCGTAACTACTCAATCATTTACGATGCTATTGATGACTTACGTGATGCAATGGAAGGAATGCTTTCTCCAGAATTAAAAGAAGAGATTACAGGTACTGCAGAAATTAGAGAAATCTTTAAAGTTTCTAAAATTGGATCAATTGCTGGTTGTATGGTTACTGATGGAAAAATATTTAGAAATTCTAAAATTCGTATAATTAGAGATGGTGTTGTAGTATATACTGGTGAACTATCAACTTTAAAACGTTTCAAAGATGACGTTAAAGATGTGTCAAAAGGATATGATTGTGGTATGCAAATTAAAAACTATAACGATATTGAAGAATTAGATATTATCGAAGCCTTCCAAGAAGTAGAGGTGAAGAAAAAACTGAAATAAGATTATTTATTCTGAATAAATTTCATAAGCATATAAATAGAAAATCCCAAGTTTATAGCTTGGGATTTTTTTGTATTTTTAATTGATATTATTAGTCAATCAATATTCTTTATTAAGATGTACAGTAAGTCGTAATTTTATTTTCGTTCAGCAAAAAATTAATCCAAATTAAATCAAATATTTTTGTCAATTTTAAACATGTTGAATAACTTAAAAAAAAACATTACTCTTACACTAATCAACATTATGTTGCAATGTTTTGACAAAAGTAAATTTAATTAGTAAACAATATCTAATTGATTTTTAATGGATCTAGAATTCATACTTCAAACCACCATAAATATTTCTGCCAGGAGCATTTATTCCAGAAGCAAAAACTCTATATTGGGTGTCTAAAATGTTTTCAATACCAACAAACAAAGTTGCTTTTGGCAATACATTGAAAGCTGTTTTTAAATTGTATGTTTCCCAAGCAGGCATTCCACCATTTGGAGCATATTGTTCATTGTCTTCTCCATTTAATAAATAATCACTGATTGGTTTTTTTCCGTTATATAATATGTAAGCTTCAATGGTTCCCCAATTTTTAGAATAATTTAATCCAACTTTGCCATAATAAGGAGGAATGTGATCAAGAGGAGTGTTTTCCTCTTCACTAGTAATTCTTCCTAAAGTATAATTAAAATTAGCTACGTATTGCAAACTAGAAACGATATAACCTTTTATGTTGGTCGAAAAACCTGTTACAAAAGCTCTACCTTTATTTTGATTCGCTAAAACTTGACTTTGACTTCCATTATACGTTATGGTTGACTGACCATTATATAGATAATTATCTGTAATAATTGCATCAATAAAACGAGTAAAGTAATATGTATTTTCTATTTGAAAATGTTTGTTGTTGGTTTTAACAACAAATCCTAAATCAGTTGTAATTGTTTTTTCGGGTTTCAAATCTGCATTCGGTACAATCACAAATCCACCACCAGATTCAAAAATTTTAGCTAAATCATCAATGTTTGGTACTCTAAATCCTGTGCTAACATTTGTTTTTAAATCAATATTTTTAGAAGGTTTATGTACTAAACCTGCAGTTCCGCTATATGTAAAGTTTTTTTGATTTATATCGTTAAATGGAAGTGAAAAAAATGTATCATCAGAAATTGTACTATTTAAAATTGTGTAGCCAGCTCTAGCACCAATATTAAAATTTGTCTTTTTTGAAAAAACGGTGTTGTAAGAAACATAAAGATCATTTCTCAACATATTATTTTTTCCATTTGGATAACGTGTGTCAATTAGTTTAATTTCTCCAGTATTTATATTGTTTGAAAATGCTGAAGAATTTAAATCTTCTAAATAACTTTCAACACCATAAAACAAATCACTTTTAGAAAATTCTTTATGTAAATCAATACTAATAGAGTACATGTTTACATTTTCAGTTCTATTTTGTAAATTATAATTACCAAACCTCCTGTTATGACGACTTTCTTCAACATTTTGATAAGCTAAATCTACTTTTAAGTCACTATTCAAAATAGCTTTTTCTTTAGATAAACTATAAACGGCCAATAATCTTTTTTGAGGGCCGTAGTACCATTCAGCATTCTTTAATCCAGTTGATGAAGCATCGGTTAATCTATCATATCTCGGAATGTCTGTGCTGTTTGAAAATTGAAAGTTTAGACCATGCTCAATTCCTTGTGAAGTTTTGTAAGCAACTTTCTGCATAAAATTATATTGCTTAAAACTTGATTGCTTTTGTAAATAGGGGTTTGAGTTTTTAACTAAAATATCAACTCCATTATTAGTTTCAACATAAAAAGGTCTTTCTCCAAAGAAATTACCATTATGATTTTTTCTTTTACCCATTTTTAAATCTCCAAAATCATTATAGGAAAATGAAGTTAATGAAGCCCAATTTTCTTTGGCATAATTAAAATAAAAATGACCCGATTTTTCTTCATTTACAGAAGAATAGCGTGTTGAAAAATTGCCGCTTATTTTTTCAATTTGATTAGATGAAAATTTGGCTTTTTTTGTAGTCATATTAACAGTGCCTCCAAGAGCATCACTTCCAAAAAGTGTAGATGTTGGTCCGTAGAAAATAGTAACACTTTCAAGTAGATTTTCATCAACAGATATTACATTTTGTAAATGACCAGACCTATATATAAGGTTGTTCATGCGAACTCCATCTACTAATAATAAAACTCTACTAGCTTCAAAGCCTCTAATAGTTGGACTTCCTCCTCCTTGTTGTGATTTCTGAACAACTAAAGTACCTGAATTCGATAGTAAATCGGCTGTATTTTGAAAATTTTGAAACTCAATTTGTTTTAAATTGATAGTCTCTACTTGAATAGGTAAAGTTTCTTTTTTATTTGGAAGCCTTACTGTGGAAAGGACTACTTCTTCAAGTTGGTTTACAATAATTGTGTCTTTCGTGTTTTGTGAAAATGAATATGTACCAATTAATAATGTACATAAAAGAAAAGCTTTTCTCATATTCTATTTGTTTGGTTTTATTAATAAAGCCAAAGGATATTTCTTTTTAATTTCAAGTAATGAGTTTTCTGCTTCAATTCTAGTTTTAAAACTGCCTACCCAAACTTTAAAAGTTGGATTATTATAGATCATTGTACCGTCAATTTCCTTGAAATTGCTTTTAAATTCTGTTAAATTTTTAATAGCTTCGTCTTTTTTACCATTAAAAATCTGAATTTTATATAAATCATTTATCGTGATTCCGGTATTAATTTTTCTTTTTTCTTTTAATAAAGCTTCAATTTTTGGATCTTGTTCTATTGATTGAGAAAAAGATTTGTTAGATATAAAGCTGAATATCAGTGCTAAAAAAAGTAATTTGTAAGTTGTTAATTTCTTCATGATGATTGTTGTTTAATGCAAATTTACACTTAAAATGGATTTGTTAAAACTAATGTTTTATTTAGAACAAGTATAAATTACATTTTAAGGTAAAATTAAGGTTTTGATAATAATTCAATTATTGTATTTTTGTCGGAGTTTTAAAAAAGATGTGAGATTTATTAAACACATTTATATCTAAAACTATACCAAAATATAGTCGATAATCATTTTAAATATGAAAAAGGTGGGTAACCATAGATCGTTTTCTAGGATTTTTTTCAGTTTAGCTTTTTCGCTAACTCTTTCATTTGTTTCTTATTCACAAGACGCAGTTTCTGCTGATGCACCCGTTGCAGATGTGGTTGCTTCAGGTGGTGATGTTGCAAAAGGGAAGGAACTGTTTAATGCAAATTGTGCAGCTTGTCATAAATTAGACGCAAAATCTACGGGTCCAGCATTGCGTGATGTTGCTGATAAATATGACAAAGAATGGTTGTATAAATGGATTCATAATAGTGCTGACTTAATTAAGTCTGGAGATGCAATTGCGGTAAAGGTGTTTGAAGAAAACAACAAAATACCAATGACAGCATTTCCTCAATTGTCAACTACTGATATTGATGACATTTTAGCTTATACTTCAGAGCCTTTGCCTGTTGCTGTGGTTGCAGTGCCAGGTGCTCAAGTTGAAGGTGAGGGTTCAGGGATTTCAAACAACATTATATTAGGAGCTTTAGCTTTGGTGTTAATGATGTTAGTTGTTATGCTGTTTTTAGTTAGCAATGTTCTAAATAAAATAGCAAAAGCAAATGGAATTGAAGTTGCTGAAAAAGAAAAATCTCTTCCAATATGGAAAGCATTAGCTAAAAATCAATTCTTAATGGTTGTTTCTGCAATCTTTTTCTTATTGATTAGTGCTTATTTTGCATATGGATATTTTATGCAAATTGGAGTTGATCAAGGATATGAACCAATTCAGCCTATTCATTATTCGCATAAAATTCATGCTGGTGATAATGGTATTGACTGTAAATACTGTCACTCTGCGGCAAGAGTTAGTAAGCATTCTAATATTCCTTCGTTAAATGTTTGTATGAATTGTCATAAAAATATTAGTGAAGTTGCTGAAACAACTGCGACAGAAGAGTATTCAAAAGCTTTCTATGATGAACAGATTGATAAATTATATACTGCTGTAGGTTGGGATAAGTCAACTCAAAGTTATACGGGAAAAACAAGTCCGGTTAAATGGGTGCGTATTCATAATTTACCTGATTTTGTATATTTTAATCACTCTCAACACGTTTCTGTTGCGGGTGTCGAATGTCAAACTTGTCACGGACCTGTTGAAGAAATGGAAATTATGGGTCAATTTGCTCCTTTAACTATGGGATGGTGTATTAACTGTCACAGGGAAACAAATGTTAAAGTAGAAGACAACGAATACTACACAAAAATACACGAAGAACTTTCTAAAAAATACGGTGTTAAGCAATTAACAGCTGCTCAAATGGGTGGTTTAGAATGTGGAAAGTGTCACTATTAATAATAATTTAAGAAGCTAATATTTATATACAATGGCATCAAACAAAAAATACTGGAAAAGTGTTGAAGAGCTAGACGAAAATAGCTCTATTGTTGAGACGCTAAGAAGCAACGAGTTTGTGGAGCAAATACCAGTTGATGAGTTTTTAGGGGATAAAGATAATTTATCTTCTTCGTCAACATCTCGTCGTGACTTTTTAAAATACGTTGGATTTAGTACTGCCGCTGCATCATTAGCTGCGTGTGAAGGTCCAGTTGTAAAGTCAATTCCTTATGTACTTCAACCAGAACAAATAATTCCAGGTGTTGCTGATTATTATGCGACAACAATTGCTGATGGTTTCGATTTCGCTAATATTTTAATTAAAACTCGCGAAGGTCGCCCTATTAAAGTAGAGAATAACAATTTAGAAGGTGCAAGATCTGGAGCAAATGCAAGAGTACATGCTTCTGTTCTTTCTTTATACGATAGTCTTCGTTTGAAGAAATCAAAAATTGATCAAAAAGATGCTGATTGGAATGCAGTAAATGCAAAAATCAAATCTAGTCTTGAAGATGCTAAAGCAAAAGGAGAAAATGTTGTTGTTTTAACAAACACTACAGCGAGTCCTTCTACTGATTCTTTATTAGCGAATTTAATAACAAAATATCCAAATGTTAAGCATGTAGTTTATGACGCAGTTTCTGAGTCTAATGCACTTGATGCTTTTCAAGCGGTTTATGGTGTTAGAGGTTTAGCTAATTATGATTTTTCAAAAGCTGATGTTATTGTATCTGTTGGTGCAGATTTCTTAGGAGATTGGCAAGGTGGAGGTTTTGACTCAAGCTATGCTAAAGGAAGAATTCCTAAAAGCGGGAAAATGTCTAAGCATATCCAAATAGAGGCAAATATGTCTTTAGCAGGTGCGAAAGCTGATAAAAGAATTCCATTGACTATAGCTAATCAAAAACAGGCTTTAGTAAAATTATATAATGCAATTTCAGGTGCTTCTGTTGGAACATCAAAAATTGACAAATATGAAGCTGAAGTTTTAAAAGCGGCTCAACAACTAAAAGCAGCGGGAACAAAAGGTGTTCTTGTTTGTGGATTAGATGATGTTGATGCTCAATTAATAACATTAGCAATTAATAATCAATTAAATTCAGAAGCTTTCAATACTTCAAATGCTATTCTTACAAGAAAAGGAAATGCAAAAGAGGTTAATCAATTAGTTTCTGATTTAAAAGCTGGAAAAGTTCACACTTTATTAATGAGTGGAGTTAATCCAGTATACACTTTATCAAATTCAAAAGAGTTTGTTGAAGGATTAAAGAAAACAAAATTATCTGTTGCATTTTCTATGAAAGAAGATGAAACAGCAAAAGTTGCTTCAATTGCAGCTGCAGCTCCACATTATTTAGAATCTTGGGGAGATGTCGCTTTAACTAGAGGGAACTATAGTATTCAACAACCAACTATTAATCCGTTGTTTGATACAAAACAATTTCAAGAAGTATTATTGTCATTAACTGACAACACAACTTCTTACCATGATTATTTAAAGAGCAATGCATCTTTAAATGGAACAACATGGAATAAAGCTGTACATGATGGATTTGTTGCAAGTGAAGCTAGTGCTTTAGTAGCAACTTCTGCAGATTATGCTGCTTCAGCATCAAAATTAGCTAGTGCAAAATCAACTGGTTTAGATTTAGTTTTATATACTAAAATAGGTTTAGGTGATGGTCAACAAGCTAACAACCCTTGGTTACAAGAATTTCCAGATCCAATCACAAGAGTGTCATGGGATAATTATGTAACTGTTTCTAAGCAAGATGCAGAAAAATTAGGATTAGAACAAAGAAATGTTGCAAATGGAGGTTTAGACGGAAGTTATGCTACATTAAAAGTTGGAAATAATACACTTAAAAATGTTCCAGTAATTATTCAACCAGGTCAAGCTGTTGGTACTGTTGGTTTAGCATTTGGTTACGGAAAGAAAGAATCTTTGAAAGAAGAAATGCAAGTAGGTGTAAATGCTTACGAATTATATGCAAATCTAAATTCAAATCAATCTGTTTCGATTTCAAAAGAAGAAGGATGGCATGAATTTGCTTGTGTTCAGTTGCAAAAAACATTAATGGGTAGAGGTGATATCATCAAGGAAACTACATTAAGTACTTTTGTTAAAGAAAATTCTGAAGTTTGGAACCCAACTCCGATGGTTTCTTTAGATCACAAAGAAGTTCCTGCTACATCAGTAGATTTATGGGAATCATTTGACAGATCAACAGGACATCATTTTAATTTATCAATCGACTTAAATGCATGTACAGGTTGTGGAGCATGTGTTATCGCATGTCATGCTGAAAACAATGTGCCAGTTGTTGGTAAATCTGAAGTAAGAAGAAGTAGAGATATGCACTGGTTGCGTATTGATAGATATTATTCTCACGAAGAAACATTCGCTGGTGATGTTGAATTAAAAAATAATGCACACGGATTAACTAGTGTAATTGGTACGTTAAAAGATATGGAAGATCCTTCGGAGAATCCTCAAATCGCTTTTCAACCAATTATGTGTCAACACTGTAATCACGCACCATGTGAGACAGTTTGTCCAGTTGCTGCAACATCTCACGGCCGTCAAGGTCAGAATCAAATGGCTTATAACAGATGTGTTGGAACTCGTTATTGTGCAAACAACTGTCCTTATAAAGTAAGACGTTTCAACTGGTTCTTATATAACAAAAACAGTGAATTTGACTATCACATGAATGATGATTTAGGACGTATGGTTCTTAATCCAGATGTGAATGTTCGTTCTCGTGGAGTTATGGAAAAATGTTCTATGTGTATTCAAATGACACAAAAAACTATTCTTGATGCAAAACGTGATGGAAGACAAATCAAAGACGGAGAATTCCAAACAGCTTGTTCTTCCGCTTGTTCAAGTGGAGCGATGGTTTTTGGAGACGTTAACGATAAAGAATCTCAAATAGCTGAATTAGCAGAAGATAAAAGAATGTATCACTTACTAGAACATATTGGGACAAAACCAAATGTGTTTTATCATGTGAAGGTTACAAACGATAAATAAAATTTTTAATTAACAAGAAACAATATAAAGGATATGTCGTCTCATTACGAAGCACCCATTAGAAGACCTTTAGTAGTAGGAAATAAATCTTACCACGATGTTACAGTAGATGTTGCTAGACCTGTTGAAGGTAGAGCTAACAAACTTTGGTGGACAGTTTTTACAATCGCACTTGCTGCATTCCTTTGGGGATTAGGTTGTATGACTTACACTATAACTACAGGTATAGGTACTTGGGGATTAAACAAAACAATTGGTTGGGCATGGGATATCACTAACTTCGTTTGGTGGGTTGGTATCGGTCACGCAGGAACCTTAATTTCAGCAGTACTATTATTATTCCGTCAAAAATGGAGAATGGCAATTAACCGTTCTGCAGAAGCAATGACGATTTTCTCTGTAATGCAAGCAGGTTTATTCCCAATCATTCACATGGGTCGTCCATGGTTAGGTTACTGGGTTTTACCTATTCCTAATCAATTTGGTTCTTTATGGGTAAACTTTAACTCACCTTTACTTTGGGATGTATTTGCAATTTCAACGTATCTTTCAGTATCATTAGTTTTCTGGTGGACTGGTTTATTACCCGATTTTGCAATGCTTAGAGATAGAGCAATTACTCCTTTTACTAAAAAAATCTATTCTATAGTATCTTTTGGATGGAGTGGAAGAGCAAAAGACTGGCAACGTTTTGAAGAAGTTTCATTAGTATTAGCTGGTTTAGCTACTCCTCTTGTACTTTCGGTTCACACGATTGTATCTTTTGACTTCGCAACATCTATAGTTCCTGGTTGGCATACAACAATTTTACCACCATATTTCGTGGCAGGTGCAATTTTCTCAGGGTTTGCAATGGTAAATACTTTGCTTATTATCATGAGAAAAGTTTCTAACCTAGAAGAATATATCACTGTTCAACATATTGAATTAATGAATATTGTAATTATGATTACGGGTTCTATTGTTGGAACAGCATATATTACAGAATTATTCATCGCTTGGTATTCTGGTGTTGAATATGAACAATACGCATTCTTAAACAGAGCAACTGGTCCTTACTGGTGGTCATATTGGTTAATGATGTCTTGTAATGTATTCTCTCCACAATTTATGTGGTCTAAAAAACTAAGAACAAGTATTACATTCTCTTTCATAATATCAATTGTTGTAAATATTGGAATGTGGTTTGAGCGTTTCGTAATTATTGTTACATCTTTACATAGAGATTACCTACCTTCGTCTTGGACAATGTTTCAACCAACATTTGTTGATGCAGGTATATTTATAGGAACTATCGGATTCTTCTTTGTTTTATTTTTATTATATTCTAGAAGTTTCCCTGTAATTGCACAAGCCGAAGTTAAAACTATTTTGAAAACTTCAGGAGATAATTTCAAAAGAGCAAGAGCACTAAACGATCATAATTCAGATAATCATTAATAATATCATGAGTAAAGTTATACACGCTATATACAATGATGATGATGTATTATTAGATGCAGTTCACAAGACTAGATCTGCACATCATCAAATAGAAGAGATTTATACACCTTTTCCTGTGCATGGACTAGATAAGGCTATGGGTCTAGCACCAACAAGAATCGCAATTGCATCATTTTTATATGGTTTAGTTGGTTTGTCTGTTGCAACTGCAATGATGAATTTTATAATGATTTCTGACTGGCCTCAAGATATTGGAGGAAAACCAAGTTTTAGTTATTTAGAAAACATGCCAGCATTCGTGCCAATTATGTTCGAATTAACAGTATTTTTTGCAGCTCACTTAATGGTTATTACTTTCTACATGAGAAGTAAATTATGGCCTTTTAAACAAGCTGAGAACCCTGATGTAAGAACAACAGATGATCATTTTTTAATGGAAGTTGGAATTCACGGAAATGAAGATGAATTAGTTTCTTTCTTCAAAACTACTGGAGCAGTTGAAGTTAAAGTAATAGAAAAGCATTAATACAAGATATGAAAAGCTTATATAAAATAGTAGCATTAGTAGGTTTGTCAATTATGGTAACATCTTGCCATGATACATCAAAACCAAACTATCAATTTTTTCCAAACATGTATGAATCTGTAGGATATGAAACCTATTCTGAAAGTGATGCATTTAAAAATGGAAAAGAAGGACAATTAGTGCCAGAAGGTGCTATAAAAAGAGGTTTTGTTCCCTACGAAATCCCTAATACACCAGAAGGTTATGCTTTGTCAAAATCAATGACTTCACCTTTAGATTCTATATCTTCAAATCCTGAAAAAGGAAAAGAATTATATACTATTTATTGTGCAATTTGTCACGGTGATTCAGGAAACGGTAAAGGAAAACTAGTAGAAAGAGAAAAATTTCTTGGAGTTCCTAGTTATAAAGATAGAGAAGTTACATCAGGAAGTATTTTTCACGTAGTAACTTACGGATTAAACTCAATGGGTTCGCATGCAAATCAACTTTCGCAAGAAGAAAGATGGCAAGTAGCCGATTATGTTTTAAAATTGAGATCAGAATTATAATTGTAAAACACTTTTTTGAAAATAAAAGATATGTACACTTTTTCAAGTAAATTAAAAACTTTTTCATTTATTCTTATAGCTTTAGGGATATTAGGAATTGCGTATGGTTATATTTCTACACCAAGTTCTGTTGAAGAAGTAGAAAAGATGTTGACCGAAAGCCATCATGGTGGTCACGGTGAAGCTTCAAAAGATGCTCATGCAACACATGATACACAAGATACACATGCGACTCATGATGTAAAAGATGCTCATGCAGATGCTGAACACAAAGAACATGTTGAACATGTTTTTCATCAATTACAAAATAAACCATGGTCTGCATTTTATGTAGCTTGTATTTTCTTTTTTCTTTTAACAATGGGAGTTTTAGCATTTTATGCTATACAAATTGCTTCTCAAGCAGGTTGGTCTCCAGTATTGTTTAGAGTTATGGAAGGGATTACGGCTTATTTATTACCAGGTTCAATTATATTTTTCGTTTTATTATTGCTTTCAGGATTTCATGTAAATCATCTTTTTGTATGGATGGATCCAGAGGTTGTAAAAAATGATGCTTTAATTCAAGGTAAGACAGGTTTCCTAAACGTTCCTTTCTTTTTGATTAGAGCCGTTATTTTTATTGGTGTTTGGAATTTATATAGATTTTTTGCTAGAAAATTAACTTTAGCTCAAGATGAATCTAATGATGATTCAAATTATAAAAAATTATTCAAAGCTTCTGCTGCATTTTTAGTATTCTTTATAGTATCAGAATCTATTATGTCTTGGGATTGGATTATGTCTGTTGACCCTCACTGGTACAGTACCTTATTTGGATGGTATGTTTTTGCAAGTTTCTTCGTAAGCGGAATTACAGTAATAACGATGATTACTTTATACCTTAAATCAAAAGGCCTTTTAGAAGAAGTAAACAAAAGTCACATTCAAGATTTAGCTAAATTTATGTTTGCTTTTAGTATTTTTTGGACATATTTATGGTTCTCACAATTTATGTTAATTTGGTATGCAAATATTCCAGAAGAAGTAACATACTATGTTACTAGAATTGAACAATATAATTTACCATTCTTTGGTATGTTAGCCTTAAACTTCATTTTCCCAATATTAATTCTTATGAATGCTGATTTTAAGCGTTTAACATGGATTGTTATAGGAGCAGGTGCAGTAATATTATTTGGTCACTATTTAGATTTCTTTATTATGATTATGCCAGCTACTGTTGGTGATCAATGGTACATTGGAGCATCAGAAATAGGATCAATACTTTTCTTCTCAGGTTTATTTATATTAGTAGTATTTACAGCTTTAACAAAAGCACCGCTTATTACTAAAAGATATCCTTTCATGGAAGAAAGTAAACATTTTCATTATTAATATTTAAAAGAGATAAACAAATGACGAGTTTATTGGTAATTTTTGTTTTAGTTTTAATTGGAATTGCTGTTTGGCAGTTAACTAAAATATTTGATTTAACTCAAGTTGGCGAAACTATAGATGATTCTGGAGTAGCAAACGATAGAGATAATAGTGTGAATGGTTATTTAATGTTTGGATTTTTAGGATTCATATATTTATTTACAATTTACTCATTATATGCTTGGGGAGAATTTGTATTAGGAACTCCAGCATCTGAACATGGAGTAGAAGTTGACAACTTGATGGATATTTCAATGTGGTTAATTTTCTTTGTTCAAACGATAACGCAGTTTTTATTGCATTATTACTCATTCAAATACAGAGGTAAAGAAGGTCAAAAAGCACTATATTTTGCTGATAATAATAAATTAGAAGCTGTTTGGACTATTATTCCAGTTATTGTTTTAGCTGTTTTAATTTTATATGGATTATATACTTGGAATCAAATCATGTATTATGATGAAGACGAAGATGTAATGTATGTTGAGTTATATGCAAAACAATTCGGTTGGGAGGCTCGCTATGCTGGTGATGATAATACTTTAGGTAAAGCTAACGTAAGATATATTGAAGGAATTAACACTGTGGGTGTAGATTTAGAAGATGCTAATGCTCAAGATGATAAAGTTGTAACTGAATTACACTTACCAAAAGGAAAAAAAGTAGTTTTTAAAATTCGATCCCAAGACGTTCTTCACTCTGCTTATATGCCACACTTTAGAGCACAAATGAATTGTGTTCCAGGAATGGTTACTGAGTTTGCTTTTATTCCTACAGTTACTACTGCAGAAATGAGACAAGATGAAGCTATCATAGCTAAAGTTGATAAGATTAACAAAATCAGAGCTAAAAAAAGTACTGAATTAGTTGCAAAAGGTCAAGCAGCTTTGGATCCTTATACTTTTGATTACTTGTTATTATGTAACAAAATTTGTGGTAGATCTCATTACAACATGCAAATGAAAATTGTTGTAGATACACCAAACGATTATAAAAAATGGTTAGCTGAAAAACCAACACTATCTTCTCAATGGAAAGAGGCAAATGCACCAAAAGTTGAAGAAGTTAAAGAAAAAACAATAGAAACGATTGTAGATTCTACAAAAGTTGTAGCTCAAGTTATAAAATAATATAGAAGATTTCAAAAAATATAATTATGTCACACGAACACGGTCATCATAAAGAAACTTTTATTACTAAATATATATTTAGTATAGATCACAAGATGATTGCTAAGCAATATCTAATTACAGGTTTATTAATGGGAATTGTAGGGGTAGCTCTATCACTATTTTTTCGTATGCAAATAGCTTGGCCAGAAGAATCTTTTGAAATTTTTAAAATATTTTTAGGTGAAGACTTCGCTCCAGGTGGGGTAATGAGAAATGATATATACCTTGCCTTAGTTACTATACATGGAACTATAATGGTATTCTTTGTATTAACTGCTGGTTTAAGTGGAACATTTAGTAATTTACTAATTCCATTACAATGTGGAGCAAGAGATATGGCATCAGGATTTATGAACATGCTTTCATATTGGATGTTTTTTGTTTCTTGTATTATTATGCTTGCTTCTTTGTTTATTGAAACAGGGCCAGCTTCTGCAGGTTGGACAATTTATCCACCTTTAAGTGCATTACCACAAGCAATTCCAGGTTCTGGTTTAGGTATGACTTTATGGTTAGTTTCAATGGCTATTTTTATTGCATCTTCATTAATGGGGTCTTTAAATTATATCGTTACTGTAATTAATTTAAGAACTAAAGGAATGTCTATGACAAGATTGCCACTTACAATTTGGGCTTTCTTTCTTACAGCAATTATTGGTGTAGTTTCATTCCCAGTATTGTTTTCAGCTGCTTTATTGTTAATTTTTGATAGAAGTTTTGGAACATCATTCTTCTTATCTGATATCTTTATAAGTGGTGAAGTATTACATTATCAAGGTGGTTCACCTGTATTGTTCGAACACTTATTTTGGTTCCTAGGACATCCAGAAGTTTATATTGTTATTTTACCAGCAATGGGACTTGTATCTGAAATTATAGCAACAAACTCTCGTAAACCAATTTTTGGTTACAGAGCCATGATTACTTCTATTATTGCAATTGCATTTTTATCTACAATTGTTTGGGGTCACCACATGTTTATCTCAGGAATGAATCCATTCTTAGGTTCTGTGTTTACTTTTACAACTTTATTAATTGCAATTCCGTCTGCTGTAAAAGCATTCAACTGGATAACAACATTATGGAAAGGAAACCTACAGTTAAATCCTGCTATGTTATTCTCAATCGGATTTGTTTCTACATTTATAACAGGTGGTTTAACAGGAATTATTCTTGGAGATAGTACATTAGATATTAATGTTCATGATACATATTTCGTTATTGCTCACTTTCACTTAGTAATGGGTATATCTGCTTTATATGGTTTCTTTGCTGGAGTTTATCATTGGTTCCCAAGAATGTTTGGTAGAATGATGGATAAAAATTTAGGATACGTTCACTTTTGGGTAACTGCAGTTTGTGCTTATGGAGTTTTCTTCCCAATGCACTTTATCGGAATGGCAGGTTTACCAAGACGTTATTATACAAATACAGCTTTTCCATTATTTGACGAATTAGCAGACGTTAACGTATTAATTACTGTGTTCGCAATTGTTGGAGCTGCATTTCAAATTCCTTTCTTTTGGAACTTCTTCTATAGTATTTTCAAAGGTAAAAAAGCACCAATGAATCCATGGAGAGCAAATACTTTAGAATGGACAGCACCAGTTGAACACATTCACGGTAACTGGCCAGGAGAAATTCCTGAAGTATATCGTTGGCCATATGATTATAGTAAACCAGGTCATGATGATGACTTTGTTCCACAAACTGTTCCTATGCAACCAGGAGAAGAACAATTACATCATTAAGATTTAAAAAATTTAAATTAAAACCTTTCCAACACGGAAAGGTTTTTTTATGTAACTTTAATTATATTTGCTATATGAACGAGAATCTTGATCCAACAAATTCAAATTATAAACCAGAAGAACTTGACCTTGAAAAAAAGTTGAGACCTCTTTCATTTGATGATTTTACAGGTCAAGAACAAGTTTTAGAAAACTTACAAATCTTTGTTGAAGCTGCAAATCTAAGAGGAGAAGCTTTAGATCATACTTTATTTCATGGACCACCAGGTTTGGGAAAAACAACTTTAGCAAATATTTTAGCAAACGAACTTGGTGTTGGTATTAAAATTACTTCTGGGCCTGTTTTAGATAAACCTGGAGATTTAGCGGGCTTACTTACAAATCTTGAAGAAAGAGATGTTCTTTTTATTGATGAAATCCATCGTTTAAGTCCAATTGTAGAAGAATATCTTTATTCTGCAATGGAAGATTTCAGAATTGATATAATGATTGAATCAGGACCAAATGCGCGTTCTGTTCAATTAAATTTAAATCCGTTTACACTTGTCGGCGCTACAACACGTTCGGGTTTGTTAACAGCTCCAATGAGAGCCCGTTTTGGAATTCAAAGTCGCTTACAATATTATAATACCGAACTTTTGACTACAATTGTTCAACGAAGTTCTTCAATATTAAATATGCCTATAACTATGGAGGCTGCTATCGAAATTGCAGGTAGAAGTAGAGGAACACCTAGAATTGCAAATGCTTTGTTACGAAGAGTAAGAGATTTTGCTCAAATAAAAGGAAATGGAAGTATAGATATTGAAATTGCTCAGTTTGCTCTAAAAGCTCTTCACGTAGATGCTCATGGATTAGACGAAATGGATAATAAAATCCTGACAACAATTATTGAAAAATTTAAAGGTGGACCAGTAGGATTATCAACTTTAGCTACTGCTGTTTCAGAAAGTAGTGAAACTGTTGAAGAAGTGTATGAACCTTTCTTAATTCAAGAGGGATTTATAATGCGAACTCCAAGAGGAAGGGAAGTTACAGACAAAGCTTATAAACATTTAGGTAAAATTCGTAACAATATACAAGGAGGATTGTTTTAAAAATTCAAAAATAATAAAATGAGTTTACCCAATAAAATTCCTGAAGTTTCTTTTTTTAGATTTCTTAATCATGCTAATAACATTTTAAAAAATCCATTGCCTTTTCATGCTGCGAATTTTAATAAATTAGGAGATGTTTTTCGTTTAAATATTGGTTTAGGTAAATCTGTTCTTTTTTGTCGAGATGCAAGTCTTTTGCAACACGCACTTCAAAAAAATCAAAAAAACTATACTAAATCAAAGATTCAAACTAAAGATTTAGCAAAATATGTTGGAAAAGGATTGTTAACTGCTGAAGGTGAACATTGGAAAAAACAACGAAAACTAATTCAACCAGCTTTTCATAAAAGCCAATTAGTTCTTTTGTTAGATACAATTCAACAAACGATATTAACAGAATTAAAAAATATTAAAACAGGAAAGCCAATAGATATATTTCCAGTTTTTAATGATTTAGCCTTTCAAACTGTTGTTAAGTCTATTTTTAACATTGACATATCTAATTCAGATATCAGTTCACTTCAAAATACTACTGAAGCTACTCAAAATATGTTGGTTCAAGAGTTAAGACAACCTTTTTTAGTTTGGTGGTTTAATTTATCTGGAAAAACAAAAAAGCATTTAGACTTAACTCAAAACTCAAGATCAATTCTTAAAAGGTTAGTTGAAGAAAGAAAGCAAAGTAAAGCCAAGCACGACGATTTATTAGAAATGTTGCTAAATGCAAGATATGAAGATGGGTCAAGCATGGATGAGAATCAATTGGTAGATGAAATTTTAATTTTATTTGCTGCTGGCCATGAAACAACTTCAAATGCCTTAACTTTTATTTGCGAATTATTAGCTAGAAACCCAGATTCTCAATTAAAAATTCTTGAAGAAATCCGAAATGTAAAATCTGAATCTAATGAAATTATGTATTGGATAAAAAATGCTAATTACACTAAATTAGTAATTGAAGAATCCATGCGACTTTATCCACCTGCCTATTTTATTGATAGAGTGAATATAGAAGAGGAAAACTTTAATGGATTGACTTTGCCAAAAGGATCTAATTTATTATTTTCAGTGTACGAAATTCATCGTCATCCAGATTTTTGGAATAGTCCCCTAGAATTTATTCCAGAACGTTTTCTAGATGAAAAAATTAAGTTTTCAAATAATTATTTTCCTTTTGGAGCTGGGCCTAGAATGTGTATTGGGAATAATTTTGCTATGTATGAAATGATTCTTTCAATAATTGCATTAGTTGAACAGTTTGAAATAATTGAAAAGAGAGAGCCTATCCAAATAAAACCATTAATTACATTGAAACCTTTTAATGCAATTTTAGAATTTAAAAATAGAATTTAAGGTATTTACAAACAGCTGCGTTAGATTTTTCTTATATTTGATACTTCTATTATTAAAATTAATGAAAAATAAATATTACATATTCATATTTTTGGTGTTAAGTTTTACAATTTTTGGTCAAAACCTTCCGAATGATTGTCAAAATTATATTCAAGCATGTGATAACCAAAGTGTCTCGTACAATGTGTCTGGAGCAGGTGTTCAAGAAATTATCCCACAGTCATGTCAAAGTCAGGAAAATAATTCATTATGGCTTAGAGTTACTATTGAACAAGCTGGAACTTTAGGCTTTACTTTAATTCCTAATAGCAATGATATTAATGAAGATTATGATTTCTGGGTTTTTGGTCCTAATTCTGATTGTGGGAATTTAGGTTCGTCAATACGGTGTTCTACTACAAATCCATTAGCAGCAAATCAGCATAATAATTATACAGGAATGAATGCTAGTTCTACTGATATTTCTGAAGGTCCAGGTGCAGATGGGAATAGCTTTGTAAAGCAATTAGATGTTTTAGCTGGTGAAAGTTACTTTATAGTGATTGATAGGCCTGTTGGAAGTTCGCCATTTACTTTAAATTGGTCTGGTACTGCTACAATTGCGAATCCTTTCTCGACTCAAAGTTTTGATGACTTTAATGATGTTATTTTATGTGATGATGGTGCCGATAATTTAGAACCATATGACTTTTTAGGTTTATCTACTTCGTTTTTAGGAAGCATCATAGGGTATTCAGTTTCTTATTTTGCTTCAAACCAAGATGCTTCTTTAAATTTAAATGAAATAACAGGATTAATTAATGTTTCTCAAGGAACTTATTTTGCCAGAATTGATCATATAAGCTCTTCTTGTTTTATTATAAAACCAATTGAAGTTGTTTTTAATAGCTTGCTGCCGCTTCAAGTTTTAGGTTGTGATGACACACCAGATGGAGTTTTTAGTTTTGATACTACAAATGTGGAGTCAGATTTATTAAATGGTTTAACGGGTTTTGATTTAACTTATTCAGATCAAAATAATAATTCATTATCAAGTCCATTGCCAAATCCATTTATAACAAGTTCTCAAACTATAAATGTTACGCTCACAAGTAATACTAGTAATCCTTGTGCTTTTACAACAACAATTGACTTTATTATTAACAATAAGCCACAATTTTTTTCTGTACCGTCAAGTTTAACTACTTTGTGTAATCAAAATGATCCTAGTCAAATTTCTGAATTTGCTGCTTTTGACACTTCATCTTTTCAAAACACAATCTTAGGAAGTCAAACAGGTTTATTAGTGGAATATTATGATGAAAATAATGTACAACTTTCAAGCCCTTTGCCCAATCCTTTTACAACTTCAACTCAGAATATTACTGTAAAAGTTATTAATTCAAATGATTTATCTTGTTTTATAACTGGTGTTATTTCGCTTCAGGTACTTTCATTACCTAATATTGAAATAAATGGACAAGAAATGTTTGTCTGTAATAATTTGCCAAATTACTATGTGAATTTAAATGCAGGTTTAAATAATGTAAATCAGATTTCAAATTTTACTTATCAGTGGTATATAAATAACAATATAATTTCTGGAGAAACTGGTTATGCTTTGCAAGTAAATGAAGTGGGTAGTTATTCAGTTACAGTTACAAATTCAAACAATTGCGAAAATACTAGAACAATTGTCGTTAATGAATCTGACATTGCAGTTATTAATAATGTTATAGTTAATGATTTCTCTGACGACAACACATTACTTATTGATGCAACAGGTATTGGTGTTTATTTGTATAGTTTGGACAATATTACCTATCAAACGTCAAATGTTTTTAGCCATTTAATTCCTGGAATTTATGATATTTATGTAAAAGATGAAAGAGGTTGTGGTGTTGTGAATAAAGAAATTAATGTATTAGGTGCCCCAAAATTCTTTTCACCCAATGGAGATGGATATAATGACTTTTGGAATATAAAAGGAGTCGATGCAAGACTAAATGCAAAAACAGTAATTAGAATTTTTGATCGCTATGGAAAATTATTGACTCAAATTAATCCATTAAGCTATGGTTGGGACGGAACTTATAATAAAAAAACACTTCCAGCAGACGATTATTGGTATACTATTGAACTAAATAATGGAAGAATTGTCAAAGGACATTTTTCATTATTAAGGTAAGTTTTTTTAACTAAAAGAACTTCATTAAAATTTTTTTCTTTCAATCCTTATTTTAACTTTGTAGGTTCATATATAATCTGTTATATGCACAAAGATACAAAACGAAGAGAAGCCTTATTATATCACGCAAAACCAACACCTGGAAAAATTCAGGTTGTTCCAACAAAAAAGTACGCTTCACAGCGTGATTTGTCATTAGCCTATTCCCCAGGAGTAGCAGAACCTTGTTTGGAAATTGCTAAAGATGTCAATAATGTATATAAATATACGGCTAAAGGAAATTTAGTTGCAGTTATTACAAACGGAACAGCTGTTCTAGGACTTGGAGATATTGGACCAGAAGCTTCTAAGCCAGTAATGGAAGGAAAAGCCTTGTTGTTCAAAATATTTTCTGATATTGATGTGTTTGATATTGAAATCGGCACAAAAGATATTGAAGAATTTATAGCAACCGTTAAAAATATTGCTCCGACTTTTGGAGGAATAAATTTAGAAGATATAAAAGCTCCTGAATCATTTGAAATTGAAAGACGTTTAGTTGAAGAACTAAACATTCCAGTTATGCATGATGATCAACATGGAACCGCAATTATATCATCAGCGGCATTACTTAATGCACTTGAATTAGCAGAAAAAGAAATTGGTAAAGTCAAAGTTGTTGTTTCTGGAGCGGGTTCTGCTGCTTTAGCTTGTGCAAATTTATATGTTTTACTTGGAGTGAAACTAGAAAACATTATCATGTTCGATAAAGATGGTGTGCTGTCTAAAGACAGAGCTGATTTATCAGAATTACAAAAAAAATATTCTTTTGGCAAAAAAGGAATAAATTTAGCTGAAGCACTTATAGATGCTGATGTTTTTTTAGGGCTTTCTGCTGGAAATATTTTAACATCAGAAATGTTGTTGACCATGAATGATAATCCTATCGTTTTTGCAATGGCAAATCCTGTCCCTGAAATAGATTATAACGTAGCTATAAATACGCGTGAAGACATCATTATGGCAACTGGCCGTTCTGATCATCCTAATCAGGTTAATAATGTGCTTGGTTTTCCTTATATTTTTAGAGGAGCTTTAGATGTTAGAGCTACTAAAATTAACGAAGCTATGAAAATGGCAGCTGTTAAAGCTTTGGCTGAATTAGCAAAAACCCCAGTGCCAGAGCAAGTAAATATTGCTTATGGTGAAACTAAATTAAATTTTGGAAGAGATTACATTATACCAAAACCGTTTGACCCAAGATTAATTACATTAGTAGCTCCGGCAGTTGCAAAAGCTGCTATGGATTCTGGTGTTGCTCAAATTGAAATTACGGATTGGGAGAAATATGAAGAAGAATTGTTAGAACGTTTAGGTTCTGATAATAAAATGATTCGATTGCTAATAAATAGAGCAAAAACAAATCCAAAACGAATAATATTTGCAGAAGCAGATCATTTAGATGTATTAAAAGCTGCTCAAATTGTCCTTGAAGAAGGAATTGGAATGCCAATTTTACTTGGAAATAAAGAAATTATCCAGGAATTAATGGAGGAGATTGGTTTTGAAGGTGAAGTAACTATTATTGATCCCAAAACTAAAGAGGAAAATGAGAGAAGAAATAAGTATGCTAAAGCATTTTGGAAAACAAGAAAAAGAAGAGGAATTACGCTTTTAGATGCAGAAAAATGGATGCGTGAGCGTAATTATTTTGCTGCAATGATGGTTAACGAAGGAGAGGCAGATGCAATGGTTACTGGTTATTCAAGAAGTTATCCGTCTGTTGTTAAGCCTATCATGGAGCTAATTGATAAAGGTCCTGGTGTAACAAGAATTGCTACAACCAACATGATGATGACTTCGCGTGGGCCAATGTTTTTATCTGATACAGCTATTAATGTAAATCCTTCAGCAGAAGATTTAGCTAAAATTGCATTAATGACAGCCAAAACAGTTAGAATGTTTGGTATGGAACCAGTTATTGCTATGGTTTCTTTTTCAAATTTTGGTTCTTCACATAATGAAAGTTCTAAAAAAATAAGAGAAGCAGTGGCTTATTTGCATAAATATTATCCAGATTTAATAGTAGATGGAGAAATTCAAACTGACTTTGCTCTGAATTCTGAATTGTTAAAAAGTAAATTTCCTTTTTCTAAATTAGTAAATAAGAAAGTTAATACTTTAATTTATCCAAATTTAGACGCGGCAAACATTACTTATAAAATGCTAAAAGAATTAAACAAGGCTGATTCTATAGGCCCTATAATGATGGGATTAGATAAGCCTGTTCATATTTTTCAATTAGGAGCAAGCGTTGAAGAAATGGTTAATATGGCAGCTGTTGCTGTTGTTGATGCTCAAGAAAAGGGAAGAAAAATTAAAAAATAAACGTTAAATAGTTTTATATGATTACACACATTCAAGGGAAATTAGTAGAAAAAACACCAACAGAAGTTGTTATTGAATGCAACGGTGTAGGGTATTTTATTAATATTTCTTTGCACACGTTTTCATTATTACCAGATTCTGACAATTTAAAGCTATATACTTTTTTACAAGTTAAAGAAGATTCTCATAGTTTATATGGTTTTGTCGAGAAACAAGAAAGAGAATTATTTAAATTATTAATCTCTGTTTCAGGAATCGGGGCAAATATTGCTCGTACTATGTTGTCTTCTCTTTCGCCTACAAACATTATTCAGGCAATTGCTTCAAATGATGTAGCTACAATACAGTCAATTAAAGGCATTGGAGCAAAAACAGCTCAAAGAGTTATTTTAGATTTAAAAGATAAAGTGTTAAAAATATACAGTTTAGACGAAGTTTCAACATCTAACTACAATACAAATAAAGAAGAAGCGTTATCTGCTTTGGAGGTTTTAGGATTTATTAGAAAGAATGCAGAAAAAGTGATTGATAAAATCATCAATGAAAATCCTAATGCAACTGTTGAAAATATCATTAAACTAGCATTAAAAAACTTATAATTACTTGGAAAAGAATAACTTATTAAACAACTTGTTTAAGTTTGTAGCAGCAGTTTTTTTATTACTGATTGCTCCGTTTGCATTTGCACAAGAAGTTGAAATTGATTCAACTAAGATGGGCTATAGTCAAGGAAGTTTAGGCATATCAAACCCTAGTAATATCCTCGAGGCTTATACTTATGATCCTATAACGGATAGATATATTTATTCTAATACTTTTGATGGGTTTAATATTAATTACCCAATAATTCTTACTCCTGCTCAATATGAAGAATTGGTTTTAAGAGAGTCAATGCGTGAGTATTATAAACAAAAGCTAAGTGCTGTTGATGGACAAAAAGAAGGTTCTGAAGAAGCTAAAAGAGATTTGTTACCAAGATATTATGTAAATTCAAAATTATTTGAAACCATTTTCGGAGGAAATACAATTGATGTAAAACCAACAGGTTCTGTCGAAATGGATTTAGGAATGCGCTTTACAAAACAAGATAATCCAGCACTTTCTCCAAGGAATAGAAAAAACTTTACTTTCGATTTCAATCAAAGAATTAGTATGGGGTTGCAAGGAAAAGTTGGGACACGTTTAAATGTAAATATAAATTATGACACGCAATCCACTTTTGCTTTTCAAAATTTAATAAAATTAGAATACACACCAACCGAAGACGATATTATTCAGAAAATCGAACTTGGAAATGTAAGTTTACCAATAAACAGTACGCTTATTCGTGGTGCTCAAAGTTTATTTGGTGTTAAAGCACAATTGCAATTTGGAAAAACGACTGTAACTGGAGTTTTCTCTGAACAAAAATCGCAAACGAAAACAGTAAATGCTGAAGGTGGAGCAACTATCCAAGACTTTAGTTTATTTGCTCAAGAATATGATAATGATAGGCACTATTTCTTATCACAATACTTTAGAAATAAGTATGACAGCTCTTTAAGAAATTACCCCTATGTAGATAGTAGAATTCAAATTACTCGTATTGAAGTATGGATAACAAACAGACAAAATAGAATTAATACACAAGATAATAATTTAAGAAATATTATTGGTCTTCAAGATTTAGGTGAAGCGGAGTTGAATAATATAAATAATTCTGAAATTATTGGATTAAATCCAATTCCTAGTGGTTTTTTTAATTTTCCTTTAACTAATCCAGATAGACCAACAGATAATGGGAATAACAAATTTGACCCAACAAACATAGGTGTTGGAGGTTCTTTGTTAAATAGTGGAATTAGAGATATTGCTACTGCAGGAAGTGGTTTCAATATTTCTGGAGTTCTTGAAGGACAAGATTATGTAAAATTAGAAAATGCAAGAAAACTTAGTGCTAATGAATTTACTTTTCATCCACAGTTAGGATATGTTTCCTTAAATCAAAGACTTTCAAATGATGAAGTTTTAGCTGTTTCCTATCAGTATACAATTGGTGATGAAGTTTATCAGGTTGGAGAATTTGGTACTGATGGTGTTGATGCAACTCAAGTGGATAATACATCTGGTGTAGCAACTCCTTCAACGCAAAGTTTGATTTTAAAAATGCTAAAAGGAACATTGGTAAACGTAAATAAACCAGCTTGGGACTTAATGATGAAGAATATTTATCAAATTCCAGGTGGTTATCAATTGGAAAGCGAAGATTTTAAATTCAATATTCTTTATACAGATCCTTCTCCGTTAAATTATATTCAACAAGTTGGTTCAACAGCTTTGCCAGCAGATGTGGCCGAAACTCCTTTAATTAAAGTTTTTAATTTAGATAAATTAAATTACACTAATGACCCACAACAAGGAGGTGATGGTTTTTTTGATTTTATTCCAGGAATTACAGTTGATGCACAATATGGACGAATTATTTTCACCAATGTGGAACCTTTTGGAAAATTACTTTTCGATAAGCTAAAAATTAATCCAACAGAAGATTATGATGTTCCGCCAACTGCAGGTACAACTGGGTCTTATAATGATAATCAAGTAAAGTATGTTTTTAGAAATTTATACAAACAAACACAAGCAGCAGCTTTACAAGAAAGTGAAAAAAATAAGTTTCAATTAAGAGGTAGGTATAAATCTACTTCAGGTGATGGAATTCCAATTGGAGCGTTTAATGTACCCCAAGGTTCAGTAGTTGTTACAGCTGGCGGAAGAGTTCTTGTTGAAGGAGTAGATTATACAGTAAACTATCAATTGGGTAGAGTTTATATTACAGATACTTCTTTGCTGGCTTCAAATACTCCTATTCAAGTTTCATTAGAAAATAATGCTGTTTTTGGACAACAAACAAGACGTTTTTGGGGAATGAATGTTGAACATAAATTCAATGAAAATTTCTTAATTGGTGGTACAATCTTAAATATGTCTGAAAGACCTTTCACACAAAAAACAGATTACAATCAAGATTCAGTAAACAATACAATTTTCGGATTAAACGCAAATTTCTCAACAGAAGTTCCTTTCTTAACAAGATTAGCTAATAAATTACCAAATATTGATACAGATGTGCCTTCTAACTTATCTTTTAGAGGTGAAATTGCCTATTTAAAACCTGGAGCTTCAAAGACTTCAAACTTTAATGGAGAATCTACAGTTTATATTGATGATTTTGAAGGATCACAAACAACAATTGATATGCGTTCTGCTTCAGCATGGAGTTTAGCAAGTACACCAATAGATTTTGGAGGAGAATTAACAGAAGGGGATTTAGCATATGGATACAAAAGAGCAAAAATGTCTTGGTATTCTATTGACCCAGTTTTCTATACACAAGCACCAGCAGGAATTTCAAATCAGGATTTATCAACAAATAGAACAAGAAGAATTTTTAGTAGAGAATTATATCCAGAAACAGATATTGCTCAAGGACAAACACAAGTCGTCTCTACATTAGATTTGACTTATTTTCCAAAAGAGCGTGGACCTTATAATTTTAACCCTGCAGCGACAAGTAATACTTTTCCAGGAGGAACAGAACAAGATAATTGGGGTGGAATTATGAGAAGTATAAATTCTACAAACTTTGAGCAATCAAATGTAGAGTATATTCAGTTTTGGGTATTAGACCCTTATTATAATGAACAAGGAGTAGTTGAAAATACTGGAAATACAGGAAAACTTGTATTTAACTTAGGAGAAATATCAGAAGATGTCCTTAAAGATGGAAGAAAATTATATGAAAACGGATTGCCAGAAGCCGGTGCAGTAACAGCAACAAATCCTTCTGCTTGGGGAAAAACTCCAGCATCACAATCTTTAATCTATGCTTTTGATACAAATGATGGCAATAGACTAGCACAAGATGTTGGTTTAAACGGATTGTCAGATGCCGAAGAAGCAGCACAATTTTCTGCTTTTGCAGGAAATCCTGATCCAGCAGCAGATAATTATCAATTTTATTTAAATGCAACTGGTGGCGTTTTAGATAGATATAAAAATTACAATGGAACTCAAGGAAATTCACCTGTTAATGTGTCGGATACAAATAGAGGAAGTACAACTTTCCCTGATGTAGAAGATATTAATAGAGATAATACCATGAATACCATCAATGCGTATTATAAATTTGAAATCGATATCAATTCTAACCCACAAGTTGGACAGAATTATGTTGTTGATACTCGATTAGTTGATAATATAGACTTGCCTGATGGAACGCAAGGAAAATCAAGATGGATTCAATACAAAATTCCAATTTTAGAGGCAACTGCTGCAAATGCAGTGGGTTCAATTTCAGATTTTCGTTCTATTCGTTTTATGAGAATGTTTCTAACTGGATTTAATAATGATGTAACTTTACGTTTTGGAGCTTTAGACTTAGTTAGAGGTGAATGGAGAAGATTTACAAATACTTTAGATGAAACAGATCCTAATCCAGCCGATGATAATACAGGGTTTGATGTTGTAGCAGTAAATATCCAAGAAAATGGAAATCGTTCTCCTATTCCTTATGTTGCGCCTCCTGGTGTTGAAAGAGAGCAGTTGTATAACAATAACACTATTATTAATCAAAACGAACAATCTCTTTCTTTAAGAGTTTATGATCCTAATTCGGGTAATTATGTCGATGGTTTACAGCCAAATGATTCAAGAGCAGTTTTCAAAAATGTAAATGTAGATATGCGTCAGTTTAAGAAAATGCGCATGTTTTTACATGCTGAAGCTTTGCCGACCCCAGAATCTACTCCATTGCAAGATGATGAAATGGTAGCTTTTATTCGTTTTGGAAATGACTTTACACAAAATTTCTATCAAGTCGAAATGCCGCTAAAAGTATCATCTCAAAGTGCTAGATCAGCAGAAGATGTTTGGTTAGCAGATAATGAAATTAATGTTCCACTTAAATATTTGACTGCTCTTAAAACGTTAGCTTTATCTGATAATCCAAGTTTATCTGCGCCAGATGTTAATGGTATTAGATTTATTGAAGAGGAAGATGTATTAATAGGTTCGTCGGATAGTAAATTAACATTAGGTATAAAAGGTAATCCAAATTTTGGTTTAGTAAGAACTTTAATGATTGGAGTTAAAAATAAAAACGGTTCACAACCTATTAGAGGTGAAGTTTGGTTCAACGAATTGCGTATGTCAGAAATGGACAACAAAGGTGGTTATGCTGCTGTAGCAAATCTTGATGCAAATATGGCCGATTTTGCTACTATTTCAACAACAGGGAGGTTGAGTACAATTGGTTTTGGTTCTCTAGAACAAGGTCCAAATGAAAGAAGTAGAGAAGATGTAAAACAATATGATTTAGTAACCAATTTCAATTTAGGAAAATTATTACCAAGCAAATGGGGTATCAATTTACCATTTAATTATGCCGTTGGGGAAGAGATAATTACACCAAAATATGACCCTTATTATCAAGATATTGAATTAGAACAACTACTTGATATTACAGAGGATCAAGATGAGAAAAATGCAATCGAAAATAGAGCAATCGATTATACAAAAAGGCAAAGTATTAACTTTATTGGCGTAAGAAAAGATAGAGCTCCAGATCAAAAACAGCATATTTATGATCCTGAAAACTTAACGTTGTCATATTCGTATAACGAAACGCAACATCATGATTTTGAAATTGAAAGTTTAACCGATAAACAGGTTAAAACAACAGTTGATTATGCCTATTCATTTAAACCTTCAGCTATTGAACCCTTCAAAAAGTCAAAAGTGTTTTCTAAAGGAAATTATTATAAAGCATTACAAGATTTTAACTTTAATTTCTTGCCAACAAGCATCTCATTTAGTTCGAATATTTTAAGACAATATAATAAACAACAATTCAGGCAAATTGAAGTACAAGGAATTGAATTAGATCCACTTTACAGAAGGAATTTCTTCTTTAATTACAACTACGGATTTAATTACAAATTAACTAAATCACTTTCGTTTGTTTATAATGCTAACTCAAATAACTTAGTAAAAAATTATTTAGACGAAAACAATACACCAATTGATTCGTTCTCTATTTGGGATGATTTTTGGAATCCAGGAACGCCAAATCAGCACAATCAACAATTAGTAGTTAATTATGAATTGCCAATTAATAAACTACCATTTTTAGGCTTTGTTAAATCAAATTATTCCTATACTTCTGATTATAACTGGACTCGTTCATCAAGTGCTTTTGCAAGTATTGAAACTGAAGTAGGTGATATTTATCAATTAGGGAATACAATTCAAAATGCCAATTCTCATAAGTTAAATACAACTTTTGATATGACTGCTTTCTATAAAATGCTTGGAATTGGAGTTAAAAAAGCACCTAAAACTAAAGCTGCTGCACCACCAAAACCAGGTGAAAAAATTGTAGCTAAACCTAAAGTTGGTGCGTCAAATGATCAAAATATTTTTGTTAAAGGATTAATTGGGGCTTTAACAAGTGTGAAAAATATTCAAGTTAATTATATTGAAAATAACGGTACAGTTTTACCAGGATTTCTACCAGGAGTTGGATTCTTTGGAACAACAAGACCTACGGTTGGATTTGTACTAGGAAGCCAATCGGATATTAGATATGAAGCAGCAAAAAATGGATATTTGACTAATTTTCCTGATTTCAATCAAAACTTTACGCAAGTAAAAAACAAACAATTGAATCTTACCGCTCAAATGGAGGTTTTTAAAGACTTTAAAATAGATTTAAGTGCTGATAGAACTTTAGCTGAAAATTTCTCAGAACAATATGATGTTTCTGCTGATGGTCAATACAATCCAAGATCGCCTTATAACTTTGGTAATTATAATATTTCTACGATTTTAATAAAAACATCTTTTAGCGAAAGTAGTGAAGGTTTTTCTCAAGCTTTTCAAGACTTTAGAGATAATCGCTTGGTTGTGGCAACACGTTTGGCAGAATCTTATTATGGTGCAGGTGGAATTCCTAGTTATGATGCCGATGGTTTTCCTACAGGATTTGGTAAAAATAGTCAACAAGTATTGTTGCCTTCTTTCTTGGCAGCTTATTCGGGACAAAGTGCAAGTAAAGTATCAACCAATGATTTTAAATCAATTCCATTGCCAAATTGGAATGTTAAATATACTGGTTTAATGAATTATAAGTTCTTTAAGGATAAATTCAAACGTTTCTCAATTCAACACGGCTATAGAGCTAGTTATGGTATTAACCAATTTAGATCTAATCTGAATCCAGAAATAAATGACCAAAACGGAAATATTTATGCTAAAAGGATTATTTCAAATGTCAATTTAGCGGAACAATTTAATCCATTAGTTCGTTTTGATTTTGAAACCAAAGGATCTTTAAAGTTCTTGGCTGAAATGAAAAAAGATAGGACTTTAAATATGAGTTTTGATAATAATCTTTTAACAGAAGTGAAGGGAAATGAGTATACTTTTGGTGTTGGATACAGAATTAAGGATGTTACAATAAGTTCAACCTTGGCAGATTCTCCAACAGGTGTTATTAAAAGTGATGTGAACTTAAAAGCTGATTTTTCTATTAGAAGAAATGAAACTATAGTTAGATATCTAGATTATGATAACAATCAATTATCAGGTGGACAAAATTTAATGTCAATTAAATTCACTGCAGATTATTCATTCTCTAGGAACTTTACGGCAATATTCTATTATGATCACCAGTTTTCAAAAGCAGTTATTTCTACAGCATTTCCACTAACAACTGTTAGAGCTGGATTTACACTGAGATATAATTTTGGAAATTAATTAAAAAAAATAGAACTTATTACCTATAAAAATTTAATTTTGCTTAAAATTTAAAACAAATGAACTTTCCAGAAAATTTAAAATACACAAAAGACCATGAATGGGTTAGTGTTGATGGTGATGTAGTAACAGTTGGTATTACAGAATTTGCACAAAAAGAATTAGGCGATATCGTTTATGTTGAAGTTGAAACCTTAGATCAAACTTTAGAAAAAGACGAAGTCTTCGGTACAGTTGAAGCTGTTAAAACGGTTTCTGATTTATTTTTGCCAGTTTCAGGTGAAATCATAGAATTTAACGATTCTCTTGAAAGTGAGCCAGAAAAAGTAAATAGCGATCCTTATGGAGACGGTTGGATGGTGAAAATCAAAATTTCTGATGCTTCTCAATTAGATGAGTTGTTAGATAGTAATGCCTACAAAGCACTAGTTGGAGCGTAAGTATTATATCGGATTAACTATAATTTGGATTGTGATAATAACAATTCTAAGTTTAGTTAGTTTCGAAAAAAACACAATAACATCCTTTCAAAATAGTGATAAACTTGTGCATTTTTTATTTTATTTCATATTGACATTTTTATTCTTAAGAAGTGTTAAAACAGATATAAGGTTTAAATATTTGATAGTTATTGCTTTATCGTTTTTTTATGGCATAATTATTGAAGTTATTCAAAAGTATTTTACTGTAAGTAGAAGTGGTGATTTTTATGATGCAATTGCAAATTTAACAGGTATAATTTGTGCCGCTTTGTTAAATTATTTCATTATGGAAAAGTTTTCTTCTAGTAAAATTTAAAAGTTTAAAATTATTATTTATATTCGTACTCTAAATTAAATAACCATGCAACCAAAAAAGAATCCTAGCGTTGACGCAAAACGAAATAGTTTGTTGTATTTCCAAATTGGATTAGCAGCAATCACTTTTTTAACATATATCGCTATAGAAGTGAAAACTCCAGATCCAGTTATTGTTGTTGAAAAAACAAAAATAGTTGATAATTTTATTGATGATGAAATTATTCCCTTAACAATGCAAGTGCAAAAAGCACCACCACCACCACCACCAGCACCAGAAGTAATTCAAATTGTTGATGACAAAGTGGTTATTGAAGATAAAAAAATTGAAACAACTGAAACTAACGAAAAACAAGAAGTTGTTGTTGTAAAGGCATCAAATGTTGGTGAAGTTACCGGTACAGTTGAAGATATCGATGTAGATGTTCCTTTCGCAGTTTTAGAAGACGTGCCGTTGTTTCCAGGTTGTGAAAAAGTACCTAGAAGCCAACAAAAAGAATGTTTCATGGAGCAAATGAACAAACACATTAAAAAATATTTTGAATACCCTTCAAGAGCAAAAGAAAATAGTGTTCAAGGTAGAATTACTGTTTTATTCGTAATTGATAAATCAGGTAATGTTACTAATCTTAGATTAAAAGGTACAGGAAAAAAAGATAGTGATTTATTAGAAGCAGAAGCTGAAAGAATTATTAAAAAATTACCAAAATTTACTCCAGGTAAACAAAGAGGTAAAGCTGTTGGTGTAAGTTATGCACAGCCTATTTTATTCAAATTAGAAAACAGATAAAATTTATATATTTTTAATTAAATCCCAATCTTTATAAGATTGGGATTTTTTTTGGCACATAATTTGATTATTGTTATATAATTAACCTTTAAAACAAATTATTATGAAACCAAATGTTAAAATGATAGACAAATCTAAAAATAGCTTTATTTATTTCCAATTAGGATTAATTGCTGTTATGGTAGCCGTATTATTTGTTTTAGAATTTAATTTTGAAACAACAGAGAGTAATTTCGCTCTTAAAAAAGAAAGAATAATAGATTTTGAAAAGCCTTTTAAATATAGTCCAGCAAAAGAAGCAAAGGTTGTGGAAACAGTTAAAAAAACTGTCGTAAAAACAATTACAAAACCTATTGTTCCACTAAAAGTTATAAATCAATTTATAAAAACAGAAACTGAGGTTAATGACGATATTGTTAAGGATGCTTCACACCAAGATTCAAATGTTTCTGATGCAAATCCTGTAGCTAATCCAAATGACAATCCTTTAGATGGAAATTCAGGAAATGGAAGTGAAGAAGAAGTTTTTGTTGTAGTTGAGTTTTTACCAAGATTTCCAAGTTGCGAAAATGTTTCTAAAGCAGATCAAAAAGCTTGTTTTGATGCACAATTAAAAAAAGAAATTTTCAAACACTTAAAATATCCTGAAAGAGATTTAGAAAATAAAAAAGAAGGAACTGTTTTTGTTCAGTTTATTGTAGATCAAAATGGTAACTTTACTTCAATAAAATCTGCAGAAAACAATAGAGCAACAAACGACATGAGATTAGCCGTTGAAAATGCAGTAAAAAAATTACCAAAAATTATTCCTGCGAAACAAGGTAAAAAAGATGTAAAAGTTACATATACTATACCTATCTCTTTTAAGATTGGTAAATAATAAATATAAAGTCCCTTTTTTAAAAGGGATTTTTTTATTTTTATACCCAATAAGAATATCAACTATGAATATCAAGCAATTTCTCGACTCTACCTATTTAAAAACGGCTCAACAAGCTTCAATTTCAGAAAACGAAACTATTGAAATTAATAAAAAGAGTATCCAAGAAGCAATAGATTATAATTTTAAACTAATTATGATTCGTCCCGAAATTGTTTCAATGGCAAAGAAAATGATTTCTGATGCAAATTCTAAAGTAAACATAGGAACAGTTATAGATTTTCCATTAGGTCAAAATACAATTGACTACAAACTTAAAGAAGCTCAAAAGGCCATCGAAGACGGTGCTGATGATTTAGATTTTGTAGTAAATTATGAAGCTTATAAAGAAGGTAAAACGGATTTAGTTAAAGAACAAGTGCTACAATGCACAGCTTTAGGTTTGCAAAACAATAAAAATGTAAAATGGATTATTGAAGTAGCCGCTTTAAATGATTCACAAATTATAGGTTTGTGTGTTCTTATAAAAAACATTATAATTTCAAACTTTAAAGAAAGTCAATACGATAATGTTTTTGTAAAATCTTCAACAGGATTTTATAAAACTCAAAACAATCTACCAAACGGTGCGACAATTCATACGATCAAAATAATGCTCGAAAATTCCTTTCCTTTACCTGTAAAAGCTGCTGGTGGAGTGCGAAATTATGAAGAAGCAGTTGAGATGATAAAACTTGGGGTAAAACGTATTGGAACATCTTCTGCCAAAGCAATTGTTGAAGGGCTCGATTCAAAAAACGGTTATTAAAAAAATTAAAATGAAATATAGAATTATATTTTTTCTATTGTTGGTTGGACAAATTGTATTTTCACAAGAAAATAATAATGAAGTTTTTCCGCAATTTAAAAGTTGTGAAGACAATCAGGTCTTAAGTAAAAAAGATTGTTTTTACGAAAATCTTCAAAAGCATATCTTATCTAATTTTAAAATTCCTGAATCAGCCAATTCTTATAATGGAAAGGTCTATGCGCTTTTTGAAGTCGATACAGTTGGAAAATTTAAAATTCTATATACAGAAGCATATTCTGAAGATTTAAAAAACGAAACTAAACGTGTTTTTGATTTGTTAGAAAAGGTTAAGCCAGCAACTTATCAAGGAAGAAAAACCTACGCAAAATATACAATAACAATCCCAATTCCGCTTGATTCTACTTTTGTAAGCATGACGGATAAAAATAGTGCAATTGCAAAAAATAAAAAAACGGAGAAGTTTGCCGAATTAACAGAATATGAAGATATAAAACTTCAAGAATATAAAAATAGTATTTATAAAGGAAACAATAATCTGCCTTTTACACATGCTAATTATGCTTATTTCGATCAAAATTTAAACCTTGTTGGGAGTAATAATCACACAGCTTCAAAGCCTTACTCTTATTCAGAAGTGGCCAAGTATTATGATTTTGATACGGAGTATGAAAAAATTAAAAAAGACAAAAAATCATGGTGGGGTAAAAAGCTTTGGAATGAAAATCTTGTATCTATTCAAGGAGATGGTTATTGGTTTACTATAAACCCGATTCTGAATCTTAATGTAGGAAAAGATTTTGGTAGTGATAATAACTATACTTACGTAAATACAAGAGGTGTTTCTGTAAACGGGCAATTAGGAGAGCAATTGAGTTTTTCTACTCAGATATATGAATCACAAGGATTATTTGCAGATTATTATAATGAATATGCTAATAGCATAAAACCTTCAGGTGGAAATCCAGCAATAATTCCAGGAATTGGAATCGCTAAGGAATTTAAAGAAAATGCTTATGATTTTCCATTAGCAGAAGCAAATATAAAATACACTCCAAGTAAATTTGTTGATTTGCAATTGGGTTATGGAAGAAATTTTATCGGAGATGGTTATCGTTCATTGCTTCAAGGTGATGGAACAAGCCCATATCCATTTTTAAAAATAAACACTTCATTTTGGAAAATTAAATATACAAACACCTATATGTGGTTAAAGGACGTTCGTCCAGAAGTGACTATTGATAGAACTTACACCACAAAATTTATGGCAAATCATTATTTAAGTTGGAATGTTTCTAAACGAATGAATATTGGTTTCTTTGAAAGTGTAGTTTGGGGAAATGATAATGATAGAGGTTTTGATGTTAATTTTGTGAATCCAATTATATTTTATAGAGCAGTTGAATTTTCATCATCTTCAAGATCTGGAAATGCCTTGTTGGGATTAACAACTAAATACAAGTTTAACAACAGTATTAACTTTTACGCACAATTTTTATTAGATGAATTTTCTATTGGTGATGTAAAGGCAAGAGATAAAAGTTGGAAAAATAAATTTGCCTATCAATTAGGAGCTAAATATTATAATGCTTTCGGAATTGATAATCTTACTTTACAATTAGAATACAATAGAATAAGACCTTATGTATACGCTCACAGTAACGTGGTAACTAATTACGGTCATAATAACCAAAGTATGGGTCATAACTGGGGAGCAAATGCAAGTGAACTAGTTGCAATAGCTAGATATAACAAAGGAAGATATTTTGCGCAAGCTAAAATTAATTATGGTTTTCAAGGTTTAGATTATACAGACGGAATAAATACGAACAATTATGGTGGAAATATTTACCTAAATTATGATGACAATCGTCCGTTTGATAAAGGAGTTATTGTTGGACAAGGAAATAAAACAACATTAATAATTGCTGATTTTCAAGCAGGATATATAGTAAATCCGTCTTCAAATATGAAAGTTTTTGCTAATTTAATGTTTAGAGATTTTAATCCAACAACAGAAGATTTAATTACAAAAGCATCAACTACAACTTGGTTTTCTGCTGGAATAAAAACAGATTTATTCAATTGGTATTTTGATTATTAATTTCTACTTATTTCTATTTTATAATTTTAACAACAGGGTTTTGTAAAATCAATTGGTTTTGTATATCAAATAATAAATCTTATTACTATCTTTGCAATCGATAAAAAAAAGAGAATTATTCCATTTTGAGTTCATCAAATCAACCACTTACTAGTCCTTCATTATTTAATGTTTTTACGGCAATTACAAAAGCTCGTTTAACCATTAGTGTAATGTTTTCAACCTTAGCAGGATATGCTCTAGGGGTTGATCAATGGAATGCTTCGGCTTTTCAGACTTTATTGATTTTATCAATTGGTGGTTATTGCATGGTTGGTGCTTCAAATGTTTTCAATCAAATTATTGAAAAAGATTTAGATGCATTAATGGATAGAACAAAAAATCGTCCATTGCCTGCTGGTTTAATCTCAAAACGTAATGCTTTTATTTTAGGTTGTGTCTTGACTGTTTTAGGACTAGCAATTTTATATTCAGTAAATCAAAAAACAGCTCTATTTGGAGCTATTTCTATATTTATGTACGTGAGTTTGTATACTCCTTTAAAAACGGTAACTCCTTTGTCTGTTTTTGTTGGGGCATTTCCTGGTGCAATTCCTTATATGTTAGGTTGGGTTGCAGCTACAGGAACTTTTGGTATAGAAGCAGGAGCACTTTTTATTATTCAATTCTTTTGGCAATTTCCGCATTTTTGGGCTATTGGTTGGTTTTTGTTTGACGATTACAAAAAAGCAGGTTTTTTTATGTTACCAACAGGAAAGAAAGATAAGAAAACAGCTTTACAGATTATATTATATACAATTTGGACGATTATTGCCTCTTTAATCCCAGTTTTAGGTTTTACAGGTAAATTCCAGATTTCAATAGGTGCTGCGGTTATTATATTTTTGTTAGGACTTTGGATGTTGTTTTATGCTTTCAAATTATATAACAAAATGGATGCTATTGCAGCAAGAAAGCTAATGTTGGTAAGTGTTTCTTATATAACATTGCTTCAGATTATTTACGTAATAGATAAGTTTATTTAAAATAATAAATTATGATGACATTAGAAGAACAAGAATCTAGAAAAGGAAGAACATACAAAATGCTACTACTTTTTGGAATGATTAGTATTTTTATGATTTTTGCTGGATTATCTAGCGCTTATGTGGTTAGTAAATCGAGACCAGATTGGTTAAAAGATTTTCAATTGCCAAATGCGTTTATTTACAGTACAATTGTAATATTTATTAGTAGTTTTACATTTTACGCTGCCAATAAAGCTATGAAAGCCGATAATAGAAAACTAACAACTATTATGTTGTTAACGACTTTATCATTAGGTATTGCATTTATTTTATTGCAGCTTGAAGGTTTTTCTCAGGTTGTTGCAAATGGGTATTTTTTTACAGGAAGTGAAAGTAATGTTACCACATCATTTTTGTATATTGCGGTAATTGTACACATCGCACATCTTTTAGGAGGAATTATTTCACTATTAATCGTAATTTATAATCATTTTAAACAAAAATACAATCCCTCTCAAACCCTTGGTATTGAGCTTAGTGCGATGTATTGGCACTTTATGGATTTTATATGGATTTATCTGTTTTTATTTTTCTACTTTTACAAATAGAAAAAAAACAATAAATTTGAGCACTTTTTAACAATAAATTAATTTATGGAAGCAACAGTTACTTCACATGAACACGCTTTAGACGGAGGACCAGGACCAATGGGAGCAACCTATGGTAAATTGATGATGTGGTTTTTCATCGTTTCAGATGCACTAACATTCTCAGGATTTCTTGCAGCTTACGGGTTCTCAAGATTTAAATTTATAGAAACTTGGCCTATTGCAGACGAAGTTTTTACTCACTTTCCGTTTTTACATGGTGTAGAAGCACCAATGTATTATGTGGCATTGATGACGTTTATTCTTATTTTCTCTTCTGTAACGATGGTATTAGCAGTAGATGCTGGTCATCATTTAAATAAAGGGAAAGTAGCATTTTATATGCTTTTAACAATCGTTGGAGGTTTGATATTCTTAGGCTCACAAGCTTGGGAGTGGAAAAACTTTATCAAAGGTGAATTTGGAGCAGTAGAAACTAAAGGAGGTTCAATACTTCAATTTGTTGATAAAGAAGGTCACCGAGTTGCATTAGCTGATTTTGCAGCACATTTGCCCGAAGAAAGAGAGCAATTAACAAGAAATAAATCTACTTGGTTTATGTCTGAAGGAGCTTTGCCATCATATTCAGTTAATGAAGTAGTTGAAGGATTTAAAAATAATCCAGATATTTTAGTTAGAACAGAGCAAATTGTAGATAAGAAAAAAGTAGTTCTTTCAAGAGAAGAATCTATTAAAAGAATTGCTTCTGCTCATTATGTTGTTGAAGGAGCTAACTTAATAAGAAATGAATATGGTCAAAAATTATTCGCAAATTTCTTTTTCTTTATTACAGGTTTTCACGGTTTTCACGTTTTTACAGGAGTTTTGATCAATATCATTATTTTCTTTAATGTTTTATTAGGAACATATGAAAAAAGAGGAAGTTATGAAATGGTTGAAAAAGTAGGATTATATTGGCACTTTGTAGATTTAGTTTGGGTATTTGTATTCACATTCTTCTATTTAGTATAATAAAAAATTAAAGCATAGTAATTATGGCACACGCACACGAATCTAACACAAAAAGAATTTGGTTTGTATTTGGACTACTTTCTGTTATAACTATTGTAGAAGTAGCTTTTGGTATTGTAAGACCAGATGCACTTTTCAAAACTGATTTTCTTGGTATGAATTTATTGAACTGGTTGTTCATAATTCTTACAATAGTAAAAGCATATTATATTGTTTGGGCTTTTATGCACTTAGAAGGTGAAAATAAATGGTTAAGAAATGCTATTGTAGTTCCTTTAGTGTTTTTAATATTGTACTTATGTTTTATTCTACTTGTAGAAGGAGATTATATCTACAATATTTTTAAAGATGGAACAATAAAATGGAATTTTTAACATTTTAATATATAAATTAAATCCCGATAAACATCGGGATTTTTTTATCTTTGTACTCTCCAAAAAAAATATTTAAAATGGGAAAGAAAATTATATTAGTCGTCCTTTTCATATTACCTTTAGTTGTTTATATGTTTTTTGCAACGGGTGTAAATAAATTTGTTAATCTTCCAACATTAACAGAAAATGTAAATGAACTTCCAAGTTGGAAATCTCTTTCAGATCATAAAGTGCAACTTAAAGAAAAAATAACAATTCTTGGTTTTTTAGGAGATGATGTGCTTACTGAAAAAGGAAATCTATTCAACTTAAATCAAAAAATATACAATAAGAATAAAGAATTTAAAGATTTTCAAATTGTAATGATTGCTCCAGACGGAACCCAAGATGACATAAAATCTATAATTGCCGAACTTGGTTCTATTTCTGATTTAACGGGTTGGAACTTCGTATTTACTACACATGACTCTATTTCTAATTTTCATAAAAGCTTAAAACTTACCGAAACTTTAAATCCAGCAATTGGTTCTGCAAATGTCTATATTGTTGATAAAGACTTAAATCTTAGAGGAAGAAAAGGAAAAGACCTTAAAGGGGAAGAAGAATATAAAGAAGGTTATAATACAATTTCGGCAGCTGATTTGCATAATAATATGAGCGATGATGTAAAAGTTATATTAGCAGAATATCGTCTAGCTTTAAAACGTAACAATAAACGTAAAATCTAATGAAGAATAAATCATATATCGGAATTTCATTCATTATTTTAATTTTCGGAATTTGGGCCGTACCAAAAATTATTGCTAAATTTCAAAAATCAGATTTAATGGAAATGGGACCAGTTCCAGAGTTTTCGTTAACGAATCAAGACAACAAAACAATAACTGACAAAGATTATTTAGGTAAAGTTTATGTTGTTGAATTTTTCTTTACTACTTGTCCTACGATTTGCCCAAAAATGAATGAGAATATGTTAGATATTCAAAAAGAATTTTATGGTAAACCAGATTTTGGAATAGCTTCCATAACGATTGACCCAGATAATGATACTGTTGAAGTGTTAAAAGAACATGCCAAAGAATTAGGGGTCAAACATTACAATTGGCATTTATTAAGAGGCGATAAAGACTATGTATTTGATTTAGCCGAAAAACGATTCAAATTAAATGCTGGTGAAGATGAAAAAGAACCAGGTGGATTATATCATTCTGGAATGTTTGCCTTAATCGACAAAAAAGGAATGATAAGAAGTAGAAAGGATAGTTTTAATAATCCAATTTACTTTTATGACGGTTTAGAACCAGCTGGTGTAAAAGCAATAAAAGAAGATATTAAAAAACTTTTAGACGAATAAGTATTTCAAAAACAAGGCAATTTCAAAAACAAACTTCAAAATAGAAAAAATTTAAATTCTGAAATGGATAAAAACAATATAGAAACTAAGTACAATAAATTAATTATTGCTTTATCAATTATAATTCCTTTAGCAGTTGCTTTACTATTTGGAGTAAATCTTCGCAAAATGGGTTTTGATGTTGAACCTTTATCGTTTTTGCCTCCAATTTACGCTGCAGTAAATGGATTTACGGCAATTTTGTTAGTCGTAGCGGTAATTGCTATCAAAAACGGAAACAAAAAGCTTCACGAAAGATTAATGAAGTTGGCCATTTTATGTTCTGTTTTGTTTTTAGTAATGTATGTAGCTTATCACATGACATCAGATTCAACAAAATATGGTGGTGATTTAGGTTTTATCTATTATCCAATATTAATATCTCATATTATTTTATCAGTCATTATAATTCCTTTGGTTTTGATAACTTATGTTAGAGCTTTAGCCCAACGATTTGATAAACACAAAAAAATAGCAAAAATTACGTTTCCTATTTGGTTATATGTTGCTGTAACAGGTGTTGTAGTTTATTTAATGATTTCTCCTTATTATGCTAGTTAAAGAAAAAAGAAAAAAGAAAAAAGAACAAAGAGAAAAGAGAAAAGAAATTAGTTTTAAAATACGAATCTTCTTTCTTCTTGCATCTTTCTTCTTACCTCTAGCTTCTCAAGCTCAATGTGCCATGTGTAGAGCAGCTCTACAAAGTAACGAAAACACAGTGCAAGCAGAAGCAGTTAATGATGGAATTGTTTTTTTAATGATTGTGCCTTATATTTTAGTAGCTCTTGTAGGTTTTGGAGTTTATAAGTTGAAGTACTCTAAAAAGTAATTAAGTTTTAATTTGCTTTTTTATTTGTACTAAATACTATTCCATCCCATCAATCTTAATGTTCATTTTACCAGAAGTTGTAATAAATGCTATAATTGCTTTATTAGTTAATTCTACTTTTTCAAAATTAAAATCATCTAAAGAACCATTTACAAAAACACCTTTCATGGGTGAATAATTGTTTAAATAAGGTTCCATATTCTTTTTCCCTTCTTCTAAATTTTCTTGAATAGAATAACGACAACTTTCTTTAATTTTATTTAAAATTGTGCCTTGTAGCAACCAATTGGCAGATTTTAACAAAACACTTTTCGTATTTAAAACATAATTTAATTCATCAAAATAAATTTCTTTTGATAGTGCATTGAAGTTAGGATAACCCGATAAATAAATAGTTCCATTCAAACTTCCTGTTAAGTCTAAAGCAATAATTATTTTTTTGTCTTTTTGCCAAATTTCTACATGTTGAACAGTAACTTTTCGACTTCCCGAAGCAAATTCTTGACCTTTAAAATTCTTAGTAATAATCTTCGAAGCACTTTGATAAGTTGATACTGCAGCAACAGAAACCGTAACTTTGTCTGGCATTTTTGCAACAGGTTTTAAAGCTATTTTGCTTGCGTCATAATTATTTCTCGGTTCCATTCCAACCATAGTTTGCATATCGCATTTTAAACCCATATCCATGGTTATTTTTCCGTTTTTTAATGTTGCATCTGTTACATAAAGTTCAATCGGAATTAACTTAAACCAAGTTTCATATGCATCACTACTTAAAAAAGGTTTGCTAATAACTCCTAAAGTTTCTAAAACTTGTGGTTTAAAGTCGCAAGATTTATCAATGGCATCATCAATCATTTTAGAAACTTTTGATTTAAAAATTGATAAGGTTGGATTTATGATATAAGTAATTGGTATTTTTTTTCCAGCAACTAAAATACTTGGACTTTCATTCCAATTAAAATCTTTAAGTTTTGAAGTTGTAGTTAGTTTCCAATTGTTTAAATGAGCTTTGCTTTCTAAAATAATGGTTCCGTCTAAACTGATCTGACGTGTGTCATTCAATCCAAAATATTCTGTTCCATATTTAAATTGTGACCAAATTTTTAAAGGAATTTCAGAAGTGATAACTCCATTTTTCTCAGTTAATTTGATTTTTCCTGTTTTCCAAATTTTCATTTGTGTGTTGTCATCTTCTAAATTGTCATCATCATAAATTAAACCAGACAAGTTTTTGTTAAGTTGATTTTCAATTTCATTTACAGAAATCTCAACAGGCATAGCGATGAAAGAAGTCTTGTTTTTGTAAACCATAGGGCTATCATCTGAAGGCAAAGGTTTTAAAGCTTCAATTTTCTTTGTGGTTGCACAAGAAGCAAATAATGAGATCATAAAAAAGAGAGCTAATAAGCCAACAATATATTTCATAATAAAAGAATAATTTGATGTAAAATTAAAATTTTAATTGTTTCCTGTAACATTTTATAGAAAATTTGGTCTTATAGGAGAATTCAGAATGTAATTAATACAAAATGATAACAAAAAAAATTATACTTTTTCTCTTGTTGGTAGGAATACAAGTTTCCGCTCAAGATAAAAAATGGACACTTGAAGAATGTGTTGATTATGCCATCGAAAATAATATTTCAATAAAACAATCTGAGCTGGATTTAAAAACTTCTGAAGTTGAAAAAATGGAAGCTATTGGAGGCTTTCTGCCAACTCTGAGCACTAATGCTTCTTACAGTATGAATACTGGAGCAAGTATTAATCCTGTAACAAATCAGTTTCAAAATCAAACCTTTAAATCTTTTTCAGCGGCAGCTAATTCAGGTATTGTTTTATTTAATGGTTTGGCTAATTGGAAAACATTACAGCGTTCTAAGTTAAACCAAATAGCCAATACATATCGTTTGGACAAAATGAAAGACGATATTGCACTTTCGATTGCGAATTCTTATCTGCAAATTTTATTTAACAAAGAGCAATTAAAAGTTTTAATCAATCAAAATTCGATTACTAAAGAGAATTTAATTAGAACACAACAACTAATTGATGCAGGTTCATTACCAGCTGGAGATATTTATGAACTTCAAGCAACTGATGCAACTCAACAACAACAAATTATTAGTACAGAAAATACGCTTTTGATTTCTAAAATTGCATTGTGTCAAATGTTGCTAATTAATGATTATACAACTTTCGATATTTCAGACGAAGAAATAGATTTACCATTAACAGATTTAAGTACTGAAACACAACAAACCATTTTGTCAAAAGCAAAAGAGTCAGTTAATGATATAAAAATTGCGCTTTCAAATGTAGAAATTGCTAAAAAAGATGTTGCTATTTCTAGATCTTCTTATTTGCCAACTTTATCTGGATTTGTTGGTTATAACACGCGTTGGTCTGAAAGCACTCCGTTTAATTTTGCAGATCAATTATCCTTGTTTGATGGAACTGCAATAGGATTACAATTAAACGTTCCAATTCTTAATGGATTAGCAACAAGAGGAAGGGTTCAAAGAGCAAAAATTAATCAAGAACGTTCTGAATTTCAATTACAACAAGCAGAATTAGACTTAGAAAGTAATGTTTATCAGGCTTATAATGATGTGATTAATGCGAAAAAGAGCTATGAAGCGGCTCAAAAAACATTAGACGCTAGAAGCCAGGCATTTAATTTCTCCAAAGAAAGATACGAAGTTGGATTGTTAAACACTTTCGACTTTTCTCAATCATCAATAGCATTTGATAATGCACAATCAGAATTATTACGAACTAAATACGATTACATCTTTAGAACTAAAATTTTAGAGTTCTATTTTGGAATACCATTAATAAAAAAATAATAAATCATGTCAAAAAAAACCATTTTTATAGTATTAGGAATAATTGTAGCTGTTGTAGCAGGAATTATGATCTTTGGAAAAGGAGGAAACGATGATACTAAAATTGTTGAAGTTGCAAAAGCAAATAAGATGACAATAGTTGAAACTGTTTCTGCTACTGGAAAAATTCAACCAGAAGTTGAAGTTAAAATTTCATCTGAAGTTTCTGGAGAAGTTATTGCATTACCAGTTAAAGAAGGTCAACAAGTTAAAAAAGGAGATTTGTTGGTAAAAATCAATCCAGATATTTATGTTTCTGGAGTAAATAGAGCAGCTGCTACTGTTTCAAACTCAAGAGCCGGATTAAGTCAAGCTGATGCACAAGTTAAAGAAGCTAAAGCTAATTATGACAGAAATAAAACGTTATTCGATAAAGGAGTAATCTCTAAATCAGAATGGGATAGAATTGTTTCTGCTTATGAAGTAGCTGTTGCCGGAAAACAATCTGCTTATTACAATGTGCAAAGTGCTTCTGCTTCATTAACTGAAACACGAGATAATTTAGGAAGAACAACAATTTATGCACCAGCAGACGGAACTGTTTCTTTACTTTCAATTGAATTAGGAGAACGTGTTTTAGGAACACAACAAATGACAGGAACAGAAATTCTTCGTATTGCCAACCTAAACAACATGGAAGTTGAAGTTGATGTAAATGAAAATGATATCGTAAAGGTAAGCATTGGTGATCAAGCAGATATTGAAGTAGATGCTTATTTAAAAAGAAAATTCAAAGGAACAGTTACTAGTATATCAAATTCTGCAAGTACAGCTTTAACGGCTGATCAAGTAACTAATTTTAAAGTTAAAATTAGAATAGAAAAAGATTCATATAAAGATTTAGTAGAAGGGAAAGCTGTAAATTATTCTCCTTTTAGACCAGGAATGACTGCAACAGTTGATATTATAACAAAAACTAAAGTTGATATTATTGCAGTGCCAATTAGTGCAGTTGTTATAAAAGAAGATACAACTTCTGTTAAAAAAGATATTTTAGCTGAATTAGAAAAAGAAGATCAGGAGAAAAAAGGAACTGCTCCAAAATCGGATCAAAAATTTGAATGCGTTTTTGTAAAAGTTGGAGATAAAGCTAAACTAAGAGTTATTAAAACTGGAATCCAAGATGATACAAACATCGAAATTATTTCAGGCTTAAAACCAGGTGAAGAAATTATCGTTGGACCTTATACAACAGTTTCAAAAGACTTAATGTCTAATGATAAAGTTAGGTTAGAAAATGCAAATGACAAGAAAGAAAAGGCTAAGTAATATTTATTTATTCAAAAACAAAAAAGCATTTCATTAATATGAAATGCTTTTTTGTTTTATATACTTTTAAAAGAATAAAAAGATTGTATTTTTGCATTTTCTAAATTATATGGCATTAATCTTAAATATAGAAACAGCTACAAAAAACTGTTCGGTCTCCATTGCAAATAATGGAAAAACAATTGCATGTAAAGAAATTGCAGAGCAAAACTTTTCTCATGCAGAAAAATTACATGTTTTTATTGAAGAAATACTTAAAGAGAATAATATAAATTATAAAGATCTAAATGCAATAGCGGTTAGTCAAGGCCCAGGTTCTTATACAGGCTTACGAATTGGAGTTTCGTCTGCTAAAGGGTTGTGTTATGCTTTAAGCATTCCAATGATTGCCATTGATACACTTGAATTATTAGCTAGAAAAATTACTATAACAAATGGTGTAATCATTCCAATGATAGATGCAAGAAGAATGGAAGTGTATTCAGCTATTTTTAATGTAGACTACGCAAAAGAAAGAAAAGTTGAAGCTGAAATTATTGATTCAAATTCATATTCAGAAATTGAAAATAAGATTCACTTAGTTGGTGATGGAATTGCAAAGTTTAAAGAGGTTTTGACAGCTGATAAATTCATTTTTCATGAGGATGTTGTTTATCCTTCAGCTAATGAAATGAGCTCATTATCATTTGAAAAGTACAAAAAAAGCGACTTTGTAGATGTCGCTTATTTTGAACCTTATTATTTAAAAGATTTTTTAATAAATAAATAATCTATTTTACAATTTTCTTAATTTCAACTTGATGCGGATAAGGAATTTCAATTCCTGCGTCGTCAAAGGCTAATTTACAAGCTTCTAAAACTTCAGCACGAACAGTCCAATAATCTTCCGATTTTGACCAAGGTCTAATAGCAAAATCAACTGAGCTGTTGTTTAGTGTTTTGACAAAAACAGCTGGTTTTGGATCTTTTAATATTAATGGATGAGATTCTAATATATTAAAAACGACTTCTTTTACCTGTTTGAAGTTTGAACCATAATCAACACCAATCTCAATATCTACACGCAAATTTCCGTTTACAGTAAAATTAACAATCTTATCATTTGATAAATTGGCATTTGGAATAATAGCTAGTTTGTTTTCTGGTAAAGTTATATATGTAGAAAACATTTTAATTTCTTTTACGGTACCAATTAGTCCTTGTGCTTCAATTACATCTCCAACTCTAAAAGGTTTTAGTAAAATAATTAAAACACCACCAGCAAAATTAGATAGAGAACCTTGTAAAGCTAAACCAACTGCTAAACCAGCAGCACCAAGAATAGCAACAAATGAACTTGTACCTATTCCTAATTGAGTAATTACAGTAATTAAAACTAAAATTCTCAATATCCAAAACACAAGGTTTCCAATGAATAATACTAAAGTAGCTTCAATTTCTCTTTTTCTCATTAATTTCTTAATAAGTTTTGTTATAATACTCGTTGCCCATAGCCCAACAAATAAAATAATAAAAGCGGAAATTAATTTTGGTGAATATTCTAGTACATAATTTTTAATGTACTCAAGATAAGTTGTGAATTCTTTTTCTGGCATTTTTTTAATTTTAGTTGATTGCAAATATATCGTTTGAAGTTTATCAAATCAATTAAAAACGGCACATTAATATATGTTTAACAATCTAAGTGTTTTAAATAAAAAAAGCTTTCATTAATTTGAAAGCTTTCAAGTCGTCTTTTTGTAATAAAATATTATTCAATTTCAAATGTAATTTTCAAATTTACTCTAAATTCATGAACCTGATTGTCTTTAACAGAAGCACTTTGATCCTGAACATAAACGGAACGGATATTTTTTAGCGATTTTGATGCATGAATTACTGCTTTTTTTGTCGCATCTTCCCAACTTTTATCAGAACTAGATAGTACTTCAATAACTTTTAATATTGCCATTTTGTTTTTTTTAAATTAATATAAGCCTCAATTTACAAAAAAATTAAATTAATGTCAAGTTAATTTTCTTTTATGTTTTTTTAATCTATTAATAACCTCGTCTTTACATTTAGATAATAATCAATATAGACATTTGCAGAAGTCTTTAGACAATTCATGAAATGTAAAGTTTTTGTCAACTTATTTCTTGATTCAGCTGCCTTGGCCAGGCAGCTTTTTTTTTAATGTAATGGTTATCTTTAGATAACGTTAGGGTAACATTAAATTAAGTTCTTTGCAGCGACAAAAACTTAAAGACAAAACATGAAAAATTATTTATTAATAGCAACATTTTTTTTGCTATTTTCTACATTAGGTTATTCTCAAGACGAGAGCATTAAGACTACAAATTTTGGAAAAGGAATTTTAAACATTGTTGGAAAAGATAGTACTTGGAGCATGAATTTTTCTGCGCGAATGCAAATTCTTTCTACTTCTGAGTGGGATGTTGTGGATGATAAGTTTACAAATCCTTCACAAGAATTTTTACTAAGAAGGTCAAGGTTGAAGTTTAATGGTTTTGCTTACTCTCCAAAACTTACTTATAAAATGGAAATTGGGTTGTCTAACAATGATATTTCTGGAGGTTCTCAATTTACAGGGAATACGCCAAGGTATATTTATGATGCAGTTATAATGTGGAGTTTTTATAAAAATGCATCATTTTGGGCTGGTCAAACAAAACTACCAGGAAACGTTGAACGTGTTATTTCATCTGGAAACATGCAATTAGTAGATCGTTCTATGTTGAACAGTGAGTTTAATATTGATCGTGACATGGGAATTCAGTTAAGAAATCACTTTACTTTAGGTAAGGAGTTTTTAATTCGACAAAAATTAGCAATGTCACAAGGTGAAGGAAGAAATGTTACAACAGGAAATTTAGGAGGTCATCAATATACTGCAAGGCTTGAGTTTTTACCATTTGGTGAATTCGAAGGTGAAGGAGATTATTCTGGTGGAGATTTAAAAAGAGAAATTACTCCAAAATTATCAGTTGCTTCAACTTATGATTTTAATAATAATGCTGTTAAAACTAGAAGTAATCAAGGTTCTTATATGTTTACAGATGTAGGCTTTTTTGAAACCAACATAAAAACTCTTTTTGTTGATGCAATGTTTAAATACAGAGGATTTTCGTTTATGGGTGAGTTCGCAGATAGATCATCATCTGATCCACTGGCAAGAAACTCTGATGGTACTTTAACAGGTGATGCTGTTCAAGTAGGTCAGTCTTATAATTTGCAGACTGGTTATTTGTTTAAAAACAACTATGAAATAGCAACGAGATTTACGCAAGTAAAACTTGATAAAACAATAACAGGAGAAAATTTGCAAAAACAATTTACACTTGGTGTTTCGAAATATATTGTAGGTCATAAACTAAAAATACAATCAGATGTTAGTTATTTAGGTATTCAAAATGCTAGTGATCAAGTTATGTGGAGATTGCAAATGGATTTACACTTTTAACATAAACTAAAATTAATAATTACATTTTAAAATTACATTATGGAACAAATTTATATAATTATGCTTATTGCTCTAGGGGTTTTAGCCGCTATAGACCTTGTGGTAGGAGTAAGTAATGATGCTGTAAATTTTTTAAACTCAGCAGTAGGATCAAAAGCAATTTCTCTAAAAACAATATTAATTGTGGCAAGTTTAGGAGTTGCAGTAGGAGCCGTTTTTTCTAGCGGAATGATGGAAGTAGCTAGGAAAGGAATTTTTATGCCAGGTGAATTCTTTTTCGATGAAATTATGATTATTTTCATGGCAGTAATGATTACAGATATATTACTGTTAGATTTTTTCAACACGCTTGGAATGCCAACTTCAACTACAGTTTCTATAGTTTTTGAATTGTTAGGAGCAGCTGTTGTTGTTGCTGTAATTAAAATAGTAAACAAAGGAGACTCTTTATCGACTATTGGGCAGTATATTAATTCGGATAAAGCAACTCAAATTATTTTAGGAATTTTATTGTCTGTTGTCGTTTCATTTACAATTGGAGCTATTGTTCAATACATTTCTAGATTAACTCTTACATTTAATTATGAAAAGAAGGCAAAATGGGTTGGTGCTGTTTTTGGTGGAATTGCATTAGCTGCGATTACTTATTTTATAATAATAAAAGGACTAAAAGGAACTGATTTTTACAACGAAATTAAACCTTTAATTAAAGATAAAACTCCTATAGTATTATTAGCTAGTTTTGCGTTTTGGTTTGTTTTTTCTTATTTAATGGTTGCAGTTTTAAAGAAAAACATATACAAAATCATCATTATTGTAGGTACGTTTGCTCTGGCTTTAGCTTTTGCAGGAAATGATTTAGTTAACTTTATTGGAGTACCAATTGCTGCTTGGCAATCTTATGAAGCTTGGGTGGTTTCAGGTGCTCCTGCCTCTGGATTTGCAATGTCTGTATTAGCAGAGAAAGTAGATACCCCTACATTTTTATTAATCCTCGCAGGTGGAATAATGGTAGCGACACTTTGGTTTTCTAAAAAATCAATGAATGTATTAGAGACAGAACAAGGTTTGTCTAGACAATCTGATGGAGCTGAAAAATTTGCTTCAAATGCCTTTTCAAGATTTTTAGTTAGAGGCTCAGTAATTTTAAGCAACGGACTAAATTATATTGTTCCAAATAAGATAAATGCAAAAATTGATCAACAATTTGCGTCTGTTGCATTTGCAGGAAAAAGAAGTGAGGAACCTATGTTCGATATGGTTCGTGCATCAGTAAACTTAGTTGTTGCGGCTGTTTTAATTTCTATTGCAACTTCAATGAAATTGCCCTTATCAACTACTTATGTTACTTTTATGGTAGCAATGGGTTCTTCTTTTGCTGATAGAGCTTGGGATAGAGAAAGTGCTGTTTACAGAATCGCAGGAGTTCTAAATGTAATTGGTGGTTGGTTTTTTACTGCAATCGCTGCGTTTGTTGCTTCTGGAATTGTTGCTTATTTATTATATATTGGCGAAGTTTATGCCTTTTTTGGATTAATGTTACTAATTGCAGTGCTATTGTATAGAAGCAATCAAGTTCATAAGTCAAAAATGAAAGACAAAGAAGAACTTAAAACGTTAAATAAAGAGGATATCGTAACCATAAATGAAGTTATGAGTGAAAGTTCTAATCAGGTTTCTAAAATAATTGGAAAAACGAATAAAATTTATAGTGGTATCGTGTCTGGTTTAAGTTTGCAAGATTTACCTTCTTTAAAAGAAAATAAAAAAGCAGTAAAGAAACTAGAAAAACAAGTTGATGAACTGAAAAGTAATGTGTATTATTTTATTAAAAATTTAGATGAAACTTCTGTAGAGGCAAGTAAATTCTATATTTTAATACTTGGATATGTTCAAGATATTGTTCAGTCTATGAGTTATATTGCAAATAATAGTCACTCGCATATAAATAACAATCATAAACAATTAAAATTCAATCAACTAAGAGAACTAAAAACGATTGAAGTTGAAATCATGGAATTGTTCAAAGAAATGGAAGCAATTTTTAGTTCTGGAAGCTATGATAATATAGATAAGGTTATTGAAGATAAATCAAAATTCTTGGAAACAGTTTCAGAATTAATTCAAAAACAAATTAAGCGAATCAGAACTTCTGAAAATAGTCCAAAAAACAGTAAATTATACTTTGGCTTATTATTAGAAACAAGTGATTTAGTTAATGCGACTATGAACTTACTTGAATTGTTTAAAGAATTCAATAATTACGTTGAAACAAAAAAATAAAAGATATTGTTTTATTTTAAAAGAAACGGACTACTCAAAAGGTAGTCCGTTTTTTATAGTATTATTAACTGTTTTCCAAATTATAGATTTATTCTAAAAGTTGATTTAATAACATTAACTTAACATTAAATACAAGATTTTGTAACAAATTTGCCCAATATTAAATTATAAAAAATTATGGAACAAGTTTATGTTATAATGCTTATTGCTTTAGCTCTTTTGGCTACAATAGACCTTATGGTTGGAGTAAGTAATGACGCAGTAAATTTCTTGAATTCTGCTATTGGTTCAAAAGCAGTTTCTTTTAAAACAATAATGGTTGTTGCCAGTATTGGAGTTGCAGTTGGAGCTTTATATTCTAATGGAATGATGGAAATTGCCCGAAGTGGAATTTTTACACCTTCCATGTTTAGTTTCAATGATGTCATAATGATATTTTTAGCAGTAATGATTACAGATGTATTATTGCTAGATGTATTTAATACTTTAGGTTTGCCAACATCTACAACTGTTTCGATTATATTTTCATTATTAGGAGCTTCAGTTTTTATAGCAGTAACAAAAATTTATTTTTCAGATGGAGATTTTAGTACTCTAGAATCTTATATAAACACCAAAAAAGCATCAGAAATAGTATATAGTATTTTATTGTCTGTTTTGTTGTCATTTGTTCTTGGTTCTATTGTTCAATATGTATCTAGATTGTTATTTACTTTCCATGTTGAAAAAAGATATAAATATTTTGGAGCAATATTTGGAGGAATCGCTTTAACGGCAATATCCTTTTTTATATTGATAAAAGGTTTAAAATCAGTAACTTTTATATCAAGTGATGCAAAAGACTTTATAAAAGGTAATCAATTAATGATTATTGGATATTGTTTCGTAATCTGGACAATCATTTCTCAAATAGTAATGAGTGTTTTTAAATACAATATTTTTAAACTTATTATTATTGTTGGAACATTTGGATTAGCTCTTGCCTTTGCTGGAAACGATTTAGTTAACTTTATAGGTGTACCAATTGCAGCTTTTCAATCATACGAAATGTACACTGTTGCTGGTCAAACTTTAGGAGCAAAAGAATTTATGATGTCAGGTTTAGAAGGTGAAAACCTTCCAGCACCTTTTATTTTCTTAGCTTTAGCAGGTACAATAATGGTATACACATTATGGACTTCAAAAAAAGCAAAAAATGTTATTGAAACAGAACAAAACTTATCACGTCAAGGTGAAGGTTCTGAAAAATATAATGCAAACACCTTGTCTAGAGGAATTGTAAGAGGAGGAATGTATGTTGGTAACGCTGTTAACTTTATTTTGCCAAAATCTTTACAATTTAAAATTGACCAACAATTTATTTTACCAGAATATACAGGTAAAAGAAGTGAACAACCTATGTTTGATATGGTTAGAGCATCTGTAAACTTAATTGTTGCAGCTGTTTTAATTTCTATTGGAACGTCAATGAAATTGCCTCTTTCTACAACTTATGTAACTTTTATGGTAGCAATGGGTACGTCTTTTGCTGATAGAGCTTGGGATAGAGAAAGTGCAGTTTATAGAATTGCTGGAGTTTTAAATGTAATTGGTGGTTGGTTTTTTACTGCTTTCGCTGCGTTTTTAGCTTCTGGAATTATTGCTTATTTATTATATATAGGTGAAGCATTTGCGTTCTTCGCTTTTATGATTGTTGTTGCGATTTTCTTCTATAGAAGTAATCAAATGCACAAAAAGAAAGTAAGGGAAGAAGAAGTAATGAAAAGCCTAAAACGTGAGGATATTGTTACAATTCACGAAGTAATTAAAGAGAGTTCTGATCAAATTGCAAATATTGTAAAAAAATCAAATGGAATTTTCAGTGGTGTTATAAGTGGTTTAAGTCTTCAAGATCTACCTTCTTTAAAAGAGAATAAGAAAGCTATCAAAAAATTAGAAAAACAAGTTGATGAACTTAAAAGTAATGTGTATTATTTTATTAAAAATTTAGATGAAACTTCTGTTGAAGCTAGTAAATTCTACATTTTAATACTAGGTTATTTGCAAGATATGACACAATCATTGAGTTATATTACTCTAAATAGTCATTCACATATTGATAATAATCACAAACAATTAAAATTTAATCAAACTAGAGATTTAAAAAGTGTTGAATTGCATATCTTAGAATTGTTTAAAGATATTGAGAACATTTTTGATAATAAAGACTTTGATAATATTGATAAAATATTAGCTGAAAAAGAAGATGTTTTAAATAAAATTTCTGAATTAATTCAAAAACAAATTGAAAGAATTAGAACTACAGAAAATAGCCCAAAAAACAGTAAATTATATTTTGGATTATTGCTCGAAACCAATGATTTAATAAAAGCAACGATGAACCTTTTAGAATTGTTTAAAGAATTCAATGAGTATGCAAATAAGAAGAAATAATAAATAAAAAAAGAGCCAATGAAAATTGGCTCTTTTTTTTTGATCTAAAAATTATTTTAAGCGTTAATAGCTTCTACAATAATAGCTTCATCTTTTAGCATGTCTTTCAGCATATTCTCGATTCCATTTTTTAAAGTAAATGTAGAAGAAGGACAACCACTACAAGCACCTTGAAGAATAACTTTTACACGTTTTTCTTTTTCATCATATGAATCAAACATAATGTTTCCACCATCTGCTTGAACGGCTGGTTTTACATATTCTTCTAAAATGTTTATAATTTGTTGAGATGTAACATCAAGTTTGTCAAAATATTCTTCTTGGCTTTTTTGATGAGTTTCTGTTTTTGTAATTAAACTTTCGTCAATCACTGTTTTTCCAGATTCAATGTATTCTTTTATAAATGTGCGAATTTCTAAAGTTATTTCTTCCCATTCTTTAACGCCATATTTAGAAATTGAAATATAATTTTCGTCAAAGAAAACTTCCTTCACAAATGGAAAATTAAATAACTCTTTAGCTAATGGTGAAGCTTTTGTTTCGTCAATGTTTTTGCATTCTAAAGCTGTTTTTGTCAACATGGTATTGCTAACAAATTTCAATACATTTGGGTTTGGAGTCGTCTCTGCATAAATACTAACAGGAATTTTCTTGTTGTCATCTGGATTAATTATAACAATTTCTCCGCCATTTGTGATATAGGTTTGTATTTGTTCAGCCACTTCATCTTGCACATCTTCCCATTCTACAATAGAGTATTTTTCAATAGCAATAAAATTTCCTGAAATATAAATTGTCTTTACAAATGGTAGATAAAACAGCTGTTTAGCTAAGGGAGAATCTTTTGTTTCATCTATGTTTTTGTATTCAAAACTCTTGTTTTTTGTTATAAATTCTTCAAATTCAAATTTGATTATTTCTTTGTTAGATGTTGTTTTTATAGTTATGTTTAACATGATTAAGTTGTTTTTTTTGCAAATTTACTAAACTTATTTGCATTCTTTGTTTATATTTGATTTTTAAAACAAACAATTTTTTTGGAATAATTCCCTTTTATGATGAAAAAAATTACTTTATTATTTATATTATTTTCAAGCTTCATCGGTTTAAGTCAGTCAGTTGTGCCAAATACAACGACTTACACCGTGCCACAGTTAATTCAAGATGTTTTGATTGACTCACCTTGTGCTTTAATTTCAAATATTACTTGGAGCACTGGTTCCAATTTTGGATCTACAAACGGAATTGGATCTTTTCAAAATACAAATCCTAATTTTCCTTTTTCTGCTGGTGTAGTTATGACCAGTGGAAACGCTATGAATATTGGAGGGCCTAACACTAGTATTTTAAGCGATGGGTCCAACGCATGGCCAGGTGATGCTGATTTAGCAGCAATTGTTTTAGCAGCAACTGGTGCTAATATGAATCCGCGAAATGCTAGTGTAATAGAATTTGATTTTACTCCTTTGACAGACAGTTTTAGTTTTAATTTCCTTTTTGCCTCGGAAGAATACGGAACTTTTCAATGTTCATTTTCTGATGCATTTGCATTTATTCTTACTGATGTGACTAGTGGAACAGCACCTGTAAACTTAGCTTTAATTCCAGGTACAACTACTCCAGTTTCTGTTGTAACCGTAAGAGATAATGCTTATAATACTGGTTGTCTTTCAGCTAATGAAACCTTTTTTGACGTTTTTTATGGAGCAGGCGGAGCACCTGCAGCAACGGCACCTATAAATTATAATGGACAAACTGTAGTTATGACGGCTTCCTCTTCTGTAATTCCAAATAATAACTACCATATTAAACTTGTTATTTCTGATAGACAAGATACTGCGTTAGATTCCGCTGTATTCATTCAAGCAGGTAGTTTTAATGTCGGTACAGCAAATTTAAGTTACCCTGTTGGTGTAGGTGTCGAAACATCTGATATGACTATCGCGAACGGTTTAGCACCCTGTCCTGGAGAAGTTAGAGTTTTAGATACAGGTTTAAACCCAGGTAGTTATAATTTTGAGTGGACTCTTGATGGAACTGTTCTTACTGCAGAAACGGGTCCAACCCTTGCAGTTAGTAGTCCTGGTATTTATTGCGTTAATGCAAGTAATGTGGGTAGTGGTGGAAATTGTTCGCAAGTAGATTGTGTAACAGTCGAATATCAACCTGGTTTTGTAATTAACAATAATCCAAATGATCTATTTAGTTGTGGTAATAATTTTGATTTGAGTCAAAATTCTGCTACGATTTTAAATGGACTAGACCCTTTTACTTATGATGTTTTATTTTATGCCTCCTTACAGGATGCTATTGATAACATAAATCAAATACCAGCACTACAAACTACTACTGCAACAGTGACAACTTTTTACGTGAGAGTTGAGACTTTTGGAAACACCTGTGCTCAAACCACTCAATTTGACGCGATTGTTTCAGTATGTCAAGCTAGTACACCACCAGACATGATTGTCTGCGACGATATTACTAATAATGGGACTGAAACGTTTAATTTAACAACACAAAACGCAGCAGTTTTAGGGGGTTTAACAGCGTCAGATTTTACTATAACATATCATTTAGATCTAGCTGGAGCTAATGCTAATAATAATTTAGCAACACCACCAACAGCGTATGTTGGAGGGCCAAATCAAGTGATTTATGTTCGTATGGAGAGTAATTCAAACCCTGCTCAATACACAACAACCTCATTCAATTTAATAGTAAATCCATTACCAACTGCAGCAATTGGTGCAA
>NZ_CAXBGY010000014.1:0-83655 GCF_963975515.1 uncultured Flavobacterium sp.
TCTAGGAAATATTTAATTATTTTATTTAACATCTGAATATAAAATTTATAACCATAGAAATACTTTTTACCAAATATTTTGGCAATCAATTTTTCAATATTCCTCTAAAGTTTTTTTTGCTTTAGAGGAATAGGTTAATTACAACTTATTAAAGCACAACTACTCACGATCATACTGACAACATCCCGGAAGGTTGTCGTAATCCTCATCTTTTGCTTTAGCAAGCTCTGAATCATAACCAGCTAAAGCTATACGCTTTGCTATTTCTTCTTTATTTGTTTTAGATTCATCGTAAGTTACTGTTGCTATTTTAGTTTCTTTGTTCCATACTACTGTAGCAATATCTTTGATGTTTCCTGCTTTTTCTATCGTTTTTTTACACATTCCACAATTCCCTGAAACTTTCACTTCCTCTGTTTTTGTGTTTTTTGATTGTGCATTCATAGTGGTTGATAACAATACTGTGATTGCTATCATTATTTTTAATAATGATTTTTTCATTTTATATGATTTTAGTATTCAAAAAGAATTTTTTTTGAATGAATTTTTGAAATAAATTTAAATTGAATAGCAGCCATAATGAATTAAATAAGCATGTTAAACATGACAATTTAAGATTCATAAAATGTTATAAAAAAATAGCAAATGCTATAAATTTGACATAAGTATGGCTGTCAAATTTTAAATTTAGCTTATTTTAGGTATAAGCCATATAGAAGAATAACCCTCTAAAATAGATGGTATTATATAGAAAAAATTAACTTTATTTAAAGTTGTAAAGTTAAAAATACTATTTGATTTGTAAGAAAGTATTATTGATGTTGAACTACTTATACAAGTTGAAGGACAGCCACATTTTGAGTGACCACAACTACCATTACATCCTTTATCATCAGAATTATTGTTACTATCACAACAACTTTTCTCTTTTGTTTTAGTAGTGGAAACTTCTTTTCCACAAGTATGCTTTTCATTATCACAAGCAAAAGTATTATTAGGAATAAAAAATACTCCCAAAAATAAAATTAATATGATGTATGATTTTCTCATTTATTGTTCTAAAACATACCAAAGTTAATCAAAACAAATTGATTTTTATAAATAAAATGTTAAAATCAATTTGTTTTATGATTTAACTGTACATTTTTGCCTAAATATTTTTCTTTTAAAATTCGCATATCCTCACTTACTTTTCTATCCAATACTTTTGCGTAATGTTGTGTTGTTCTCAAATTTTTATGTCCGAGCATTTTACTAACACTTTCTATTGGAACACCATTTGTAAGCGTTACAGTTGTCGCAAATGTATGTCGGGCAATGTGAAAGGTTAATTCTTTTTCTATTTCACAAACAGCAGCAATCTCTTTTAAATAGGCATTCATTTTTTGATTGGATAGGATAGGAAGTAATTTTTCTTGATTGTTACTTTGTGGATGATTCTCGTATTTATCAATAATCATTTGTGTAACTGGTAAGATTGGAATTTTAGAAGCTGATTCCGTTTTTTGTCTATGTGTAAATATCCATTTCTCACCATCAATTCCAAAGCTTATATGCGACTTTGTTAAGTTTTTAACATCTATGTAAGCCAAACCAGTAAAGCAGCTAAAAAGGAAGATATCGCGAACTAGTGATAGTCTTTCAGTTTTGAATTCTTTTTCAATTATAGCTTGAACTTCTTCTTCAGATAAATAAACTCTTTCCACTTCTTTTACTTTGGATTTGTAGTTTGCAAAAGGATTTTTGTCAAGCCAGTCATTGGCCAAACATATCTTGATAATTTTATTGAAGTTCTTGATGTATTTTACAGCTGTGTTATTTGCACAACTTCTAACACTTCTTAACCAAAATTCATAATCAGTTATAAAAGCGTGATCAATCTTGGAAATATCTATATCTGAAACATTGTATTTCCATTGCATGAACTCAATGGTATGTTTCAAAGATGTTGTGTAACGTTCTAATGTTCCTGGTGCATATTCTTTACCAATTAATTCTTTGATTTTGTTGTTGTGGTCTTGGAATATAGGAACTAACATTCGTTTAGTTTCAGCTAATCCAAACAATTCATTTTTAAGATTTTCAGTACTAACAGGAATATCTTTTTTAAATAGTCTTTTTTCAGCTTCTAACACTTGATTTTTTAAATAATCAAGATGACTATTGATTGTTCTAGCTTCTTCATTTGAACCCTTAACTTTAGTACCTTCTGATGACCATTTTTCTGGACTGATATACTTATTGGTACTAAATTCAAATCGTTTTGCATTGATAGTAACTCTTGCATAGATTGGGCAAACTCCTAAAATGTTGACTTTTGCTCTCTTGATGTAAAAGAGAATTGATACTGATGTGTTCATTGGTGGTGACCTTAAAGTTATTATTAAATTTATTATTTTTAATAACTACACACAAGATGTTCATTTTTTGAATATGTTGTTGAACTGCTTGTTGTAGCAGTGTTTTTCATTGAGAGGAGTCACTTAATTTTTTATATTTTAGTGACACCTCGAAAGACACCTAAACTTTGAGATTTTATGAATAATTTGATATAGCCCAAAAAGTAAAAACCCACTAAATTGTTGAATTTAGTGGGTTTTGTTACCATTTGCTTTTCAGCTCGCGGAGAAAGAGGGAAACTCCGATTAATACTTCTTATTTTTTATTATATTGATTATTAATGTTTTACAAACAAATTAAAATGTGTTAATATTAGTTTTTGTTCACTGTTTTGTTCACTTTTTGTTCATTAAATTTCTATACTATTCTTAGAGTTGTATACTTTTTTATCTAAACCAAATATCCAATTTGCATTTACATTATATACTTTGCAAATGGATTCAATTTGACTAACTGTAAAATGATTTTCACCTTTTTTAATTTTAGAAATGCTCTGTTCATACATGCTTATTTCAATGCAAAAATCCTTTGTTGTTGAAATCTTTTTTTCAAACTTCAACAGATCAATTAACCTTAAAATTTTTTCGTCTGTATTATTCATATTCGTATGTTTCTACCAAAACACTTAAACCAGATGATAATTGGTTTTTAGTAATTGGGAAATCACTTGAATTATATGTGTAACTATAATTGAAATCTTCACTAATTATATTATTTTTAGATATTTCCTTTATTTTTGAATATGCTTCTGGAAATGAATAAAATAATGGGTTTTTTTTGTCATCATAAGTATAATTGGTTGTGAAATTATTATCACTATTACTTTTGATTAAAATATTTCCATTAGAATTGTAAGTGTAGTAATTACTGCAACAATAAACAGAGTTGTCAGATTGAGAGTCTTCAATCATTTGGTTAGAATTATTATAGCTAAATTGGTGAGAAAATAAAATATTACCCTCATAACCCAAAGAAGAAGAAATATTATTTCCAATATATTGATAAACTATATCTTCATTGTTCAAATATAAATTATTAACATAATTCTTAATTCTTACTAATTTATCATTCTCATAAACAAACTCTCTTTTAAAAGTTTCATTTTGTGATACACCAACTGTTTGAGATAAAATATTATTTGAGTATGAAAAATTTAAAGTAGAACCATCGCTATAAGTTATTTTCTTTAATTTAATAGTTTGTGGTTCTGTATTATTTGAATTATCTGAACTGTCGTCTGATGAGCAGCTAAAAAATAGTATTGATACTATTAAAATTGTAATTATTTTTTTCATGTTACATTGTTGTTTTTATTTTTAAGTTCTTTCAATATTTCTTTTTGATAATAAATCACATCATCAATTCTTAGCATCCACGCTCCAAAAGCTCTCATTAAAAATACGAAAGCAGCAATTATTACACATCCTATAATTATTTCCATAGTTTTACATTGTTGTTTTAGTTATTACTCCTTTTATTATAAAAATCTTTTTTATTAATGATAAATGATATTCTTTAGCTTCATACTTTGGATTTTCGGAAGCCAAAAGCCAATGATCATCATCTTTTCCTTTTCTTATGTATTTTAAATACACTTGACCGTCATTAAATATAATTACATAAGCATAGCCATAATTCATATATTGACGCTCTACTTCTTTTATACCAATAATTTCACCACTACAAAATTTTGGATACATACTATCTCCATATACATTGATAAATTCTACTCCTTTTTCCCAATTAGGAATATTTATAGGAATACGTTTTAATTCATCATTTACCATTTCTGATTCTAAACCAGCACTTGCAGAAACGTCTGGGTGATAATATCCAGTTGGTGGTTCATTCACAATATTGTTGCTGTTTTCATTTTTTACATTCTCAATATTGATATTTAAAAAACTATCAATCAAACTATCTTTCGAATTAGGGATTACTTCTCCCTTCTCCCAATTTGATATAGTGTTATGAGAAACACCTAATTTATCAGCTAATTCCTTTTGTGTTAAGCCTAGCTGCTTCCTTTTGCTTCTTATTTCTATTCCTTTCATTATTTAGATTAATTATAAATTACACAATAAACATAATTTTGTGATAATTATTTTTGTAATTCACAATATTGTGTTTTATATTTGCTCTGTACAAATGTAGAAAACAAAAGTACAAAAAAAACTAAGCTCTTTGACATTTCGACATTTTTTGATGATTAAAAGTAAATAACGATTACGGCAATGTGGAAAGTTTAAGTACGAGATACTTAAATAATAGGTGGAACGCCTTTAGCACAACTGAAATTAAGTTCGATAACTTTTAAGTAATAAAAATGGAAGCCACGAGGGGCTTTATACCTGTCATAAGCCTTTGCAAAGAAATGATACTTGGCTCGATACCAGCAAAGGCACAAATTAATACTAACTAAAAAGAATAATAATGTCAACAATTACAATAGATAAAAAAGTGCCACTTCCTCTAAAAAGAAACAGACGCATTTATCCATTAGATATAATGGAAGTAGCTGACAGTTTTGAGGTTAAAATTGAAAATAACAATAAGGCATACTCAAAAAAGCAAAATGTTTACATGGCAATTTGGAGATTTTGCAAAGAAAATACTGAAAAGAAGTTTACAACTGCTTCTACAGAAAAGGGAATTAGAATTTGGAGATTAAAATAAAAACTTAAAACAATAAATAAAATGAAAAATATTATACAATTATTTGCTTTCATATTCGGAATGCAATCTTATTCAGAACCAATAGTTACACATCATCATTACTACAATGACAATAAAAAAGTATTTGTTGATGGTGTCGAAATTTACAAAGCAAAACCAGAGCTTTTAAGCAAAAAAGAATTTGTTAAATATATGATCATTAAAAAAAATATAATATGTCTGTAATTATTAAAAAACCAAAATTAAAAAGTGAAATATATCATATCATCAGAAATGATATTCCATTAAGAGATAAGATTGCTTCTCAATTAGGTATCACAGTTAATTCTGTTTACCAATATGCAAGAAGAAAATCAAGAACACTACAAAAACCTTTTGTGTTGGATATAATCAAGGATCATTTAAGTATTGATGATTCTGAACTACTTGAAACTTAAAATTATCAATCATGATAATTACAAAAGAAGTAATTCTAAAAATAGAATTATCAGGTGAAAGTTTAAAACAATTTAAACAGATTTTAGAAGGAACATTAGCTGCTAATCATTCAGCTAATCAAGGATTAGGTTTTTTAAGTAGTGAAGAAATTAAGTACATACAAAATGTCCTAAAACAACTTAAAGATGAGTAGAAAAATAACAATACCAATTGAACAATACAAGTGCTTGAGGGAGCATTTAAAAGCCATAGAATTAATAATTAATGGCAATGGTGGAAATGGGAGTAAAACAACTGAGCGTATTACTCCCATTGAACCACCAAAAGAAAGCAAATTACAGAAAGTGAATAAATATAAAAAATTAATTGCTTCTGGAGAGAGAGTAAAAAAACCTAATCACTTAAGAAAATAAAAAAGCCACTCCTGGAACGAGTGGCTTTTAATAAAATTTTATTCATAACAAATAAAAAATTATCACATGCCAAAAATACAAATTTTACAGAAACTAGCCAACACAAAAATTGATTGTAATAAATCTAAAGAGATGTTAGGCAAAATTATCAAACAAGAATTTGATAAAGAAAAAGATGAGGATAGAGCTTTTGAGCTTTTATTTCTCGCTTTTAAATGGAATGTTCCTCAATTCAATGAAATGGTTGATGATTATGAAATAACTGATTTTAAATGGTTTTAAACAATTAATTATTATGAAAAATTACTTATTAGTATTTGCATTAGTAGCTAGTGCATTTACATATTCACAAAACAAAATCACCTTTTCTTTAGGTGGAGATATTAGAAACTGCTTAGTAGGTTCTAATCCAACTGAAAATAAACCAAAAGCTGATTTACTTTTCAAGCTAACAATTCAAAATGACAGAATGATGGAGATTGGAATTGGAGCAGAAGTTTTTCCACACATTGATTATACAAAGGTTTTTGTTACAGTTGGAAGGCGTATAAATATATTAAACAACTTTGATATAATAGGCTCAGTTGAGCCAAGTATTATTGACAGAACAGGTACTTGGGGTGGAGAGTCTGATGGGGTTGATTTATATAGGTCATATGTATCTGCTGGTGCTTCTTTAACTTTAAGGTACAAGCCGTTTAATAACATCTTTTTTGAAGCTCAAGGAAATTTTACTTACAGAGAGGATTTAAAAGCTCGTTACAATGAATCAAAGCCACTTAAACCATCACTTTATTTCTCAATAGGAATTGACTTATCTAAAAAAATAAGAAGATGGAAGTAAATAGATTTGAATTAACAAAAACTGAATTAGAATTAGAAATAACGAAAATATTCAAAAAAGAAAAAATTTTAAAAAGAGATTTAAAGCGTTCAAGAGTTTTGACAAAGAAATATGTTGAACAAACAAACTATAAATCAAACGATTAGATGGAACTAAAAATAATAAACGGCAAATGGGTTTGGGTTTCAGAAGATGGTTCAACAGAAACATATTTTCGATTACCTGAAATAAAAAGAAAGCAATTCATATTGCTTCTTAATTGTGAATTGATTTTAGCAAAACACAAAATAAAACTTCCAAAAAAGGATAACAAAGAACTAAATCTTTTTGAAGAATTTATTCAAGTATCAAAAGAATTCATTTTCGGATTAGCTGAAATAATTACCAAAAGAGAACCAAAATTCATAGATGAATTTGACTATGAAATTTACGAACATAATTACTGGAACAAATAAAATTATCACAATGAAAAAAATTATCACACTTCAATCATTAAGCCTTTTGAACTTTAAAGGTATAAAGTCATTATCTATTGACTTTAACGACCAAACTAACATATTTGGTGCAAATGGAACAGGAAAAACAACAATTTCAGATGCTTTCACTTGGTTGCTCTTTGGAAAAGATTCAACCGATAGAAAAGACTTTGAAATTAAAACTCTTGATTCATCAGGAAATATAATCCCAAAAATTGAACACGAAGTTTCTGCTTCATTATTAATTGATAATGATGTTGTAACACTAAGAAGAATTTTAAAAGAAAATTGGGTCAAAAAAAGAGGTTCGGAAACTTCTGAATTTGCTGGAAATGTAACAGACTTATATTGGAATGATGTTCCATTAAATGTTACTGAATTTACCAAAAAAGTAAATGAAGTACTAAATGAGCAAGTTTTCAAGATGATCACCTCTCCTATTTACTTCAATTCGATTAAGTGGCAAGATAGAAGAAACCTTTTGATTGACATTTTTGGAGAAGTTTCAAATGAAGATATCGCAAAAGGAAATCCAGCCTATGAAGCTTTGGTTGCAAAACTTACTCAAGGAAAAACAATTGAAGATTACAATGCTCAAATTAAAGCATCGGTTAAAAAGGCAAAAGAAGATTTAAATGTTATTCCTACTCGAATTGATGAAGTAGAAAGAAGTAAGCCAGAACCACAAGATTTTAAAGTTTTGGAAATTGAATTGAAAGGTTACGAAATTCAACTTGAAACTGTTGATACTGAACTAGCTGATTTAAACAAAGCTTTTGATTCTAAATTAGCTTCACAGCGAACAGTTAAGCTAAAGGTAAGTGAATTACAATCTTCAATAGAAGTAATTGAATCTAAAGCCAAAAAAGAAGCGTCTGAACAACTTAAACCAGATACTTCTGAATTAGATAATTTACAGAAGCAAAAAACTGAAAAAGAAGCAGAACTTCAATCTTACGAAAATGCAGTTCAAACGTTATCAGATAAACATTCTGCTTTAATCCAAAGTAAAACTTCTCTTGAAACTAAAATTGAAGCTAAAAGAAAAGAATGGGCTGATACAAATTCCAAAGAATTAACCTTTGATGATAATGATTTTCATTGTCCTACTTGTAAAAGAGAATTCGAAAGTGGTGATGTTGAAACTAAAAAACGTGAAGCATTAGAAAACTTTAAAAAAGATAAGAATTCAAAGCTTCAAGAAATCAATCAACAAGGAGCTGCTTTAGGTCAAGAAAAAACAAATCTTGAAAAAGAGATTGAAACTTTAGCAGCAAGAATAACAACAGGAAATTCTTCAATAAAAGTAGCTAAAGAAACTGTTTTAGAATTAGAAACAAAAATTAAGTCTTTTTCTAATCCTTCTCAAAACACAGAAGCTAAATCAGAAGAAGAAGTTTTCAAATCAATTTTAGATGCTAATAATACTTACCAAGAATTATTACTTGAATTGGAAGCTACCAAAAAAGAAATTGAAGAAACTCCTTCAGTTAACAACGAAGAATTAGTTGCTAAAAGAAAAGGAATTATTGCAGAAATTGATTCTATAAAATCAAAACTTCAATCTAAAACACAAATTGATAATTGCAATACAAGAATTATTCAACTGCAAGATGAAGAGCGAAAATTGGCTCAACAAATTGCAAATGTTGAAAAGGAACAATTCACAATTGAAAACTTCATCAAAGCTAAAGTTGATGCTTTGGAAAATGTTGTCAATAGTAAATTCAAGTATGTAAAATTCAAAATGTTTGATTTACAAATTAACGGAGGTTTAAAAGAAACTTGCGAAGCAATGGTTAACGGAGTTCCTTATTCAGATGTAAATACTGCTTCAAAAATTAATGCTGGTTTGGATATCATCAATGTACTTTCAGAATTCTACGGAATTACAGCTCCAATCTTCATAGATAATGCAGAAAGCGTCCACACGCTAATTGAAACAGAAAGCCAATTAATAAGATTAGTTGTATCAGAACAACACAAAAAATTATTAGTTGAAGCTAGAGAATTAGTTGCATAATGAAAGTTGGAGATAAAATAGGGAACTTTATTTTAGTTGAAAAAATAGACTGTTTACTTGACTTAGTTGATTATTTAAACACTGAAAAATCTATTTTTTGGAGGCATAGGGTTCATCCTACATCATTCTTTTTATCATGGCCATTACGATTAGTATTATCAACCTTAAATGGTGGCCATTTTTATAAAATAGAAAGAATAAAAGATGCAGTATAAAATCAAAAGAAACTCCGACGAAACACTTGCCGAGAATTGCAAAGTAAACATCGGAGTTAAAATTGGAAGCTTTGATTGTACTGCAAATTGCCAACACAATCAAAACACAAAGAAGGAAATTCAAGAACAGGCTTTCGATTTAGAGTTTGTTCGATGCGATAAAATTAAATCAAGTGAACAATTAACAATAGAAATTTAATAAAATGAGTACAACAGAAAAAAACGGACAAGTAGCAGTAAAAAATGATATTTCTGCTCAAGTATTAGCAAAAATTGAATCATTTCAATCTTCTGGAGAGTTAACACTACCAAAAGATTATAAAGTAGAAAATGCTTTAAAATCTGCTTACATTATACTATCAGACCCAAAGAATAATATTCTTGCAAAATGTGATAAATCTTCAATTGCAGAAGCATTACTAAAAATGGTTATTTATGGTGTGTCTCCTATCAAAAAACAATGTTACTTTATTCCTTACGGTGATAAGCTTGAATGCTCAATATCTTACGCTGGAAATATTGCAATTGCTAAAAGATACGGAAATCTTAAAAGCATTAAAGGAAATGCAATTTTTGAAGGTGATACTTTCGAATTTGAAGTTGACCAAACATCAGGAAGAAGAAAAATCACTAAACATATTCAAACTCTTGAAAGTGTAGGCACAAACAAAATAAAAGGTGCTTATGCAGTTTATGAATTGAATGATGGAACTATCGATGTTGAAGTAATGAATATCAATCAAATTCAAACTTCATGGGGTCAAGGAGGTTCAAAAGGTAACTCACCAGCTCATAAGAATTTCCCTGACCAAATGGCAATAAAAACGGCTTTAAATAGAGCTTGTAAATTGCTAATTAGTAGTTCAGATGATTCTGTTCTTTATGATCCATTGGAAGAAGAAACTACAATTGATGTTACTGATGCTAACGTTCAACACGAAATCAAAACTAAAGCCAACAAAGAAACTTTAGACTTTTCAAAAACAGAAGAAGCAAATGTTGAAGAAATTGAAACAGTTGCAGAAGAAGTTCCTCAAGAAGAACAACCTGAATTAACTGGACCAGGATTCTAAGATGAAACTTAAAGTAATATCAACTGGCTCAATAGGTAACGCTTATATTCTTTACAATGAGAATGAAGCGTTACTCATCGAGTGCGGTGTAAAAATAGACGATATCAAAAAGGCTTTAAATTTTGATTATTCAAAAGTAGTTGGTTGTATTTGTACACATGAACACATGGACCACTCAAAAGCTATTTGGGATGTAATGAAAATTGGAGTTGATGTTTACGCTTCTGCAGGAACTTTGAAAGCTAGATTTGTAGACACTCAAGCCAGAGCAAAAAAAGTAGAATCAAAACAAAATTTCAAAATTGGCAATTTCAAAATAATGGCCTTTGATGTTTCTCACGATGCTAAGGAGCCTTTAGGATTTCTAATCGAACATCCAGAATGTGGAAAAACTCTTTTCCTTACTGATACAAATTATTGCAAGTACACTTTCCCAGAACTAAACAACATCATTATTGAAGCCAATTATTCTAAATCGATTATTGATAGAAAATATGGTGCTGATAGTGGAAAGGAATTTTTGAGAAATAGAATTTTAAAATCTCACTTCTCATTAGAAAATTGCAAGGATATGTTGTCAGCGAATGACTTGTCAAAAGTCAACAACATTGTTTTAATCCATTTATCAGATAGCAATTCAGATGAAGTACAGTTTGTAAAAGAAGTAACAGAATTAACTTCAAAAAATGTATGTGCTGCGGTCAATGGAATGGAAATTAATTTTAATAAAACACCTTTTTAGTTATGACAAATTTTAGAGAATTATCTAAATCACATTATTCTGGTCCACCATCATTAGATAATATTAATTGTGGTTCAATTCAAAGAATAGCAGATGCAACAGAATTGATGGCCACTAACTTTTTGAAACTTCAAAGTGATAATGAATATTTGAGAAAAAGAAATCAAAGTTTAAATAAGGAGAATGAAAGATTACAGCGTTCTGCAAATTCTTATAAAGGAAAATACAATAATTTAAAAAATAAATCATGCCAAAATTTGAAGCAAAACACAAAGTAAAAATAACTCAAATTGATAAAAAGGAGATTATACAAGAAGCACATATTGATACTGATGATGAAGCTGGAATGTGGATAGTGGTTACAAACGATGGAAATTCAATGTCAATGAGTTTTGAGAATTGGAAGAATCTTGAAAAATTAGTTGCACAAGCAAATTGTAAAGCATTGGAACATGTTCTACAACGCTGAAAAACCAATCGATGTTCAAAGAGCAATAGTAAAATTTCAACATTTAATTGAAAAAAAGAAAACTTTTGAACTTACTCAAAAGAAAGAAAAAAGAACTCTAAATCAAAACAGTTACTTACATCTTATTCTTTCGTTTTTCGCATTAGAATATGGAGAAACTTTAGAGTATGTAAAATTTGAATTCTTTAAAAAATTAGTCAACAAACAGATTTTTGAGTACGAAAGAATAAATGTAAAAACTGGAGAAATTAGAATTGACTACAGGAGTTCTGCATCACTAAATACCAAAGAAATGACTGATGCTATTGAAAGATTTAGAAACTACTCATCAAAAGAAGCTGGTATCTACTTACCTACTCCAGAAGAAGGAATAATGTTAAAAGAGATTGAATTACAAATTAAAAACAACGAACAATGGATTTAGAAATTGATTTTACAGAATTGAACCATGTTGAAAATAACATCGATTCACAAAAGCATTTTGAAGAAAACAAAGAACGTTTTTCTAATCAATGTAAAATAGTTTATGAAGCTCTTTTGAGAGGTGAAAAACTTACAACTACCAGAGCGCTTATTGAATATGGAATTGGTGATTTGAGAAGAAGAATTAAAGATTTAAAGGATCAATGGAATGTCCCTATTAAATCAGAATATGTCAAAGGAAAATTTAAAGAATATTATTTAACCACTTAATTATATATCATGTCAAAAAACAATGTTATTGAAATGACTCCAGAAAAATTGGAGAAACTAGGAAAATTAGCTGATAAATCGAAAAAAGAAAATGATTTCGATGAAATGCTTTCACTTCAAGATAAAGAAGTTGAAATCAAAGGAGCTACAATCAATGATGCTTTATGTACTTACTCTTATGAATTATTGAAAGGACCAACAAAAGGAGATACTTTATCTCGAAAAGGTGCTCACATTGTACATGACCATCTTCAGGAAAAATTTGACAACTTAAAAGTTTTCTTAGCTCATATTGATGATGCTTTTACTGGAAACACAAACGCTACATCTTTAAAAGATTTAGAGGAAGAGCCAGAAACTGAAAAATACTATGTAACCGGTTTTAAAATTTCAGGTGTTGAAGAAAATAAATCAGTTGTCATTGTTGGTTGGAAAGAAGTTGATCGAGGAGTTATAAAGTTTGAAACACCTAAAGAAAAACTTAACGGAAACTACTTGTATTTACATGATTTAAAAGTTCGTGTTTATGAAGCAATTAGCGAAGTGGAACAATACATGAATGGAAAAGCAGCACCAGCTGATGATCCAAATCAAGTTTACATGGAATTCTCTGAAGAAGATGCTGCTTTTGATAATGCCAAAGTAGATTAATTATGGCTTTCAAATTACGACCATATCAGGAGGATTCTGTAAAGTTAGGTGTTAGTTATCTTCAAGGTTATTCAAATCAGAATAGTTTATTGATACTACCTACTGGCTCTGGTAAATCTGTAATTATAGCTAAAATTTTGGAACCATTGGAGGGCAATACTATTGTCCTCCAACCATCCAAAGAAATATTAGAACAAAACTTTGAAAAGTATTCTAAATATGGAAAGGCTTCAATTTATAGTGCATCAGCTGGAGAAAAAAGAATTGATACAGTTACATTCTGTACAATTGGAAGTATCATCAATAAAAAACATCTATTCAAGAACTTAAAACACATATTGATAGATGAGTGCCACCTAGTTAATTCAGATGCTGGAATGTATAAAGAATTCATTAATTCTTTCCCTAACGCAAAAGTATTAGGATTAACAGCCACACCATACAGATTAACTCAAACATCAGAAGGACCACAACTAAACTTCATAACAAGAACAACACCTAGAATTTTTGAAAACGTACTTTATTACGTTCAAAATTCAGTTCTTTTTGATGCTGGATATCTAGCGGAGTTAGAGTATTATAATTTCGATGTTATTGATCGCTCAAAACTTGAAGTAAATGCTTCAGGAACAGATTTTACAAGGAATTCATTAAGAAGGTATTATAAGTCAATTGATATGCCTTCAAGGATATCTAAAACAGCTTTAACCATATTAAATAAAAGAAAAAATCTTTTGATTTTTTGCTCTCTAATTGAAGAAGCGGTTGCGGTTTCTAAAAGAATACCTGGATCTGTTGTTTTAACAGGAGAAACTAAAAAAAATGAACGTGAAAAGATACTTAGTCAGTTTAAGAACGGAACAATAAGATGTGTTATTAATGTTGGAGTTTTAACCACCGGGTTTGACTATCCTGGACTTGAGGCAATACTTATGTCAATTTCCACAATGTCACTATCTCTTTACTATCAAATTGTAGGTCGTGTGATGAGAATATTTACATACCCAGATGGTACAAAAAAGAAAGGATGGGTAATTGATATGGGAGGAAATATAAACTTCTTTGGAAAAATTGAAACGATGAAAATTGAACAAACTTCAAACGGTTCTTTCTTCATTTCAAATAACGGAAAACAACTTACAAACGTTCCTTTTCAAAAATAAAAATCATGGAAATAATTAGAGAAAGTATTATTGAAATAAATAATAGAAGCCCAATAGTTAATGAAATACCTTTTGTAAAATCAATTTTTGAAAATAATATCTATTATTTATTCCAAGACAATAATGTGGAAGTTGAGGTTGATATAAAAAGGAAAACAGTTTCATTTCCTTTAAGTTTTAATGAGATAAAATTTTTAGATGATATGTTTCCTCATTTAGATATCCATAGATTCAGAATAACACCAAAAAAATATTTGTAATGGCAGAAAATAAAAAATCATTTGTTCTTTATTCTGATTTAATTCATACGGTTAAAAAACTTGTTTTAAAAGATAGGCAAGATAAAACTAATTATTCTGGTGAGCTTTTCTTACATATTTTAGAATACGTAAATGACAATGATCCAAACCCTATTGATTTTATTGTTGAAATGTCGTTTGAACCTATTAAACAACAGTTTAAAAGGGATTTAAAAAAGTGGGAAAAGACAATTGAAATCAAATCAAAAGGAGGTAGAATTGGAAATATTAAGCGTTGGCACAATGATTTATATGAAGAAATAATGTCTAAAAAAATAACTTTAGAGGAGGCTGAAATCATCGCAGAAAATCGCAAAACATCGCATAGCGATAAAAATCATCGCATACCATCGCAGAGCATCGCAAAAATCGCTGTTAATGATAGTGTTAGTGTTAGTGTAAATGTAAATGATATAACATCTACTAAAGTAGATGTTGTTGATAAAGAAAAATTCGACAACACCACCAACGACAATTTTAGAGATGTTTTAAAATTTGAAAGTCAGCAATGGTTAGAAACTGTTTCAATGCAACAAAAAAAACCAGCGGATTTTATAAAAGAAAAATTAGACGATTTTTCAATTTTTCTTTTTACAACTGAAAAAAAACATCCAAACAAAAAAGAATTCATTGGTCATTTTATAAACTGGCTGCATAAAAATTTAGAAAAAAATGGAACAAAACAACAATTCAATTCAGGTTCAAAACAGCAATTCAGATTTAATACTGATGAAGCAATCGAGACCGTTACTAGCCAAAATTAGCGAGGACTTTCCAAAAATTAGAGATATAGTCGATAGTAAGCAAACTGATCCATTAATTAATTACTTGATAACTCTTTTGAATATTAAAGTTTCAAATGAAAATGAATCAAAAGATTTACAAATTCAAATGCTGGTTATTTTAGATTTTATAAAAGATAAATTCGGTGATTTAACTGCTGAAGAAATTAAACAAGCTTTTAAAATGTATGTAGCTAAAGAGTTTCCAGATATAAAAGTTTTTAGAATACTCGATTCAATTGTTGTTGGTGATGTCCTAAATGCTTTTAGAGAATACAGAAATGAATCTTTAAGAACTTATTCTCAAAAAAAACAACTTTTATTAACTCAAGAAGTTCCAATTTCAGAATCAGAAAAAAAAGAAATTAGAAAAAATCTATTAAAGTTAATCCAAAAAGAAATCCAAGAAAATAAATTTAGTCATGAAGCACATTTCATTTATGATGATTTATTTGAAAAAGGAATTATTAAAATATCTGATTTAGATAAAAAAATTCTCTACAAAAAGGAATTAGAAAAATACAATCAAGAAGAAATTAAGCATATTTCTGATAGAGGATTTTACTCTAAATCAAAACTTTTCGAAGAACTAAAACAAAAAATCACTTCAAAGAATCCAATTGCTACAGTGCAGAATAGATGTAAAAGCATTATAGTTTCTGATTATCTAAATAGAAATTTTGAAGAAATAGAAAGCCTTTTTTTATCATTAATTGAAAAATAATCAAATGCAAAAAGATAAAATACTAATCGGAATTGAAAAAAAAAATTAAAAATAAAATAACATATTATGCTATTAAATAATATAATATGTTATTTTTGCTATGTAGTTGAAACATCCACAAAATACTACATTAAAATATTAGCCTTATAACGTGGAGGGAGTGGATGCCCGAAGCGTTGTAAGGCATTTCTATTTTTAAAATCATGAAAAAGTTAAATTTAATCGGTTTAAAATTTGGCAAACTAACAGTAATTTCAGAATTACAAGAAAGAAATCCTCATGGGAAAGTATTATTTAAATGTAAATGCGATTGCGGAAAAGAAGTTAATGTTATTGGAAGTAAATTAAAAAATGGATGGAGTAAATCTTGTTCTTGTTTACAAAAGGAAACTACTTCAAATCGTTCTAAAATAGATAATAAAACTCATGGATTATCAAAAACATCTATTTACAATACTTACCATACAATGATTAGTAGATGTAATAATCCAAATTCTCAATCATATTCAAACTATGGAGGTAGGGGAATAAAAGTATGTGATAGATGGCTAAATTCATTTGAAGACTTCTCAAATGATATGGGAGAAAAACCCACAAAAGAACACTCAATCGATAGAATAAATGTTCATGGAAATTATGAACCATCTAATTGTAGATGGGCTAATAAAATTGAACAAGAAAATAATAAAACTACAAATGTATTTATTGAATATAAATCTCAAAAATATACTATTTCAGAGTTATCTAAACTTTTAAATATTAACTATCACACTTTGAGAAATAGAACTATTAAAAAAAACATTTTCACTTATGAGTAAAAACCAACCAGAATTTGAGCTTCAAAAAGCAGTTTGCAGATGGTTAAGTTTTCAGTTTCCAAAAGTGCTTTATTTAAGCGATACCGTTGCTTCTGTTAAACTAACAATTCCACAACAAAACAGAAATAAATTGATACAAAAAAATGATTTTTCTTGTCCTGATTTATTGATTTTAGAACCAAACAAAGACTTCAAAGGCTTATTTATTGAGCTAAAAGTAAAATCAATTTACAAAGTTGACGGTGTAACACTATTGAAAAGTGAACACGTAGAAAATCAAATGAAAACTATTAACGAACTAAAAGCAAAAGGTTATTACGCTTGTTTTAGCTGGTCATTAGAAATGACTTTACAAATTATAAGTAAATATATGGCTAATAGATAATCTTTAACAATTAAAAACAACTTTATGAAAACAACAGAACCATTCAAAAAAGCTATTGAAAATCACTTACAAAAAGTAGCAGAAAACGACCCTTTATTCGCTGAAACATTGAAAAAGGAAAAGAAAAATATCAATGATTGCGTAACCTACATTATGAATCAAGTTAAAGCTTCTGGTTGCAATGGATTTGCAGATGAAGAAATATTCAACATGGCCATTCACTACTACGATGAAGATGTTATTGAAGTAGGTCAACCAATCAAAGGTCAAGTAGTAGTTAATCATCATGTAGAATTAACCGAAGAAGATATTGCTGCAGCAAAAGAAAAAGCTTTTGAAAAAGAGGTTGAAGCACAACGACAAAAAATTGTTTTGGAAACTAAAGTGGAACTTACTCCAGAGGATATGAAGAAAGCTAAAAAACTTGCACTTGATGGAGTTGTTAAGCAAGAAATGGAAAAAATGACAACCAAAAAGAAAGCTCCAAAAAAGGTAGAAGTAAAAGAAGAAGTTGAACAAGTAGATTTATTCTCGTAAACATGAAGCCAAGAACTAAATTACACCATAGAATAGTTGATTTAGCGAGTTATTTACCAACTATTACAAAAGAAGCCAAACAATGGGCTTATCAAACCACATTAGAGCATAGAGGTTATTCTACTAAAAATAGAGTTTTATGTTTGGATTGTGGAGAAACGTTCTCTCCTACTCTAGTTTCAAGAAAAAAAGCAGTTTGTCCTCATTGTGAAACTAAACTTCAAGTCAAATCATCGCGATGCACAACCGATAAGCAAATAAACTATTTTGCTATTGCTGATGTTCTTGAAGAATTTCAAATAATTAGAAACTACGAATTAATCGCTTACTACAAAAAAGGAGTTCCAGTAAAATATCATCTTCACGAAATTTTACAGTACTGGATTGACCCAGATTTAAAAGTTACCATGTTTGGTAAAAATCATAATACACAAAGTTATTGTGATTGTTGGAGTGGTAATATGGAAATTAGAGTTGAAAATCAGAGAAGCTGGAGCGGTGCAAAATACGATGTATATGCAAGATACTATCATCCAAGTTCAGTTATAAAGCCAGAATATAAAAAGTTTGGAATTGATACAAATCTACAAGGCTTGACTTTTATTGAAGCAATTAAAAAAGTTCCAAGAAACTCAAAACTTGAAACTTTACTAAAAGCAAAACAATATGAATTACTTCAAATGGGTGATAGTTATAGGCTAACTTCTTATTGGCCATCAATTAAAATTTGCCTTAGAAATAAATACAAAGTAAAAGACCATAGAATTTATATTGATTATTTAGATTTTCTAAAATACTTCAAAAAAGACTTAAGAAATGCAAAATACGTTTGCCCTAAAAATTTAATGAAAGCTCATGATTATTGGATGAAGAAGAAACGTGAAATATTAAGGCTTGAAGAACAAGAGAGAGATAGATTGGCAATTATTAAACGTCAGGAAAATTTAAAAAAAGCAAGTATTGAATTTTTAGAACGAAATAAAAAATTCTTTGACTTGCATTTTAAAAAAGGACTAATAAATATTGTTCCTCTTAAAAGCATTGATGAATTCAAAAAAGAGGGAGATATTCTAAATCATTGTGTATTTACAAGCGAGTATTATTCAAAAAAAGATTCTTTGATTCTTTCTGCAAGAATTAGAAACAAACCAATCGAAACAATAGAAATTAAACTTCCAAGCTTGAAAATTGAGCAATCAAGAGGTATAGGTAATGAGCCTACAAAATACCATGATGAGATACTAGCACTACTCAATAAAAGCATACCTGATATCAGAAAAATAATTATTAAAACAAGAAAAAAGAGCACCAAAAAACACGCAGCATAAACAATTAAAATTAAACTTATGAAAATTATCGTATCGTCTTTACAATTATTAAAAAATTTACAAGTATTAAGTGGAGTTATCAACAACAGCAACACCTTACCAATTCTTGACAACTTCCTTTTCAATTTTGAAAACGACAAACTTCAAGTAACATCTTCCGATTTAGAAAACAGAATGACTGTTTCGATGAAAATAGACTCAACAGACAAAGGTTCTTATTGCATACCAGCAAGGCTATTGATTGAAGTACTTAAAACACTTCCAGAACAACCAATCACTTTTCTTTTTTCTGAAAACAATGTTGTTGAACTAATTTCAATGTCAGGAAAATATGAAGTAGCTTATGCTTCAGCAGATGAATTTCCAAAACAAGTTATCCTGGAGAATCCATCAAAAACAATTCTTTCTTCAAAAATTCTTTCTTCAGCAATAAACAAAACAATTTTTGCAACTGGAACGGATGATTTAAGACCAGTAATGACTGGTGTATATTTCCAACTTACAACTAACGGATTAATTTTTACTTCAACCGATGCTCATAAATTGGTTAAGTATTCGAGAAATGATATTAAATCAGATCAAGATGCTTTCTTCATCATGCCAAAGAAACCATTAAACGTTTTGAAAAGTGTTCTTTCAACCGGTGAACTAGAAGTTGAAATTGAATACAATGAAACAAACGCTTCATTCAGCTTTGGTAATTTCGTTATAAGTAGTAGGCTTATAGATGGAAAATATCCAAATTATGAAGCTGTAATTCCAAAGGAAAATCCAAACAAATTAATCATTGATAGAATTCAGTTTTTAAATTCAATTAATTGTGTTTCTATTTTCTCAAACAAAACTACACATCAAATTAAGTGCAAGTTTACGGGTCCAGAATTAGAAATTTCAGCAGAAGATAAGGACTACTCAAACAAAGGCGATGAAAAACTAACATGTAACTACGAAGGTAATGACATGCAAATTGGATTCAATGGAAGATATCTTATGGAAATGCTTAAAAATATTAGTTCTTCAGAAGTTCAATTGGAAATGTCTATGCCAAATAGGGCTGGAATTTTAACTGCAGTTAATGGACTTGAAGAAGGAGAAGAAATCCTAATGTTAGTCATGCCATCATTGATTCATGATTAATTCAATTCCATTTATTGAAAACTGTTATTTCTTCAGTAGAGAAAATAACATAATCATTGCAAACCTTATTGATGGTTCGAAAGTTCCATTGATAAGGTTAAAGCAAAAATTCATAGATATTAATATACTTGAAGGCCATGCATACGAATACATGAAAAACTACTTACAAATGTACCCTGAATTATGGGAGCACATCAAAGAAGAAAAACCACAAGAACAACTAACATTATTTTAAAATGAAAAATAAAATTTTTTTTAAAGAATATCAAGAATATAATGGTTTTGAATTTTCGGAATCAGATAAAGAATTAATGGTAAAACAGGAATTTGAATGTTTTACTTGTGGTCATGATTTTAAAGAAGATTATGAAGATTACAATGTTGTAAACGATAAACTTGCTGATAGTGATGAAGAATCTATTATTTGCTCAAATTGTTATTCAGATGATTATCTGACTTATTGTAGTATTTGTGAAGATAGTTTTGAAAATCCTGAAACTCCAGAAGAAACAGTTTTGTATGTTAATAAATATGCATCTAAAGAAGTTGGTTTGTCAATTGGATTTTATCAGGTTTTAAAATTCCCTTATTATTTATCTGATGGATTTTCAATGAGTTTATTTGATGATACAGTAAAAAAAATAAGCAATCTTGATATGAGGCAATTAGGTCGTGATGATTCTGATATGTCGTCAAGTAAAGTTTGTTATGATTGTCAAAAACACTACAAAGGAGAAAAAAAAATAATCAATAATTACATTGATAAAAAAGCAAATTTACACAGAATTATATATGAACGTGGTTTGATAAAAAGCTCATTGGTAACTTCAACTAATACTCTTTAATCATGAATTTAGAAGAAGAATTTAACTCCCTTATTCCTGATGAATTTGGTGGAGAAATGAATAATGAACTACTTGAAGGATGTATAAAAATTTGTAAGCTTTCAAACCTTAAAGCAATTCAAACATACCTTTTGGAACATGGCTCAAACGATGAAAGTATTAATAATAAAATCAGAAATTTTAATATACAAGGTTAACGTCCTGCGGCTTTATTTCAGTTGCGAAAATCGTAACCGAGATTTTTCCGCTACCACAAAGCGTAATGCGAAACGTGAACGTGATGATACCACAAAACTCGCAATTGAATAAAACCGCTGTTATGGTTAGTTAAAATTATAGATATGGCAAATAAAAAATATACAGGAGTATTGAAAGAAGATTTAGTTTGTGGTTATGGCACAAAATTAAATAAAGGGCAATCAGTTATTGTTTATAAAAGAAGCATTTACGATAAACATAATTGCCGTACTGGTAAATGGGAATATCATTATTCTGATGAAAATGGAAAAGGATTGATTAGAAGCACTAAGTTTCTGATTTAATTAACCATAACATGCTGCTATACGAACCTATATTTACAACTTATTAATTAACAATAACTTACGAAATTAAAACTTTCACTCTTTAAATAAAAAACGATGAAAAAATTTATATACTACCAGCCCATTATAAAACCATTGGCTAAAAATGGTTCTGAAAGATTGGGTGTTAATCTTATTACAAAAATTTGGGATGCAGAAAAACCTGAATTAAAAATGGAACTCACAATTTATGCTAAATCAACAGAAAAAGTATTAGAGAAACTAGAAATTCAATTGATAGGAGAAAATAAATTCGAAACCGAAGAATTGCCATGTGAGTATTACCTATGCTCTGAAGAAGTTGTAAAACAATTTAAACCTTTTGAAGTTTCTAAGCCTTTCAAGAGTGGTTATGAATGGGATAATCATAGCAATTACTATGTTGCTTGGCTTCACTTTCCAGAAGTAGAGAAACATTACAAAGAAGTTATTGAACCACATAATCAAGGTTTAATCGGTGGCTCTGAAATTGACTTTATGGCTTATGAATGTATTCCTGGTACAATGGATGTTTCAAAAATTACATTCAAAGGATGTAAAACTAATTTCCTGTTCTGCGAAATTGAAAACAAAATATCAATCACAAAGGATCGAAACCGAGCAATGACAATTCAAAACCTTGCTCAAAAATTCGGTTGCAATCCAATTGAATTTATTAATAAAATTGTTTAGGGATGAAAAGAATAATTATTATATCTGGTGCAAGTAGAATTAATAAGTTAAGAATACATGCCATTCTTCAAAGGATAATCGAATTAGAAGAAGAAAATCAACTGAGAAGAATGAAAGTTTTCCAGCCAGAACCGATTCCAATATTTAACCACAGATTAGATTTCGAACCAATGAACTACTATGAGCATAAGCCTAGTAAATTTATGAACAAACCAAAAAACAACTTTAAGAAAAGATGAATTCACAACAAATAGACTTGGTAGAAAATCAACAGATTAAACCAAAACAAATTTATAAAATGCTTAATGTAAATCATTGTCATATTTACAAAGAAGGAAGCATTTATATACTTTGTACAAAGAAAAATGTTTTTAAAACTCAATACATTAGCTACATTCCGATTAAAAAGCTAACTGATGAAGAATTTGAAAGCATTAAAGTATTTACTTATAAAGGGAAAAAAGAGAGCACAATTCTTCATAAAATAAGAGAAGAAGCCATTGAGTATTTAAAAGAAACTAACGCATTTAATAAATGAAAGCACTATCAATAAAACAACCATGGGCTTCACTAATTGCTCATGGTATTAAAGACATAGAAAACAGAACATGGAAAACTCACTTTCGAGGTAGAATTTATATTCATGCTTCTGCTAAAGATTTTGGATCATTATCACAAGCTTTAAATCAACAACAATGGGATAAAACTATTCAAAACTGGAACAGTGATTATTTTCCAGATAGACCATTATCAGCCATCATAGGAGAAGTTGATATCATCGATTGTGTAATAAATCATCCGAGTATTTGGGCTGAAAGTTCAGGAAATCAAATAATATATTCAAAACCTAAAATTGAAAATTACTACATAGGCGGAAACTTTGTAGATTATAATCACTCAGCATTTAATATGGATTTAGAATTATGGAAAAATCAAAAACCAATCTACAATTGGGTTCTAGCTAATCCAGTTCTTTACGACAAACCAATCCTAAACGTAAAAGGGAAACTTTCTTTTTGGGAATGGAACGGATGCGAACAAACATGTGAAAGTTGTCAAAAGGATTTCGATATGGATACAATGCAAAGAGATTCAGATGATAACTATTTCTGTAAACTATGTGCTGATGAATTATTTCCAACAATGAAAAAAGAATATGATGAAATGGTTGCTAAAGGAGAAATTGAACCTAATAATCATTAATTATGCAAAATCCAAAAATAAAAACTAAAGTCGTTCATTCTCAATCTAAAGATGCTTGGAATATAGTCGGAAATGCTTTAGCTCAAAAATATAAAATTGCAAGAATTCCTTATCTAATTACTGGAAACAAAATTATTGACACCAAAGAAAAATCAGAAGCTTTACTTCATGCAGAATTTATCTCAAAATGTTTTAACAAATCAGATGAAATAATTCATTTATTATAAAATGTATTATTTAATAAAACTAAACTAAAGCCTCAATCGAGGCTTTTTTTATAACATATTATGTTATTAAGTTGCAAAATATGTTATATATTTGTCTTGTTAAAATTTAATTATGCCATTCATACTTCATATAAAAGAACACGACCACTACAAGCTATTTGGCTCACTTCCAGTATTAGTTGAATTTTCAGGTATTGAAATGAGAAAACTACAATATTGCTTCAGTACCAAAAAGGAAGATACTTTCGAAAATAAACAATACAAAGTAATTAGAACAGTTCTAGAAAGAGGTGGAGAAAAAAAAGAATCTGAAACTATTATTTGTAATAAATGTGAAAAAGAAAAATCATCTAATGAATTTTCAATAAACAATGCAAATAAAAATGGTTATAATTATTCTTGTAAGGAATGCTTAAAAAAATCTTACGATTCAAATAAGCATAATAATACAACTAAAAAAAAAACAGACAACACTTATTATCAAAACAACAAAAAAAATGTATTAGAGAAGGTAAAAAGTTATCAAAAAACCTCAAGAGATAAAATTAATACTACTCGAAAAACAAGAAGAGACAATGAACCAATTTATAAACTTGAATGTTCAGTAAGAAATTTAATTTATAATGCTTTAAATAATAAAGGCTATACTAAAAAAAGTAAAACTTTTGAAATATTAGGTTGTTCCTCTATTAATTTCAAAAAACATATTGAATCACTTTTTAAAGAGGGAATGAATTGGCAAAACAGAAGTGAATGGCATCTTGACCACATATACCCAATTAGTTTGGCTAAAGATGAAAAACATCTAATTGAATTAAATCATTACTCAAACTTTCAACCTCTTTGGGCTATCGATAATATTAAAAAATCAAATAAAATCATTACTTATGAAAACTAGTAACCTCACAATCAAACAAGAAGCATTTTGTCAAGCTTATATTCGATTAGGTGATAAATCCGCTGCTTATCGTGAGGCTTATTCTACTTCTAAGATGAAACCTGAATCAATTCATGTTAAAGCAGTTCACCTATCAAACGAGGTTAAGATTAGTACAAGGATTGAATTCTTACGCTCTCAAATTCAAGAAGATAACAAGGTTACAATATCCGAAATAGTCAATACTTTATCCGATATGTTGAGATTTGATATTTCAGAGCTTTACGATTCAAACGGTAATCTTAAAAATATTCATTCAATTCCAAAGAAAGCTAGAATAATGATTGCTCAACTTGAAACAGATGAAATTAATATCAAAGGCCAAACTATTGGACACACTAAAAAATTAAAAGTATTCGATAAACTTCAAGCAGTTGAAAAACTTATGAAGCATTTAGGAGGTTACGAATCCGACAACAAACAAAAAGCATCACTTACAATAGATACAGATGGTTTCTCTGAAGAAAAACAGAAAAGACTTGATGCGTTGAAAGCTAAATTGTTATTAATCGAAAATAAAGAATAAATGGAAATAGATATTTTATGTTTTGAAAAGCAAAATAAAGTGGCTATCAGTGAAGAAGTTATTCTTCAGCATGGTTTTGTTTTTATTCAAATGAGTAATAAAAAAGATTATAAAAAGTATGCAAAACCATTTAATGGAAATTCAATTAGAATTAATATTTACCCAAATGGAAATGCTTTCATAGTTCTTAAAGATTGTACAAAACAATTATTGTTTTTAGATGAACTAAAAGAAATATATTTTTCTATTACTAATCAAAGCTTAGTAAAAAATATTTTTACAGAAAAGCAACAAAATAGATTATCATTTTTGATTAATAAGTATAAGGCTAGTAAAGAGAGATTTAATTTTTGATTAAAAATATAACATAAAATAAATTATGAAAAAAGATAAACAATACACTATAAATAATTTCCCAAAAAACATTAATACAAATTATTCTAATTTATCTCTAGAACAAATTTTAATTAGAAAAAATGTAAAAGAAAATATCTATTTAGAAAAATATAGATGTAGAACTTGTTCAAATGAATTGAGTATAGATGAATTCTATATTAAAGATAAAAACACAGGAAGAAGGGCTACAAAATGTAGAGACTGCCAAATGAAAGATAATGGTATTTTAGAAATTGGTAAAAAAAGATTTTCTGACAATATTTTTACTAAAGGGTTTAAAAAGTGTTCAAATTGCAAAGAAATAAAGAAAATTAATAAATTTCATAAAAATAAAAATTTACTTGGAGGATTTGCAAGTATTTGTAAATTATGTTCTTCTGATATGCATTCAGTTTTTCAAAAAACACAAACTGAAAATATTGGAGACTCGTATATTAAACAATATCAAAAACGTAAATACTCAGACAAAAATTTAACAGAAGAACTAAAAAATAAAATTAAAAAAGAAATATTAATAAAAAGAAGTGAAAAATATTTCTTAGACGGTAAAGGCTTTAATTCTTTAAAAAGCTTTGCTCGTTATGTTTCTGAAATATATAACATTAAATACCATGCTGTTGTTAAAAGAATTGGAAAAGGAAATACTGAAAAAGAATGCACAATTCCAGAAAGAGAATATAGAATGTTAAAAAACAAATTAAATAAAGGAAAAATAAAAGTTACAGATGTTATAACTAAAGAAGTTTTAATATATAAAAACACTCAAGACCAAGAGCTTTTAAAAATGTTTTCTAATACTACTATATCAAGATGTATTAAATCAGGAAACCAAACAAGAGTAACTAAAAAATCAAAATATAGAAACCCTTGTTTAATAGAACGCATTTATTTTTTTATTTAACTTAAAATACTCAAATAGCTTTTTTTTACTTATTTAATAACATAATATGTTATTTAATAATATTTTATGTTATTTTTGGTGTAACTTAAAGTAAGTAAAAAAAGACATCATGAAAAAATTCTATTAATCAATTTCAAGCACTACACACTTGCATAATCGTGTCGGATAAGATTGTGAAATAATCCGATGTTTAAGAAGTTTCACATATCGTAGTGTTTTTAAAGAGGCCATTAATTCCAGACATTATGGGGAATTCCTTTCGTTATCAGAGAAGCCGTTTCCTTTAGGTTAAAAGTGAAAGTGTGATCAGGGGAATTAGCTCAGCTGGATAGAGCGCACGAAAAGTGGTCAGCATTTAGTTAGGAATTAATAAGAGATGCATAAAACTGTTAATTCAAACCTATACAGCAACGGTTCGAATCCGTTATTCTCCACAAAATCCTGATATACATGTTCCTAAAGTAACAACGGTGAAAAGGTAATTGTAGAGAGGTAAAAAAGGAAAAATACGCTTACATAATTTGGTCATGAACAATTTATTGTAGTAAGGTTTTAAGCCCTTCCTTTTTTTTAAATAGGAGTAATGGTAAATGTGGTTAAATCAGCAGTCTGTAAAACTGTCGCCTTTTGGCTTTTTGGGTTCGATTCCCTCTACTCCTACAAACAAAAACAACTCATGAGGATAAGCCCTCAAGTAGAACCATTCGGGGAATTAAATGCCTCGTTAAAACATTCTGCTATATGTGGATTATTGGTATGGCACGTAGATAATTTGAGCCGTTTAGCGTTAGATTTAGGAGTTTCTCTAAGTGTATTTAAAGCCTTTTAAGTCTTATAAAAAATCAAATGTGAGTTGTTTTTTTTAATATAATAAATAATAAAATGGAAAACCAAATACAAGAAGCATACGCAGAAATGCCAAGCCCATCAATCAATGAAATTAATTTCAGAAAGTTTATTGAAGAATCAAAAACATATTCAACACTTACTGGAACAGATAAGTTCAAACAAAAACTAATATTAAAAAATTACAGAAACATATACCATGATTTTGAACAAGCTAAAAGGCTTGGATTAGATTATGTTAAACAATATTCAAAGAGTTCAATTGAGATAAAACTAATTGAAGAACTACTAAATAACAAATAAATGAAATCAGAAAACATACAAAAACTAATAAAAGAATTAGTAAATAAAAAGGTAGATTTTAAGAGTTATGATAACACAATATCAAAAACAGAATTAATTCAACGAGGGAATAGTGAAGTTTTAGAACAAATTATCAGAAACCACATACTTGATGACAGAGACGAAAAAATTGGAGCTTTAGAAGCTAAAGTTTTTGTTTATGAAGAAATGATTGCCAAAAGCACATTTGCCCCAATGCTCGTTGAAAAAGAGGTTCTTGTTGAAGAAATACAACCTTATCAAAGAGAAATGTTGTTTACTCAAAGGCAAATAGAAACATTATCATACAAAGTTTTTCAGATTACTGGAGAAGGAGAAGTAATGAAATTGTTTAACGAATTACTATGTATTAACGCTGGTTAAAAAATATAAATCATGGAAGGAATTTCAATCAGTAATGGAAAAGTATTTATCGATGGAGTGCAAACAACAGATGCCGAATTTATCGGCTATGCTATCCTTGACTTTGCTCAATCATTAGAAGATGATGGGATTGTTATTGAATTGAAAGAACAAGATGTGTTTGTTGAAAATGTTTAAACCTAAATAATTTATGGCTGTAAATGAACAAATGACAGAAGATGAATTACTGGAGCTTGAATTACTTTTAGAAGAAAAGGAAATTGATATAGCAAGAAAAAAGTGTAAAGAATCGCTTTTTTTTTTCGTTACACAATTTTGGAATACAATAATAACTGATGAATATGTTCACAATTGGCATATTGAATATATGTGTGATGAAATTCAATTGGTTGTAGATAAATATGTTTTAGATCGAAAGCCACATATTCAAGATAACAAATGGTATAAAGGAATGACTAAAAATATTAAAAAAAACTTATTATTTAATATTCCTCCTGGTACTTCAAAAAGCACAATTACATCTAGGATATTGCCAGCTTGGATATGGGCTATAGACAGCTCAAAAACAGTAATGACGAATACTGTATCTCAGACTAATGCAAATGAATTCTCTTCTAAATCAAAAGATATAATAGAAAGTGAATTGTTTCAAAAGTATTTCCCTAATGTAAAAATAAGAAGAGATGTTTCTGCAAAAACATTTTATCAGACTGATAAAGGAGGTGTTCGATATTCATTTTCAACTAATGGATCAGTTACTGGAAAACACGCTAGTATTTTAATTGATGATGATAGAATGGATGTTGGAATTGCTGATAGTCCAGCTGAGAGAAAAAGAGCTATAAATCAATTTAAAGCCTTTCAAACTAGAAAAAAAGATAAAGCAAAAACACCTTATATTTTAGTTGAACAACGTTTATCAAGTAAAGATACAACTGCTCACTCTCTAAACGTTTTTAAAGATGAATGCAGACATGTTTGTCTACCAGCAGAAAATGTATATAAAAATATTGAGCCTAAAGAAATTGAGAATTTTTACATAGAAGGATTATTAGACCCTGTTCGTTTAAGTCTAGAGATATTAAAATCTACTAAAATGGGATTGCTAGATGACACTAAACCTATTTCTGAAATTGCCTACAATATTCAATTTAACCAAGCATCAGAAAGTATTGAAGGATTATTATATGGAAAATTAAATTTTGTTAGCTCATTACCAGAAAATAGAGAAGGTGCAATTAGGTATTCATTTACAGATGTAGCTGACACAGGAAGCGATTATTTTGCTACTCCTTTTGCAGAAATAAACAAAAATAAAATATACATTTTCGATGCAATTTATACTCAAGAAGCAAGTGGAATTACCTCAAATAAATTAAAGCAAAAAATTGAACAATACAATTCTGTTGTCAATAAAGTTGAAGTAAATAATCAAGGGAGTGTATTTGTAACATTACTACAATCTATGGGAGTAAATGTATCAGGATATTACAGCACTGGTAACAAAGAGCAAAGAATAAGTGCATGGGCTCAATTTATATCATACTTATATTTTGTAGAGCCTAATGAAAATAGTAGTCAAGAATACAGACAATTCATCAAGCATTTACAATCCTATCCAAAAATAGGAAAACATGATGATGGTCACGATGATGCAGAAGATGCAATCACTGAATTAATTCGTTATGTATGGGCTAACATGAGATATTTATTTATGAACGAACAAAACCAATAATATGAATCAAGTAAAAGACTTTATAGAATATATTATTAATGCTATTAAAATATGGGTTATTATACAGCCTTGGGAAAGTGGATTAAGAGTTAGAGCTGGTAAGAATATAAAGCAATTAGCATCAGGATTACATTTTAAAATCCCTTATATTGATTCTATTTATGTTCAAGAGAATAGATTAAGAATTATTGAAATGTCAATGCAAACTCTAACAACAAAAGATAATAAAACAATAACAATTGAAGGAGCAATTGGTTATAAAATATCTAATTTAAAAGAATTATATGATACTTTATACCAACCTGAATTAGCATTGATGGGTTTGACAAAGTCTTTAATTGTTTCTAATATTTCAGAATCTTACCTTGAAAAGATTGAAATAAAAAACATTGAAGATTCTATTTTATTAGAATTAAAAAAATTAGGCTACGGAATAGATTTTGAATATTTTAAAATTTTAAATTTCTGTCATGTTAGAACTTATCGATTGTTACAGGACCAATCATGGGCTGCAAACAAACTTGATGTTAATAAAAAAAAATAAATCAAAATAATTAAATAAAAATGGAAGTATCAGGAAAAGTTGTCGTTGTAGGACAAACAGAAAGCGTAGGTCAAAATGGATTTACAAAAAGATTATTAGTAGTTGAAACAGAAGGACAACATCCACAAAAGTTACCTATTGATTTTGTAAAAGACAATACTAACTTATTAGACAATATACAAATTGGTCAGGTTGTAAAGGTTCAAATTAATTTGAGAGGTTCTGAACATAATGGACGTTGGTATTTACAAGCTCAAGGCTGGAGAATTGAGTAAAAAAACCAAAAATAACAATCAATCAAACCACTTCTTCTCGAGGTGGTTTTTTTTGTTTTAATTTGTATTATTTTTATTTGGACTAAATAAGAATAATTTTTATATATTTGTATCATTAATAGCAACTTAATGGGATTCTGGGAAAACACATCTATTGGAAAGTACTTTGGTACAAACAAGAAAACATTAACTGTTAATGGCCAAGTTATTAATATGGAATCTGATGTGTTGACATTAGATGCATTCTCAATGGGTGGCTCTACTTCTACTTTCTACAATGAAAATACAGATTTTATAAAAGTATATGAAGATAATTTTATTGTAAATAGTATCATTTCAAAGATTTCAAGTAAGTTTTCAAGTGTTAAATTTTTAGATGAAAAGAACTCAAGACTATTAGATAAAATAAACAATCCAAATAATTATCAATCTAAAGATGAGTTTTTAAAAGAATTCTCTTCATTTGTTTTAGCAGCTGGATTTACAGCAATATGGAAAAAATATATCTCGTTTGGAAATTTCCAAACAATGGAATTGATAAATATCAATCCTTCAAAATGTCATATTGATTTAAAAAAAGAAAGTATCTCTTTTGAGTATAAAGGAAATACTGAATCTGTACTTCTTACAGAGGTTATTTTGTTTTATGACACAAGACAAAATAACACAAATAAAAAAGGCTATAGTCGTTTAATTCCTTATAAATCACAAATTGACAATATTAATTTGGTTCAAAAAGCTAAAAATATTCAAGTACAAAACTCAGGAACTACAATAGTTTCTCCTAAACAAGTTTCAGCTGGTTCTAATATTGATGAAGGACTAAATACTCCTGTTCCAGTTATGGGAGGTAATCTGATTACTCAAAAACAAGAAATGGAAGATAAGCTTAATAATAGAGGTTTATCAAATAGAATTATTGTTTCATCAAAAGGATTAGATGCTATTAATCTTTCAGAAAAACTAAATAATATTGATTTTAATAAGATTGTAGAGCCCGATGCAATGGTTTTGTATGACGCTTACAACTTTGATAAAGAACTTACTCCTTTTGGAAAAGATTCGACTTATGACAATAAAGGGGAATCTGAATTAAAGCTTTATGAAAGTGAGATATTTCCTTTAGCAAACAACTTCATCAATAGCTTAAATGCAGAATTTGAAGGCAAAGGAAAACTAGATTTAAGTTATGACCATGTAGGGGTTATGTCAATCGTTAAAAACAGAATTATTGATACTAATGAGAAGATAATTAATCAATATAAAATACTTCTCGAAAATGAATCTATCACCAAAGAGGAGTACAAAAAAATATTAATTGAAAATAAAATTCTAAATGAAAACTAAAGCTAAAGAATTAGATAAAATTTTAGATAAAAAAAACCTATCTGAAGAGCAAAGGTTACAAATTGAAAAGAAAAAAGAATTATTATCTAACGATAAACCCATTACGAAATGAAAATCTATTGTAAAGAATTAGATAAAAATTTTGAATCTAAAGAAGAGATGTTTAAAGCAATTGCTGAAAATATGACAAATGTTTTAGATACAAAAAAAGCTCAATATAAAGAAGCTGATAATTATGGTTTATCAATTTCTGTTAAAGGAGTTACAGATGAAGTTATAGAAACATTAAAGTCTATTTCTTTAAAAGCTATGAATCCATTTAGTAAATCTATTGATTATACTAAAGAAGCTAATTTACCAAATATTGAAGTTACTGCAATTTCAAATACTACAAATTTTTTTGATAGTCATTTTGATGTTCATGCTGATGGTATTTGGAAAAAAACAGTATCAGATAATAAAAAAGGTTTTGACCATTTACAAGAGCATAGAATGGGATTTGCTAATATCATTTCTGAAAATGCTAAAACAACAATTGTAAAAACAACCTTTAAAGAATTAGGTTTTAACTATGAAGGAACAACTGAGGCATTAACTCATACTTCAATAATTGATCCTAATAGAAACCTATTTATGTATAATCAATATGCTAACAAGTGGGTTAAAAATCATTCAGTTGGTATGCGATATGTTACAATATTATTTTGTGCTAATTCAGAAATGGAGGACATGAAGGAATATAAAGATAGATGGGATAAATATTACCCGTTGATTGCAAATAAAGATGATGTTGATGTTCATGGTTATTTCTGGTATGTAAAAGAAGCGAAATTAGCAGAATTTTCAGCAGTACCAAAAGGAAGTAATCCTATTACTCCAACAACAAATACAATATTCCAAGCCGATAAATCACTTGACAATTTAGAGCAAGCCGATGAAACACTTGAAGAAGGTTCTTTAGATAAGAGCAAAATCGAGGAAACTCAAAAAAAGAAAGTATTTATTAACTAAAAACATTTTTACCATGTTTCAGTACAAAACAGACGCCCAATTAGAGGCAATGACGGCAGCAGAAAGAGATACTTATGCTGCTGAAAAAAGAAAACACGAAGCTGAATTAGCAAAACAAGCTATTGATGAAGCTGTCAAAGGTGTTAAAGAAGAACTGGAAAAAGATTTCAGTCAAAAACTAACTACTGTTTCAGATGAAAACAAAACTTTAAAAGAAACTGTAGAGGCTCAAGGAGTTAAAATTGTTGATTTAACAAAATCAACATCAAGCTCCGCAAAACAATCTTTAGAAGATGCTTTTAAAGAAGAGTATGATAAAGTTGTTGAGAAAACAAACTTTACAATTCCAAATGAAGGATTCAAAATTGATACTTCAAAAGTAAGTGTATCAACTGATGTTATGTCGGTTAATACAATTAACTCAACTGATTTTCCAGCTGCTGGTTCTACAGGAGTGATTGGTTCCGGAGTTCAAACATTGATGGGAAAATTACTTGGTTTCTTTGGTTATAGAAGTCCATATTCTAAAGTTTTAGATTTGGTTGACGCTATGCCATTAGATCAAGCAACATTAATTGTAATTAATGAAACTGTTACAGGTGAAGCAGTAATTACAACTGAGTGCAAACTGAAACCAATTGTAAAAGCAGTTTATGCTACACAAGAAAAATCTGCTGATCCTGTAGCTGCTGAATGGGCTACTACAACAAAATTAAGAAGATTCTTTGCTTCTATTGTAACCCAAATGTTGAAGAAATTCACAGAATTGGTAAATGATGCAATTCCAAATCATGTTCTTACTTCTGTTAGATCTGGTTCAAGTGCCTTTACTGTTGATGCAGCATTAGCAATTAATGATAACCCAAATAACTATGATGCTATTGGAGCTGTAATTGCAACTTTAGAAACTCTTGGGTTTATTCCAAATGCAATTATTATGCATCCTATTGCCTGGAGAAACATGAAACAAGATAAAAATTCTGAAGGCATTTATACTTTATCAAATGGTCAATCAGTGCAATTAGTTTCAAACGGTTTAGATTGGGGTGGTACTGTAATTCCTTACATTAAAGACCCTAAAATGCCAGTTGGTGAATTTATTGTTGGAGATTTAATGCAATGTGTTAAAGTTGGTGTTGATAGTGAATTACTTTACTTTGAAACGGATGGTAGAACTGATGCAGTTGCTACTAATGCAGCGAGTGGTTTATCAAGAAACATTAGAACTCACGTATTAGAGAAATTTGTCGCTGTTATCATTCCAGATGCAACAAAAGCTGGTATCATCAAAGATACTTTTGCTAATGTGAAAACTTTAATCACAGCAACACCATAATTAGAGTAAAAAAAATAAACCTATCTAAATTAATTAGGTAGGTTTTAAATCAAATAATTTAAAAAAATTTATCATGGCAGAGGCTACAAAAACAGAAGAAAAAGAAGTTGTTACTAAAAAAGGTGCAGCTCAAGAGTATTATGATGCTCAAGGTGCTAAAAGCAAGGAGAATAAATCTAATGGTGGTGAAGAAGTAAAAGTTAGTTTAACTAACAAAACTAAAGTTCGCTTCATAAAAGATTTCGGATTCATGAAAAAAGGAGATGAACAAGAAGTATCTGACGTTGCTCTTGCTATTTACGAAGGTAAAAAAGTAATCGAAAAACTATAAACCATGTTCACAAGAATATCTAACTTTTCATACGGAAATTACCAAATAGCTAATTTAACAGCTACTGAAGTAAATGTAGATACTCAACTCTTGATTCAAATTCAAAAGTATGAGAACGAATGTTTACAATTTATTTTAGGGCAAAAGCTATTTGATGAATTAATGACAAATTTAGAGTTAGATGGTTTATATTGGAAAGTTAAAACAGATGCTGATGCCAAATGGGGAAAACTTGTAAATGGTACTTCTTATGTATATGCTGATTGTGATAACTTATCCAAAAAGTGGAAAGGTTTAGTTTGTAAGGTTGCAAAAGTTCAAGATGTAGATGTCATTGAAACATTAATGGCATCTTATATCTTCTTTCAATATTCTTTAAACACAAGAACAGTTAATACAGGAACTGGAGAAGGAAAGCTAAACGCTAATAATACAAATCAAACATCAGCACATAATAAAAGATGTGATGCTTGGAATGAATTTGTAAAATGGACAAGCTATGGTTTTTCTTCAACAAATGTTTCTTTATATAGTTTCTTATGTGATAACGAGGATTTGTTTGAGGAACCTGAATTTATAGATTTAAAACCAGTCACATATTATGATCTTTAGCCTACCAAAAGCACTAATAAAAACAGTTGAAAAAGTTCAACACAACGAAAAGTCAGTAGCTTATAGTTGGGGAGATACTGAAGCTTTAGATAAATGGATTATCTCAATGGATAAAAAACAAATCGAAAGCATTTTAGGTGTTTCAGGAAGTGTAAAATATCCTTTGGTGTGGTTAGTTGATAATTGGATTTCGGAAGAAGTTCCAGCTGGTTATAAATTTAAGAAAGTAACATTTTGGATTTCATCAAATTCAGAAACATCTACTTTAAATGAAAATAGAGATTTTACTGTTCAATATAAAGTAGCAAATGAATTAATTGAGAAGTTAAAACTAAATTTTACAATTGGAAAAGATAGTATTTCATGGTTGGAAAAATCAAACGTTTCTACCAATAAGAAATCTCAACAATGTGATATTTGGGATAGTGTTATTTTGACAATGGATTTAGTAGTTTATAAAAACTGCTTAAAAAAATTATACGTTTAATTAATTTAAAAAACAGAATCTATGAATAGTATTATAGAATGTGCTCAAGCGGATGCAAAAACGCTAAACACAGGAGCAAAAGAGCAATGCTTGACCGCACCAGTTATCAGATATGCTTTAGCTGAAACTGATCAAGAATTTGCAACTGCAATCCTAGCTAAAACTTTAGCTGAATGGAGAACAGAAGAAGCATCAAAAGCAATTATTCCATTATTTGAAATAGAAGCTTTAGCAACTGCTGATACTGATGATACATATTACGAAGGTCGTAAAAAGTATAAAACAAAAAACGGTAAGAAAATCAGAACTTCTGAGGTTCATCTTGGTGCTTGTTCTCATAGAGCATTAGCTTCTTACAATGGTAAGAAAATGCGTATCTATGAATTTACTGATGCTCAAGAAATCAAAGCTACCACTATTGACGGTGTAAAAGTTAGAGGTCAATTAGTTACTATAGAAGTTGGTAAAATGGTAGATGCAACTGATGATAAGCCACAATACACTCCTTTGACAATCACTTATGAAGATTACAAAGAGTTTGAGAATGGACCAGTTGTATTAAAACCAACTTGGAGCCACATCGAGTTACAGGGTATTTTTGATATTGAATTAACGAAAGTTTCAGCTACTGCAACTTCAATCAAATTTACTGCTTCTGCTGGTTGTGCGGGTGATGATTTAGTAAAAGCATTTATTGACGAAAGTGTTGTTCTAAAAGACGCTTCGGGATCTGCTTATACTCATTCATTTGTTGCTGCAGATGCTAACGGTGTTTATGAATTAACTGGAACTGGTTTTGCAAATGGATTCACGGTTGATTTAGATGGTGTTGTTCAATTAACTGAAGCTACTTATGAAAGTATAGCTCCGTTAACAATAACTATATAATATGGCTTCTTCAAAAAAGAACTCATACAATGGAATTTCTTTTTGCGAAAGCTGGAGAAATGGGAATAAAACCTTTGAGCAATTCAAAGCAGAATTTGAGAATGTTCACACATTCAAAAAACTTGTTCCAAAAGAACGTTTATTAGCCTTAAAAGAAGCTTATAAAGTTGCAACACAAAATTCAACTAAAAAAGTTGAAGAAGTTGTAGTTAAAGATTCTGAAAAAGTGACTAAAGAAAAATAAGAATATAAATTTTACTGTATAAGAGGCTTTTGGTGTTTATCATCAAAAGCCTTTTTTTATAAAAAATCATGGCAAACTTTAATCAACAATTAGAAAAAGCAAATGCAATTAAACCGGAATTGGTTTCAAAGGCACTATTTGACTTTATAAAAAGCATTGAAAAGGAGTTGATTGATTTAAATAAAAAGCAGTTAAACGAGGATAGCAAAGATATTTATGGAGAAGTAATTGGTTTCTACTCCTACGCTACTGAAGTAATAAGCAAAGGATCAAAAAAAAGAGGTGAGCCATTTGATGCAAAAGACACAGGTGGATTCCTTAATAATTTTTACATGACCGTTTTAAATGAAACATTTTATTTCGGTTCTACTGACCCAAAAACCGATGATATTTTAGATTCTCCAAATTGGCTTTCATCTGATCTATTCGGATTGTCAGAGGAAAATTTAAAAGAAGTAATTGAAACAAAATTTAAACCATTTGTAATTGAGTATTACAGAAAATCATTAGGAGTATGATAAAGTTATTCAAAAGAAAAAAAGAAGTCGTTGAGCCAATTAAATATGGTCCTGTTTACGATAGTTTAAGAAAGCTACCAAAAGTAATTCAGATTGATATTTATGAAACTGGAAACGTTAGACTTCTTACTGAAGATATCAATGTTCCTGATGAAATATTGATTGAAATATGGGAACGATTAGATGAAGAATATAACTCAAGAAACGGTAATAAAGAGGATAGTAAAATACTACCTATCATCAAAGAAATAGATTATCAGGCAAATAGATATTTAATTATTAAATGTGCTTGTTCATCATTGTTGTTTGATAAAAATGACGATTTGATTTTAATGTTAAAAGAGCAAGGTTATTCAATTACAGATGATAATTACATAAATGATATTGAACGTATTTTAAGAGAATCAGAAGGTATTATTTTGAGAATTAAAAAACTTAAAGAACAGTTACCAAAAGAGAAAAAACAAACCAATCAAAAGAAATATTCAATAGTTGATATAATTACAAGTTATGGTGTGATTTTAAATTACCCAATCAAACCTTATGAAATTTCGGTAGAGGAATTTGAATCTATTGAGAAATCAGTTCACAGCAAAATAGAATCATTAGAACAACAAAACACTAAAAATTAATTGTTATGAGTAGTGGTCAAATTACTAGAAAAGAAATTATAACCGATGAAGCAATTGGTTGGGGAAAAGAATATGCTAATGTGGTAAATGAAGCGATTGCTGTAAATAATACATTTATTCAAAGTATAGTTACTTTAAATGCGGAAAATATCAAGCTTAGAAAATCTGAAAATCAAGTTGAATATTTAAAACAAAAAAATGAACTAAAACTTGCAACTGATAAGGTTAATTTATCAATTGATGAACAAAAAAAACTTGAGCTTTCATTAGAAAAAATTAGACAAGAGAAAATTAAAACTGAAAAATTAGAACTTGATGTTTTAAATAAAAAACAAGCTGCTCAAAATAGAGGAAATAAGTTAAGTATAGAGGAAAAGTTATTGCTACAAGAACAAACAGCTGAAACTAAAAGACAGGTTATTGCGAACGGAGCTTTAGGAAACGCATATAGAGAATTATCAGCAAAAGTTACTATTGCAGGAAATGCTTTAAAAAATATTGTCGCTACTGGAAAATTAGCTTCTGAATCACAAGCACAATACAACAAAAGACTTCAAGAAGCACAATCTCAATACGATAAATTAAATGCAAGAGTTAGATCTGCTGATGCAGCGGTAGGAACATTCAATCGAAATGTTGGTAACTATCCAACCCAAGCAGTTGCAGGATTAAAAAATCTAATTTCAGCATTTGGAGTTACTACTGGTATTTATCTTTTCGCATCTGTGATAAAAGATATTGCAAAAACTATAATTCAATTTGAAGAAGAAATAGTCAACTTAGCTGCTATTGCTGGAAAATCAAGAAAAGAAATAGCACCATTAGAAGCAGAAATCAGAAATGTTGCAAAATCATCTATTAATTCAGCTACAGAAGTTGCAAAACTTACAACTGCATTAATTAAACTTGGTGCTACTCCAGAAGAAGCAATTAAGTTATTAAAACCTGTAAATGATTTATCTATTGCTTTGCGTTCGGATGCCGAAGCAAGTGCTGAACTTGTAAAAGGTATATTGAATGCGTACGGAGAAGATGCAACTCAAGCATCGAGAGTTACAGATGTTTTGGCTGCTTCTGCAAATAAATCGGCTTTAAGTTTTGATGGTTTAAGAGATTCATTTGGATATGTTGCACCAGCAGCTAGAGCATTAGGATATACAATTGAAGAAACGGCTGCTTTTGTTTCTATTTTAGTTGATAACAATATAAAAGCAGAAAGTGCTGGGCGTTTATTATCTACTTCATTCACAAGATTAGCAACACAAGGACTTACTTTGGAAAGTGCTTTAGATAAAATAAATAAAGCTCAAAAAGATGGGGCTAGTACGTTAGAAGTATTGGCATTGGCTGGTAAAATATTTGGTGCTGAAAGTGCAAAAATTGGTTTGATTCTAGCTAATAATAGAGATAGAATGTCAGAACTAACAGATGAGTATAATCGTTCTGCTGGAAGTTTAAAAGAATTAACTGAAAAACAATTAAAATCAGCAAGTGCTCAAATTAAAATTATGACTTCTACTTGGGAGGAATTTATTTTAAGTATAGATTCTGGTGATGGACCTATTTCAAAAACATTTGGAAAATTAATTGAATGGACAACAGGAGCAATTAATGGATTAAGAAGATTGAATCAATCAAAAGATGATTTAAGGCAAGAAGTATTGACTGGTGTTTACCAACAAACGCTTGACAAAGAAGTTGCATCATATCAAAAAATGAGTGAATTAGCTAAAAAAATGGTTTCGCAAACAACATTAGATAAGGCTACTGCTGAACTAAAAGTATATGAAGATCAAGTAAAAACTTTAGAAGCAAAAAACAAAGCTATAAAAGCGTCAGAGATTAGTACTCCACTAGGCAATGTTATTCCAGATAACGGAATTAACAAAATAAAAGCTAATAATGCTGAAATAGAAAATGCAACCAATTTCATTACTGTTTACAAAGCTAAAATAGAAGCTGCTCAAAGTGTTCAAAATTCATTAAAAGCAGTTGCAGTTGAAAACGATAAAGAATCTAAAAAACTAACAGAAGAAGAGTTAAAAAGACAAAAAGAAGCTGCTGAACGATACAAACAAGCGGAACTTAAAAGATTAAAAAGTTTATACGAATTACAACAGAAAGCAAACAATGATGCTTTTAATTTATCACAGTTTAGACTTCAAAATGAAATTGATTTTAATGATGCTATAATTGAAAATGATAAATCATCAACCGATGAAAGGCTTGATGCATTAGATGAATCAAATGCTTTATTATTAGCTAAAAATAAACAAGCTATTGAATATCAACTTCAACAATTAGGCAAGTACAATGAAGAAACTGGAAAATTTGTTAGAGAGTTATCCAATATTGAAATAACTGAACTTATCAATACTGGAAAAACTAAAAAATCTTTAACTGATGAGCAAAAGTTAATCTTTGAAAAGTATCAGCAAGGAGTTACTAATGTATTAGATATTGAAGCTAAAAAGCGTCAAACAATTATTGATGCAGAAGTAGCCACAATTCAAAAATCAATTGATGCTCAACTTCAACTTCAGGAAAATTCATTAAACAAAGATTTAGTAAGTGAAAATGATCGCTATTCATTAGAATTAGATGCGGCTGGTAATAACTTCAAGCTTATTGAAAAAGCAAGAATTGACCACGAAAAAAGGATTTTAGATATTCAGAGAGAGTACGCTTTGCTAGGATTGGATTTACAAATTGGTAAAACTCAAAAGATTTTAGATGACCAAAAAAAGTTACCAGAAAATCAAAGAATTTCATCTGACTTAATAAAAGGATATGAGGCTGATTTAGCAAGATTTCAAATAGAAAAATCCAATTTAACAACAGGTGTTAAAATTGAAAACTCTGAAAAACTGACTCAAATATTAGAAGATAATGATGCAAGAATAAAACAATTAGCAACTGATTTAGCTAATAGTTTAGAGTCATTAGCTTATGCCGTTTTCGATGCTAAAATTGCTAACATTGACAATGAAATGGCTTATTGGGATGAATATTACAACAATCAATTAGAATTGGCTGGTGATGATGCTGCTCAAAAAGAAGCCATTCAAGCAGAAGCTAAAAAGAAGAAAGATGCTTTAGAAAAAGAACGTAGAAAAGAAGAGTACAAAGCAGCAGTAGTAAGTAAAATTATGGCAGCCGCACAAATTGCAGTTGATTTAGCAAGAACACTTTCAGCTATTAATTTAGCAGCGAGAATGATTGACACAATTACTTTTGGTTTAGGTGGTTTGCCTTATCAAGGTTTGCAAGTTGGATTAGCTATTGGAACTGCAGCTGCACAAGCCGCAGCAGTTGCTTTAACTCCTCTTCCTAAATACGAAAAAGGAACACAAGGAAAACCGCATAAAGGAGGTCCAGCATTATTAGGAGAAAAAAGACCAGAGGTTGTAATTGAACCAGGGAAAGCGCCTTACATAGTTGATGTTCCAAGTGTAATGAATTTAGCAAAAGGAACAGAAGTAATTCCTTCTATTGATGAATATGAAAAAATTAAAAGAGCTTCAATAATGGCATCTATTCAAATGGAAGGTAGAAAAATGAGCCAAGTAACTTCAAACAAAAGTTTTGATAATGCTTATTCAAGAGAAATGTTAAATGAGTTAAGGCAAACAAGAAAATCAATTCTAAATCAAAAACAACCTATAAATAATATTAAAGTTGATATTGGTTACGAAATTTGGAAAATGGGTAATACTAAATGGAATTAAGACATGAGCAACGTAAATCAAGGATATAACGATAGAGTAAGATATATTATTCAAAACATAGATTTAGGTTCTGAAATAATCACAGAACCTATTGGATGGAATAGTGATGAAAAAGAACTTGAACGTCATAAAGACTATCATGGTATTTTTCCAAAATTCTCTAATAGTTTAAAATTCATAGGAACAGCTTATGACTATTTAAAATTAGCAGATGAATTATATGGAGTAAATGTTGATGTAAGGCTTGTAAAGGAAGAAAAGCATCCAAAAACAGATGAATGGACTAGAACTTATGATGGTTATTTAGATTTTTCAACGATTTCAGATGAAGATAATCAAATAAGTTTAAAATTCAACTCTGGAGGGATTGAAGCAGAACTAAAATCAAGAGAATCAGAAGATGTTGAACTTACAAGATTAACAACAATGGATGGTGATACATTATTACCATTATCATTAAATCAAGTTGAAATAGATGGAAGAAGGATATTTTTACAGTCAATTTGGAATACTGATGCTAATAATAATGAAGTTGAATTAGATGTTAAATCAGATGATGGAAATACAAGAAGATTAACTAAAGCATTTCCAATTAATCTAATAAATAAATCTCACGAAGAAGCATCTTCTGCAATTTTTGGATCTGAAGGAAATGAAAATGTTGGTTCAGCTGGTATGATGATAATCAGGCAATCTGATGTTATTAGAAATTTAGTTATAAAAGGAAATGCTATAAAATTTAAACCGGTTATTATTTCTCCATATCCTGGTAATGGAGTTTTAAATGAGATTGATTGGGGAATTATATCAGTTTGTTTGACAGTTTTTAAAGATGGTGGAGATTATAATGTTAAGTCTAGAGATTATTTATTTTCTTCGCAAACTTTAGGTGGTAATACTTATAATCAATTAATGCAAGCTGATGGAGTTTTACGTGAATTGAATTTTATTAAGAATATAACACTTTTACCTGGAGAGAGTATTGCATTGGAATTATTTATTGAATCAGATTTAAAAAACTTTCCAACAGTAACGGCACATTTTACAGTTAATTTCAAGGAATTATCAGGAGGTCTTACTATTGAAGAGGATTCATTTTTTGATAAAACTATTTCTAATATGGTTTTGCCATTTGAAGCTGCAGAAAGATTAATCCAAATATACACTAATAAAAAGGTTCTTAAATCTAATGCTTTAGGTAGAACTGATATTGGATATTTAGAAGATGGAAAATCTTCTTTAATAGGATTACTTCATGGCTTCTGGATTAGAGGTTTTTCTTCTGTTGATGAAGTTTTCAAACCATTAACAACAAATCTAAAAGAATTTATGGAGAGTTTTTCCACTACTCAAAATTTAGGATTAGGAATTGAAAGTAATGGTTTCAAAGAATATGTTAGAATAGAAGATTTAAGTTATTTCTACAATAAAAATGTTACTATAAAACTTCCAAATCAAGTTAAAAAAGTGAAGCGATATACATCAACTGATTATTCCTATTCAGCTATTGAAATTGGATATGAAAAAGGAGCTACTTATGAAGAAGCTTTTGGACTAGTTGAATATAATGGAACAAGTAAATTTTCAACAGTAATTAAAAAGCTGAAAAATATTTACTCAAAAATATCAAAATATAGAGCTGATAGCTATGGAATAGAATTTGCTCGAAGAAAACAAAAATTAACTCATGCTACAACAGATACTAATTATGATACTGATGTTTTCAATATTGATTTAAAAAGAAGTATAACGGGATTATTTAAATTAAGAAAATGGCAAGATGATTTTGAACAATTGCCAACTGGAACTTTCTCTCCAGAAACAGCATATAATTTAAGACTATCACCATTCAATTGTTTACTAAGACATGGCTGGGTAATTGCTTCAGGATTCACAAAATATTTATCTGATTTTGTTAGGTACACAAGTTCAACTGCAAATAGTAATCTATCAACTAAATTAAGAACAGATTCACAGTATTTATTGGATCCTTTACATTCAGTTGCAAATGGTAATGAATATGCTGAAAATGGAAACATAGTGAATTCAGAACTTAAAAGAGCTAGGTATTTATCTAAAATAATTGAGTTTGAGCATGAGGTTGATTTTGATGTAAGCCAAATGATTCATGGAAGAACTATAGTTTTAGGTAATGAAATTCCAAATATTTATGGAAGAGTAGAATTCATTAATGAAGATGGAGATCCTGAAAAAGGGTTTTTATTAAGTGTAAAACCAAACGGAAACGGACAATTTAAAATTTTAAAAAGTAATTAATCATGGCATTATCAGACATTACAGTAACATTTGGCAGAGATTTAGCATTTGGTGAAATAGTTTCATTTAAACAGAATCATCCTATGCAGTTAGGAGAATCTTTAATAAGTGAAAAATTCACAGATACAAGAACAAATTTTGGAGAAGTACCAATTGGAGTACCTACTTCAACAATAGGAGAAAGAAGTGCTATCAATTATGCACAATATCTAAATCTTGATTATTACGGTTTCTTTGGAGCTAATCCACCTTATGGAGTTTTTAGAGTTGGTAATACTGTTACAATTAGATTAGATCTTTTATGGAGCTTCAATGTTTCAGGAATAACTTTACCTAGTGATGTTACGGTTGCTATATTTAATTACGGAGGACCAGCATTTAATATTTCAAGTCAATCATTTTCTCAAGCTGATACTTTGCCTTGTCAGAATATTAAATTAAATATTCAAACATCGGTTTTAGCAACTAAAATTTTAAGTCCATTTGCAATTGATCCAAATACAAATAATCCTTTTTCAATTGATGTTTTAAGGGGTTCAAATCCAATTACATTAACGTTAAAAGATGCCAATGATAATAATATTATCGAATTGATTGATGTTCCAGAAATACTATCACCTAATAATTTTCAAGTTCAGATTAATAATTCTCCAAATGGTGCTACAGTAATAGTTAACAATACTAATTTTTCGAGTTTAGTATTTCAATATTCATTAGATAATATTACTTGGCAATCATCAAATACATTTAGTGGTCAAATTGCTGGAAATTATACCGTTTATATAAAAGATGAATATGGTTGTTCTATTTCTATTGATTATATAATAACTGTATTTGGAATAACTGAGCCGTATTTTTATATCAGCAAAGCCAATAGTTTAAGGTTTGCAAACAGAGTTGATTTTGGTGATGCTGCAAACTATAAGAATGATGAAAACACTTTGAGTTGTGAGGTTGATGTTTTGCTTCCATATAAAGAAACTCAATTATTTCAAACTGCCGATGTAATCACAACACAATTTAAGTCTAATTACGAGACTAATGAAGTTAAGGTAGTTAAAGAAGATTCTTCAGAGGATAATATTTTAGTTACTAAAAAATCAAACTACATTGGAAATAAAGACTCAAAGGATGCGAGAAAATATGATTTAGGAAATGGCCATACTGCAATCTATTTCTTAACTGGAAATATTTATGATTTCAATACTGGTTTAACAACTGGCGAAACACATTATTTGAATGGAGGTTTGCCTATTTGGGCGAAATCAGGAAACTATGTTAAAGTAGATAATGAATGGTTTTTGATTGAAGATATACTTTATGATGAAAGTAAAAATGCTGAAATTATAGTTATTTCAAGTAATTATTCTGGTTCCGATATTTCTGTAATCGCTGGAACTATTTATAATATTTTTGATTATGAAATATATGAATTTACTATTGATATGGTAGATTATATTGATCAGACTATAAAAGTAAGAATACTTTCTTCAGATGATAATTTCACAACAGTAACTCAACTTTCAGAAGATTTGAATATTCAAGTAAAACAAGAAAATACAAAATCTATAAACTATTGGAATAATGATAATACGGATATATTTTATGCAACTGGAATTAAGCATTCAATTAGAATTCCATATCATAAACGCTCAGGAGTTGCAGAAGAAAGTTCAGAAGTTCATAAAACAGATACCAATTCAATATTATTAAGTGCTGAAATATATGAAGTTGACGAATTTAAATTTGAACCAGTTACAAAAGAAATTTGGAGAAAATTAATGATTGCTTTAGCACATAAAAATGTAATTATTGATGGTGTAGGATATGTTAAGAATGGAGAATTTGAAACAGAAGGACCATTAGAAGATACTAACTTATATGTTTTGACTGCAAAAATGATTAAGACTGGAAATGTATTTGCTTCTCAAAGTGATGGAACTATTGACTTTAATACTTCAAATTCTCAAATACCTGGATTAATTAGTAATGGTAATAATGGTTACTTGAGATATAATTAATTTCTCAAAAGAAACTGCAAAGAAAAACCCACTTAATTAGTGGGTTTATTTGTTTCTAAATGATCTTAAAAAGTCAATTTCATTTTTATTTAGCCTTATATAGCCTTCAAAGGTTCCTTGACGTTCTCCAAATTTATTAACAATAATTTCGGGTTTATTATTTTCTTTTGGTAATTCAACAATATTAGAAGTAAATTTTACTGATTCTTTATTTAATAAATCTTCAAGTTTTTCAGAAGCTTCATTCATTGCTTTTTGAAAATATTCTCCTTTATCTATCATTTCTTCAAACTTTTAAATTCCTCACCATTTACATTGATGGTTCTATTGTCATTATGATAATGATGATGGTGCACAGATTTATCGACATAATCTCCTACTCTATAATCTTTACTTTTTGGAAATAATGCATTACCTAATGACTTCGCAATTAGGTAACAACTTCCAACAATAATAAAGAATAAAACTAGTATAAATCCCATTTCACAAAGTTAGTAATTTAACTATTAAGATTTTACATTTAATTATTATTCTTATTTAGTCTAAATAAATATAAATAATTATATTTGTACAATAAAAAAGGAATTATGAGTGCTATAACTTATTTAACTCAATTGGTTCAACAAGCCATATCAAAACTTAATCTAATAGAAACTAATTCTAAAAAGATTGAAGAACTGCCTTTTCAAACGACTTTAGACCCAAATTCAAAGATAGCAGTTTCAAGAAGTGGAGAAACTGAGCACGTTAATATTCAACAAATTATTTCAGCTATTAACAATGATAATTATAATCATTTAATCAGTGTTGGTGCAATTTCAGTTGATGAAATGACAAATGAATTAACTATTGGAGCTACTGTTGAAGCAATGATAAATAATATCACAGTTTCAAAATCAACAGATACTATATTCCCAATAACATTATCTGATACTGGATTAATTAGAAAAGATATATTCTTTATTAATTCTTTAGGTAATGTATTAATTATTTCAGGTGTTGAAGGAGCAATTGCTACTACTCCAATACTTCCTTTAGACTCTGTTTACATAACTGAAATTCTAGTAAATGATTCATCAATTGGAAGTCCAGTTGATGCTATCATTGGTGATGCTTTTGTAAAGAAAATTTCAAGCGGTGCTATTACTACAATGATTTCTGGTATAGATGTATCATTTCCTTTTCCAGCATCAGGAAAAACTTTTTTAACATTCAACAATCCAGCATTAACTTCATTAGCTGGTTTTAATTTATCTGAAATAATAGGAGTTGTTGGTGCAGAAGTTCCAGAAGAGGGAAAAGAATTTATAATTGTAAATAATAAAAACACAACTTTAACATTACAATATTTAAATACTGATAATGCTGATAATTTACCTTTTTGGTGGAGAAGTGGGGCTGATATTGTAGTTCCTCCATTTGAATTTTTAAGGATTAAATATTTTGCATCAGGAACAAAAGATTTAGATAGAAGTTGGATAACTGCAACATCAACTCCTTTTAGTGGATTAACCGGTTCACCATCCGATAATGCAGCTTTAACTTCAGTATTAAATGATAAAGCAGATAAATCAGATACTTACACAAAAACAGAAGTTGATTCAAAACTTTCAGCAGTTTATATTTTTAAAGGGAATGTTGCAAACTTTGCTGCTTTACCATCTTCAGGTCAAAAAGTTGGTTGGACATACAATCTATTAGATACAGGAGATAATTATGCTTGGGATGGTTCTGATTGGGATAAGCTTTCTGGTGTTGTCGATATTTCTGGAAAAGAAGATGTTTCAAATAAATCAAATAGCGATACAGATTTTGCTTCAACTTCAAAGTTTCCGACTTGGAATGCAATTTGGACTAAGGCTTTATCTTATTTTCAAGCTATTTTAGTTTCAGGCACAAATATTAAAACTCTTAATGGAAACTCTATTTTAGGAAGTGGTGATTTGGTTGTTGGTGGTGGTGGTTCTTTAGAAACAATTCTTAATAATCTAGGCGTATATGTAAAATTCAATCAAGCGGCAACGAGTCACTACCCATTTGTTGGAGCTCAAATGAGTTCTGGAGTAATACAGGGTGCAGATACTTCTTTAATAACTAAATATTCAAATGCACACGTTAGATTCATAGCTGTTGGCTCAAATGCAAATTCAGGTTTTAGATTTTCAGATGGAAATTCACATCCGACATCATTATTAGAGGAAACAACTTTTTTTGCAATTGTATGTCCAATTATAACAACAAATCTATCAGCGGTTATAGGAATGCCAGCAAGTAACACAATCAACACACCTTCAGAAATATTAACGACTGGAGCGTGGTTCTCAATATCTGGAAATCAATTACAAGGAAAATGTGCTTTTGGAGGAGCATCAACTGCCGCCACTGCTGTGACAATTATAGCTGGAGAATGGTTATTGTTATGCATAGAAGTAATAGAAAATAATGCAATATCAAAAAGAATAAGATTTAAAGCAAGAAAAATAGATGGGACATTAATTTACAATGAGGATATAATATCAAATATTCAATCTTTTGATTATTATGGTGGTATGTCAACAGGAATGAGAGCTATTAGAACATCTGGAACGTCTGACACAAATATTTTTGCATTACAATCAATGGGTTTTTGGGCTTCAAAACCTTCATTTCTAACAGATTTTTAAATTATGGAAAAATACAGAATTAATACAAGTAATGGAGGTTATTATGAAACCTTTGAGAAACCACAAAATGGGTTTTTTGAAACAATTATAATAACAGAACCAACACCACAAGAAATTCAAGAACAACAAATAAAACAAGCTCTTTCTTCTGAAACAGAAAAATACAAACAACGTCAAGCCGATGGAGTTCAAATGTATGCAGAAATTTCAGCAGAATTTCGTTTGGCAAAACTAAATGGCTTAATGTCAGAATCTACTCAATCAGCAATTGAAAGAATATTAATTCCTGTTAGAAATGAAGTTTTAGCTGGTCAATGGATTTCAGCAAAAAACGAATTAGAATTAATTGGAAATTCAACTATTGGAGTTGATTTATACGATAGGTTGCATAACCAAATATCAAATTATATAACTGAAAATTATTAATATATGTGGAGTTTTAGCCTATACATCACGCTTTTAGTTATCTATTACTTCTACAAAAGAAGTAAAAACACATTCTTCTCACAAGACAGAGAAACACTTGCCGAAAAAAGACACGAAGTAATAATGCTACTAACCTATAAAGGATTATCTGTAGAAGAAATTGAACCATTCACAGATGCTTATGACTTCTTTTGCAAGTTCACCTCAAAGTTTGATGGTGCAACAATCGTCAAAGATTTACACGACATAAGAGGTTTAGATTTAAAAGCAATGCTACACGATTACGAATGTTTAATTGGGGCAAATAGAAGCTTCAAACTTTGGTTTAAATCAGCTTATAATTACTATCTAAATCATTTCAAATTAGGCAACGGAAATCAATTATTTCGTTTCATAGGATTGCTTATTTTAGGAATATTCTTCGTGCCTTATTGCTATTTTTTCACACCTAAATATTTTTATAAAAAATGAAAAACAATTTTTACAACACCATCAACACAATATTTCCAAAATTCACTTTTTTAGGAGATTTGTTTATGAATCCTAAAGTGGCAATTTTAACTATACCAACAACTGCTACATTATCTGTTTTGGTTGTTGATTTCTATTCAGTTGCAAGTTTATTAGCTTTTGCATTTATAGCCGATTTTGTAACAGGAATTACAGCTTCATATTTCATTTGGAAAGAAAATCCAAACCGAAAAGAAAAATGGTTTTTTGGTAAGGGAGAAGGATTTTCTTCAGATAAATTCAAAAAAATGTTTGTCAAGCTAATTGTCTATTTAATGACACCAATGGCTGTAATCAAATTTCAAGAATCTTTTCATATAAAAAGATTTAAGTATGAAGTTTTATCTGCTGCCGAATTTGATATTGCAACTTTTATTTTGTTGATTTTTATAGCTAATGAAGGATTTTCAATCTTTCACGAAAACCTTCCAAAATGTGGTTTTAACCTTTGGAAGTCATTCAAAAAAATGATAGGATTTTATAAAGAAGTAAAAAAAGAATTAAACGATAAAACAGAGGAATAATGGCAACACTAGAAAAAGCACCTTTTGGAAAAACAAACTACCAAAAGTCAAAAATTGAAAAATTAGCACCAATTGTTGCAAAATGGGAAGGTGGTTATGTGAATGATCCATTAGACAAAGGTGGAGCAACTAATATGGGAATCACATTAAACACTTGGAAGCTTCTTGGCTACGATAAAGACAATGATGGTGATATTGATGCCAATGATGTAAAGTTACTTTCAAAAGAAGATTTTAAAGTAATTCTTCGCAAATATTGGGACAAATGGAAAGCCGATGAAATCAAAAATCAATCTATTGCTAATATTTTAGTGGATTGGTATTGGGGTTCTGGTAAATGGGGAATTGTTATTCCACAAAGATTGCTTGGTTTAACACAAGATGGTTCAGTTGGACCAATAACATTAGGAAAACTAAATACAGAAATCGACAAAGATGCAGAAGCGTTATTCAATAGGATTTTTGCAGCTAGAGTTAAATTCTTGGATGATATTGTAAAGAACAATCCATCACAAAAACGATTCATCAAAGGATGGAAAAACAGACTAAACGATTTTAAATTTCATTTTTAAACTATGGAAACAAAAACACAACAAAGGTTATTAGTGTCAACTTTAATGATAGTTATTCTATTTTTAGCAAGTTATTCATTTGTGCAATGCCATAATGAAAAGATTGCACTCGATTCAATTTCAGCATTAACTTCAGAAGTTGAAACATACAAACTCAAAAATGGTCAAAATGTGACTAGTCAAGAAATTGCAGTTATTTCAGAAAAAGACATTCAGAAAATGATGAATGCACAAATGAAAGAAATGGCTGCCGAATTCTCAAAAATAACTGCAGCTCAAACTGTAAAAATAAAAGCATCTTTTCCAAAATCTTCAATTGAATTTGACAAACCAATATCAATTACAGAAATTGATTCAACTACGAACGAATTGAAATTCAAAAGAAACGGTGCTTATTTTAATGAATGGTATGAATTCGGATATAACGTAACACAAGATTCATTATCAATCGAACCATTCAGTACCTGGACAGAAATTCAACGCGTTGATGGTTTTAAAAGAAAATGGTTTTTAGGTAAAAAAACATATCATTCAGACATTTCATTCACAAATCCATACATTAACATAGAAGAAGTGCAAACGTATGAAGTAGCTGTTCCAAAAAGGTTTTATGAAACAACTTTATTTCAAGTTGGTGTTGGATTAGTTGGTGGGTTTCTATTGGCAAAGTAATTATTCCATAAATAGGTAATAATCGATTTTATTCCATAAAAACGGAATATATAAAAATGAACTGTAAAATAATACTTTACAGTTCATTTCTTATTATGGCATAAGCCACAATTAAAACTTCTTATTTTTTGATTTTCCAATAAGTATCAAACCAATAATCCAAGCTATCACAACAAAAACTATTTCATACCATTCCATAATTACAATTTTTGATTAAAATTATATACAACATTTCTTCAAAATTATATAATTAAAACTTAGTACTGTTTTTAATTATATCATCTTTGTAATAACCGGTTATTGATCTAACATAAACCTTAGTCATTTTTTTATTAGTATGGCCATATTGATTTCTAATTGAATCTAAATCAACACCAGCTCGTAATTTATCATCACCACCTTTTCCTTTATAAGAATACATTGTAATATCGATACCTAAACCATCTTTTACAATTTTTTTAAATCTCTTAGTGGCAGTATCTCTTTTAATAGAAGTTGGACCAGGAATAAAATCGATATATTTTCCAACATTCCCTTTTCCTGGTTCTCTAAAACTTCCAAATAAATAAAAGTCTTTAGGATATTTATCAATTTCCATATCTAAAAGGACATCAAGCAAACCATCATCAATCACTATATTTCTATAACTTATTTTTCCTTTTGTTATTTTAGCTGGTAAAAGTATCTCTCTAGTTTTAATATCAATAAATGATAATTTAATTTGAAGTATTTCTTTTGGACGTGCTCCAGAATAATACATGAACTGCATAAAGTTATAAAAATAAGGATGATTCTCCTGAAGACACTTCTTAATTAATTTGTGTTGGTTTTCATTTGCTGGTATATGAGCAATTGAATCCTCGACGTATTTATTTTTAATATTATGTGCTGGATTAACTTCTATTATATCCCATTGCAAAAGTTCGCTTAAAATAGCCTTTAAATGATTTAAGTGTTTGTTATAAGCATTATTTGACCACTTACGACTATCTGCTGCCTTTTCAACCAGAAGTTTAATGTGTGAACGTTTAGTATCTGAAATGGTAAGATTATCTAATGAAATATCTGAAAGTGCAGTTTTAATAAACTTGATCGTTCCATTATATCCTGATAATGTTTTTTTGGAAATGTTTTTAGATTTTTTTTCAATTGCAAAATCCAAAGCTGCAGAAAAAAGCAAATTTTTATTTTCTGATTCAATTTCTGGAACAGATGGATTCCAGCCTTCTTTTAATTTTTGATGTAAAGCATCACGAAGGGCATTTGCTTCTGATTCTCTTTCCTTGTAATTATTAATGTAGTTGATCCCGTATTTAAAACGGTAAAGAATTTTGTTGTATCTAAAATATACAAACCATGATTTTTTTAGATCGTCGTATTTGACAACCTTTGGGATTGAGTAGATTGATTTCATTTTAATTGTTTTAAAAATTAAAATGCTTGAGGGAAACATTTAATCAATCTTAAAAGTGTTCACTTTTTTGTTCACTTTTTTTAAAAAAAAACTGGGAAGCCTTTATAAATAGTACTTCCCAATTTCAGCGGAGAAAGAGGGATTCGAACCCCCGGACCTGTTACAGTCAACAGTTTTCAAGACTGCCGCATTCGACCGCTCTGCCATTTCTCCAATAAGACCACACTACTTCCGTAATGCGAGTGCAAATATAGTATCATTTTTTATTTCTACAAACCTTTTTTAATTTAATTTAAATATTTTTTTTAAAGATATACTTATCTAATTCATAATCATATTTTTATACAACACTTTTTATTTTATACCTTTGCCATAACTTATCTTCTATGAAAAAAATTGTTATTATTGGTGCTGTTTGGCCAGAACCAAATTCAACTGCTGCTGGTCAACGAATGATGCAATTAATTGCTGTTTTTAAACAATTAAATTATAAACTCACCTTTACTTCTATTGCTGCAACTTCTGAATATACTATAAATCTAGATGAATTAGGAATAGAAACTAATGCCATTCAATTAAATGATTCTTCTTTTGATGAATTTATAAAAGTACAAAACCCAACAATTGTTCTTTTTGATAGATTTATGACCGAAGAACAATTTGGCTGGAGAGTTTCAGAAAATTGTCCAAATGCATTGCGAATATTAGATTCTGAAGATTTACATTTTTTACGTGAGGCAAGATCACAATGTTTCAAACTAAATATTAAATGCGAAACAAAACATCTTCAAAATGATATTGCTTTACGCGAAATTGCTTCAATTTATCGATGTGACTTGACTTTAATTATTTCAAAATTTGAACATGATTTATTAGTTAATACATTTAATATTTCATCTGAATTAGTACATTATATTCCAATGATGTATGATGAATTAAATGAAATTGTTTTAGAAGATTATCCAAAATTTGAAGAAAGAGAACATTTTTTTTCCATCGGAAATTTTCATCATAAGCCTAATTGGGAAACCGTTTTGCAACTAAAAAATTCAATTTGGCCCAAAATTAGAAAACAATTACCTCAAGCTGAATTACATATTTACGGTGCGTATATTCCAGAAAAGGCCAAACAATTACATAATTCAAAAGAAGGTTTTATTATAAAAGGAAGAGCTGAAAATAGTGCTGCCGTATTTAAAAAATACAGAACTTTGCTTGCTCCCATTCCGTTTGGCGCTGGTATTAAAGGTAAATTATTGGAATCTATGCTTTATGGAACTCCAAATATAACTTCTGAAATTGGTGCTGAAGCCATGCAGTATAATAAAGATTGGAATGGTTTTATTGAAGATAATCCAGATGATTTTGCAGAAAAAGCAGTAGAACTATATTCAAATGAAAATATTTGGAAACAAGCACAACTAAACGGAATTTCAATTATAAATGACTGTTTCAACAAAAATAATTTTGAAAATGAATTTATGGATACAGTTCATTTCTTACTTTCAAATATAGAAAGTCATCGTACAAATAATTTTATGGGACAACTATTAAATCATCACACGCTAAAAAGCACAATGTATATGAGTAAATGGATTGAGGAAAAAAACAAAAAATAATTATCCGTGAATTGCTTCTGATTTCCCGTAACTTTTAATGATTTCAGCTTCATAAGCTAACCATTCTTCCCAACGTTTTTTAACATCCATTCCTTCACCTATTTCATTTGCAAAGTTGATAAAAACAGTATAATGATTGGCTTCACTAACCATTAAATCTCTATAGAATTTTGCCATATTTTCATCATCTATAGTTTCTGACAATACTTTGAATCTTTCACAACTTCTTGCTTCAATCATGGCAGAAAACAACAATCGTTCAACTAAATGTGTTTGTCTACTTCCACCTTTATGCATAAATTTATACAATTCATTTACATAATGATCTTTGCGTTCTCTTCCTAAAACCCAACCTTTTGATTTAATAATTTCGTGAACTTGTTCAAAATGATCCATTTCTTCTTGAGCAATTTTTATCAATTCCGTAATTATATGTGTATGTTCTGGCAACATTGTTATCAAACTAATACAATTAGAAGCCGCTTTTTGCTCACACCAAGCGTGGTCAGTCAACACTTCTTCAATATTCGATTCTGCAATTCTTGCCCATCTTGGGTCGGTTGGAAGTTTTAATTTGAACATTGTAATTATTTTTTACAAAATTAAACTTTTAATTTTAAAGACTAAAATTTGAAACATATTTAATATAAATGATACTAATTATTTAATAATTCAAATCTTAAAAATAAAAATCATATTTTTGAGATAATAAATGTATTTAAATATAATAAAATGAAAAGAATAATTGCATATAGTATAGTTGGATTGATTTTGCTAAGTTGTGGAACAAGTTCATCAGTAAGTAATAAAAAAACTGTAAACGTTGGAACTTATATTAATCTAATAGATAAAACAGATTTAAGTAAGCATTTATATATTGTTGCAGGAGATGAAATGGCCGGTAGAGATACAGGTTCTGAAGGTCAAAAAAAAGCGGGTGAATATTTAATCAATTACTATAAAAGCCTTGGTATAACATTTCCAAAAGGAGCTAGTAGCTATTACCAAAAAATACCAGCAGCTTTCATGACTAAAAAATTTGGAAACAAAGGTGTTGATTCTGAAAATATTTGGGCATTCATACCAGGAAGCGAATTTCCTGATGAAATAGTAGTCATTTCAGCTCATTATGATCATGTAGGTACAAAAAATGATGAAATATACAATGGTGCAGATGATGATGGCTCTGGAACTGTAGCGCTTTTAGAAATGGCACAAGCATTTGCTCAAGCTAAAAAAGATGGACATGGACCAAGACGTTCTATTCTATTCTTACACGTTACCGCAGAAGAAAAAGGATTACACGGTTCAAGATATTATTCTGAAAATCCATTGTTTCCTTTAAAAAATACAGTTGTTGATATTAATATTGATATGATTGGTAGAGTTGACCCTGCTCATGAAGAAAATCCTAATTATATTTATGTTATTGGTTCTGATAGATTAAGTACAGAATTACATCAAATTAATGAAGAAATGAATACCAAATATGTGGGCTTAAATCTTGACTATAAATACAATGATAGAAAAGATCCTGAAAGAATTTATTTTCGTTCAGATCATTATAACTTTGCTAAAAATGGTGTTCCTGCAATATTCTTTTTTAATGGTGTACATGCAGATTATCATAAACCAAGTGATACTCCAGACAAAATTAATTATGAATTAATGACAAAAAGAGCTCAACTTGCTTTTGCTGATGCTTGGGAAATTGCAAATAGAGATAAAAGAATAGTTGCCGATTTAAACGGTGAATAATTAATCTAGCACTCAATTGAGTGCTTTTTTTATGACATTAGATAGAAGTATATTATTTTTACTTTTGGCTCTATTAGCCGAAATTATTGGAACAATCGGTGGATTTGGTTCTTCAGTTTTCTTTGTTCCGTTTACAAATCTATTCTTTGATTTTCATACTGTATTAGGAATTACAGCCATTTTTCATTTGTCTAGCAACATTAGTAAAATTTACCTTTTTAGAAAAGGATTAGATAAAAAATTATTACTTCAAATTGGAATTCCATCTGTTATATTTGTTATTGTTGGTGGAATATTAAGTAATTATTTTGATTCTAAAATTCTAGAAATCAGTTTAGGTGTTTTCTTAATTGCATTGAGTTTACTTTTTTTAGTGAAAGATAAACTAGTAATTCCTGCAAGAATGAAGGAAAGTGTAATTGGTGGCTCATTATCTGGCTTTACAGCTGGTTTTTTAGGAACTGGTGGAGCAATTAGAGGAATTACAATGGCAGCTTTCAATTTAGAGAAAAGTGTTTTTGTTGCTACTTCTGCTACAATTGATTTTGGAATAGATTTAACTCGAAGTTTTGTATATTTTTTTAATGGCTACATCACTAAAGAAATATTAATATATATTCCGTTTTTATTTGTAATTGGTTTTATTGGAACTTGGATTGGTCAAAAAATATTAAATAAGATTCCACAAGATAAGTTCAAGAAATTATCGTTAGTGTTTATTTTACTGATTGGAATATTCTCATTATGGAATAGTATAAAATAAAAAAAGCTCCAAATTTCTTTGGAGCTTAAAAGAAGGGTGAATGACCGGGTTCGAACCGGCGACCCTCGGTACCACAAACCGATGCTCTAACCAACTGAGCTACAATCACCATTTATTTAACGAGTGCAAATATACTACTGTTTTTCTATTTTACAAATAAAAAAAAGAGATTTTTATATCAAATTACTTAAACTATTGATAGCCACATATCTTTCGACTGTAAATCCTTCTGCAAATTCAACTCCAACTACTCTTCCTAGGTCTTGTGCTCTATATTTTACTGAATCTAAAAAGTTTTTTGATGTAATTGGTGTTATAGGTTCATTAGAATTTGGATCATAAAACTGTGAACTATAAGCTAAAACCGATTCTATTTTTTTATCCATAAAACCAGAAATATCCACTACAAAGTCTGGTTCAATGTTTTTCCATTGAATATAATGATAAACTTGCTTTGGCCTCCAATGTTCTTGTTTTTCTCCATCTAATGAAGTTTCAATCTTAATTAATCCTGATAAAAAACAAGCATCACTTACTAATTTACTTCCTTTTCCATGATCAATATGTCTGTCGTCAATAGCGTTACATAACACAATTTCTGGTTTGTATTTTCGTATCATTTTGATAATTTCTAGCTGATGTTTTTCATCATTCACAAAAAAACCATCTCTAAAACGTAAATTTTCTCTAACTGAAACTCCTAAAATTTCTGCTCCTTTCCTAGCCTCTTCATCTCTTATTTCTGCTGAACCTCTAGAGCCTAATTCGCCTCGAGTTAAATCAACAATTCCAACCTTTTTACCTAAAGAAACTTCTTTGGCAATTGTACCTGATGCGCTTAATTCAACATCATCTGGATGAGCTCCAAATGCTAATATATCTAATTTCATTCTGTAGTAATTATTATATTTTTAATCGTTTCTGATTTATTCTGAATCTCTATAAATTCGTTCTCAGCAATACTATCTTTTGTAATACCACAGCCTACGTAAATTGAATTTACTTTTCCAATTTCCATACAACGCAAGTTAACAAATAAATTGGTTGTTTCATTACAATTCCATTCGCCTAAAAAACCAGTATAAAATGTTCGATTATAGCCTTCCTTTTCTAAAATATATGTCATGGCTTTTTCCTTTGGTAATCCACAAACTGCTGGTGTAGGATGTAAAGTTGAAACTAATTCCGACTCATTTTGTTGAGTAATAGATCCAGAAATTTCAGTTTTAATGTGTGCCAATTTTCCAGCTTGAACCGTAAATGGCTCTGAAATAGTTACATCTGAAGCAAATCGTTTGCAATTTGAAACAATATAATCTGTTACAATTTTTTGTTCTTGAATTTCTTTTGAAGTCCATTGATTCTCATCTGAAATCAACTTTGTTCCTGCTAAAGCAACAGTTTCAAACTTATTATCTTCAATTTTAATTAATTGTTCTGGTGTAGCTCCAATCCATAATCCAATTTTTGGATGAAAAAACAAATATCTAAATGCTGTTGGATAGGAATTTATTAAATTTTGATAGGTTTTAAAAACATCAATTTCATTTGTAAAATCAATTTTTCTTGAAACAACAACTTTCTCAAAATCATCTGAATTAATTGCTTTTACTGAATCATTTACCAATTTCTTAAACTGTTCCTTTACTTCAACTGAAGTCTCAATTTGAATTGGTTTTATTTCAAAATTAGAATCAATTTTTAATTCTTGACATAAATAATCTGATGTATCTTTTGGTAAAACAAATTTGCTCATTCCATCAAAAGATGCAAATATAAAACCACTTTGATTTTCAAATTCATATAACACATCATCATTCTGAAAATAAGCATTCAGTTGATTCTCATTAGGTCTAGCAAATAAAACAAAAGGTAAATTATTTAGAAACTGACTTTTTGCTTTTTCAAAAATATCCATTTAACGTACTTTTCTTGGTAAAATCATATTCGTTAATTTACATAAACTAACCAAATTATTGCTTTCGTCTGTAATTCTAATTTCCCATAAATGAATGCTTCTTCCTTTATGAACAATTTTAGCGGTTGCATAAACCATTCCATCACGTTTAGCTTTCAAATGATTTGCTGAAATTTCAATTCCTCTAACTTCAGATTTTTCAGGATTTACAAATAATAATGAAGCTGCACTTCCTACGCTTTCTGCTAAAGCTACACTTGCTCCACCATGTAATAATCCCATTGGCTGATGAACTCTCGAGTTTACTGGCATTTTAGCCGTTAAAAAATCTTCTCCAGCATCAATATATTCAATTTCTAACGTTTCCATCAACGTGTTTTTTGACCAATCGTTACACAATTGAAGCATCTTATCTTTATCAAACATTGTATTATATTTTAATACAAAATTACTCATTTTTTAAATCTTAAGCCTATAAAATTTTTATAATAGATTGTTAATTGAGACTAAAAACGATTTTTTTTCGTTTCAATAAATAGCAATTTCAAATTAATAATTACTTTTACGAAAATTCAGATTATATGCGTCATTATTTAGGATTACTTTTTATTGCACTTATAGCTTCCTTAACTTCATGCAGAAGCGATTTTGATTTTGAAACAAGTTCAGGTGGATTAGAGTTTTCAAAAGACACAGTTTATTTGGATACTGTTTTTACAAATATTGGCTCAAGTACTTATACTTTAAAGGTTTACAATAGAAGTAATAAAAACATCTCTATTCCAAGTATTCGATTAAACAAAGGACAAAGTTCTAAATATCGATTAATGGTTGATGGAATTCCAGGAAAAGAATTCTCAAATATTGAAATGCTGGCAAAAGATAGTATGTTCGTTTTTATTGAAGTTACAAGTGATGTTGCTGCTGCAAATCCAACAGATTTTTTATATACAGATTTTATCGAATTTGGAATTGGAACAAGTCAACAAAAAGTTGATTTAGTTACCTTAATTCAAGATGCTTATTTTATTTATCCACAGCGAACACTTAATTCAGATAACACTTATTCATACGAGGAATTAAATCTTGGAACAGTTGATGAACCTCAAAATATTCGGGTTAGTTATTTAGACACAAATGACCCTATTAACGGTAATGAATTAATTTGGAATAACTCCAAACCTTATGTTATTTATGGATATGCTGTTGTTCCCAATGGTGAAAAATTAGAAGTAGAAGCTGGAGCACGAATTCACTTTCATGCTGATTCTGGGATTATAGTTGCTAACGATGCTTCTCTTGAAGTAAATGGTTTGCCATCAAATACAGATGCTTTAGAAAACGAAGTGATTTTTGAAGGAGATCGTTTAGAACCTGATTTTTCAGAAGTACCTGGTCAGTGGGGAACAATTTGGCTAACTAATGGAAGTCATTCAAATATTTTAACTAATTTAACTATTAAAAATGCTGTTATAGGTTTATATGTAAATGGAAATGATGGGACAAATTCTGTAAACGCATCTTTAAATAACATTCAAATATATAATTGCTCAAACATTGGTTTATATGCAACTACTGGTTTTGTTGAAGGGAAAAATGTAGTAATAAATAATTGTGGAGAAGCTTCTTTTCAAGGAAGTTTTGGAGGAAGTTATGAGTTTACGCATTGTACATTTGCTAACTATTGGTCGAGTCCAAATCAAACATGTGTTGTTTTAGACGATTATGAAGGTCAAGCTAATTTTGCTCTTATAAAAGCAAATTTCAATAATTGTATTGTTTATGGTTCAAGTAATTTAGGTATTTCACATAAAAAAGAAGGTAGTACTTTCAATTTCAAATACACCAATTGTCTAATTAAGTTTATAGACACCAATAATCAATTTGCAAATATTGATGAATATAAATTTACAAATACTTCTTTTTTTGAAAATTGTATAAGAGCATCTAATTCAACTCAAAATAAGCCAGACTTTCTTGCTCCAGCTGAAAACAAACTGATTATCGGAAGTGATTCTGCTGCTAAAGGAACAGCAAAAACAAGTTTTTCTACTTTTAATGATATTTTAGATAAAGACAGACCTGAAATGGGTTTATCAACTACAGACATTGGTGCATATAATTTTATTATCTTTGATTAATTAACCAATAAAACTTAAATCATGAAAAAAATTATTTTATCATTATTAGCACTTACATTAAGTATTTCTTCATGTAAAAAAGTAGAAGTAGAAGAAACGGAAACTATTCCAACACCAAATGAAGTAGTTGTTGACGAAGCAATTGTTGAAACACCTCTAGATTCTGCAACTATAGCAAAAGCTTGGACTGATTATGCAACACCATCAAAAGCACATGAAATGTTAGCCAAAGATACAGGTACTTGGGATGCAGACATGACTTTTTGGATGCCTGAAAGCCCAGAACCTCAAAAAGCAAAATCAGTGGCTACTTACAAAATGATTCTAGATGGAAAATATCAAGAAGGAATTTTTAAAGGAGATATGTGGGGAATGCCTTTTGAAGGAAGAGGTTTAACAGCTTATGACAATGCATCAAAAGAATTTATAACTACTTGGATTGATAACATGGGAACAGGAATGTTGGTTTCTCGCGGTCAATATGACGAAGCTTCAAAATCAATCACTTTTTCAGGTAATATGGTTGACCCTGTAACTGGTAAAGAGAAAAAAGTAAAAGAAGTTATTACTTACATTGATGATAAAAATCAAAAAATGGAAATGTTTGAAGTAAATTCTGACGGAACAGAATTCAAAAACATGGAAATTCTTTCTAAAAAAAGATAGTACAATTCATTTAAATATTCTAAAACTGTCCTAAAAATGGGCAGTTTTTTTTTGTTTCATTTTTAAAAATATATTTTTATTAAGTTTTTTGAAAACTGTAAATGTGAAATCATTTTTTTATACATTTATCACAACCCAAATTAACAAACTTATGAAATCAAAATTAACGCTATTGGCATTTGTATTGCCAATCTTAGCAATGGCACAGATTCCTTCCGGCTACTACAGTTCGGCAACAGGAACAGGTTACACTTTAAAAACCCAACTTTACAACAAAATCAAAGGACATTCAGACAAGGGTTATACTGGGTTGTGGACAACCTACTCCACTTCTGACAGAGATAATCAGTATGAAAATGACAATTCAATTATTGATGTTTATTCAGAAAATCCGAGTGGAACTGACCCTTATACTTATAGCTATAGTACAAATCAATGTGGAAACTATAGTACAGAAGGGAATTGTTACAATAGAGAACATATGATTCCTCAATCAGTTTTTAATTCAGCTGCACCAATGGTTTCAGATGCGCATCATATTCCTCCAACAGATGGAAAAGTAAACGGAATGCGTTCTAATTACCCTCATGGTGATGTTTCTACTGCTACATGGACATCTTTAAATGGAAGTAAATTAGGATCAAGCGCTGTTTCTGGTTATAACGGAACTGTTTTTGAGCCTATAGATGAATTTAAAGGTGATATAGCTAGAATGTATTTTTACTTTGCAGCTCGATATGAAAATACTGTTGCAAATTATCCTTATGCTATGTTTAATGGAACTAGTAATCAGGTTTTTACAACTTCATTTTTAAACATGTTAATTTCATGGCATAATCAAGATCCTGTTAGTGCAAGAGAAATTGCTAGAAATAATGCTATTTATACACGACAAAATAACAGAAACCCATTTATTGATCATCCAGAATATGTTGGAATGATATGGGGAGGAACAGCTCCAACTCCAGATACAACAGCTCCTTCTACTCCATTAAATCTTTTAGCATCAAATAGTACAACTTCGTCTTTACAATTAAATTGGTCTGCTTCTACAGATAATATTAGTGTAACGGGTTATGATATTTATATGAATGGAAGCTTAAAAGTTACAGTAACTTCAACTACAACAAACATAACTGGATTATCTAGTGGAACAACTTATTCTTTTTATGTAAAAGCAAAAGATGCTGCAGGAAATTATTCTAGCAATAGTTCAACAATAAACGCTACAACAACTGCAACTTCTTTAGTAACAGATTTATACTTTTCTGAATATTTAGAAGGTTCATCAAATAATAAAGCTTTAGAAATTGCTAATAACACAGGTAGTTCAATAAGTTTATCTTCTTATGTTGTTAAAAAACAAACAAATGGTGCTGGCTCATGGAGTACAGGAATTTCATTATCTGGAACTTTAACAAATGGTTCAAAATTTGTCTTAGTAAATAGTTCAATTGCTTCAACTTGTTATTCAAAAACAAGTGCTAATATTTCAACTACTGCAACCGAATTAACCTATAATGGAAATGATGCCGTTGGTTTATTTAAAAACGGTACATTAATTGACATCATTGGAACTTTTAATGGTGGAACAGCTGATTTTGCTGCAAACGAAACTTTAAGAAGAAACACAAATGTGGCTGTTCCTAAAGCAACTTTCAATAAATCAAGTGATTGGACTTCTTATGCTTCAGATACTTGTGGTGGAATTGGAAATAAACAAGCAAGTTCTACTAAAGACACTAATTCTATAATTAGCGAATTTGATTTTAAATTATATCCAAATCCATCAAATGGAATCTTTTCAATTGAAATGGAAAATGTAAAAAAATATTCAATTGAAATTTATTCAACTTTAGGAAAAGTAGTTTATTCTAAAAATGATAATTCTGAATCAACATTAAATATAAACCACTTACAAACCGGAATTTATTTAATAAAAATTACAACGGATTCTAATACTAAAACAAAAAGAATAATTATCAATTAATTATTAAAGGCTTCCTCCAAAAAAGGAAGCCTTTTTTTATAACATTTTTTTCATAAAATAGTTAAAAAGTATTTTAGTGTGACTTTGCTAATTCTACTTTTTAAACTAAATTTGCAATAACAACACAAACAACAACAAAATGATTCATTTCTTCGGAAACGAAAGTATTACCGTTTTTGCCGTACAAACGCAAAACGAACTTTCAGCAGAAACTATTTCTAAATTAAATTGGTTATTTGGTGACGCTCATATAATAGATAAATCCGTTCTTGCGGATTTTTTTGTTGGACCAAGAGCTGCAATGATTACACCTTGGAGTACAAACGCTGTTGAAATTACTCAAAATATGGGTGTTTCAGATATTATTAGAATTGAAGAATTCTTTAAAACAACTGAAGATTTCTCTGATTTTGATCCAATGTTATCCCAAAAATATAACGAATTAAATCAAGACATTTTTACAGTTAATATTCTGCCAGAACCTATTATCGAAATTGAAGATATTGCAAAATATAATAAACAAGAAGGTTTAGCTTTAAACGATGAAGAAGTAATTTATCTTGAAAATTTAGCTAAAAAATTAAATAGAAAACTAACCGATTCTGAAGTATTTGGATTTTCTCAAGTAAATTCAGAACATTGTAGACATAAAATTTTCAACGGAACATTTATTATTGATGGCGTTGAAAAAGACACTTCTTTATTCAAGTTAATTAAAAAGACTGCTGCTGAAAATCCAAATGATATCGTATCAGCTTATAAAGATAACGTAGCATTTATAAAAGGTCCTGTTGTAGAACAATTTGCACCAAAAAGTGCTGACAAACCAGATTATTACCAAAAAACAGATTTTGAATCTGTAATTTCTATAAAAGCAGAAACACACAATTTTCCAACTACAGTTGAACCATTCAATGGAGCTGCAACTGGTGCTGGTGGAGAAATTCGTGATAGATTAGCTGGTGGTCAAGGTTCTTTACCTTTAGCAGGAACTGCTGTTTACATGACATCATATTCTCGTTTAACAAACAACAGAACTTATGAAAATGGTATGGCCGAAAGAAAATGGCTTTACCAAACACCAATGGATATTTTAGTCAAAGCTTCAAATGGAGCATCTGATTTTGGAAATAAATTTGGACAACCTTTAATTACAGGTTCAATCTTAACTTTTGAACATGAAGAAGATGGTCGAAAATTAGGGTACGATAAAGTAATTATGCAAGCTGGTGGAATTGGTTATGGAAAAGCTTCTCAAGCCCAAAAAGAAAAACCAACTCCTGGTGATAAAATTGTAATTCTTGGTGGTGAAAACTACAGAATTGGAATGGGTGGTGCTGCTGTTTCTTCAGCAGATACTGGTGCATTTGGTTCTGGAATTGAATTAAATGCCATTCAACGTTCTAATCCAGAAATGCAAAAACGTGCAGCAAATGCAATTCGTGGTTTAATAGAAAGTGAAACAAATCCTATCGTATCTATTCATGATCATGGTGCTGGTGGTCACTTAAATTGTTTGTCTGAATTAGTAGAGGAAACTGGAGGTTTAATCGATTTAGATAAATTACCTGTTGGTGATCCAACGCTTTCTGCTAAAGAAATAATTGGTAATGAATCTCAAGAAAGAATGGGATTAGTTATTGGTCAAAAAGATATTGAAACTTTACAAAAAATTGCAGATAGAGAACGTTCTCCTATGTATCAAGTTGGTGAAGTAACTGCAAATCATAGATTCACATTTGAAAGCAAAACAACTGGTGCTAAACCAATGGATTTTGCTTTAGAAGATATGTTTGGAAGTTCTCCAAAAACCATCATGGATGATAAAACAATAGACAGAAAATATGCAGATTTACATTATTTTCCAGATGCTATTCCACAATATTTAGAAGAATTACTAAAACTAGAAGCTGTTGCTTGTAAAGATTGGTTAACGAATAAAGTCGACCGTTGTGTTGGTGGAAAAGTTGCCAAACAACAATGTGCTGGACCAATTCAATTGCCTTTAAATAATGTAGGAGTTATGGCTCTGGATTACAAAGGAAAAGAAGGAATTGCAACTTCAATAGGCCACTCTCCTATTTCTGCATTGGTTAATCCAACAGCTGGAAGTAGAACTGCTATTGCTGAAGCTTTATCTAATATTGTTTTTGCTCCTTTAAAAGAAAATTTAAAAAGTGTTTCTCTTTCTGCCAACTGGATGTGGGCTTGTAAAAATGAAGGTGAAGATGCTAGGTTATATGAAGCAGTTCAAGCTTGTTCAGATTTTTCCATTGAATTAGGAATCAATATTCCAACAGGAAAAGATTCACTTTCCATGAAGCAAAAATATGCAAATGAAGAAGTAATTGCTCCTGGAACAGTAATTATATCAGCTGCAGGAAACTGTAACGACATAACAAAAGTAGTTGAGCCAGTTCTTCAAAAAAATAAAGGATCAATATATTACATTAATTTATCTCAAGATACCTTCAAATTAGCAGGAAGTTCATTTGCACAAACGTTGAATAAAATTGGAAATGATGTTCCAACTATTAAAGATGCTTCTTTCTTTAAAAAAGCTTTTAATGCAATACAAGATTTAATTAAAGACAACCAAATTGCTGCTGGCCATGATATTGGAAGCGGTGGTTTAATTACTACACTTTTAGAAATGTGTTTTGCAGATGAAAATCTTGGGGCAAACATTTCTTTTGATGCTTTTACTGAAAAAGATTTAGTAAAAATATTATTTTCTGAAAACATTGGTTTAGTACTTCAAGCTTATGATGATGTAATTTTTGAAAAAGCATTAACAGATATTGAATACTTTAAACTAGGAAATGTTGTTGAAGGTAAAGCTTTAAACATATCACACAACTCACAACCTGTTTCATTAAACATTAATCACTATAGAGAAATGTGGTTTGAAACTTCATTCTTATTAGATCAAAGACAAACTAAAAACGGAAAATCATTAGAGCGATTTGAAAATTTTGCCAATCAACCTTTAAAATATACATTCCCAGCTCATTTCACTGGAACAACTCCAGTAATAAATGTAACAAAACCAAGACCTAAAGCAGCTATTATTCGTGAAAAAGGAAGTAATTCTGAACGAGAAATGGCTAATGCAATGTATTTAGCTGGATTTGATGTAAAAGATGTTCACATGACTGATTTAATATCAGGAAGAGAAACATTAGAAGACATTCAGTTTATTGGTGCAGTTGGTGGTTTTTCTAATTCTGATGTTTTAGGAAGTGCAAAAGGTTGGGCTGGAGCTTTCTTATATAACGAAAAAGCAAACACAGTTCTAAAAAACTTCTTTAAAAGAGAAGACACACTTTCTGTCGGAATTTGTAATGGATGCCAATTATTTATGGAATTAGAAGTCATTAATCCAGAACATAAAGTTCACGGAAAAATGAAACACAACGATTCACATAAACATGAAAGTGGATTTACATCTGTAACCATTCAAGAAAATAATTCGGTAATGCTAAAAACTCTAGCTGGAAGTACTTTAGGAGTTTGGATTTCGCATGGTGAAGGAAAATTTAATTTACCAAATACAGAAGATCAATATAATATTGTTGCTAAATATGCTTACGAAGGTTATCCTGCAAATCCAAATGGTTCTGATTATAACACAGCAATGATGTGCGATACAACAGGAAGGCATTTGGTAATGATGCCACATATTGAACGTTCAACTTTCCCTTGGAATTGGGCAAACTATCCAAAAGACAGAAACGATCAAGTTTCTCCTTGGATTGAAGCTTTTGTGAATGCAAAACAATGGATTGAAGAAAATTAACACAAAAAATACCCTTTAGAAACCTAATTTAAAGGGTGTTTTTATTTTAGTATGCATGCATAATATTCTTGTATTCAATAAGATATAACAAACTAGTTATCATATTCTTAAAAAATTGGTTAATTAATTTAATTTTCTTAATTTGCATTCACTTAATTATGAAAATTTATGAATACAATTACTAGACTTTTTGACTTTCCTTATCATCAATTAGAAAAATATAATTTATCTGATTCATTAGTTACAAAATATGGTAACGATTGGATAAAAACATCAACTCAAGAATATTTAGATAAAGCAAATGCAATTTCTAGAGGTTTATTGCGCTTAGGGGTAAATGTTAACGATAAAATTGCAGTCATTTCTTCTTCAAACAGAACAGAATGGCATATTTGTGATGTTGGAGTTTTACAAACAGGTGCACAAAATGTTCCTATTTATCCAACAATTTCTGAAGAAGATTATGAATATATATTGAATCATTCAGAATCTAGCTATTGTTTTGTTTCTGATAATGAAGTTTATCAAAAAGTAAAAGCAATTCAAAAAAATGTTCCTAAATTAAAAGAAGTTTATTCTTTTGATGAAATTGAAGGATGCAAAAATTGGAAAGAACTTTTAACTTTAGGAGAAAACAATGATAATCAAGAACAAGTTGAAGCTAGGAAAGATGCAATCGTAACAACTGATTTAGCAACTTTAATTTATACTTCTGGAACTACTGGTAGACCTAAAGGTGTAATGCTAACCCATCAAAATATCGTTTCCGATGTTTTAATGAGTGCACCGAGAGTTCCTTTAAGAGCAGGTGACACGAGAGCTTTAAGTTTCTTACCAATCTGCCACATTTTTGAAAGAATGCTTACCTATTTATATCAATATTATGGTATATCAATTTATTTTGCAGAAAGTATTGAAAAAATAAGTGATAACTTAAAAGAAGTTCATCCACATGTAATGTCAGTTGTACCTCGTTTATTAGAAAAAGTATACGATAAAATTTATGCTAAGGGAGATGCTTTAACTGGAATTAAGAAAAAACTATTCTTTTGGGCATTAGATCTAGGTATGGACTATAAACCATATGGAGAAAATGGTGCATGGTATGAATTCCAATTAAAAATAGCTCGTAAGTTAATTTTCTCAAAATGGCAAGAAGGCCTTGGAGGTGAATTAGAATTACTTGTTTGTGGAAGTGCTGCTTTACAAACCAGACTTTCTAAAGTATTCTGTGCTGCAGATATTAATGTTATGGAAGGTTATGGTTTAACAGAAACATCTCCTGTTATTTCTGTAAATGATATGAGAAATGGGGGCTTTAGAGTTGGGACTGTTGGTAAAGTATTAGACGGTGTTGAAGTTAAAATAGCTCAAGACGGTGAAATTCTTTGTAAAGGACCAAACGTTATGATTGGTTATTTTAAAGATGAAGAGAAAACAAAAGAAGTACTTACAAATGATGGATACTTTCACACTGGTGATATTGGTGAAATTGATTCTGATGGTTTCTTAAAGATTACAGATCGTAAAAAAGAAATGTTTAAAACTTCTGGAGGAAAATATGTTGCTCCTCAAGTTTTAGAAAACAGTTTTAAAGAATCTCGTTTTATTGAACAAATTATGGTTATTGGTGATGGAGAAAAAATGCCAGCAGCTTTTATACAACCTAATTTTGAATTTATAAAAGAATGGGCTAATCGCAAGAAAATAAACATTGGTTCAACAAATCAAGAAATTGCATCTAATAATGATGTTATTGCTCGTATACAAGAAGAAGTTGATACCGCAAATGAAAAATTTGGTAATTGGGAAAAAATTAAACGTTTTGAACTTACACCAGATTTATGGAGTATTGATGCCGGACATTTAACTCCTACTATGAAGTTAAAACGTAAAATTATTAAAGAAATATATCAAGATTTATACAATAAAATATACACTGATAAATAATTTAACAATTAATTAATCAAATATTTATAAAAATACTATGCGTGCATAGTATTTTTTTTTATCTTTGGGTTTCATTACTTACAATTTATGAAAGAAAAAACAATTGATTATGTTCTAAGAGCTACTTGGCAAGCTGTTGCAAGAATGTACAATGAAGAAGCCTCAAAATATGGTGCTACAATGGCAACAGGTTTTGCTTTATTAAGTATAGACAAAGAAAAAGGGACTTCATCCACTGCACTAGGTCCAAAAATGGGAATGGAAGCTACAAGCCTTACCAGAACATTAAAATCTATGGAAGAAAAAGGCTTAATCACCCGAAAAAAAAATCCAGATGATGGTAGAGGTGTAATAATTGAATTAACCTCTTTTGGTCAAGAAAAAAGAGATTTATCAAAATCAACAGTCGTAAAATTTAATGAAACAATTAAAGATGTAGTAACACCAGAAAAATTACAACACTTTATGGAAGTATCCGAAATTATAAATGATTTAATTTCAGATAAGAAAATATTTTTAGAAGAAGAATTACAAAAAAAATAACATTTATATATATGAAACGTAATATTAAAAAAGTAGCTGTTATTGGTTCGGGAATTATGGGAAGCGGAATCGCTTGTCATTTTGCCAATATTGGTGTCGAAGTCTTATTATTAGACATCGTTCCTAGAGAATTAACAGATGCTGAACAAAAAAAAGGATTAACCTTAGAAAATAAAGCCGTTAGAAATCGTTTAGTGAACGACCATTTAATGAATGCTTTAAAATCGAAACCTTCCCCTATTTATCATTCAAGTTTTGCCAATAGAATTACTACAGGTAACACTACTGATGATATGAAAGGAATTGCTGATGTAGATTGGATTATTGAAGTAGTGGTTGAAAGACTTGATATCAAAAAATTAGTTTTCGAACAAGTTGAAAAATTTAGAAAACCAGGAACTTTAATTACTTCAAATACATCTGGTATTCCAATTCATTTTATGAGTGAAGGAAGAAGCGAAGATTTCCAAAAACACTTCTGTGGAACACACTTTTTCAATCCAGCTCGTTACTTAAAATTATTTGAAATAATTCCTGGTCCAAAAACTTCTCAAGAAGTATTAGATTTCTTGAATGGTTATGGTGAAAAATTCTTAGGAAAAACTTCAGTTATTGCAAAAGACACTCCAGCTTTTATCGGAAATAGAATCGGAATCTTCGGAATCCAAAGTTTATTCCACCAAGTAAAAGAAATGGGTTTAACAGTTGAAGAAGTTGATAAATTGACTGGTCCAGTTATTGGTCGTCCAAAATCAGCTACTTTTAGAACTGTTGATGTTGTAGGTTTAGATACTCTAGTTCACGTAGCAAACGGAATTTATGAAAATTGTCCCAATGACGAATCTCATGAATTATTTAAGCTTCCTGAATTCGTAAATAAAATGATGGAAAACCAATGGCTTGGAAGTAAATCAGGTCAAGGTTTCTACAAAAAAGAAGGTAAAGAAATTCTAACCTTAGATTTAGATACTTTAGAATATAGAGCTAGTAAAAAAGCATCTTTTGCAACTTTAGAATTAACAAAAACAATTGATAAACCAATTGATAGATTCAAAGTATTAGTAAAAGGAAAAGATAAAGCAGGAGATTTCTACAGAATAAACTTTGCTTCAATGTTCCAATACTGTTCAAACAGAATTCCAGAAATAACAGAAGACTTCTACAAAATTGACGATGCTATGAAAGCTGGTTTCGGTTGGGAAAATGGTCCTTTCGAAATTTGGGATGCTATCGGAGTGGAAAAAGGAATCGAATTAATGAAAGCTGAAGGTTACGAACCAGCTGCTTGGGTTAACGAAATGTTAGCTTCTGGCACAACTTCTTTTTACTCTATAAAAGAAGGTGCAACTCACTTCTACTCTATTACAAACAAAAAAGTAGAAAAAATTCCTGGTCAAGATTCCTTCATAATCTTAAATAACATTCGCGAAAGCAAAAAAATATGGAACAACAGTGATTCTATCATTACTGATTTAGGTGATGGAATTATCAATTTAGAATTTACTTCAAAAATGAATTCAATTGGTGCTGGTGTTCTACAAGGAATAAATAAAGCAATTGATATTGCTGAAAAAGAATACAACGGTTTAGTTATAGGAAATCAAGGAACAAATTTCTCTGTTGGAGCAAATTTAGGAATGATTTTTATGATGGCTGTTGAGCAAGAATATGACGAATTAAACATGGCTATCAAAATGTTTCAAGACACTATGATGCGTTGTCGTTATTCTGCAATTCCAGTTATCGCTGCTCCTCATGGTATGACTCTTGGTGGTGGTTGTGAATTAACAATGCACGCTGATAGAGCTGTTGCTGCTGCTGAAACTTACATAGGATTAGTAGAATTTGGAGTTGGTGTAATTCCAGGTGGTGGTGGTTCTAAAGAAATGGCTTTAAGAGCTTCTGACCTTTTCCGTAAAAATGATGTTGAATTAAATGTTTTACAAGAATATTTCTTAACAGTTGGTATGGCTAAAGTTGCAACTTCTGCTTATGAAGGTTTCGATAATGGAGTTCTAATAAAAGGTAGAGATATTGTTGTTGTAAATAAAGATCGTCAAATTGCAACTGCAAAACAAGTAGCGATGCAAATGGCAGAACAAGGATACACACAAGCGCCAAGAAGAAAAGACGTAAAAGTACTTGGTAAACAAGCTTTAGGTATGTTCTTGGTTGGAACTGACAGTATGGAAGCTGGTAAATATATATCAGAACATGACAAAAAAATCGCAAACAAATTAGCTTACGTTATGGCTGGTGGTGATTTATCCGAACCTACATTAGTAACTGAACAATATTTATTAGATTTAGAAAGAGAAGCCTTTTTATCATTAACAGGTGAAAGAAAATCGTTAGAAAGAATTCAGCACATGTTAACTAAAGGAAAACCTTTAAGAAATTAGATAATAGATAAAAGACGGATAGATAAAAGACTTATAAAATGTCTATCATCTATTATCTCTCTGTCTATCATCCTAAATAAAAAATTATGAAAACAGCATATATAGTAAAAGCATACAGAACTGCAGTTGGTAAAGCACCAAAAGGAGTCTTTCGTTTCAAAAGACCTGATGAATTGGCTGCTGAAACAATTGAATACATGATGGCAGAATTACCAAACTTCGACAAAACTCGTATTGATGATGTCATGGTTGGTAACGCAATGCCTGAAGCAGAACAAGGGTTAAACGTAGCACGTTTAATTTCCTTAATGGGATTAAAAGTTGAAGATGTTCCAGGTGTTACAGTAAACAGATATTGTGCTTCTGGAATTGAAACTATCGGAATGGCAACAGCTAAAATCCAATCAGGAATGGCAAATTGTATCATCGCTGGTGGTGCAGAAAGCATGAGTTTTATTCCAATGGGTGGTTATAAACCAACTCCAGATTATAAAATTTCAGCAGCTGGTCACGAAGATTATTATTGGGGAATGGGTTTAACAGCTGAAGCTGTAGCAAATCAATTCAAAGTTTCTCGTGAAGATCAAGATGAGTTTGCCTTCAAATCACATATGAAAGCCTTAAAAGCTCAAGCTGAAGGTAGATTTGATGAACAAATTGTACCAATTACAGTTGAAGAAACTTTCGTGAATGAAAATGGTAAAAAAGAAACACGTTCTTACGTGGTAAATAAAGATGAAGGACCAAGAGCTGGAACTTCAGTAGAAGCTTTAGCAAAATTACGTCCAGTATTTGCTGCTGATGGAAGTGTAACTGCTGGAAATTCATCTCAAATGAGTGATGGTGCAGCTTTTGTATTAGTAATGAGTGAAGAAATGGTTAAAGAATTAAACCTTGAACCAATTGCTAGATTAGTAAACTTTGCTTCCGCAGGTGTTGAGCCAAGAATAATGGGAATGGGACCAGTTAAAGCAATTCCAAAAGTATTAAAACAAGCAGGTTTAAAACAATCAGATATTGATTTAATTGAATTAAACGAAGCTTTCGCCTCTCAATCATTAGCAGTTGTTCGTGAATTAGGTTTAAATCCTGATATCGTAAACGTAAATGGTGGAGCAATTGCATTAGGTCACCCACTTGGTTGTACAGGTGCAAAATTATCAGTTCAGTTATTTGATGAAATGCGTAAGCGTGGAAATGCAAAATACGGAATGGTAACTATGTGCGTTGGAACTGGACAAGGTACAGCGGGAATTTATGAATTTTTGAAATAGAAAATAAAGGAACACAGATTTAAGGAATCAGAGAAGTTTTTAAAATTTTATTAATTTCTTAAATCTGTGTTCCAAAATAATAATATAATATAACAAACTATAAGTCATGGCAGATATCATCAGAGGAGGACAATTCCTTGTAAAAGAAACAAAATGTGAAGACATCTTCACACCAGAAGATTTTTCAGAAGAGCAAATTATGATGCGTGATTCGGTTATCGAATTCGTAGACAAAGAATTATGGCCAAACAAAGAGCGTTTTGAAAAGAAAGATTACGCTCTTACGGAAGAAGTAATGAAAAAAGCAGGTGATTTAGGTTACCTAAGTATTGCTGTTCCTGAAGCTTATGGTGGAATGGGAATGGGATTTACAAACACAGTTTTAGTTTGTGATTATATTTCTGGTGCAACTGGTTCTTTTTCAACGGCTTTTGGTGCTCATACTGGAATTGGAACTATGCCAATTACTTTATATGGAACGGAAGAACAAAAACAAAAATACGTACCAAAATTAGCTACAGGTGAATGGTTTGGAGCTTATTGCTTAACAGAACCAGGTGCAGGTTCAGATGCTAATTCAGGAAAAACAAAAGCAGTTTTATCTGAAGATGGAAAATCTTATAGCATTACAGGTGGAAAAATGTGGATTTCAAACGCAGGTTTCTGTCAAGTATTTATTGTTTTTGCTAGAATTGGTGATGATAAAAACATTACAGGCTTCATCGTTGAAAATGATCCTTCAAACGGAATTTCATTAGGTGAAGAAGAGCATAAATTAGGAATTCGATCTTCTTCTACAAGACAAGTTTTCTTTAGCGATACAAAAGTTCCTGTAGAAAACATGTTAGCTGGACAAGGTGAAGGTTTCAAAATTGCCATGAATGCTTTAAACGTTGGACGTATTAAATTAGCAGCTGCTTGTTTAGAAGCACAACGTAGAACAATTTCTACTGCTGTTCAATATGCTAACGAAAGAGTACAGTTTAATGTTCCTATTTCTAGTTTTGGAGCTATTCAAGCTAAATTAGCTGAAATGGCAACCAATTCTTATGCTGGTGAAAGTGCAACTTATAGAGCTGCTCATGATATTGAAAACAGAATTAACATTAGAGTTACTGAAGGAAACTCTCATCAAGAAGCTGAATTAAAAGGTGTTGAAGAATTTGCTATCGAATGTTCTATTTTAAAAGTTGCAGTTTCAGAAGACGTACAATCTTGTACAGATGAAGGAATTCAAATTTTTGGTGGAATGGGGTTCTCTGAAGACGCACCAATGGAAAGTGCTTGGAGAGATGCTCGTATCGCAAGAATATATGAAGGAACTAACGAAATCAACAGAATGTTATCTGTTGGAATGTTAGTTAAAAAAGCCATGAAAGGTCACGTTGATTTACTTGGACCAGCTATGGCTGTTGGTGAAGAATTAATGGGAATTCCATCTTTTGATGTTCCTGATTATTCTGAATTATTTGCTGAAGAAAAAGAAATGATTGCTAAATTGAAAAAAGTATTCTTAATGGTTGCTGGTGCAGCTGTTCAAAAATATGGCCAAGAATTAGAAGATCACCAACAATTATTAATGGCTGCTTCAGACATTTTAATTGAAGTATATATGGCTGAAAGTACTATTCTTAGAACTGAAAAATTAGCTAAAAAAGAAGGTGCTGAGAAAGTACAAGAACAAATTGCAATGGCTCAATTATATTTATATCATGCAGTCGATATCATTAACCAAAAAGGAAAAGAAGGAATTGTTTCTTTTGCTGAAGGGGATGAACAACGTATGATGTTAATGGGACTAAAACGATTTACAAAATATGCGAATATGCCAAATGTAATTGGACTTCGTGAAAAAATTGCTTCTAAATTAATTGCCGAAAACAAGTACGCATTCTAATTTAGTAGTAAAGTTTGATTTAATTAAGTTTGTATAAACCGTCAAGTTTGGTTTCTTGACGGTTTTTTTATGTTTATAAAGGAATGTCTATATCAATCTTAAGATTTGATTCGTCTTTATCTCTATTAGATTCATCTTTTTCTGCAGTGTTCTTATTAAACATCAAACCAAACATCATTATCAAAGCTGTTAATACAATTACTTGGATAATTAATGCCTTATTAACCAAGTCAATTTTTAATGTCGTTGGAATACCAATAAATAACAAAATGGTTATCAAACCCCTTGGTGCTACAAATAATAATGGCATTAACTCCATTTTATAAATTTTTAACTGAATAGCTCTTATTAAGTAAATAAGTACTACAATTCCTAAGGCTAATTCAAATGTATTAGGATTTAAAACATCTTCTGTTTTTATTAAAAAACCAAATAATATAAAAAATAGTGAACGAACTAAAAATGCCGCTTCTATTGTTAATTCTTTAAATTTAAAAACCTCCTTATCTAAGGCTTTTGGTTTTAGTATTTTAATGAAATTAAAGCGTTCTAATTCATCAAAATTACCCATAATTAAACCAAAAATCATTATAAAAATCAAGGCTGGTAAATGATAAATCTCTGATACTGCATATATTAGAATAATCAAAAGTACTATCGGTGCAAATTTCACATGATGGTCAATCCTACTTAATAGGAAGGCTAAAAAAGCAGTTGCAATAAATGAAATTACTAACATGATTAAAATTTGTAATCCAAAATTTCCAACAGTTTCTAAATTAATTACATCATTTAAAACTAAAAAATTAAAGAACAACACACCTAAAATATCAGACAAACTACTTTCATAAATCGCAAATTCTTTATTAAAAGAACTTAAATTACCAACACTTGAGATAGCAATAGCACTACTAATAATACATAATGGAATTGCATTTATTAATCCTTGTTTGTAATCTGCATCTAAAAAATAATAGAAAAAATGTCCAATTATAAAGGCAGTTATAAATAACGGTACAATAGCAGTAACTAATGTTTTCCCTATAAAGGGTAACTTTTTTTTATTAAATTGAAGTTCTAATGAACCTTCTAATACTATTAATATTAATCCAACAGTTCCAAAAAATGGAAGTAATGGATTCAAATCTGGAATATCAATATCTATAATATCTGTTCCTTGTTTTACAAGAAAGCCCATTAATATTAATAATATAACTGATGGAATCTGCGTTTTATTTGACGATACAGTAAATGCATAAGCCAATAACAATAAAGCACAAATTGTAATAATAACTACATAATTCATAAAAAAATCTTTTTAGCAAGATAAAAATATTTTAGTATTTTAAAACAAATAAAACAGCCTTTTATATAAATAATATTAACAACCTCCATTTATTCCTAAGTTTGTTAAAAATTACTTAAATTTACATTTATCAATACTTATAAAATTTATTTATGTTTTTCATACGAACTTTAATCTCATTTATCAAAGATGATGAATATAGAGATTTACTTATTACTACAATTATTATTATTATAACTGGAACATTAGTTTATCATTATCTAGAAGGTTGGTCTTATATTGATTCCTTTTATTTTTCGGTTGTTACCTTAACAACAATTGGATTTGGTGATTTTGCTCCTAAAACTGATTATGGAAAACTTTTTACCATTCTATACATTGTTGCCGGAATTGGTATGATTTTAAGTTTTATAAATACCGTTCAGCATCATTATACTTATATGAAGCATAAAGAAAGGAGAGAGATACTTAAAAACAAAGGCTTAACAAAGAAAAAAGACAATTAATAATTAATATTTAATCCAAAACCTAATCCCATATCACTGTCATAATGGGTTGTGATTCCCATATTTTTTCCAATTATATATTTAAAACCAGCCATATATTCTTTGTCTGTATTGACCATAAAAGCCATTCGCAAACGTTTTGAAACCGGAATATCTTCTCGCATAAGTTGCAATCTAATATTTCCATCATGATAAGCTTCCGCTTGAAATACAACTAACATAGGTAAGGTATAAGCAAAACCAATACTTGCTTGAATACGTTTGTCCTTTGTGCTTTTTTGTCCAAATAAATTTTCTTCTATTTCTCCATGATCTAATTTTCTATAACGAGCATCAAAACCGATGAAAGGCATAAACCATTGATTTCTGCCAATATAACGACCAATATGTGTTTCACTTTCATAACCATGTTCATCATGATAACCTAGTCTCCATTCAGTACCTATACTCCAACGTGTATTTTGTAACATTGCCTGACCATCATTTCCATTGGTTGCAAAGTCATTTTCAGCCATAAAATGAAACTGATTGCTTTCTGCTTGTAATTTTTTATAAGCTTTTGCTTTGTTTGGCAAATATGGATTTGGTTCTGAATCTTCATAACTAAAAACACGATTCATTCCGGCCATCATGTGATATAAAATATGACAATGGAAAAACCAATCTCCATCAGCATTTGCTTCAAATTCTATTACGTCTGTTTCCATGGGCATAATATCCAAAACATTTTTTAAAGGTGCATATTCTCCTTGACCATTCAAAACTCTAAAATCGTGACCATGTAAATGCATTGGATGACGCATCATTGAATTATTGTATATGGTAATGCGAACATTTTCTCCTTTCTTAATCAAAATTTTATCAGTTTCAGAAAGCACTACGTTATCCATACTCCATACATAACGGTTCATGTTCCCTGTTAATTCAAAACGCAATTCTCTTACTGGAGCATCTTTGGGAAGTGTAGTTTTAGTTGGTGATTTTAGCATCGAATAATTTAAAGTTACAATATCTGATTTTGTTGAAGACATTGAGTGTTTAGAATGATCCATGTCTTTATCCTCATCCATTTTCATTGCACTTCCGGAAATTTCAGGGTACATAACAGTATTCATGTCCATTTTTTGTAAACTCATGTCCATTCCCATATCGTCCATAGTTCCATCCATATTCATCATGTTGTTCATCATTTTCATGCCTTCAAAATACTTTAACTTTGGCATTGGACTAATTAATTGTTTAATTCCTTTTCCAATATAAATAGAAGTAGATTTTGTTCTGTCTTCTGGAGTTACTAAGAATTCATACGAAGTATTATCAGCTGGAATAGTTACAATAACATCATAAGTTTCTGAAACACCAATAATTAATCGGTCAACATCAACTGGTTCAACATCGTTTCCATCATTACCAACAACGGTCATTTTTCCTCCAGCATATTTCAACCAAAAATAAGATGATGCTCCACCATTTGAAATTCGCAATCGAACTTTATCTCCAGATTTAAATTGCGATAATTGACTTTCGTTTTGTCCGTTTATTAAAAATTTATCATAATAAACATCACTTACATCCATAGCTAACATTCGTTTCCATTCGTTACCAATTTTAGTTTTGAAATGTCCTGCACGAATAGCTTCGGCATAACTTTGAGTTGTTCCTTTTTTAATCGCAAACCAATCAGAAGCATTGTGTAACATTCTATGAGCGTTTTCAGGTTTGTAATCTGTCCATTCGCTTAAAATTATTGGAACTTGTGGAATATCATCAATTCCGTTTCTAAACGTTGGATCATCTAATTTTTTCTTTAAAATCAACGAACCATACATTCCTATTTGTTCTTGCAATCCACTATGACTGTGATACCAATGCGTTCCAGATTGAATAATGGGGAAACGATATACGTGTTCCGTTCCTGGTTCAATCGGCATTTGGGTTAAATAAGGAACGCCATCTTCTTTGTTTGGCAAATACAATCCGTGCCAATGCAATGATGTGCTTTCTTTTAAATGATTGTACACATGAATTTCTGCAATATCACCTTCTGTAAAAGTCAATGTTGGCATCGGAATTTGTCCGTTTACAGCAATCGCTCTTTTTTCTTTACCAGAAAAATTGACAATTGTATCTCGAACGTGTAAATCGTATCGTACCACTTTTTGAGCAATTGCATTTCCGATAAAGAAAAGTGTAATAAAACTATATAGTATTTTTTTCATTTTTAAATTTTTAGGGTTCTTAATCGCAAAGCATTTGCAATTACTGAAACGGAACTAAAACTCATTGCCAAAGCAGCAATCATTGGTGAAAGCAATATTCCAAAAACTGGAAATAAAACACCAGCAGCAACTGGAATTCCTAAAGTATTATAGATGAAAGCAAAAAACAGATTTTGTTTGATGTTTTTCATCACAGCATGACTTAAATTTTTAGCTTTTACGATTCCTTTTAAATCACCTTTTACCAAAGTAATTTTGGCACTTTCAATGGCAACATCAGTTCCTGTTCCCATTGCAATTCCAATATCTGATTGTGCTAATGCTGGAGCATCGTTAATTCCGTCACCAGCCATTGCAACAATTTTTCCTTGTTCTTGTAATTTTTTAATGTAATCTAATTTGTCTTGAGGCAAACAACTGGCTTTAAAATCGGTTAGATTTAATTCGGATGCAACGGCTTTAGCTGTATTTTCGTTATCACCAGTCAACATAATGACTTGAACTCCTTGATGTTTCAATTCATTAATGGCTTCCAAACTTGACTTTTTAATAGCATCAGTAATCGTAATATAACCCACCACTTTTTTACCAATAGCAATATAAGAAACCGTTTTACCTTGTTTTTGTTCCAAAATTACTTGTTCTTCAATTGCTGAGAAATCTTGAGTGTTTTCTTGTTCCAATAATTTTTTATTTCCCAAAATTATTAATTCATTATTAATTGAACCTTTTACTCCTTTTCCTGTAACTGATTCAAAATTTTCAACTTTTGAAAAAGTTGCATTTTTAGATTTAGCAAAATTTACAACCGCTGTTGCTAATGGATGTTCGCTACTTTGATTTAATGAAGCAATTTTACCTAAAACCTCATTATCATCACCTTCTTTTACTACGATTTTTTCAACTGATGGTTTTCCTTCAGTCAATGTTCCAGTTTTATCGGTAATTAAAACATCTATTTTATCCATTTTTTCAAGGACTTCGGCATTTTTAATTAACACACCTGATTTTGCTCCTTTTCCAACACCAACCATAACTGACATTGGTGTTGCTAAACCTAAAGCACAAGGACAAGCGATGATTAGAACTGCAATAGCGTTTACAAAACCGTAAACTAATTTAGGTTCTGGTCCGAATTGCCACCAAATGAAGAATGTAATTATAGAAATAACAACAACAATTGGAACAAAATATTTAGAAATTTTATCTACTAAATTCTGAATTGGAGCTCGCGAACGACTTGCATCTGAAACCATTTGAACGATTTGAGATAATAAGGTTTCTGAACCTACTTTTTCGGCAACCATCAAAAATGATTTGGTTCCGTTTATGGTTCCTGAACTTACATTATCATCTATTTTTTTATCCACAGGAATTGGTTCTCCTGTAATCATCGATTCGTCAATTGTGCTGTTTCCTTCGGTAATTTTTCCATCAACTGGAATTTTTTCTCCAGGTTTTACTCGAATAATATCACCTTTATTAATATCATGAATGGAAATTACTTTTTCTTCACCATTAATTACTAAAGTAGCTTCTGTTGGTGCTAATTTCAATAATTCTTTAATTGCTCCACTTGTTCTGCTGTGTGCTTTTGCTTCTAACAATTGTCCTAATAAAACCAATGTTAAAACAACTGCTGTAGCTTCAAAATACAAGTGAACAGTTCCTTCGGTAGTTTTGAATTGGTCAGGAAATACATTTGGAAACAACATCGCAATTATACTGAATACAAAAGCAACTCCAGTTCCAATTCCAATTAATGTAAACATGTTTAAATTCCAATTTACAATCGATTTCCATGCTCTTTCAAAAAACATCCAACAAGCATAAAACACTACTGGAATAGTTAAAATAAATTGCACCCAATTCCATTTTTCTAAATCCATCAATTTAAATAACGGATTATTAGGTATCATTTCCGACATGGAAATAATGAAAACAGGAATACTAAAAAGCATTGCAATTTTCATTTTGTGCCATAACTTTTGGTATGTTTTGTCTTCTTCGGAATCGGTTGGTTCCATAGGAACTAAATCCATTCCACAAATAGGACAACTTCCTGGTTTATCTTGAATAATTTCAGGGTGCATTGGACAAGTATATTGAACAGCTACGTTATGAGTTGGTTCTTTTACCAAATCCATTCCACAAACAGGACAATCACCAGCTTTGTCATATACTTTGTCGCCTTCACAATGCATCGGGCAATAGTATTTTCCGGGTTGACTGTGGTGTTTGTGTTCGTTAGGTTTATGTTCTTTTTTATCTGTAGAACAACAAGCTGTTTTTGGTGCACTTTGAGCGTGAGAATCAGGCAATGAAATTTGATATTTACTATCTTTTCCACCTAAAGCTTCTTGTAGAACATCAAGTTCTACATGTTTTGTCATGGTTATTATAGCTAGTTTGTTTTCTTTAGAAACTTCTGCTTCTGTAACATTTTCAACATTTGACAAATCTTTTTTGACTTTGGCTTCACAGCCTGAACAAGTCATTCCTTCAATATGGTAAGTGTGTTTCATGATTAAATTTCTTTTTACAAATTTCTAAAAATCTCAATCCATAAGTTTACATAATTATGGATAGGTTTTGCAAAATTTATAATTGATCTAGTTCTTTTCTTTTACTTTCTTTAATCTTCTTGAAATAACTAGGTGAAAAGCCGGTTACTTTTTTAAACTGATTACTTAAATGTGAAATACTACTGTAATTTAAAAAGTTAGCAATTTCAGAAAGCGATAACTCATCATATACAATTAGTTCTTTTACTTTTTCAATTTTTAAATTGATAAAATATTTTTCAATGCTAATTCCTTCAACATAAGAAAATAGGTTACTCAACTTACTATAATCTTGATGAAGATTTTGTATCAAATAGTCAGACAAAGTAATGTTAATATCATTGTTCTTATTTTGAACTAAGTCGATCAATATGGTTTTAATTTTCTCAATGATTTTGCTATTTGAATCATTCAAAATTTCAAAACCAAATATTTCAAGATTTTTAGCAATTATACTTTTATCATTTTCAGAAATTTCATTATTCAAAATAACTTCACCAAGTTCCACTGAATGTATTACATGTCCTAATTGTTCTAGTTCAGATTTCACAACAAAAATGCAACGGTTACAAACCATGTTCTTTAAATGAAGTTTTTCCATTTTATTAATTGTTTTCTAAACGGTTAATCATTTCTTTCATTTGTTTGATTTCTTTTTCTTGTGCAATAATAATATCGTCAGCTAATTTTTGAACTTCCGCATCTTTAAAATGAGCATTACTACTGGTCATAATTGCAGAAGAATGATGTGGAATCATAGCTTTCATCCATTGAACATCATTAATAGGAGTTTGTGTTCGCAATAAATACAAGGTTCCAAAAAATGAAATGACAGCAAATGCAATTATTCCTAAATTCATTTTACGATTTGGATACATTTTCCACATAAATAGTAACATACTAATTGCCATTGTTGCAATCATTAAGGTTGTCATATAAAAACGTGTTAAACTGTTTATAATATGATCAAATTCAGCAACATTTAAAAACATTACTAAATACATAATTACAAAAGACACTGCCATTATTAAGGCAAATTTCGGATAAGGATTATTTTTTGAATTGTTGTTTTGTTCCATGATTTTAATTTTTAATTAAAGTTATGCACTAATATATATTACTATTTTTCAAATTAATTATAGGCTTTTAATAAACTTTTACATGATTTCCATATATTTCTGAGTGTTATAATGATTTTATTATTAATTAATTAATTAATTTAATTGTTTCTTTAACTTCTCCACATTTTAACATTGAAGCTCCGAAATATGGGTTAACTACTTTATTCTCTTTACTTAACCAATTGGCACCTTTATCACTATTAGCCATAGGACAAAACTGAACGTATGCACTCTCATTTAAAGGATTAAAAGCTTTTGTCATTGCTATCATAACATTTGATATTGGTTCAAAAGTCATTCTTAATTCTTTAATATTTTTAATATGTG
>NZ_CAXBGY010000015.1:0-74417 GCF_963975515.1 uncultured Flavobacterium sp.
TTGTTAAGGCTTGGTTATCAATCAGCAAAACTGAAATAAAGCCGCGAAACGTTGTGCACAATTAAAAAACTACACGAAAAAATATGGGTATTTTAGATTTACTTTTTGGAGAAAAAATTATAAGACAAGATGATTTTTTTGGTAAAATAGAAAGTGAAAAGACTCGAAAAAAAGATATAGCTAAATCTTTAAGTTGGAGTTTTAATAAGAAGATTGGAAGTTTTAAAAATGAAACGTACATAATTCTTGAAGGAAATTATAATAATATAAATCCATCACAAAAAGTTGAATTAAAATATTTTATTGAAAATTTTGATTCTGTTTATTCTTTTGAAGTTGACAAATTGATTGAATCAGAAAGTAAATTTTCCATGTATAAAAATTGGAGAAATAATTATTATATATCTTTTATTTGTCCTTTGTTAGATTCTAATACAAATTTTGAAATCAATTTTGAACCAATTAATGAGAAAACTGAAAATGGCTATTTTAGTGTTGAATTAATAAATCGAATAGTTAAAAATATTGAAACTATATAAAACTGTGCACAACAGCGGTTTTGTTCAATGGCTTGGGCTTGGTTTTTCCTTCGGAAAAACCTCTATGATTCGTAATTTTGTTTTATATTTGCTTTGGTCAGTGTCTAACCAAAGCCACTGAAACAAAGCCGCAAAACGTTGTGCGTCAGCTATGAAAAACCGAAATGAAAACAAAAATTCAAATTTTAATTTTACTACTTTTTTCAATTAATTCTTTTGCTCATAAAGACAAAGTTTTTTTTGAAACCTATGGAAATGTAAAAGTTTATATGAGAACCGGATTTGATTATTCTGATATTGATAAAATTAAAATTATAGGTAAATTATCTGAAAAACTATCAAAGAATCTCAATTACAAAGACACTATTTTTGTTGAATATATTCAAGATTACACAGATTATTATTCTGACGATTTATATATTTTAGAGTATAATAATTCTAATTTCAAATTAGCTAATGGTTTTAAATCTCAAATCTCATCAGAAACTAATAATAGTGGTTTATCTGTGAGAATTTACGCTGACAGAATTAAAATTCTTGATATTTTAAAATATGTAGAATATCTTATAAATAATAAAGAAGAAACCAATAATTATTTAACTCGAAAAAATATTGGATATAATCATTATGAAGAACAGCAATATTTAGGAAATAGCGTACAAATAGGAATTGGAGGAGTTTATTTTGTCGAAATAGAAGATGAAACTTTAGGGAAATTATTAATCCAAGAAATTGATAAATAAAAAAAACATCGCACAACAACGGTTTGTAGCAATTGCTTGGCTTGGTCTTTGTTTGAATTTTCTCCGAAAATTCATTAGGAGTTTTGTACTTGTGAAATTAAGTGCTAAATTTACGCAACTGCCACAAGCCGCTAACCGTTGTGCGTCATTTTGGGCGTAACGAATAAAAATCAACCGTATTTTGAAAAAAATAACTAATTATTCTAATGAAAAAATCTTTGAAAGATTATTGAAAAATAAGTCAACAAGGAATTATTGGAATTATATTAGTGAATTAAGAAAACGAAAATCTAAAGACATATTTGAAAAATCTTTTTTATTCACAAAATCTGAAAATATAAAAGAAAAAATAATTGGAATAAATGTTTTAGCTCAATTTGGTTATCCAAGATTGCATAAAAAAATTATACTAAAAAGATTTTTTGAACTTTTAAAAACTGAAAAAGATAAAAAAGTTTTAAGTTCTATTCTCTACGCAATTGGACATAATAATGAAAACTTAACAGTCAACCAAATCAATTTTATCTGTTCTTTCAAAAAAAATAGAAGTGTTCTAATAAAACACAGTCTTATTTCTGCAATTTTATCAAAAACAGAAAATTTAGCAATCAAGACGCTTATTGAATTGAGTAATGATAAAGATTCTGATATTAGAGATTGGGCAACTTTTGGTTTAGGTACTCAAATTGAAATAGATAATTCCGAAATTAGAAGAGCTTTGTGGGAAAGAGTGAATGATAATGATGAAATAACTAGAGAAGAAGCAATTTTTGGATTAGCTAAACGAAAAGATATTAAAATAAAAGAAATTTTAATTAAAGAGCTTAAAAAAATAGATGAATTTGGTTCTTTAATTTTAGAAGCAATTGAGGAATTTCAAGACAAAGATTTTATAAAACTTATAGAAAAACAAATTTCTGTAAATAGAAAATTAAAGACTGTTAATGAGGAATGGCTAAAAAACACATTAGAAAAACTTAAAGAAATAGAATAAAAACGAACGCACAACAACGGTTTTGTCCAATGGCTTGGGCTTGGTTTTTCCTTCGGAAAAACCTCTATGATTCGTAATTTTGTTTTATTTTTGCTTTGATCAGTGCTTAATCAAAGCCACTGAAACAAAGCCGCAAAACGTTGTGCGTAATATTTAGAAACCCTACAATATGAAAACATTTTTAACTTTTATATTCACATTAACATTTGGATTGATTTACGGTCAAGAAAAAAACAAAACCGAAAAAGATTCGATTGTTTGGACAAAAGTAACTTGTGAAAAAGGAATAGAAGACGCTAAAATTGACGCTGAAAAAGGGACTTATAAATGCTTATCATACGGACTTATGTTCGAAACAAATCCTGAATTGAATAAATTCATTAATGATTATCGCAAAAAAAAATATGGTATTATAACACGAAATGGAGGCTGTGTAATTACCGACTATTCTGAATGTTATTTAAAAACAATGAAAGAGTTGGTGTTGAAAAAATTTGGAGAAGATATTTTCGAAAAGTCTCGAAAAGAAGCCGAAGATCTTTACTCTAAAAAATAATACTACGCACAACAGCGGTTTTGTTCAATGGCTTGGGCTTGGTTTTTCCTTCGGAAAAACCTCTATGATTCGTAATTTTGTTTTATATTTGCTTTGGTCAGTGACTAATCAAAGCCACTGAAACAAAGCCGCAAACCGTTATGAGCAATAATAAAACAACATGGAGAATTCAATAACTTAATACAACAAATGAAAACAATATTTCTATTTATTATTATAACTTTTATTCCAAATTTTGTAATTGGTCAAAAAACACTTTTCGACTCTTTAAAAGTAGACAATACAACAAAAATTATTGGTAGAATTCCTCATTACGATAAAAGTAAAACTTATGAAATGTATAATTTTATAATTGAAGATTCGACCAAAATTATTGACTTTATAAAAAATATAAAGTTAGGAAATGAAGTTCCAAATTCATCAGAGAAACCAAACTTTAAACTAACAGTTGTAAAAAACAATAAAGAAATTGGTTCTTGGACAATTAATCCAACTCTAAAAAGTGCAATGACTCATGATGGAAAACATATAAATTTGACTTAAAGCAAATATCAGATTTAAACTTAAATTTTACATTTAATTATATTCATGAAGTTAAAGTATTTAGTTCCAAAACAGAATATGAAAATTATTTAATCGAACAGAAAAAAAATATAAACTTTTTGTTTGATTACTCGCCACAATTTAAATACGAAGGTAGTTTTGAGATTGAATTTAAAAAATCTTCAAAATTTTCGAGCCCAAAAGCTATAAGTGAATTTTTAACACCTTATATTGAAAAAATTATAGAAAAGAATGAATATCGTTTAATTTACGCAGTAAATGAGAAAAACAAAAAAAATAGAGACCAATATACAATGACTATTCAAGGTCCTAAAAAATTATTCAAAGAGCTTAAAGTTAAAAAATTAACAAATGAAAATTGGGAGGATATTATAGAAAAGGGACATTTCTTTTATAAACAATAAACTACCGCTAACAACGTTTTTGTTCAACGACTTAGGCTTGGTTTTCCTTCCAGAAAAGCCACTATGAACCAGAATTTTATCTATATTTGTTATGGTCAGGTATCAATCACAAACATTCGACCCAAAGCCGAAAAATGACGTGTGCAAGCAAAAAACATAAACAAACTGATGAAATCACTAATCACTTTTACAATATTTTTTTCTTTCTTCACAGTAATGGGACAAAAGTTTCATACCGAGTTTAAATACGATGATTCTATAAATAAAGTTATTACGATTCAGAATAGTTATCCAAAAGGGGGACAAAAATATACCGCACAAAATGGTAAAGAATATGTTTTTGCAATATTTTGGACTTGTATAACAAATGAAACTGACACTAACTTAGAAATTAAAATAAAATTATCGAGTGATTCATTCATTATTCCTTCTTCACCAAATGTAAACTTTAATTTGTATTTTCCAATTGAAAAAATGACACTTGAAAAAGAACCCTTACCAAATTATGGTTTGGATTTAAAATTATTTTTAGATAAAAACATTGACAAACCGACCGAATTTACAACAAGTATTTCACAAAATGACTCACATCTTTTTTATATCGTTGCAATTTCTAATCAAGGAATAAATGGTGTGGTACGAGCGGGTTTTGAATTACAAAAAGAAAAACTAATTTATAAAATTAATAACCACGAAATTAGTTGTGGACAAATAATTACTATAGAATAATAATTTCAACCATAAAGTATTCATTTTAAAAATGATTTAAACGAAATATAGCGGAAAATCTAGTACAAAACTCAGTTTATTAAATCAGGTAAAAAATTACTTATCTCATCAGAAAAAGATGTATATGTGCTACTCGCACATTTTTTAGAGTATAATGAAAAAGTCCCCAATTACGAGGACTTCTATTTATATTACTTACTCAAATACATTTTACGTCTTGAGTACAATTCGTAGAATTGATCATCTTTTAAATCATCAATAAACAAAATACTTTCCCCAGTTGATTTCATTTCTGGTCCTAAAGCTTTGTTTACATTTTTAAACTTACTAAAAGAAAAAACAGGTTGCTTAATTGCATATCCTTTTAATTGTGGATTGAATTTAAAGTCAGTAACTTTATTATGCCCCAACATTACTTTAGTAGCATAATTTACGTAAGGCTCACCATAAGCTTTTGCTATAAAAGGAACCGTTCTTGAAGCTCTTGGGTTGGCTTCAATGATATAAACAGTATCATCTTTAATAGCAAATTGCACGTTTATTAATCCAACTGTTTTTAAAGCTCTTGCAATATTGTATGTATGTTCTTTTATTTGTTGCATTACAAATTCACCTAAATTAAATGGTGGCAAAGTTGCGTTACTATCACCTGAATGTACACCACAAGGCTCAATGTGTTCCATTATTCCAATTATGTAGACATTTCCGTCAGCATCACAAATTGCATCAGCTTCAGCTTCTATTGCTCCATCTAAATAATGGTCTAATAGTAATTTATTTCCTGGAATTGACTTTAATAAATCAATTACATGCTCTTCTAATTCTTGCTTATTGATTACAATTTTCATTCCTTGTCCACCTAAAACATAAGAAGGACGAACTAATAATGGAAAATCTAAAGTATCTGCTAAAATTGAAGCTTGTTCAGCACTTTCAGCAATTCCGAATTTTGGAAAAGGAATATTTAAGTCTGTTAATAATTCAGAAAAACGACCTCTATCCTCAGCTAAATCTAGTGCATCAAATGAAGTTCCTAATATCTTAATTCCATATTTTGATAATTTTTCAGCTAATTTTAAAGCCGTTTGACCACCTAATTGAACAATAACACCTTCTGGTTTTTCATGACGAATAATGTCGTAAATATGTTCCCAAAAAACTGGTTCAAAATATAATTTATCAGCTGTATCAAAATCAGTAGAAACCGTTTCAGGATTACAGTTAATCATGATGGTTTCGTAACCACACTCTTTAGCCGCTAAAACTCCATGCACACATGAGTAATCAAATTCAATTCCTTGTCCGATTCTATTTGGACCAGAACCTAAAACAATTACTTTCTTTTTATCCGTTACTACACTTTCATTGTCAACATATATAGTTCCGTCTGGTTTTTGAATTTCAGCTTCAAAAGTTGAATAATAATAAGGTGTTTTAGCTTCAAATTCAGCAGCACAAGTATCAACTAATTTATAAACTCTTTTGATATTTTGCTCATCTCTTAACTTATAAACTTGACTTTCTAAACAACCCATCATGTGAGCAATTTGTCTGTCGCCATAGCCTTTTTGCTTCGCTTCAAGCAATAATTCTCTTGGCAAAGTATCAACTTTATATTTCGAAATTTCTCTTTCTATATGAAAAAGTTCTTCATATTGTTTTAAGAACCACATATCAATTCTTGTGATCTCGTGAATTCTGCTTAATGGAATTCCCATCGCAATTGCATCATAAATTACGAAAACTCTGTCCCAACTTGCAAAAGTTAGTTTTTCTATGATTTGTTCATAGTTTTTATATCCTTTTCCGTCAGCACCAAGTCCATTACGTTTAATTTCTAACGATTGTGTAGCTTTATGAAGCGCTTCTTGGAACGAACGTCCAATTCCCATCACTTCACCAACTGATTTCATTTGAAGTCCTAGTGTTCTGTCTGCTCCTTCAAATTTATCGAAGTTCCAACGTGGTATTTTCACGATTACATAATCTAAAGTTGGTTCAAAAAGAGCCGAAGTTGATTTTGTAATTTGATTTTGTAATTCATCTAAATGATATCCTAGAGCTAATTTTGTAGCAATTTTTGCAATTGGATAACCTGTAGCTTTTGAAGCTAAAGCTGATGAACGAGAAACCCTTGGATTAATTTCAATTGCAACTATATCTTCTTTTTCATCTGGTGAAACTGCAAATTGTACGTTACAACCACCTGCAAAATTTCCAATAGAACGCATCATTAAGATGGCCATATCTCGCATTTTTTGGAAAGTTGTATCTGATAATGTCATTGCAGGTGCAACTGTGATACTATCTCCAGTATGAATTCCCATTGGGTCCATATTTTCGATAGAACAGATAATAACTACATTATCATTTTTATCTCTAAGTAATTCTAATTCATATTCTTTCCATCCTAGAAGCGCTTTATCAATAAGTACTTCGTGAATTGGAGACATTTCTAAACCATAAGATAGTTTTTCGTCAAATTCTTCTTTAGTATGCACGAATGCAGCTCCAGTTCCTCCTAAAGTGAACGATGGACGAATTACTAATGGAAATCCAAATTCTTGAGCAATTTCTTTTCCTTGCAAGAATGAAGTTGCGATTTTAGCTGGTGCTGCTCCAACTCCTAATTTTGCTAAAAGTTGTTTGAATTGTTCTCTGTTTTCAGTGATGTTTATTGCATTTACATCAACTCCAATCATTTTTACATTAAAATCTTTCCAAATCCCTTTATCTTCAGCTTCTAAACAAAGATTTAAAGCCGTTTGTCCGCCCATTGTTGGCAAAACTGCATCAATTTGCGGGTGTTCTTTTAAGATTTGAATTAATGATTTTGTAGTTAAAGGCAACAAATATACATGATCAGCCATTGAAGGATCTGTCATGATGGTTGCAGGATTTGAGTTTATCAAAATAACCTCAACTCCTTCTTCACGTAAAGAACGTGCTGACTGTGAACCTGCATAATCAAATTCACAAGCTTGTCCGATTACAATTGGACCTGAACCTATAATTAAAACCGATTTGATTGAATTGTCTTTTGGCATTGTAGTGTGTTGTTTTATCTGAACTTGTTTCAGATTCGTTGTTAGTTGTTATTGTGTAGTTAAGTTGTATGCTCAAAAATAATCTCTTTACTTGAATTTTGAAGCTTTGAGATTTGAAACTTATTAAATTTTATAAACAAGTTTAAAAAAAAGCCGCTACTAATAAAAGTAACGGCTTGATATTGATTAGTAGCTAATCATTATTTTTTATGTCTTGGTTCGCAAGATACAGTCAACTTGTGTCTTCCTTTTGCTCTTCTACGCGCAAGGACTTTTCTTCCGTTTGGAGTACTCATTCTATCCATAAACCCGTGTTTATTTCTTCTTTTTCTTTTCGATGGTTGAAACGTTCTCTTGCTCATTGCTTTATATCTTTAAAATCTATATTTATTTTTTTGTTATAGCTTCCTATAAATCGAGTGCAAATATACAAAGCTTTTTTTCATTTACAAGTAGTTTTTAAAATATTTTTTAGTTAGAATTTATTACCTTTGCTTCAAATTAAAAAATACAGTATGTTTAACAAGAATATCAAATTAATTTTAGCAGGTTTAATCATTGCTTTCGCTATATATCAATTTATAGAAGGTAATATTGGAAACGGGATTTTCTTACTCCTTTTTTCAACAATTTTTATTTTCTTATATTTTAAGAATGAGTTGATTTTATTGGCTTTCTTGAAATTGAGAAAACAAGACATGGATGGAGCAAAGGCTTGGCTAGATAAAATTAAAAACCCAGAAACTGCTTTAGTCAGAAAACAACAAGGTTACTATAATTACCTTAACGGGATTATGGTTTCTCAAACAAACTTAACTTTAGCTGAAAAATATTTTAAGAAAGCTATTGAACTAGGTTTAAGTATGGATCAGGATTTAGCCCTAGCTAAGTTGCAATTAGCCGGAATTTCTTTAACAAAAAGAAGAAAAATAGAAGCTACTAAATATTTGAATGAAGCTAAAAAGCTAGACAAACACAATATGTTGAAAGAACAGATTGTAATGCTAAAACAACAATTGAAGAAGATTTAGTTAGTAGTTAGCAGTTAGCAGAAAATAAAAAATCACAAATTAGATAAACTAGTTTGTGATTTTTTATTTAATTCTATTTTAATCCGTTTACTCAAGCCGAACAGCAATGAGTTTTAGAAAACTTGATTTCTCTTTACTAAAATCGGTTAACTAATTACTCAATAATTTTTTATTCTGGAACTTCAATCAAGTAAGTTTTTCCACTAGGAACTGTTAATTTTTTATCTCTTAACCACTGGTTTAAAACTTTTATTGTTTTGTAATTTGTTCCTTGTTCTTTAGCAAACACAGCTAAATCATCTATTGAATTTTCTACTACTACTTTTTTAGTAGGTATATTAACATAAAGTTCATTTTGAGGAATATCAAAACCATATTTTGGAGAATTTTTCATGATTTCTTTTAAAGCTAAAATTCTAAATACATAACGACCTGTTTCTTCATAGAACAAAGCGTCGTAATAACTTGAAACTTGTTGTGCTTCTAAAACTCTATTAATTCCAGCCATTCCACCATTATAAGAAGCTGCTACTAGTGTCCAGTTTCCAAATTTCTTGTAAGCATCATTTAAATATTTACAAGCAGCTTCTGTTGACTTCTCTAAATGGTAACGTTCATCAACATGATCTGTAACTTCCATTCCATATTCTTTTGCTGTTGCTGGCATAAATTGCCAAACTCCTCTTGCTCCAGCTGGCGAAACTGCATTTACTAAACTGCTTTCAATTACGGCCAAATATTTAAAATCGTCTGGAACTCCATTTCTTTTTAAAATAGGCTCGATTATAGGAAATACTTTATTTGCACGTTTAATTACAAGAGTTGTATTCGAATGATAATTAATATTCGTAACCATTTCTCTATCTAAACGCTCACTTACATCATTGTCAGTTGTTGGAACAGTTTCTCCAGAAAAATTCATTAGTGTAGGATAAGGTACCGTAGGACTAGTTCTAGCTATTGTAGTGGAAGCTGCATAAATAAACATACTGCTTATAGCCATGATTCCTGTTATTTGTAACGCTTTTTTAAGTTTTTGGTTCATCTTCTTCATTGTTTAAAATTAATTTGGGTAAATTTTCATTCAGCCATTTATACTTCATTATCACTAAAATATGCGTTGCACCTTTCACTACAATACTATTTTTAATGTGTCTTATTGGAAAAACTGCATCTGAATCACCGTGAATATGTATCACATTTTCATCAGGTTTCGTTCTCCGCCATAAAATTACGTTTTCTATTGCCCAATCCAAATATTTTTTGTCACGCATTTGCAAATATTTTTCATACAGTTTTAAACGTCTTGTGACTAAATTCTCGCCAAAAGCATATTTCGCCAATGCATCCATATTAGAAATTAACTGCGTTGGAATAACTTTATAGGCTTTTGTAGACTTTGCAATTTTCATTCGCAAGGGTAATTCTGCATTCGATTTTATACTCGAAACAATAATTACTTTTTTTGTTTCTATAAGTAATGCCATTTCTTGCACTATAATTCCGCCAAAAGAAACTCCAATTAACACTGGATTCTTATGTTTTATTTCCTTAGTCATACGAAAAGCATAATCCTCAATTGACTCATTATCTAATGGCAAAAACCATTCCAAATAAAAAACTTCAAACTTTTCTTCTGGCAATTTTATATGTTCAAAAATAGTTGAACTTGCAGCCAAACCTGGCATTAAATAAACTGGTATCTTACTCATGGGATATGTGAAAAAGTTTCGTAACTTTGTAAAACAATATATATTTAAAATGGAAATCAAAGATAACGAACTTTTAAGACAATTTGAAATAACAACTGACACCGGTTTAGTTGCCATTGAATATTCATTACAAGACCGTAAAATTTTTTTAACAAAATTTTGCGAAAATGAAAATCTTGATATTGAAATACAAGATGAATTTATTAAAAATGTTTTAGCAATTGCCGAAGAAAGAAAATTAAAGGTTGTACCGACACACTTAAGACTTATAAAGTTTTTTAGAAAAAATAGACGTTATAGAGAATTACTTCCTCCTGGATTAAAAATATAAACAACAACAAAATGCTCTTTTAAATTAAGAGCATTTTTTTTATATGTTAATTTATAATGATTCCTTAAACCTCAACATTTAAAAACTCAAGTCTTACACTACCATCATCATCAATTTTAGATAATTTAATTTCGTGTAAAGTATTTGCTAATTCAGGATTCCAAGGAGTTTTTACTTTGACGTAATTTTCGGTAAATCCATGAATGTACCCTTCTTTATTTTCGCTTTCGAACAAAACAGTTCTGTTTGTACCAATTTGACTTTCATAAAAAGCCCTACGTTTCTTAACAGATAATCCACGTAACATTTTACTTCGCTTTGCACGAACATTCTTCGGCACTACTCCATCCATTTCGGCAGCTTCAGTATTATCTCTTTCTGAATATGTAAAAACGTGTAAATATGAAATATCTAAATCATTTAAGAAATGATATGTTTCAAGAAAATGTTCATCAGTTTCACCAGGGAAACCAACAATTACATCCACACCAATACAAGCATGAGGCATCACTTCTCTAATTTTATTGACTCTATCCACATACAATTCCTTCATATAACGACGTTTCATTTTCTTTAAAACTTCGTTATTCCCAGATTGTAAAGGAATGTGAAAATGCGGTACAAAAGCTCTTGATTTTGAAACCAATTCAATGGTTTCATTCTTTAATAAATTTGGCTCTATGGATGAAATTCGCAAACGTTCAATTCCTTCTACCTTATCTAATTCAGTTACTAAATCTAAAAAAGTATGTTCGTGTTTTTTATTTCCAAATTCACCTTTACCGTAATCACCAATATTTACACCCGTTAAAACAATTTCTTTGATTCCTTTAGCAGCAATTTCGGCAGCATTTTTTAAAACACCTTCCATAGTATCACTACGAGAAATTCCTCTAGCCAATGGAATTGTGCAATAAGTACACTTATAATCACAACCATCTTGTACTTTTAAGAAAGCACGCGTTCTGTCCCCAAATGAATAACTTCCTACATAAAAATCAGCCTCTTCAATTTCACAGGAATGCACTTCACCCATGTCATTTTTAGACAAATCATTAATATAATCTGTGATTTTGAATTTTTCTGTTGCTCCTAAAACCAAATCAACGCCATTTACATCAGCTAATTCTTCGGGTTTTAATTGCGCATAACATCCAACAGCTGCAATAAATGCTTTGTCATTGGCTTTTAATGCCTTCTTAACTATTTGCTTGAATTGTTTATCTGCATTTTCAGTAACCGAACAAGTATTTATAACATACATATCAGCTACTTCTTCAAAATCTACACGTTCAAAACCTTCGTCTTGAAAACTTCTGGCAATTGTTGAAGTTTCGGAGAAATTTAATTTGCATCCTAAAGTGTAGAATGCGACTTTTTTTTTGTTTTCCATAAGTAAACTCAATTGATGAAATCGTTGTCAAAAAATTGAGATTGCAAATTTAAGAATTTTTTAAAACAAAACTGTCACAGATTTAAAATTGTAACATTTTTATTAAAATTGCGTATAATTACTAAACTCAAAATTATGTCAGGTGGCGGAGCAATATCTAGTATGGTTACTTCTATTAGAAACAATAGACGTGATAGAAAATCGAAATTAGAAAAACTTAAAAATACTTCTAATAATCGAGAAGATTTTATTGACTATAAAAAAGCATCACCTGAATTATTACGAAAAATTAGAACAAGACTTCAAGAAGATAATAAAGTAAAAAATAAAAAAGCTATTATAAAAACAAGTGTTATATTAATTTTGATATTTATTATAATCTATATATTTAATAAAAATTGGCAAGCAATATTAAATTCTACAAACTAACTACTCTTTTCTAAACTTTTTAGTTTCCTCAAAAATATGTTCCATTATTTTGGCATCTTCTTCTGTGAATTCAATTTTTCTTCTACCCATAACAATTTTAGCTGTTTCAAAAGCTTTTTTAGTTACATACGTTGTGAATCCAGATGCTCCACCCCAAGAAAAACTTGGCACAAAATTACGTGGAAAACCTGAGCCAAATATATTTGTTGAAACCCCTACAACTGTTCCTGTATTGAACATTGTATTAATTCCACATTTTGAATGATCACCCATCATTAAACCACAAAACTGCAATCCAGTTCGTGCAAAACCTTCAGTTTCATAACTCCATAAACGAACCTCATCATAATTATTTTTAAGGTTTGAATTATTGGAATCGGCACCAATGTTACACCATTCACCCAAAACAGAATTACCTAAAAATCCATCATGACCTTTATTTGAGTATCCAAAAAGCACTGAATTATTCACTTCTCCACCAATTCTAGAATGTGGCCCAACAGTTGTTGCTCCATATACTTTAGACCCTAATTTTACTTGAGCTTCTTCACAAAGTGCAAAAGGTCCACGGATTACAGAACCTTCCATTATTTCCGAGTTTTTTCCAATATAAATTGGTCCAGTTGATGCGTTTAGGGTCACAAATTCTAGCTTTGCTCCTTCTTCAATAAAAATATTTTCTGGTGCAATTACGTTTACGCTCTTAGGAATGATTTGCGATTTCCTATCTTGAGTTAAATAATCAAAATCTTCACGAATGGCAATATCATTTTTCTCAAAAATATCCCAAGTGTTTTGGATTTGGATTATTTCATCTTCAAACTCAATTAAATCATACGTATCAAAATCAACTTCTTCTTGAGTATCATTTGTAAAGAAAGCAACAATCTCTTCCTGATAAACTATAGCTTGATTCGTTTCTAGGTTTGAAACCATTTCTACTAAAATTTCATTAGGCAAGAAAGAAGCATTAATCATTACATTTTCTTCCATTTCAACCATTGGAAATTTTTCCATTAAATATTCTTCAGTCAAAGAAGTTGTTGTGTATCCTAAATACATTTCCCATTTTTCTCTGATAGTTAAAATTCCAACTCGAATATCGGCAACTGGCCTTGTAAAAGTAAAAGGCAGTAATGCATTGCGAACGGTTCCGTCAAAAAGTATATAGTTCATGGTTGATTGCGATTTTTAAATTGCGAGTTCAAAGTTACAAAAGTTTATTCCATAAAAAAACCTTCCAAATTGGAAGGTTTTAAATATTTAGAAAAATTTCGATTATTTTTTATCGAATTTTGCGTATTTAGTTTTGAATTTATCAATACGTCCTGCAGTATCAATAAGTTTAGATTTACCTGTGTAAAAAGGGTGAGAAGTTCTAGAAATCTCCATTTTATAAACTGGATATTCAACACCTTCGTGCTCAATTGTTTCTTTAGTTTCTACTGTCGATTTTGTAATAAATACATCTTCGTTACTCATGTCTTTGAAAGCTACTAATCTGTAATTTTCTGGGTGGATTCCTTTTTTCATCTTTGTAAATCTTTTTTTATTTGTTGGCTATAAACCGTTCTGAAGCTTTCTCGTTTTATTGAAAAAGGTATAAACGTCTACAACTTTTTGTTTATAATCTTAATTATTTTGAGAGTGCAAATTTACACTTAATTTTTAATTTACAAGCACTTCTGTAACTTTTTTTATTTTTTATTCACTTATATAGGTAAACTTTATTATTTCTATATTTGTACATTAATTAAAAACAAACTAACCATGAACGAAATTATCAAAAAGAACGGAATTACTTTTGGAATAATTGGAGGATTAATATCTATTGCAATTACACTATATGCTTATTTAATTGATTTAACCATTTTTGGTTCATTGTGGTTATTACTTTTTATAGTAATCTTATATATAGTAATAAATATAATTTTATTATCAAAAACAAAAAAGGAATTAAATAACAGCTTTTCATTTAAAGAAGCCTTTACTACTTTTTTTATTAGTATGGTTATAAGCGTCGTTATGTCAGTTCTTTTTAATATTATATTATTTAATCTTATCGATTTAGAGTTAGCCGAAAAAGTTAAGCAAGTTGCTATGGAGTCAACTTCTAGCCTTATGAAAAAATTTGGAGCTCCAACATCTGAAATTATTAAAGCCGTAAAAGAAATAGAAGAATCTGACAACTATAGTATAGGTAAGCAAATTCAGGGGCTTTTTATGAATATTGTAGTAAGTTCGATTTTTGGATTAATTTTCGCTGCTATTTTCAAAAGTAAACCAAAAGAACAATTTTAACTAAATGAATTTATCCATAATAATTCCTTTATTAAACGAACAGGAATCCTTACCAGAGTTACATCAATGGATTGTGAGTGTTATGCATGCGAATAATTTTTCGTATGAAGTGCTCTTTATAGATGATGGAAGTACTGATAACTCATGGCAAACAATCGAGCAACTTTCTAAAAAAGATGAAAACGTAAAAGGAATTCGCTTTTTAAGAAATTATGGAAAAAGTCAGGCTTTACATGCTGGATTTGCAAGAGCTAAAGGTGATGTAATCATTACTATGGATGCAGATTTACAAGATAGTCCAGATGAGATTCCTGAATTATACAATTTAATTATCGAAGAAAACTATGATTTAGTTTCGGGTTGGAAGAAAAAAAGATACGATTCAGTTGTATTCAAAAATATTCCATCTAAACTTTTCAATTGGGCTGCACGAAAAACTTCTGGTGTAAAATTGCACGATTTTAATTGTGGTTTAAAAGCTTATAAAAATAACGTTGTAAAAAACATCGAAGTATCTGGTGAAATGCACCGTTATATTCCAGTTCTAGCAAAGAATGCTGGTTTTGGAAAAATTGGTGAAAAAATAGTAATTCATCAAGCAAGAAAATATGGTAATTCAAAATTTGGAATGAGCCGTTTTGTAAATGGTTTTCTTGATTTAATTACGATTTGGTTCATTTCAAAATTTGGAAAACGACCAATGCATCTTTTTGGGTTATTAGGAACAATAATGTTTTTAATCGGATTTTGTTTAGCGCTTTATTTAGGAATAGATAAAATGTTTATTCATAAAACAAGCAGATTAATTACAAATCGACCACAATTTTACATTGCTCTAACAGCTATGATTATAGGAACTCAATTATTTTTAGCAGGATTTCTTGGTGAAATAATTTTGAGAACAAAAAACAACGAAGAACGTTATAAGATTTCAGAAAACATATAGAATATGCATATCAAACAGAACATATTAGATAAAGTAAATATTTGGTTAACTCCAACCTTTGACCATAAAACTCAAGAAGAGATTAAAGAAATGATGACTTCTTCTCCAGCTGAATTGGAAGATAGTTTTTATAAAAATCTTGAATTTGGAACTGGTGGAATGAGAGGAATAATGGGTCCAGGAACCAACCGAATCAACAAATATACGCTAGGAAAAAATACACAAGGAATATCTGATTATTTAAAAACATCGTTTCCTGATGAAAAATTAAAAATTGTCATTGCTTACGATTGTCGTCATAACAGTGACACTTTAGCGAAAGTTGTGGCTGATGTTTTTTCGGCCAATGGAATACACGTTTATTTGTTTTCGGAAATGCGTCCAACTCCAGAATTATCTTTTGCTCTAAAGTATTTAAATTGTCATGCTGGAATTGTTTTAACGGCTTCACATAATCCACCAGAATACAATGGATACAAAGTATATTGGCAAGATGGTGGTCAATTGGTTCCACCACAAGATGGAGAAATCATCAATATAATCGAGAATCTTAAATACAGTAGTATTAAATTTGAAGCTAATGAAAGCTTAATTGAATATATAGACAAAGATGTTGATGAAGCCTTTGTAAAATCAACTGTTGAAAACGCAAGTTTCAATACACCACAAACTGCAAAAGATAACTTAAAAATAGTTTACACTTCATTACACGGAACTTCAATCAAATCAGTTCCAGCTGTTTTGGCAAAAGCGGGTTATAATGATGTAAATATTGTTCCTGAACAAGAAGTTCCAGACGGAAATTTCCCAACAGTAAAGTCTCCAAATCCAGAAGAACCAGAAGCTTTAGCTATGGCAACTGCTTTAGCTGAAAAAATAAATGCCGACATAGTTGTTGGAACTGATCCAGATAGCGACCGAGTTGGTGTTGCTGTTAGAGATTTAGATGGAAAAATGATTTTACTAAACGGTAATCAAACCATGGTGGTAATGACTGCTTTTTTGTTAGAAAAATGGAAACAAGCTGACAAGATTACAGGCAAACAGTTCATTGGCTCAACTATTGTATCCACTCCAATGATGTTAGATTTAGCTTCCGCTTATGGAGTTGAATGTAAAGTTGGACTAACAGGTTTCAAATGGATTGCAAAATTCATTAAAGATTTTCCAAACCAAGAATTTATTGGTGGTGGAGAAGAAAGTTTTGGCTATATGGTTGGTGATGCAGTTAGAGATAAAGATGCTGTTTCTGCTATTTTATTAGTTTGTGAAATTGCTGCAATTGCAAAAGCAAACGGAAGTAGTTTATATAAAGAATTATTAAACTTATATGTTGACTTTGCTTTTTATAAAGAACATTTAATTTCAATTACGAAAAAAGGAATTGAAGGTGCAAATGAAATTAAGCAAATGATGATTAACTTGCGCGATAATCCAATGCAAGAAATAAATGAACAAAGAGTTGTAATGATTGAAGATTATCAAAACAGTACAGCTAAAAACATGTTTACAGGTGAAGTTGAAGCTTTGGACATTCCTAAATCAAATGTATTAATTTACTATTTAGAAGATGGAAGCAAAATTTGTGCAAGACCAAGTGGAACAGAACCAAAAATTAAATTCTATTTTAGTGTAAACGATACTTTGGACAGTATTGAAAATGCTAAAGAAGTAGAAAAAGAATTAGATACCAAAATAAAAAACATTATTGCTTCAATGCAATTAAACTAATTGAATGAAAAAGATAATTCAAAAATTAAGACCTTATTTAAAACCATTTAGAAATCATATTGGTTGGAATATCTTCTACAATATTTTATATGCCCTATTTAGCACATTATCTTACGTAACGTTGTTACCAATGATGAATGTGTTATTTGACACAACTAAAAAAGTAACTACAAAACCCGTATACATAGATATCTTTCATCTTAAAGATTACTTGGAAAATCTAATGTATTACAATGTAACAATGTTCAATGAAGGTGGAACGCCTCAAAAAGCATTACTTTTAGTGGTTTCTATCGTAATTATTACTTTTTTACTTAAGAACATTGCTGGTTACTTAGCTTCATTTCACATGATGCATTTACGCAATGGAGTTACAGCAAAATTAAGAAATGTAATGTATAATAAAGTTATCAGTCTACCCGTTTCATTCTATTCTGAAAAAAGAAAAGGTGATGTAATGGCAAGAATGCTTGGTGATGTTGGTGAAGTTCAAAATTCATTTTTTATGTTATTAGAACTTATCATTAAAGAGCCATTCACAATTATATTTTCAATTGCAATGATGTTTATTTATAGCTGGCAATTAACTCTTTTTGTTTTCATATTTATTCCGATTTCTGGCTTCATAATTTCTAAAATTGGTAAGAATTTAAAATCACAATCGCTTCAGGCACAAAATGAAGGTGGTTATATGATTTCATTAGTTGAAGAAACATTAACAGGCTTAAAAGTCGTAAAAAGCTATAATGCTGAGCCAACTTTCAAAAATAAATTTGGAAGCTCTATTGATCGTTTATTAAGTCTTTCTAATAAAATTGGTAAGAAAAATAATTTAGCTGGACCTTTAAGTGAAGTAATGGGAATTATAACTATAGCTATTTTATTATACTATGGAGGAAGTTTGGTATTAGTTGATAAATCTCTTGATGGTGCTATATTTTTAGTTTTTATGGGATTAGCCTATAATATATTAACTCCTGCAAAAGCCATTTCAAAAGCATCTTATGCCGTAAAAAATGGTATTGCTGCCGCGGATCGTGTATTTGAAATTTTGGAACAAGAAAATACGGTTGACACTAAAGAAAATGCAGTTGTAAAAAACACTTTTGATGATAAAGTAACCATTGAAAACATAAACTTTAGATATGGTGATGAAAATGTATTGAAAAACTTTTCAATTACTGTTCCTAAAGGAAAGACCGTTGCTCTTGTTGGGCAATCTGGTTCTGGGAAAAGTACAATTGCCAATTTGTTAACACGTTTCTATGATGTTCAAGAAGGTGCTGTAAAAATTGACGGTGTAGACATTAAAGACATGAACATTCATTCCTTAAGAGGTTTGATGGGATTAGTTACTCAAGATTCTATTCTTTTTAACGATACAATAAAAAACAACATACTTATTGGAAAACCTGATGCAACTGATGAAGAAATTATTGATGCACTTAAAGTAGCTAATGCTTTTGAGTTTGTAAATGATTTACCAGCAGGAATTGAAACAAATATTGGTGATGCTGGTGGAAAATTATCTGGTGGTCAAAAACAACGTTTATCTATTGCTAGAGCTGTTTTGAAAAATCCTCCAATTATGATTTTGGATGAAGCTACTTCTGCTTTAGATACAGAAAGTGAAAAATTTGTACAGGTTGCTTTAGAAAACATGATGCAAAACAGAACATCTATTGTAATTGCACATAGATTATCTACGATTCAAAAAGCAGATAACATTATTGTAATGCAAAAAGGTGAAATTGTAGAACAAGGAACTCACGCAGAATTAATGGCAAAAGATGGTATGTATTCTAAACTGGTTTTGATGCAGAGTTTTGAATAAAAAAGTCTATGAAAAGAGAATATATAGGTTTAATTTTTATGTTAGCAACTGCAATTATTTTAATTAGTGCAAGCTATATTTTTGAACAAACAAAAATAGACGATGTTGTAAACAAGTTTATAATTATATGGCTTTTAATAGCTTATAATGTAGGTCAATATTCCATGAAATTTCCGAAACGATTTTAAAATGTATAAAGAAAATCCAAATATTATTTTACCAGACGATGACAATATTATCGTCTGGAAATATTTAGATTTATCTAAGTTTTTAGAAATGTTATTATCTAATCGCTTGTTTATGTCTCGTTCAGATAAATTTGAAGATCAATACGAAGGCACATTTTCTGAACCCACTTATGAAGAGATAAAGAAAATTGCAGCCAACAATCCCAAATTTTTAAACTACTATAAAAAACATCGTGAAAAAGTTGTGATTAGCAGTTGGCATATCAATGAATACGAGTCATTTGCTATGTGGCAAATTTTCACCAAAAACAATGAAGGTTTAGCGATTCAATCTACAATTGGAAGACTAAAAAAAGCTTTGGCAACAGAACGAAAAACAATACAACACATAGGACAAGTAAACTATATAGATTACAAAAAAGAACTTATTCCTTTTGACGATTCTTTTTTTCCTTTTTTGTTTAAGCGAAAAAGTTTTCAGTATGAAAGAGAAGTTCGAATTATTTCTGATGTAAGCTTAGATAATTTAAAAATAAATGAAGGTTTAAAAATTGATGTCAATATCGATCAATTAATTGAACGCATTTATATTCATCCCAAAAGTGAAAATTGGTATAAAAATTTAGTTATCGAATTAGTAGAAAAACTAGATTTTGATTTTACAATTGAAAAATCGGATTTGGAGAGTGATATTCTGATTTAACAAACAAATTTAATCAGTATTAATAAATGTATTTTCGTCTTTTAACAGCTTAAAAATACTATCCATATTATATTCTGATTTATAAGAATAATAATTACCTATAGAATCAATCAACACAAAACTACCACATGGATAATGTAATGGAAAAAATGCCTTTTCAATTATCGAATCCTTATCTTTAATCCAACTTGTTTTTAAGTATCGTTCTGTTCCTTCTGAAGATTTACAAACGAAAAACTGTTTAGCCTTTTTATTTTTTCTTATTTTTCTTAGATAATCTCTATACCGATCTATAGTCATATCTCTTTTTCCAAATGAATTACAAGCGTCTTTACCAGGATAATAATTTATTACAATAAACTCATTTTCTGAAAAATAATTAACTTCAGTAGATAAACTCAATTTTATTGAATCTAATAAATCAGATGAAATTTTTCCTTTTTTCTCTCTTTGAACATTTATATTTGCAAAAACAGAATCAATTTCAGTTTCATACTTTAGGTATAAATAACCTTCAGTAAAATGGTTTTTATTAAATTCTTCTTTGGATATTACTTCCAAATCCTCATTGACATAAATATCATTTTTTTGCCCAAATGAAAACAAAAAAGTTGAAAAAAAGAAAATAGAAATAAAAAACTTCATTAAATATTTGTTTGAAGAAGTAAAGTTACTGAACACTAATCACTGAACACTGCCAACTTCCTAAATAGGCATATATTCTTCAACCTTCCAATCTTTATCTAAAAGATTTATATAATGGTAGTGCACTTTATCATTTTTATCAAAAGCACCGTTTTTATTGATATCTTCAATACATCTAAAATACAAACGATTTTGAGCTTCAATGATATTCCAATCCATGACTTCACTAAGATCTTCTGATAATTTCTTAAAATTTGAACCATCAATTGAACTTATTGCTAAAGATTTAATGTCATTTTGATTAACGTTTCCGTCTTTGTTGGTATCATTGTCTACAAAACTATATACTAAAATCTGTTTTTTAGTTTTTTCGGCAAAGGTGTTTAAGAAGGTAACAGTTTGAATTTGAATTCTATCTGTAGTTAAAGTTCTAACTTCAGTAGAATCAATATTTTGAAATTTTAAGTTTGTAAAATAACCCGTCAATTCAAAACGATTATAATTTGATATAGCATAACTAACCTGATTGGTTTTGCTTGAACCATAAACGCTTTTATAATCATCATACACACGAACATCACCAATTGGATGAATCAAATATTTTGTTCCTTCCATTAAAATCGGCAAATCGGCAATTTTTATAGAAGATGAATCTACTTTAACTGTAGTTTCAATTTTAGATTTAGAATCTTCGTATTTTACTTTAGGTGTAATTTGTTCTTTTTTGCAGCTTACTAAAGAAAGTATAGCTAATCCTAAAATATATTTTAAAAGTGTTTGCATAGTCAAAAAGTTATGTTCAAATATACTAATTTTCTAGTATTTATAAACGTGCGGTAAGTTTTATATTAAAAACTCTTGTTGTCATGTAATTTGGAATTCCATATTGACTTTTGGTATATACATCTCTAACCCAAGTATTCGTAATAGCATTTTGGTTGTTAAACATATTAAAGATTTCAAAACCAAGGGCAAATTCCTGAAAAGGTTTTAACCATTGTTTTTGCGATTTGATTGATTCGTCTTTAAATACATAAGAAAATCCTGCATCGGCTCTTCTGTAGTCTTTTAAACGCAATTGGTAATCATAAGGATCTGCATAAGCAGGAGAACCACCTGGTAAACCAGTGTTATATACTAAATTCAAATAGATTTTTAAACTCGGAATATTAGGCATATAATCTTGAAATAAAACAGCAAATTTTAATCTTTGGTCTGTTGGACGAGCAATATTTCCTCTTCCATTTTGATTTTCTTCTGTTTTTAAATAGCCAAATGTAAACCACGATTCGGTTCCTGGAACAAATTCCCCGTTTAGTCTTGCGTCAAATCCGTAAGCATAAGCTGTTGCATCATTGTTGGCCCTGTATCGAATTCTAACGTTATCAATCGTATAAGTATTTACATTTTTAAAATCTTTGTAATATGCTTCTGAAAGCAATTTAAAGCCTCTTCCCCACATTTTGAAACTATAATCATTACTCAATACAAAGTGAATCGATTGCTGTGCTTTTACATCTTTTTGCACAACTCCATCATAATCTCTTAATTCTCTATAAAATGGTGGTTGATTATAAACTCCAACTGCTGCTCTAAACAACATATCTTTTTCCCAATAAGGTTTAAAAGCAAACTGTACTCTTGGAGCAAAAACAATTTGACTTTTACCACTTTCATTATCATCGTTTACTTGCCATTGATGAAAACGAACTCCTGTATTTAGCCAATATTCTCCTTTTTCCCATTTACCACCATAATTCCATTGACCGTAACCAGAAACTCTATTTATTGTTGTATAATTTGTAGCTCTTACATATTGATAAGGTGCTAATGGATATTCATTGGGTTCATAAGGTTGATTATTGGTATAGCCTAAAAGCGGATTTGGTAATGAAAATCCAGCTGAATCAATAACTTCCCATTCTACTACTCTATCTCTTATGTCTTCTCTTGTGTATTTGAAACCCCATTCGATTTCGCTTTTCGATTTCAATTTATGAAAACCTTTTACTTCTGCATTCACAATTAGTGCATCTAAATCATTTCTTGCATGATTTAATTGAGAACCAATTCCACGTGTAAACTGGACATCACCAAAAGTTTCAGAACCAATATTGGTATCAACTTCTCCTAATCTGTATTGGGCTAGAATATCAAAATGCTCTTGTTCTTGTGTATGATAAGTTGAAGCAATAAATTTCAACTTATTATTTTCGTTGTATTCATAAACTGATTTTACAGCTCCAAAAACCGTTAAATATTCATCTTTTTCTTGACCATCATAAAGTACTTGCACACCAATTGGTTCGCTAATTGTACCAAAGTTTGTTTGCCTAAATAAAGGTTGATAGTTGTATTTATTTTGAGCAACATTGCCTAAAAAGCTCCATTGCCATTTGGTTGAAGCATTGTAATTCAAAAACGTTTGAATATCTGTAAAAGAAGGTTTATAATTGGTTTCTGTATCTTGACTATTTACTAAAAGACTGTTATTTCTATAACGAACACCAGTAACATTGCTCCATTTTTGATTTTTTGAAACACCTTCAACAGAAGCATTTACGCCTAACAAACTAGCATCTATTGAAGCACCAAACTGGTTTGGATTTTTGTATGTGATGTCTAAAACTGAAGCCATTTTATCTCCATATTTAGCTTGAAATCCACCCGCAGAAAAATCTACATTTTGAACCATGTCTGTATTGGTAAAACTCAAGCCTTCTTGTTGCCCTGAACGAATTAAAAATGGTCTATAGACTTCAATTTCATTTACATAAACTAAATTTTCATCATAGTTTCCACCACGAACAGCATAAGATGTACTTAATTCGTTGTTAGAATAAACTCCAGGTAATGTTTTTATAATATTTTCAATTCCAGGATTTGCACCAGGAATTTTTCTAATCACAACAGGATCAATTGCTGTTAGACCTTCAATTCGTTTTTTATTGGTAGCCGTCACAACAATAACATCAGATTCATTTACATAAACAATCATTACTGGATTTAACTCAAAATCTTCATTAGGTTTTAAAATTAAATCTTTTACTGTAGTTTTTTTATAGGAAATATGCGAAAAAACCAAAGTTATTTTTTGATTAGCTGGAACTTGAAGTATGTAAAAACCTGTAGCATCAGTTGTTGTTCCAATATCGTTTACTTTTATGGTTACATTTTCAACAGGTTCATTAAATTCGTTTAAAATCACCCCTTTTATTTGGGCCGTTTGTGCAAAAGTTGCTGTGCAAATAAAAATTAAAAAAAGTATATATTTCAAAGGATTAAGTTTAATTGTTCTTATAAAAATAGCTTTCAAAGGTAGTAGAATTATTCATTTCATCAGTAACAACTACTTTAAAATCGTTCTTTCCTTTAACGTAAATGTTATCAGATAAAGTATGTACCAACTTTTTTGTTTTGTAATCATACTCCATAAGAATCCAATTTCCGTTTAAATAAGCTTTGTAGGAATCAATTCCCGATAAATCATCTGAAATTTTAGCCGTAATTGTTGTGTATGCATCTATAGTTTTTCCTTCTGAGAAATCTACAGCATAAATTCTAGGAGCAATTGTGTCTTGCACTACTTTATAATTTCCAAGTTTTTTGACTTTAGCATTTATTTTATCTCCTTTCACATACGATTTAATATAGTCTATATCTTTACCGTCTAGATAAGCTATAAAACTTTTGTTTTTTAAGGTTTCATCTAATTTAGAAATATCAAATGAAATGTTGAAACTATTTTTTATAGGAATTTCATCTTCATGTAGAAACAAAGTATCTTCTTTAACACTCAATTTCATTTTAAAATCTTCGTAAAAAGTATTTGCACCAAAATTTATTGTCCATTTTTCTTCTTCAAAAAGATATTCATTTTTGGCTTTTATTTTTTTACTTGATGTAGTAGTTTCACCTGGTTTAGATTCTGACTTTTTATAAACAACAGGAATCTCAATTATAGAAGTGTTTTTAGAAAAGTCTTCTACAATTATTTTATAAGTGTATGAAGATGCTGGCTGTACTTTTAAAATTCCATTTCTTTTATTCTGATTTACTATTGATAAAGGATAATCATTATCAATAAACATTCTTTGAAAACGTTGTCCCATGTTTTTATATCTATAATAATCTATAAAATAATTAATATGTTTAGATTCATCGAAAGAAAAAGTATCAAATTTATAGGAGAAATAAGGAACACCATTCACAAAGGTTGAAACTTTATAAATTCCGTTTTTGTTATAAGGATTTGTTATGTTATCAAAAACATTTATACTAAAGCCAATAGCACCATTGGAAGAAATTTTATTGGTTACATAATTTCCTTCATTATTAATTGACAAAGGAATTGTTTGGGTTAAATATTCATTATTAATAGCAATAGTGTCATTTAACGGGTAAACCATTATGCTATTAACTTTCGGCCTGTATTTATCAATAACTAATTTATCATAGCCAAAAAGTAACGGATTGATAATCATTTCTGTTTTGGTGTCTCTTATTTCAAAATGCAAATGTGGACCACCACTTCCTCCACTATTTCCAGACAAGGCAATAACTTCACCTTGCTTTACAGGTAATTCTGAAGGTTTTAAAAATATTTCTATTTCAAATGCTTTTTCATCATAGTGTCTTTTATGAATTAGGTCTTCGATTTTTCCACTAGCACTTTGTAGATGTCCGTAAACCGAAGTAAAACCATTTGGGTGTGTTACATAAATTGCTTTTCCATAACCCCAAGTTGAAATTTTTATTCTAGAAATATAACCATCTGCAACGGCATAGACAGGTAAACCTTCTACCCCTTTTGTTTTTAAATCTAAACCCGTATGAAAATGATTGCTTCGTAATTCTCCAAATGCACCAGAAACATCTAAAGGAATATCTAAAGGAGAAATAAAATAATCCTTAGGATAATCTTGTCCAAAACTTAAAGAAGTGATAAAAAAAAGAAGAAAAAGGTGTTTCATTTAAGCGGATTTTACATTTAAAAAACTAAAATTAAATAATTAAGTACTTATAAAACAAGTAAAACAAAAAAAATAAGCATTTAGTATATAAAAAAAAATAAAAAGTGTTGTTATTTAAATTTCAAATCTTAACTTTGTAATTATTGTACTGAAATAAATGTTTTATGAGCGGATTAACTGAATTGATTGATTCTCTTGAAGTTAAATTTTCAAAAATGCACCACAAGATGGATACTTTGGAAAAGAAAAATCAAGAATTATCTGATGAATTGATAAAATTCAAGGATAACAACAAAAAACAGTTAAAAACGATTGGTGATTTACAAAACCAACTAGAGAGCTTAAAGACAGTCAATGCAATATTAGGTAGTGATGAAAACAAAAGAGAAACGAAACTCAAAATAAATTCTTTAATTAGAGAAATTGATTATTGTATAGCACAACTTTCGGAATAGAAAGAAATGGAAGATAAACTAAAAATTAAAATATCAATTGCAGACCGAGTTTATCCATTAACAGTGGAACATTCGCAAGAAGAAGGGCTAAGAAGTGCTTCTAAAAAGATTGATGTTATTATAAAACAGTTTGAACAAAACTATGCAGTAAGAGATAAGCAAGATGTTTTAGCCATGTGTGCTTTACAATTTGCCTCACAAGTAGAACAAAAGCAGTTGAACAAGTCGCAAGACAATGATGAAGCTTATGAAAGACTACAAAAATTAGACGATAAACTGAGTCGAATTCTTTCGAAATAATACGTTCTTACATAACAATACTACCTACATTAGTATCAATTTGGTAAACTCAACAATCACAAATTAAAATGGGTGAATTATTGCAACTAAAGAACGCCATGCTATCTATAGCAAGGAACCTTGAAAGGCAAACTAACTCAAAACTTGTATAACTGGAGTTTATGCAATCATCTAATGTAGGTTTTTTTTATATAATTTTTTAATCAAATCATGGATAACATACTAATAATAATCATTGGAGTCGTAGTTGGAATAGCCTTAGGTTTTGGAATAGCTAAGCTTTTAGAAAAAAGCAATGTTTCAAATCTTATTAAAAATGCCAAAAAAGAAGCTACCTCTATACTAAAAGAAGCAAAAGCAGAAGGAGAATCAATTAAAAAAGACAAACTACTTCAAGCTAAAGAAAAATTTTTAGAATTAAAATCAGAACACGAAAAAGAGATTTTATCAAAAGATAAAAAATTGGGTGAAGCTGAAAAAAGAACTAGAGACAAAGAATCTCAAATTTCTAGTGAATTAGCTAAAACTAAAAAGATAAACGAAGAAGTAGAAGCTAAAATAACCGACTACAACACAAGACTTGATTTCTTAGATAAGAAACAAATTGATGTAGAAAAAATGCATAAATCGCAAATTGAACAACTTGAAGTAATTTCAGGTTTATCTGCCGATGATGCAAAAAGTCAATTAGTTGAAAGCTTAAAAGCTGAAGCTAAAACTAATGCAATGGCTCACATTCAAGAGACCATCGAAGAAGCTAAACTAACAGCTCAACAAGAAGCTAAAAAAATAATCATTAGCACAATTCAACGTGTAGGAACAGAAGAAGCAGTAGAAAACTGTGTATCTGTATTCAATATCGAATCTGATGATGTTAAGGGAAGAATTATTGGTCGTGAAGGTAGAAACATTAGAGCTATCGAAGCCGCAACTGGTGTAGAAATTATTGTTGATGATACTCCAGAAGCAATTATACTTTCTTGTTTTGACCCTGTTCGTAGAGAAATTGCTCGTTTAGCTTTACATAAATTAGTTACTGATGGAAGAATTCACCCCGCAAGAATTGAAGAAGTAGTAGCTAAAACTCAGAAACAAATTGAAGAAGAAATTATTGATATAGGAAAACGTACAGTAATCGATTTAGGAATTCATGGTTTACACCCAGAACTAATCAAAATCGTTGGACGTATGAAGTACCGTTCTTCTTATGGTCAAAACTTATTACAACACTCTAGAGAAGTTTCTAAACTTTGTGGAATTATGGCTGCTGAACTTGGCTTAAACGTTAAGCTAGCAAAAAGAGCAGGTTTATTACACGATATTGGAAAAGTGCCAGATACTGAAAGTGAATTACCTCACGCAATCTTAGGAATGCAATGGGCAGAAAAATATGGTGAAAAAGAAGAAGTTTGTAACGCTATTGGAGCTCACCATGATGAAATTGAAATGAAGTCATTAATTTCACCAATTATTCAAGTTTGTGATGCAATTTCTGGTGCAAGACCTGGTGCAAGAAGACAAGTTTTGGACTCTTATATCCAACGTTTAAAAGACCTAGAAGAAATAGCTTACGGATTTAATGGTGTAAAAAGTGCCTACGCAATCCAAGCCGGTAGAGAATTACGTGTAATTGTTGAAAGCGAAAAAGTTTCTGACGAATTAGCAGCAACTTTATCTTTTGAAATTTCACACAAAATTCAAACTGAAATGACTTATCCTGGTCAAGTAAAAATTACTGTAATTAGAGAAACTAGAGCTGTAAATATAGCTAAATAATCAGTTGGCAGTGTTCAGTGATTAGTAATCAGTTACTATAAATATAAAATCGCGTTAATTAATTTTAATGCGATTTTTTTTTGCTTGAATTATTCCAACAATGTATTCTTATTCAAAAACTACTATCTGCATTCTGAAATCTAATTACTTAACATGAACACTATTTCCTTGGATGAAACTGCGTTAGCACTTTTGCCAAATACTTTCTATCTAAATGCATATAAACTTCTGTAGTAGTTATTGATTCGTGACCTAGCATTAATTGGATGGAACGCAAATCTGCACCATTTTCTAACAAATGTGTGGCAAAAGAATGACGAAATGTATGTGGACTAATGGTTTTCTTTAAATTTATCTTTAAGGCTAAATCCTTAATGATTGTAAAAATCATAGCTCTAGTTAATTGTTTTCCTCTTCTATTTAAAAATAAAGTATCTTCATATCCTTTTTGAATATTTAAATGAGAACGGATTTGTTCTTTATAAAGTAGAATATACTTTTCCGTAGTTTTTCCAACAGGAACAAAGCGTTGTTTATTTCCTTTTCCAGTTACTTTTATAAAGCCTTCGTCAAAAAATAAATCAGAAATTTTGAGGTTTGTTAATTCAGAAACACGCAAACCACAACTGTATAAAGTCTCTAAAATTGCTCTGTTGCGTTCTCCTTCTGGAGTTGACAAATCGATTGCTGCAATTAGTTGATCAATTTCAATAGTTGAAAGTGTGTCTGGTAATTTTCTACCCGTTTTAGGAACCTCAATTAATTCTAAAGGATTGTCTTTTCTATAATCCTCAAACAATATATAGGTAAAAAAACTTTTTAAGCCTGAAATAGCTCGAGCTTGACTTCTAGCATTTACCAATGAAGAGATATGATAAATAAATTGCTGAATGGTTTCTTCTGTAATGTTAATAGGGTTTTGAGTAATTGAATTTGTTTCTAAGAACAGAACCAATTTTTCAATATCAAACGTATAATTTTGAATAGTATTAATAGATAAACCTCTCTCAAGTTTTAAATAATTTTGATATTCTTTGATATAAGACTTCCAGTTACTCATACCTCAAAAATACGAAAAATTAAGCATAAAAAAATCCCGAATTTAATCGGGATTCTCTATATATGTAATTTTTATTTTTACAATCTAAAACCTAATCCAAATTGTATAACAGAATTTTTAATATCATCTTCAGAACCAGTATCTCCTATTTGAACTAAACCGGCAGCGTATCTTGCATTAAAAAAAATAGCATCACTAAAGTCATAGTTAAAACCAAAATTTAATCCAAAATCATTAGATTTTAAAACTTCCATAACGTCTACTGATTCAGATTGCCCTTGAAATGTAACTTTAGCATCTGCATCAACTAAAAACCCAACATATGGACCAACTTCTAGTTGAAAATCTTTTGCAACATTATATTTAGCCATTACAGGAATATTTATATATTTCGTTTTAAAAGATATATCAATATTATTTCCTTCTAAAAGTAAATCACTTTTTGAACCTTGAGTAGAAAACAATACTTCTGGTTGAATATAAAATTTATCAGAAACCTTAAGTTCAACAAAAATACCACCATTAAAGCCAATTAGACTATTTGCATCTCCAGCGTCATCTCCAACAAAATTAGAAATATTTAATCCAGCCTTTATACCAATCGCAATATCATTTTTTGCTTTAGTTGATCCACTATCTTGAGCATTAACAGTGTGAACAAGTCCTAAAGCAACAACTATCAAATAAATTAGTTTTTTCATAATTAGTTTTTATAAAAAAATCCCGAAAATTAATTCGGGATTTTAATAATAATATATATTCTTTCTTAGTTGAATTTATATCCAACAGAAACTTGGAAACCAGCGTTGTTTATTTTAGCATCACTTCCATCAACATCGTTGATATCACCTAAACCTAAATTATATCTTGCACCAGCAAATACATTTTCTGTAAAGTCATAAGCTAAACCAAAGTTAAAACCAAAGTCAATACCTTTAAAACCATCCTTAACATCTTCATTAGCTGATTCAGATTCGTCAAAACCACCACCAGTTAAAGTGTAAGTAAAATCATTTTTAGCACTCATTAAAAAACCAATTTGAGGACCTGCTTCTAAACTAAATTTTTCTGAAACATAATATTTAGCCATTAAAGGAATATTAATGTAAGATAATTTTAATTTACTTTCATACTTTTCAGTATAAGTTTCTCCTCCAAAAGTTTCAGTACTTGATTCCTCATTTTTAGCACCTTGCATAGAATATACTAATTCTGGTTGAAAAGAAAATTTATCAGAAATTTTGAATTCAGCGAATACTCCAGCATGAGCACCAATTAAAGATTCAGCATCTTCAACATCACCAGTTAATGTAAAAACATTTAAACCAGCTTTAACTCCGAATTTCATGTCTTGTGCATTAACATTACCTAATGCAAATACTGCTACTGCAGCGAATAATAATTTTTTCATTTTGTTTAATTTAAAGTTATAATTCAAATATAAAAGATTATTTTCTTACAAAAAATAAAAAAAATAATACTTATTAACATTTTAGAGCAAGATATAAATATATATTTGCATATTAAAATACACTAACAAAATCAATAAAAAATGAAGAAATTAGCTTTTTTAGTCGTTACCTTATTAACAATTTCGCAAATTGCAAGTGCACAGTCAAATATCAGATTCGGTCTAAAAGCAGGTTTAAATTATGCGAATTTTACTAATTCAGAGATACAAACAGATGCAATTACTAATTATCATTTTGGAATATTAGCAGAAATTTCATTGTTTGATAATTTAGCTATTCAACCTGAATTATTATATTCAACTGTTGGAGCAAGTTATGATAATTTATCTGAGGAAATTAAAAATGAACTAGGCTATATTTCTATACCTGTAATGGCTAAATTCAACTTATCTGAAAACATGTTTTTAGAAGCTGGCCCACAAGGTTCTTTTCTATTAAGTAAAAAAGATGAAGTAAATATTGATAATTACAACACCTTTGATTTTTCTGTAAATGCTGGATTAGGTGTAAACCTTACAAAAAACTTATTTGTGTCAGCAAGATATAATTTAGGATTAACAGAAATTGCAAGAGACGCAGATGCTAAAAATTCTGTCTTTCAATTATCTGCTGGATTATTATTTTAACAAAAAAGTTCATAAATTTATATTAAACCATCTTTACCAAAGGATGGTTTTTATATTTTTACACAAAGCAAACAAATATGAATCTAATTATTATCAACGGACCAAACCTAAATTTATTAGGTAAACGCGAACCTGAAACATATGGTAATGAATCTTTTGAAGATTATTTTGACAAACTAAAATCAAAATATCCTCAAATTAATTTTACTTATTATCAAAGTAATATTGAAGGCAAACTAATTGATAAAATTCAGGAATTCGGTTTTTCTGCAGATGGAATCATTCTAAATGCTGGTGCTTATACGCATACTTCAATTGGAATTGGTGATGCCATAAAAGCTATAACTTCCCCAGTTATCGAAGTTCATATTTCAAATACATTCTCTAGAGAAACTTTTCGTCATCAATCTTTTATTTCACCAAACGCTAAAGGTGTTATTATTGGTTTTGGGTTAAAAAGTTATAATTTAGCTATAGAATCATTTTTATAATATCATTCATACAACCCTTTTAATTTTATTCTCGTCTATACAATAAACCCTTATTTTATGAAAAAAATTTACGCACTTGTATTTGGTCTTTTTTCAATTTTTACATTTGGACAAATTAAAGGAACCGTTACTGACGCTAATGGTGAAGCTTTAGCTTTTGTTAGTATTTATATTGAAAACACTTATATTGGAACCACTACTAATGAAAATGGGAAATATGAGTTGATGTATAATGGAAATAAAAATGTAAATATCATTTATCAATATTTAGGATATAAAACGCAAAAAAACATTTTAAACATAGATAGGTTTCCCTTCACAAATGATGTTAAATTAATTGAAGAAAATTATAATTTAAACGAAGTCGTTCTGATTGAAGGAGAAAATCCTGCAGATATAGTCATTCGAAATGCTGTAAAATCTAAAAAAATTAATAGTGCTAAAACTGATAAGTTTGAAGCTGACTTTTATTCAAGAGGTATTTTTAGAGTTAAAGATGTTCCTGAAAAAATCATGGGAATGAAAGTGAGAATAGAAATGAATGATTCTGGAGCGGATTTAGACTCAACAGGCAGTGGCATTATCTATTTATCTGAAACAGTTTCTAAAATAAAGGTTGAAAAACCAAATAAACTTAAAGAAGAAATTATAGCCAGCAAAGTAGCTGGAGAAGACAATGGATTTAGTTATAACACCGCTTTAAATACCAATTATGATTTTTATGAAAATTATATAGATTTCGAGGTCAACATGGTTTCTCCAATTGCAGATAATACCTTTAGTTATTACAAATTTAAATTGGAAAGCACATTTTATGATGACAACAATCAGTTAATCAACAAAATATTGGTTACTCCAAAACGCGACAAAGAACCTGTTTTTGAAGGATACATTTATATAGTTGAAGATTCATGGGCAATTTATAGCGTTGATTTAGATATTAAAGGATACAGAATGCAACAGCCAATTCTGGAAACCATGAAATTAACTCAAAATTTTAGTTATAACACTACCAATAAACTTTGGATAAAAAATGTACAAACCTTAGATTTTTTAGCTGGAATTTTTGGTGTTAAATTCTCAGGAAAATTTACTCACGTTTTCACAAATTATAATTTTAAAGAAACTTTTGAACCTAAAACTTTTGGAAGAGAAATTGTTTCCTTTGCAGAAAATGCCAATAAAAAAGAAGATTCATACTGGACAACTAATAGACAAGTTCCATTATCCGAAGAAGAATCTACAAGTTATGTTAGAAAAGACAGTGTTTCAACCTTAAGAAATTCTCAAAAATATTTAGATTCAATAGATGCTAAATCTAATAAATTTAAAATTCAAGATATTGTAACTGGCTATACTTATAAAAATAGTTTTAAAAAGAGCCGTTTTTCTTATGATGGTGTTTTAAATATTGGTTCTATAAGCTACAACACAGTCCAGGGATACAACATGAATAGTGGATTTTCATATTCTAAATACAATGAAGAAAACGGAAAATATACTTCCTTAAGCTCAACTTTTAATTATGGTTTAGCAGAAGATAGATTAAGAGTAGAAGGACGAATATATCATCGATTTAATGCACAAAATTACGCAAATATTGCAGTTGCCGGTGGAAGCAGTATAAATCAATTCAACGCAGCCGAACCTATAAGTAAGCTTGTGAATTCGGTTAGTACATTATTCTTTACCAATAATTTCATGAAATTATATAATAAAGAGTTTGTTGAAGCTATGTATGGACAAGAAACTATAAATGGTTTATATATTTCCGGAAAAGTTGGCTATGAAAACAGAAGACCTTTATTCAACAATACAGACAGAAAACTATTTAAGTCTAACGACACATATAGCTCAAATGATCCTTTGCAGCCTAACAACTTTACTTCTACTCCATTTGTAGCTCATCATTTATACAAAGCAAGTGTTGGTGCTAGAATTCGTTTTGGACAAAAATATATTACAAGACCAGACAGAAAAATAACAGTTTCAAATAATGATTATCCAGTAGTATATTTAGGATATCAAAAAGCATTTTCTGGAAGCGATGATAAATACAATTATGATTTATTAAACGCTACACTAGATTTTGACAAGAAACTAGGCAACAAAGGTGATTTTAGCATTAGAATGAAAGCTGGAAAATTCTTTAATGCTGATAATATTTCATTTATTGATTACAAACATTTTAATGGAAATCAAACCCATGTTGTTTTAGATGGAAGTTACATGAACTCATTTGGACTTTTACCTTATTATAGTAATTCTACAAATGACGCTTATATTGAAACACATATTGATCATAATTTTAAAGGATATATTATGAATAAAATTCCATTATTAAATAAATTACAATGGAATTTAATTGGAGGTTTTCATCAAATAAATGTTCCAAATGTAAAACCATATCAAGAATTCTCTGCAGGATTTGACAATATTGGAATCGGAAAATTAAGAATTTTTAGAATAAGTTATGTAAGAGCTTATCAAAATGGTTATCAAGGTGATGGCGTTGTTTTTGGTATAAAAATGTAATAATTAGATTTTCGGATATTTGAGAATCCAGATTTAGTCTATAAAAACAGTAAAATAATTATTTTCAGCGCAAGTAACATCTTTTTTTATCGTCTAAACTTGATACAAAAAACATTATTATGAAATACATTATTTTACTATTTTTTGCTTTTCAAAGTTTTCTTGGCTTCAGTCAACCACCTGGTGGTGGAAGTGGCGGTGGCGGTGGAAGACCTTCTGGAGGTGGAAAAGGCCAAAATCAAGGTCCTCCAAAAGAAGACAATAAAGACAATAAAACATTTGAAGAAACCAATATAAAGGAGTTTGTAGGATTACAACATTTTGATTCGAAACTTGTTATCAAAGAAATAAAAATAAAAACGGATCAAGAAAAAGAAACTTTAGAATCTCTTTTTGCAGTTTATAACAGTCGTTTAAAAGAAATCGAAAAAGAACATCTTTTATTAATTGAAACTACTGAATTAGAAACGCGAATAAAAGAAAAAAAAGGGATTGAGAACAAAGACATTAAAGCAATGTTTGAAACTAAAAAAAGTGTTTCTATAGCTTTAGAGCCTGTAACTCATAAAACATTAGAAGCAAAAAAAGTTCTAAATCATGAATTAGAAGCCAAATTAAGTGCAAAGTCTTATAAAAAATGGCTAAAATATTTTGAAAAAAATTATCAAAAAGAAATGCCTCCTTTACCTAAAGAAAGTGATTCTGATGATAATACTAATGAAAGACCTCCTAGAAGATAAAATTAAAATTTTCTAATGAAACTCCAAATTGCAGAAAATGTGATTTGGAGTTTTTTTTTATATATTTACTAACTAACCAATACAAACAAAATGACAACATTAAACAAGCCAAACAAAGGTTTTTGGATTATCAGTATAATTGCTTTATTATGGAATTTAATGGGTGTAAATCAATATTTGCAACAAGCCTTTATGACCGATTCATTTAAAGAAATGTACAATGAAGAACAATTACAAATGATTATTGATTCACCCTCTTGGGCTACTGCTGCATTTGCAATTGCTGTTTTTGCAGGAGCAATTGGTTCTTTACTATTATTACTTCGTAAACAAATAGCAAAATCTATATTAATACTTTCTTTGATCGGAATAATTGTACAAATATATCATAACTTTTTTGTTATAGATTCAATGGCAATTTATGGTCCAGGAGCATTAGCTATGCCAATTATGATATTAGGAGTTGCCATATTTTTAATTTGGTATACCGATTATTCAAGTAAGAAAGGTTGGATGAGTTAGTTACTAACAAAACATCAAAAAGTCCAAATTCTAAGATTTTTTTTTAGCATTTGGACTTTTTTTTTAATTATTATTTTATAAACACATCATATCCAAAACGAAGTAAAGCAATTCCAACAACAATTAAAAAGAAAACACGAATAAAACCATTCCCTTTTGATATTGCTAATCTTGCGCCAATCCAAGAACCAGTTGCATTACAGATAGCCATAGGAATTGCAACAGACCAAAGTATTTTTCCCTTCATGACAAACAAAGTTATAGAACCAATATTTGTAGCCAAGTTGACCAATTTTGCATATATATTAGCTTGTAAAAAATCAAAACCTAAAATTGCAATAAATGCCATTATTAGTAAACTTCCAGTTCCTGGTCCAATAAATCCATCATAAAAACCAAGAAAAACACAAATTACAACTGCATAAATGTAGATATGCTTTTGTGATAATTTATCTACCTGAAATTGACCAAAATCTTTTTTAAAATAAGTATAAAGAAGTAATAAAACCAAAATCACAAACAACAAAGGCTTCATGAAATCGTTTTGCATCACATTTAATAAACTAGATCCTATATAGGCAAAAACAAAAGAAACAATTGCCATTAATCCGAACAACTTCCAATTAACGGTAGCTTTTTTTAAGTATTGATATGTAGCAATACTAGTTCCACTAAATCCAGGAATTTTTAATGTACCGATAATAGTAGCTACACTTTGAGTTGGCATTAATATTAAAGCTGCAGGTGTTTGAATTAATCCACCACCACCAACGATAGCGTCAATAAATCCTGCTACAAATGAAGCAATGCAAAGTAAAATTATGATGTATGTTTCCATTATTTAAAATCGAATTAAAAAATCCAAACTCCGATTTATTACGGAATTTGGATTTATATATTTTCACTGAACACTAAAAACTGAATACTGCCAACTATTTCTAGCTAACTCTTACAATCTTTGCTCCAATAGCTCTTAAACGACCATCTATATTTTCGTAACCTCTATCAATTTGTTCTATGTTTTGAATAGTTGAAGTTCCTTTTGCAGAAAGTGCCGCAATTAGTAGTGAAATTCCAGCTCTAATATCTGGAGAAGACATTGTTGTAGCTTTTAATTGTGATTGGAAATTGTGTCCCATAACTACAGCTCTGTGTGGATCACAAAGAATAATTTTAGAACCCATATCGATTAATTTATCCACGAAGAATAATCTACTTTCAAACATTTTTTGATGAATTAAAACTTCTCCTTTTGCTTGTGTAGCAACTACTAAAATTATACTCAATAAATCTGGAGTAAATCCTGGCCAAGGTGCATCTGAAACCGTAAGAATAGAACCATCAATATCAGTCTTTATTTGATAACCATCTTTATGTTCTGGAATATAAATATCATCTCCTCTTCTTTCAAGAGTAATTCCTAATTTTCTAAATACATTTGGAATTTGTCCTAAATTATCCCAGCTCACATTTTTAATTGTAATTTCACTTCTTGTCATAGCCGCAAGACCAATCCAAGAACCAATTTCAACCATATCAGGTAAAATTCTGTGTTCACAACCACCAAGAGTTTCAACTCCTTCAATAATTAATAAATTAGAACCAACACCTTTAATGTTTGCACCCATTGAGTTTAACATTTTACACAACTGTTGCAAATAAGGCTCACAAGCAGCATTGTAAATTGTAGTTGTTCCTTCCGCTAAAACAGCAGCCATAACTATATTTGCTGTTCCAGTTACAGAAGCTTCATCCAATAACATGTATGCTCCTTTTAATCTACCTTCATTTTCAACACCATAAAAATGGTCTTCTCTTTCGTATCTAAATTTTGCACCTAGGTTAATAAAACCTTCAAAGTGAGTATCTAATCTTCTTCTACCTATTTTATCACCCCCTGGTTTTGGTATATATCCACATCCAAAACGAGCTAATAATGGACCAACAATCATTATTGAACCTCTTAAACTTCCACCTTCTTTCTTAAAAGCTTCTGTTTTTAGGTAATCTATATTAACTTCATCCGCTTGAAATGTATAATCTCCAGGTCCATTTTTTTGAATTTTAACGCCTAAATTACCCAAAAGAGTAATTAATTTATTAACATCAATAATATCAGGTACATTTGTAATTCTAACTTTTTCTGACGTTAATAATGCTGGGCATAAAACTTGTAAAGCTTCGTTTTTTGCACCTTGTGGAGTAATTTCTCCTTTTAATTTTACCCCACCTTCAATTTGAAATGTTCCCATAAAATTATGCTTTTCTATTTTTTAATTTATTACTAGAACCTTTTTTTACAATTTTACTCTTTTTTGTAACCGATGTTTTACTATTTGAGCCAAATTGTGTTTTATTCGATTGTTTTTTATTTACTTTAATCAAATCATATGATGTAGAAAGTTCTTCTTCAGATTTAAGTAAATCAATTTTTCCGTCAGAAAGCTCAAATAAATGTTGAAAAACTACAACGTCTTCAACCGTATCTTTATTCCAACTTAAAAAACTTTTTTTCATGTGATTGGCAATCACAATTATCAATGCATTTTTCAATTCACCATCTTCCCATTTGTTAGCTACATCAATCATATACTTGATGTTATTTCCGTAAAAACGATATTTTGGATAATTTTGAGGGTAAGCTAAACGTTCTGGTTTTTGATTTAATTCTTCTCTTGAAGGAATTGGATAAGGTGAGTCAACTTCTAATTTAAAATCAGACATAATAAATAGTTGATCCCAAAGTTTATGTTGAAAATCAGGCACATCACGCAAATGAGGATTTAAAGTTCCCATTACGTCAATTATGTATTTTGCTGCTTTATTTCGTTCTTCTTTATCTTCAATTGCAGTTGCTAAATCAATTAGTTTTTGCAAGTGTCTTCCATATTCAGGAATAATTAAATGCGAACGTTCTGCATTATATTCAAGATTAAAAACAGCATCTTGTGTATCGTATTTCATAGGTATTTTTATAAAGAAATTATGCCTTCAATAGTTGAAAATTCTTGGTATTTATCCACCACAGCTTGAGCACTTTTCATTGTTACATTTACAGAAATACTAGTGTATTTTCCGTTTTTGGATGCATTCGTATTGATTACTGCTCCCATATTATCAAAAGAATTTTCAATAATCGCAATTTTGTGATTATCCGAAGGAATAATAAATTTAAATAAATATTCTGAAGGCCAAACAGTTGAGTTAGCAAGTTCTTCCTTTAATCGTTTATAAAAATCTTCTGTTTTCTGATCCATTTTTTGAAATTCTTTTGAATAGCAAATATACTTTTTTATGTTCAGACTTAAAAGCAAGTAACTTATAATTTTAAAAGCAGTGAAGATTTTTAAAAAAAACTTATTTTTGCCGCAAGAAAATCACCAAATGAATAAAGAAATAGTAGTTATAATTGGAGGACCAAGTTCAGGAAAAACAACTTTAATTGAAAAATTAAAAGAAAACGGGCACATTTGTTATCCAGAAGTTTCGAGAGAAGTCATTAAAGAAGCTCAAGAAAAAGGTATTGAACAATTATTTTTAGAACAACCTTTACTTTTCAGTGAATTATTGTTAGAAGGCCGAAAAAAACAATTCCATTTAGCTAATAATGAAAAAGCAAATATTGTGTTTCTTGACAGAGGAATTCCTGATGTTTTAGCTTACATGCACTATATTGGAGACAGTTATCCTGCTTTTTTTGATGAAGCATGTAAAGAACATATTTATTCAAAAATATTCATTTTACCGACTTGGAAAGAAATTTATGTTAGTGATGATGAACGTTATGAAAGCTATGAACAAGCTTTATTAATTCAGGAACATTTGGTTGAAACTTATAAAAATTATGGCTATGAATTAATTGAAGTTCCAAAAGATACTGTTGAAAATAGAATGCAATTTTTACTTCAAAATTTAAATCTTTAAATAAAAGTAGTATTTTTATGCTGTTTTATAACAAATCCTAAATGTCTGAAGCACAACAAATTCTTCAAAAATACTGGAAACACGATAGCTTTAGAGATCCTCAAGAGCAAATCATCAATGCCATTTTAGACGGAAACGATGCTTTTGCCTTATTACCAACTGGTGGCGGAAAATCGGCTTGTTATCAAGTGCCTGGAATGCTTTTAGACGGAATTTGTTTAGTCATTTCTCCGTTAATTGCCTTGATGAAAGATCAGGTTGAAAATCTTCAAAAAAAAGACATAAAAGCCATTGCTTTAGTCGGAGGAACTTCTCAAAATGACATTATTGACATTTTAGACAATTGCCAATTCGGAAATTATAAATTCTTATATCTTTCTCCAGAAAGACTTCAACACGATTGGATTGTTGACAGGTTAAAACAATTAAATATATCCTTAATTGCAATTGACGAAACACATTGTGTTAGTCAATGGGGTCATGATTTTCGTCCAGCTTATTTAAAAATTTCAAAGTTAAAAGAAGTTTTTCCTAAGACACCTTTTTTAGCTTTAACAGCTTCAGCAACTTCAAAAGTTCAAACAGATATTATTGAAAATTTAGCTTTAGAAAATCCAAAAATATTTACAAAATCGTTCGAACGAAAAAATTTAGCTTATCACGTCATTAAAACTGAAGATAAACTTACTAAAATCAAACAAATTGTAAGTAAAAATGCAGAATCTTCTATTATATATGTTAGCAACCGAAAGGCTTGTTTAGAAATTTCTAGTCAAATGAATCATTTGGGATTTTCTGCCACTTTTTATCACGGAGGCTTATCCTATAAAGAAAAAGAGAAAAATCGTTTGCTATGGATGGAAAATAAAGTCCAAATAATCGTAGCCACAAATGCTTTTGGAATGGGAATTGACAAACCTGATGTAAAAACAGTTATTCACATTCATTTGCCTCAAAATTTAGAAAATTATTATCAAGAGGTTGGTCGTGCAGGTCGAAATGGAGAAAAAGCTTTTGGCGTTTTATTGACAAATGCAAGCGATATAAAATCGGCAAAATCGCAATTTATTTCTGTTTTACCAGATAAAATGTTTTTGAAAAATGTTTACATCAAACTAAACAATTATTTTCAAATTGCTTATGGTGAAGGTTATAATGAGAATTTTTCTTTCAATTTAAATCATTTTTGCTCACATTATCAATTTCCAATTTTAAAAACATATAATAGTATTCAGTTTTTGGATAGACAAGGGATTTTGACTTTACAGAATTTGTTTTCAGAAAAAATTGATTTGCAATTTATTATTTCAAGTAAAGAAGTTATTCGTTATATGAGTTTAAACACTAATGATGAAGAAATAATTTCAACTATTTTAAGAACGTACACCGGAATTTTTGAAATGGAAACTTCAGTTAGTCCAAACTTAATTGCTAAAAAATCAAATTCTACTGAAAAGAAAGTACTAGAAGCAATCCATAAATTACATCAAAGCAATGCTGTTAATTTGAAGATTCACAATAATGATAGCAACATTACATTTAATGAAGCACGTGAAGATGAACTTACAATAAACAGAGTCAGTAAATTTTTAGAAACTCAAAACCAACAAAAAGAAGAAAAGTTCAAGAAAATGATTGAATTTATTGAAGACACTTCGATTTGTAAAAACAAGTTACTCCTTACCTACTTTAATCAAGAAACTAATGAAGATTGTGGAATTTGTTCAACTTGTATTTCAAAAAATAAAAAAAATCCTTTAGATTTATCTGTTCAAATTATAGAAATACTTCAGTCAAGTCCAACTTCTTCAAAGGAAATAGAAAATAAACTTTCAATAACAAGCGAAGAAACTATCTTTGCATTACAGCAATTATTAGAGAAAAATAAGATTGCAATTAATTCACAAAACAAATTTTACCTTATATAATGAAGAAATTAAAAATTGTATTTATGGGAACTCCAGACTTTGCTGTCGGAATTCTTGATACCATTTATAAAAATGACTATGAAATTGTTGGAGTAATTACTGCTGCAGACAAACCAGCTGGTCGTGGACAAAAAGTAAGTACTAGTGCAGTTAAAGAATATGCTTTAGCCAACAACTTGCGATTATTGCAACCAACTAATTTAAAAAGTGAAGATTTTTTAGCAGAATTAAAAAGTTTAGAAGCCAATTTACAAGTAATTGTTGCCTTTAGAATGTTACCCGAAGTTGTTTGGAAAATGCCCGAATTAGGAACATTTAATCTTCATGCTTCTTTATTGCCACAATATCGTGGTGCTGCTCCTATTAATTGGGCAATTATAAATGGTGAAACAAAAACAGGTGTAACCACATTCTTTATTGACGATAAAATTGATACTGGTGCCATTATATTAAAGAAAGAAACTCCAATTTGTGAAACAGAAACAGTTGGTGTTCTTCACGACAGATTAATGCATTTAGGTTCAGAAGCCGTTTTAGAAACGCTTGAGTTAATTGAAAATGAAAAAGCAACTACAACTATTCAACCTGAATCAACAGATTTAAAAACAGCTTATAAACTCAATAAAGACAACTGTAAAATTGATTGGACAAAATCCGGAAAAGAAATATACAATCAAATTAGAGGTTTAAATCCATATCCTGCAGCTTGGACATTTTTTATAGATGGAGAAAACGAGTGGAATGTAAAATTATACGAAGTAGAATTCATTGAAAATAAGCATGATAATGCAACTGGAAAAATAATAGCTTCAAAAAAAGAATTACATATATATACAGTTGATGGATATTTAGATATAAAATCCTTACAAATGCCTGGAAAAAGAAAAATGGAAGCTCAACAATTATTAAATGGTATAGTTTTTTCTGATGAAATTAAAGCTATCTAAGCTTCAAAAGTCAATAAACATAGGTGTTTAAGTCATGTTTATTAACATTTAAACGATTTTATCAACATTTTAGACGAAAAAGACAGTAAATACTTGCACCATTCATAGATACTGCTAAATTTGTAGTAGTAAATTAAAGTTTAACCAAAATAATTAAATCATTTATTATGAACAAATCAGAATTAATCGATGCAATGGCAGCAAGTGCTGGTATCACAAAAGCAGCAGCTAAATTAGCATTAGAGTCATTTTTAGGAAATGTTGAAGGAACTTTAGCTAAAGGCGGAAGAGTTTCATTAGTAGGTTTCGGTTCTTGGTCAGTTTCTAACAGAGCTGCAAGAGATGGAAGAAATCCTCAAACTGGAAAAACTATTAAAATTGCTGCAAAAAATGTAGTAAAATTTAAAGCTGGTTCAGAATTAGAAGGATCTGTAAACAAAAAATAATTACAGAATAAAAATATAACCTCTCCTAGTGAGAGGTTTTTTTTTACAAAAACTTTACTTTTTTTGAATTTAAAAAAGATTTTTCTTAACTTTAATTTAAAATCATTGCGTATGAATGAGGTAAAAATAAAAAGAGGTCAGCTACTCCTTTCAGAACCAGCACTTTTAGGAGAAAATTCTTTTAATAGGTCTGTTATTTTATTGGCAGAATATACTGAAGACGGAACTGTTGGTTTTATTTTAAACAAGCCGCTTGAATTTACGATTGGTGATTTAATTCCAGATATAAATTCAAGTTTAACTATTTATAATGGTGGTCCAGTTGAACAAGATAATTTATATTTTATTCATACTGTTCCAAACAAAATTAAAAATAGTATTGAAATTTCTAATGGAATTTATTGGGGCGGTGATTTTGAGTCTTTAAAGACCTTATTAAACGAAAACGAAATTCTTAAAACAGAAATTCGCTTTTTTCTTGGCTACAGTGGTTGGACAAAGGAACAATTAGAAACTGAATTACAAGAAAATAGTTGGCTTCTTATTGAAAACAAGGAAAAAGAGAATCTTCTTTCAAAACCGACTAGTGATTTTTGGAAAGAAAAAATTGAAGCTCAAGGTGGAGATTATATTTTATTTTCAAACGCACCCGAAAATCCTATTTTAAATTAATTCGTTTAGTTTTTCGTTTAATTGAATTGAAAAATCGATTCCAAATTCTTTTTTTCTGTATTTTGTTATGGGTTGAATTCCCGTAATTACATTTGTAATAAACAATTCATCCGATTTTTGTAAATCAAATGGTGAAATTGATTTTTCTACACATTCAAATCCTTCCATTTTATTAATTAATACTATGAGTTGTTTTCGCATTATTCCGTTTAAACAACCATCAGAAATAGGTGGAGTTATGATAGAATTCTCCATTTTCATGAAAATATTTCCATTTAAAGCTTCCACCACATTTTTATCATCATTTAACAAAATACAATTGTGATAATCATTTTCTTTGGCAAAAATACTTCCTGTAACATTAATCATCTTATTAGTAGTTTTTAGTGTCGAAAGCAAATGCTTAGAAACATAAAAATCTTTGTATAATTCTACTTCATAAAAATCATTTGAAACACTATATTCTTTTGAATTTAATTTTTGAGCCACGGCTACAAAATCTACAGCATTAGTTTCGGGCAAATAAAAACCTTTTGAGCTTCTATAAACTGTTAATCTAACTCTAGCAGAGTCAGAGATTTTCAAAGAATTTGTTAATGATAAGATTTGATCCTCAAAATATTCTAAAGTAAAATTCATTGGAATTTCCATTCTACAAATTCGCATGGAAGCCATTAGTCTAAAATAATGATCCTCAGCAAATAAAACCTTACCATCTATTACTTTTAAGGTTTCAAAAACTGCGTCTCCAAAAAGAAAACCTCTATTATTTTCAATTGTAGTTGCGCTTGAATCTTGTATATTTCCGTTAAAATTTATCATAAAAAATCCCGATTTAAAATCGGGACAAATATACTTTTATATTTTTGATTACACAGAACCTAATACGTGTTTCAAGTCAGAAATTTGATTTTCCCACAAAGATTTTGATTCTTCTACCTCATCTTCATCTGCAAAGTCAACAATTACTATAGAAACGTCCTTTGTAATCTCATCAACCATCAATTTAATTTCAAAAAAGTAGTCTGTTTCTGAATTATCATCATTCAACCATCTGAATTTTACTCTTTCATCGGTCTTTTTTGACATCAGTTTTGCTTTCTCTTCACTATCATCCCAAATAAAAGTGAACAACTCTCCTCTTGAATTCACATTATCAGCAAACCACTCAGACAAGCCTGAAGGTGTTGATATATATTGAAATAATAATTGTGGTGAAGACATTATAGGAAACTCTATTTCATATTTTACTTTTACTTCCATCGCTATAAATTAAATTTTTTCGAATATATAATAATTATGATATATAAAAAAATAAAAAATGAAAAATAATTTTAAAAATATATTTGAATTACTTACAAAAATTTATATATTTGCACCCGCATTGAGGAAATGCACACACCTCTTGGCGAGGTAGCTCAGTCGGTTAGAGCACTGGATTCATAACCCAGAGGTCACGAGTTCAAATCTCGTTCTCGCTACAAATTAAAAGCTAACATTCTTATTGAAAGATTGTTAGCTTTTTTTTATGGAATAAATCTAAAATATTAGGTTAAAATTTATACTTTTAGATTAAATCCAAGAGACTTAGTGTATCAAAAGAGATTTCATTTTGAAGAATGAAAACTTTATTGACTAATCTAAAAAACAATGAAAATAAGTAAGATTATAGGTTTCACTGCATTAATAATATTTACAATTCTATTTATTATGAATATTATTAGAAAATTTAATAATAAAATTGAACTTGATAAAGTCGGTGTTTTTACAATTTGTAAAGTTTATAAATTCAATAACCATAAAAGGTATCAAAATTATTATTATTACTATTATTTTAATGACAAGAAAATTTATAAAGTAGAAGATATAAACTTCCCAAAATTAGGAGACTATAGTGTCAATAAGTTTTATGTTTTAAAACATTTAAAAAATAACCCTGAAATCTGTAAGATATTTATCGATCAAGAAGTAACTGACACTCCCAGAATTTTATCCAATGGATTTAAAATTGATATAAAAAAATAGCTATTACGACAGTTTATCAAGTGAATATAAATATAAAACAGACAAAAAATATATTAAACAAGCTTATTAAAATGGAAAAAATAATAAATCCAATTATATCATTTTTTATATTTACTATTTGTATTTCAAAATATTTATTAATTAACATATTTGAAATCATACCAAAATATGGAGTTACAAATAGACTAATAAGTTGGTTATTTATTTTACCACTTACAATTATAGGGTTCTTTATATCAATTATAATTTTATTTAAATCACTTAAAGAGATTAAAACTAATTATATTAACATTCTACTTGTTTTACCAATGATTTTCTATGTATTATACTTTTTTATATTTAAGTAATTAATAAAAATCAATCATTTTTACAAGTTAACAACACCATTAATAAGTTGTTAATAACTTGCTTTTTTGTTAATAACTATGAATTAAGTTGTTTTTTAACGGTTAATAACCCCTTTTAACGAATAATTTAAAATATATTTTTGTTAATAACTATAAAGACATACATTTGAAGTGTAATAATAATAGAGAGTTAAGGGACTTTATTTAAATATTACATTATAAAAAACTAAAGAGTAATTTTTAAGATTTTTTATTAAATATTTGATTGTTTGTTTTGATGAAAAAATCCAACTTGCCAGTTGGATTTTTTTGTTTTTAAATCTTAAACCTGTTCCCTAATTTCTTTCCAACAATGTATGCTACAAAAAATCCGAGAATGATAATTAAAAGGTTTAAAAAGGTATATAAAACATAAAACCATTTATCTTCGGAAGATGAATAACAAAGAGAGTCAAGCAAAAAACAAAACTCTTTTTCTTCGGTATTGAATTGGGTTAACAAAAAACTCAACAAGAACAGAACTCCAATTGAAGTAAAAACATATATAACGTTTTTATTCATTGGCTTTTTTCCTGTTGGTTTAAAAACATTTCGTTCTAATTCTGAACGCTTATTGTTTTGTAACGACCAAACTACTTTTTTTGCTTCCTCGTCTATATCCATAATAAATTCCAAAAATCAAATTCCAAATTCCAAAAACAAAGTTCCGCTTTAATTTATTGAAGTAAAGTAACTAATGTTGCTAAATCCACTTTTTGTTGTTCTCCTGTAGCTAAATTTTTCAAAGTATATTCCTGGTTACTCATTTCTTCATCACCGACTAAAACTGCAAACGGAATTCCTCTTTTATCTGCGTGTTGAAACTGTTTTCCAATTTTAGCAGTATCAGGATACAATTCCACTTTAATGTTGTTAGCTCTCAATTTAGTGATTGCTTTCATACTATATAGAGCTTCTTTGTCACCAAAATTAATAAACATCGCTTTTGAAGTCGCTAAAACCGTTTCTGGAAACAAGTTTAACTCTTCAATTACTAAGGCAATTCGATCTAAACCAAATGATATTCCAACACCACTCATATTTTTTAAACCAAAAATTCCGGTTAAGTCATCATATCTTCCACCACCACCTATAGAACCCATTGCGACTTCTTTTGGTGCAGCGACTTCAAAAATTGCTCCAGTGTAGTAATTTAAACCTCTTGCAAGCGTTACATCTAAATCCAAAGAGGCTGATTGCAATCCTAATTCTTGAATCGTTGTACAAATAAATTGCAACTCCTCTACTCCTTTTTTTCCTTCTTCAGAAGATGAAAGTAAGTTAGAAAGTTTCTCTATTTTCTCATTTATAGTTCCTGTAAAATTGAATAAAGGTTGAACTTTAGCAATTGCTTCATCAGAAATTCCTTTTTCAAGCATTTCTTTTTTCACACCATCTTCACCAATTTTATCTAATTTATCTAAAGCAACTGTAAAATCAATTAATTTATCTGAAGCACCAATTACCTCAGCAATTCCAGATAAGATTTTACGATTGTTAATTTTTATGGTTGTTCCTTTTAAGCCTAACTGACTAAAAACAGAATCGTATAATTGAACCAACTCTACTTCTTGCCATAAAGACGTTGAACCAACAACATCTGCATCACATTGAAAAAATTCTCTAAAACGTCCTTTTTGAGGTCTATCTGCTCTCCAAACCGGTTGAATTTGATATCTTTTGAACGGAAATTCAATTTCGTTTTGGTGTTGAACAACGTAACGTGCAAAAGGAACTGTTAAGTCGTAACGAAGTGCTTTTTCTGAAATTTGAGAAGTAACTTTTAAGCTATTCTTTTCATTTAATGAAGTCTCATCAGCTTTAGCTAAAAAATCTCCTGAATTCAAAATTTTAAAAATAAGTCTATCACCTTCTTCTCCATATTTTCCCATTAAGGTTTCTGAATTTTCAAAAGAAGGAGTTTCTATAGGTTGAAATCCAAATTTTTCAAAATTCGATTTAATAATTGAAAATATATAATTTCTCTTAGCTACTTCAGCTGGAGAAAAATCTCTTGTTCCTTTTGGAATACTTGGTTTTTTAGACATTTTTTGTTAGATTTTCGGATATTCAGATTTTGGATTTTCGGATAAAAGAAAAACCAAATACTTTTTCAAATGCAAATATCCTATTTTTTGAAGGAATAAAAGAATTACGAGTTGTTTTTTTGCCTCCTGATTTCCAAAATCTGAAAATCTATTATCTGAAAATCTATTATCTACAAAAAAGTGTAACAATTTTAAATTTGCATAGTCTAATATAACATGGTAGGATTATTTAAAGAAAACACAAAAATTGCTTTAGACTCAATACGAAGTCAAGCATTGAGAACCTCATTAACGGTTTTTATTATTGCACTTGGAATTACAGCTTTGGTTGGAATTCTGACAGTTGTTTCTGCTCTAAAGAATACAATTTTAAATGATTTTGCATCAATGGGTGCAAATACATTTTCAATTAGCCAATATGATCTATCTTCAGAAATTAATCAAAATGATGTAGATGTTCGTGTTAATCCTATCATAAACTATCCACAAGCAAGAGAATTTCAAGACAAATTTGATTTCCCATTTACAACAACTTCTCTTTCATTCACAGCAGCTTCAGCAGTTGAAGTTAAATATGCAGGTAAAAAAACAGATCCCGAAATTAGTATTTTAGGTGTTGATGAGAATTTTTCTCCAAACAAAGGTCTAAAAGTTGCAAAAGGTAGAAATTTCAATTCTTTTGATATTGCTAATAACAATTATGTTTGTGTTTTAGGTTCGGATTTTGAAAAAGGTTTGTTTGATGGAATTAATCCAATTGATAAAATTATCTCAATTCGTGGTGCAAAATTTAAAGTCATAGGTGTTTTAAAAGAAAAAGGTTCCACATTTGGAAATAGTCAAGATTTACGTGTTTTAATTCCAAATCAAGTAGCTCGTTCTTTATTTTCTGCTCCAAACATCAACTATGATTTGAATGTAATGGTTAATAATGAAGCTTTATTAGATGAAGCTGTTGATGATGCGATTATTACAATGAGGCAAGTTAGAAAGTTAAGTCCTGTTGAAAAAGAAAATTTCGGAATTGAAAGAAGTGATGACCTTATTCAGACTTTATTATCTAATACAGAAGTTTTAAGTATTACTGCTTGGGTAATTGGAATTATAACTGTTTTTGGTTCTTCGATTGCTTTAATGAATATTATGCTGGTTTCAGTTAGTGAACGTACTCGTGAAATTGGAATTAGAAAAGCATTAGGTGCTAGAAGTCAGACAATAGCTTGGCAATTTTTTACGGAAACTTTAGTAATTGGTCAATTAGGTGGAATTGTTGGAATTATTTTAGGAATTGGAATTGGATACGGAATTGCAATGGCAATTGGATTTGCTTTTGTAATACCTTGGATGGCAATGATTGCTGCGTTTATTACAACTTTTGTGGTAACTATAGTTTCTGGAGTTTATCCTGCGATGAAGGCTTCTAAACTTGATCCTGTTGAAGCGTTGCGATATGAGTAATAAAATTTATTTGTCGCAAGAAATCATTCTATCATTTCCATAAATATCTTTGATTAACTGAATATTTTTGAAATTCATATTTTGAAGTAAATCAACCATTTCTTTTCCTAAATATTGATTGATTTCGAAATATAATGTTCCGTTTTTAGAAAGATTTTTTTGTGCTAATTGAGCAATTTTTCTATAGAACAATAAAGCATCAGTATCTTCTACGAATAAAGCTAAATGAGGTTCATATTCTAATACATTTTTCTTGATTTCCTCTTTTTCTAAATTTCGAACATAAGGTGGATTTGAAACTATTACATCAAAAAAGGCATTAGGTTCTAGGTTATGGGTTTTAGGAAACGTTAAATCTTCAACTTCAAGAATACTTTTGCAAATAAAATTAATTTCAACTTCATTTAGTGTTGCGTTTTGTTGTGCGATATCTAAAGCCTTTTCAGACACATCTAAAGCATAAACTTTTGCATTATGCCAATTCTTAGCTAAACTAATAGCAATACAACCTGAACCTGTTCCAATATCTAGAATTTTTGGCTGAACTGTTGAATTGTTTATTTGTTTATTTGAAAGAATAAGTTCAACTAATTCTTCGGTTTCTTGTCTTGGAATTAAAGTGTTCTCATTTACTAGAAATCGCAATCCAAAAAATTCCGTTTCTCCTAATATATATTGAATGGGTTTTTCTTGTTTTAACTCATTTACAATCGAATTCCATTTTTCAACTTCATTTTCAGTAATCGAAAAATTAGGATCTAAAGCTAAATCAATTCGTTTTTTTTGATGTAGGAATTCAGATATGATGAAAAAGAAACTTTCGATTTCTTCTTTATCATAAATTGACTCTAATGTTTCAGTGAAACTTATTTTATATTGTTTTAAAATCATTCAAATATATTTTTCTTTACTTCTTTAATCCCATTTTATATTGTACTTTTTTGTGATAAGTTCGAAAATGTCTTTATCTAGTTGCCAAGGAGCCAAACCAACCGCCATTCTTCTTTTGTCTAAATTTTCAAAATCATTAATTCTTTCACTTGTAGTGCCGCTATAAATTCCATACTCAAACATGCCTGTGCTCCTTAAGTTGCTATCAATTAGGCTTCCATAAATTTCTGCTGGCGCTCTTCCTCTTTTAATTAAATCAAGAAATATGGGTTTCCAATATTCAGCTCTTTCTCTATTGATATGAAAAACAAAAGTAGTGGCGTGGAAAAATTGATCATCAATTGAAGAATTTCCAAATTGAGGAAACATTTCATCAGGAAAACAATCACAATCTGAAACTATTCTCTTTAACTTCAAGTAATTAATACTGTCAACTCTTTTTAATCCTTCATAATCACGATTAATTCTGACACTTTGGTCTTCCTCTTTCATTTTTAAAATTTCATTTCTTAAATCTAAATCAACTCGTTTTGCATAAGCGTCATAATATTTTTTAGAATTTCGCTTTAATTTTTTCCATGATTTTAAATTTCTAATATTCGTATTAATAGAATCAATTGTAGAATTTTCAAACCTAAAACCATAATCTCTAACTGAAATTTCTAAGTAATGAACTGCTTCTTCTAACTTGTTTAAACGCGCTGCACATTCTGTTAAAATTGAAGGCTCGTTTATTTCTCCTTGTTTCAATAAAGGACAATTACTTTCAGCTTTTTTTAATAAATCATAGGCTTTTTGATAATTCTCTTTCAAATATTCATATTGTGCTTCATACACAAACTGATAATAATTGTTTATGTAATCATATTCTTCATTAATCTTCTTTTTTTGAGAAAATCCAACAAATGAAACCAACAAAATCAATAAAAACTTATTTTTCATATAATTAAATCTTACTACTTAATACTCAAACCTTAATACTACAACTCCTTCATCATCCAAACCGGACAACTTGTATGACCTGTACAACCAAGTGGTTCGTCTAAATAGTGAAATCCAACTTTTTGATATAACTTCTGAGCATCTTTCATCATTTCTAAAGTTTCTAAATAACACTTTTCAAAACCAACTTCTTTTGCAAAATCTATACATTTTAAAATCATTTGTTTTCCAAGACCTTTTCCTCTAGCTTCGGGAGCGAAATACATTTTTTGTAATTCACATATTTCTTTAGGTCCATTATCTAAAGGTGCAATTCCACTTCCTCCAATTATTTCTCCTTCATGTTCAATTACAAAATACACAGTGTTCTCTTTATTATACACTTCATATAAAGTATCTAAAATTGGATCTTCATAAGCGGTTCCTGTTTTTGGAGCTTCTAATTCTATAAAAACATCTCGAATTACCTTAGCAATTTGAGCATTATCTTCTTTTTTAATTTTTCTAATCAGCATAAAAATATATTCTAAAACAAAAGTACTATTTTTGTCCTGTGAAAATACATGAAAAATATATAAATCGTTGCATCGAATTAGCCAAAAATGGTTTAGGCACAACTTATCCAAATCCTTTGGTAGGAAGTGTTGTTGTTTACAACGATAAAATTATTGGTGAAGGTTGGCATAAAAAAGCGGGTGAACCTCATGCTGAAGTCAATGCGATAAATTCAGTTAAAGACAAATCATTACTTTCAAAAGCTACTATTTACGTTAGTTTAGAACCTTGTAGCCATTTTGGAAAAACGCCACCTTGTGCAGATTTGATAGTTTTTCATAAAATTCCGAATGTAGTTATCGGAACAGTTGATCCCAATGAGAAAGTTGCAGGAAAAGGAATAAAAAAATTGATGGAAGCTGATGCAAATGTCACTATTGGTATTTTAGAAAAAGAATGTTACAATTTAAACAAAAGGTTCTTCACTTTTCACAATAAAAAAAGGCCTTACATTATATTGAAATGGGCAGAAACTGCTGATGGCTTTATTGCTCCAATCTTTAAAGACGAACAAAAACCTGTTTGGATTACTAATAGTTATTCAAGACAGCTAGTTCATAAATGGAGAACCGAAGAACAAGCTATTTTAGTAGGTACGAAAACGGTTTTAGATGATAATCCAAGTTTAAATGCTAGAGATTATTCGGGTAATAGTCCTGTTCGAATTGTTTTGGATAAATCAGGAAAAATTAATTCTAAATTCCATGTAAAGGATAACACAATTAAAACTATAATTTTAACTGAAAATGAAGATTTTCAAACAGTTGAAAATTGTATTTATGAGAAATGTACTTTTGATAAAAATCTAATTGAAACCATTTTTGCTGTTTTAGTAAAACATCAAATTCAATCGGTAATTATTGAAGGTGGAAGCAAAACCATTCAGAGTTTCATCGATAAAGATTTATGGGACGAAGCTCGTGTTTTTAAAGGGAAAACTATTTTTGAAAAAGGCATAAAAGCTCCAACAATCAACCATTCTGCAAGAAGAAAAAATCAAATTCTGACTGATGAATTAATATATATTGTAAATGATTAACTTAGTATTAGCTATTCTATTTTCAAGCTTACTTTATATTGTTTTTAAGTTTTATTCAAAATTCAACATTAATACTTTTCAAGCGATTGTATTTAATTATGTTGCTGCTTTTTTGGTTGGAATAGTATTGTCTGAAGAAACATTAGCTTTCCATTCAATTCTTAATAAGTCTTGGTTGTTTGGAAGTTTCATATTAGGTGGATTATTCATATTAGTATTTAATATTTTAGGAAAAACATCACAAGAAAATGGTGTTTCTGTGGCTTCAGTTTCAAGCAAAATGTCTATGATAATTCCTATTTTGTTTGGCATCTTCTTTTTTAAGGAATCCATCACTTTAGAAAAAATAATTGGAATTGGAATTGCATTGATTGCCGTTTATTTCACGTCAAAAAAAGAAGCTGGCAAAGTTGAAATAAAGAATTTTATTTTTCCTATTTTACTTTTTTTTGGAGCTGGAATTGTTGATACAAGTATGAATTATCTACAACACACACATTTAAAAGATAGTGAAATTGCCTTGTTTTCGGCGACTACTTTTTTATCAGCTTTCTTTTTTGGAATTCTAATTTCAGTCTTTAAAACTATAAAAGGGAATTTTAAATTTGAAGGTAAAAATATAATTGGCGGAATTGCTTTAGGTGTGCCCAATTATTTTTCAATGTATTTTTTAATTAAAGCACTTCACAATAAAAATCTAGAAAGCGCAACCGTTTTTACTTTAATTAATATTGGTGTAATTTTGCTATCAACCGTTTTTGGAATAATTTTATTCAAAGAAAAACTTTTAAAACAAAATTACTTAGGTATTGCATTAGCTATTATTGCTGTAATTTTAGTTACTTTATAAAATGAGTGAAGCATTAAAAGACACATACAAAACCTTGTCACAACCATCAGAAGAAGTATTGTTCAAAGAAAAAAGCAGTAAATTCTTTGGCTATGCTTTTCCTATAAATAATGAAGATGATGTTAAAGAAGCATTAGAGTTACTTAAAAAACAACATAATTCAGCTCGACATTTTTGTTATGCCTATCAATTAGGAACCGAGACTATTTCGTATAGAGTCAACGATGATGGCGAACCTAATAATAGCGCTGGAATGCCTATTTATGGACAAATTCAATCTTTTGATGTCACTAATGTATTAGTTGTAGTTATTCGTTATTTTGGTGGTGTTAAATTAGGTGTTGGAGGATTAATTAGTGCTTATAAAACTGCTGCACAAATGGCTTTTGAAGTTGCCGATATTGTTGAAAAAACAATTGATGTTCATTTCGTCATTTCATTTGATTATAAAAACATGAACAAAGTCATGAGAATAATTAAAGAAAAAAATCTTGAAATGGTTTCACAAAAAATGGAAATGAGTTGTGAAATTGAAATTGCAACCCGAAAAAAAAATGCCGAAAACATATTCGACATTTTTAGTACAATTTATGAAATTATCATAAAAGAAAAGGAATCATTATAAACCTGATATTTTTTCCATTACATAACTTGGAGGAATTGTCGGTTTACCAGTTTTCATGTCCACAAAAACCAACATTGAATAGCCAGTTGTTAACAACTCTTGTTTCTCGTTATAAATCTCGTAGTCAAATTCTATCTTAACAGAGGTTTGTCTTTTAAAGACGGTTTTTACCGTTAAAAGGTCATCGTAACGTGCTGGTTTTTTATAATTTACGGTTAAAGAAACAACTGGAAGCATAATTCCATTTTCTTCCATCCATTTATAGGAAACCCCCATGTTTCTTAACCATTCCACACGTCCCATCTCAAAATACTGAGCATAATTACCATGATAAACTACTCCCATTTGGTCTGTTTCCGCATACCTTACACGTACAGAAAATTGATATTCTTTCATATATAAATTATGTTAATTTTTTTCATTACATTTGTTAAACATCTTACAACTTTTTTTTTTAGTAATCAACCCCTATTTAATTTTTTTTATTAAAAAAATGTTCACATATTTGTTCTCCCGAAAGTTGAGACATATATTTGTTGAAAACGACAAAAAAAAATTAATAAAAAACATCACTAATAGAATTGAATTTATGGCTAGAACTGCGCAATCAGTATGGGAAAACTGTTTAGATTTTATCAAAGATAACATTCAAGACCAAGCATTTAAAACTTGGTTCGAACCTATCAAATCAGTTGAACTAACCGACAACGCATTATATATTCAAGTTCCTAGTAAATTCTTCTACGAATGGCTAGAAGAACATTATGTTAAATTATTAAAAGTAGCTCTTACAAAAGAACTTGGTCCTTCGGCAAAGTTACTATATAAAATCAAAATGGAAAACACTTATGGTAATAATGTTCCTTACACAGAACAGTTACCTAGTTCCCAACGTTCAAGTGTTAAACCACAAGAAGTTGATTTTCCTATTGTAAATAAAAATGCAGAGCTAAGAAATCCTTTCGTGATTCCTGGTATCAGAAATTTAAAGATTGAATCTCAATTAAATCCAAATTATAGTTTTGACAACTTCCTAGAAGGTGATTCAAACAGATTGGCACGTAGTGCAGGTATGGCTGTAGCTAATAAACCTGGAGGAACATCATTTAATCCACTTTTAATTTTTGGTGGTGTTGGATTAGGTAAAACGCATTTAGCTCACGCTATTGGTGTTGAAATCAAAGACAAATACCCTGAAAAAACAGTTTTATATATTTCAGCTGAAATTTTCACACAACAATATATAGATTCCGTTAAGAAAAACACTAGAAATGATTTCATTCACTTCTATCAATTAATTGATGTTTTAATTATTGATGATGTTCAATTCTTATCTGGAAAATCAGGAACACAAGACGTATTCTTCCATATTTTCAACCATTTACATCAAAATGGAAAGCAAGTAATTCTTACTTCTGACAAAGCACCAATTGACATGCAAGATATCGAACAACGTTTGTTATCTCGTTTTAAATGGGGACTTTCAGCAGAATTACACCAACCAGATTATGAGACTAGGGTTTCTATCTTGAAGAATATTCTTTACAGAGATGGTGTCGAGATGCCTGATGAAATTATTGAATATGTTGCTAAAAACATCAAATCGAATGTTAGAGAATTAGAAGGAGCAATTATTTCTTTAATTGCACAATCTTCTTTTAACAAAAGAGAAATCACTGTTGAACTAGCTAAACAAATTGTTGAGAAATTTGTTAAAAATGTAAAACGTGAAATTTCTATCGACTATATCCAAAAAGTTGTGTCAGAATATTTTCAATTGGATTTAGATATTTTACAATCAAAAACTAGAAAAAGACATGTGGTTCAGGCCCGTCAATTAGCTATGTTTTTTGCTAAAAAATATACTAAAAATTCATTAGCAAATATTGGCTCACAAATTGGGGATAGAGATCATGCTACCGTACTTCATGCCTGTAAAACAGTTGACAACTTAGTTTCTACTGACAAGCAATTCAAGAAATTTGTAGAAGACATCAATAAAAAATTATCATTATAAAATGATGGTTAAAGTTGTAATGGTTTGCCTTGGAAACATTTGTCGTTCTCCATTGGCAGAAGGAATTTTGCAATCAAAAGTTAATAAGAATGTTTTTGTTGATAGTGCTGGAACTGCAAATTATCATGTTGGAGAATTACCCTACAAACGATCCATTGCAGTAGCAAAAAAGCATGGAATTGACATTACAAATCAACGTTGCAAACACTTTACCTCAAAACATTTTGAAGAATTTGATGCTATTTATGTAATGGATAAATCCAATTATGAAAATGTAATTAAATTAGCTTCTTCTGAAAAAGACAAACAAAAAGTCAAGTTAATTTTAAACGAATCACACCCAAATCAAGATTTAGAAGTTCCTGATCCTTATTATGGTGGTGAAGATGGTTTTAAAAACGTTTATCAAATGTTAGACGAAGCTTGTTCTGTTATTGCAAAAAACTTAAAAACTGATTCAAAATAGATTTCTATTTACCTTACAAATTACTTACTTTTGTAAGGAATCAATATTTTCAATATGAAACCTATTCAACTTTTAGGAAAACTTTATTTAATTCCGTGTACATTATCAAATCCTGGTGAAACTACAGTTGTTCCAGAGGATGTTTTACCACAAAGTATAAAAAGAACAATAGATTTTATAGACTACTATATTGTTGAAAATGAAAAAACAGCTAGACGTTTTATTAAAAGTATTCATCCAGAAAAGAAACAGCCTTCTTTAAACATTTCATTATTAAACAAACATACTGATGCTTCAGATTACAATGAAATGATTAAACCTTTGTTAAATGGAAATAATATTGGTTTATTAAGTGAATCCGGTTGTCCTGGAGTAGCTGATCCTGGTGCTGTTATTGTAAAATTGGCACATGAAAAAGGGATTCAAGTAATTCCATTAGTTGGACCAAGTTCGATTCTATTAGCTGTTATGGCAAGTGGAATGAATGGACAAAGTTTTGCTTTTAACGGTTATTTACCTATTGATAAAAACGAAAAAAAAGTTGCTATAAAAAATTTAGAACGATTGTCATTTGAAAAAAACCAATCGCAATTATTTATAGAAACTCCTTATAGAAACAATAAGATTTTTGAAGATATTTTACAAGCTTTACAACCAAATACTCATTTGTGTGTGGCTTGTGATATTACTTTACCAACTGAATTTATCAAAACAAAAACAGTAAAAGAATGGCAAAAAAATAAGGTCGATTTACATAACCGACCTTGTATATTTATTATTCATAAAATGAATTAATTAATTCATTTTTACTTTTGCGTTTTTATCTGCTTTGATGTGTGAAATATCATAAGAAGCGAATTTTTTTATATAACTCCTAAGTGAAGTTCCAAAGCCATCTTTAAAACCATTACGTCCGTTACTTTTAAGGTATTTTTTTACAGAACCCGCACCACTTAAATGCGCAGCAGCTACAATTCCTGATTCAGTAATTTCTACACCATTAATAACCCTTCCACTATAAGCTTCAATTTCTTTTCTTAATATCCATTTATTTTTCGCAACTAATGCTTTAAATGCTTTATCTTGAATGGAAACATTATTTAAAAAGTTTTCAAAATCATAAACTCCAACAGCTCTTAACGTGCTTTTACCAAATTGGTATTTTCCCATGTAACCATAAGGATTAACCAATTTACTTTTCCCTCTTGACTCTTTATAAGCAACTGCTTGTCTGAATCCTATATAAGTCTTTCCTACGTATGGAACTTTAGTTGCAACTTCAAATCCTTCTGTTTCATCTTCTGTAGGAACATGGTAATTTATTACCTCATCTTCCCCTAAATGAAACCCATCAACTTTATCAATTTTAAAACTACTAAAACCAACGATTGCCAAAGTAAGTGAACTTAATAAACCTGTAAAAAATATAAATTTTTTCATTTTTTTTCTTTAAACAGAAATGCAAAACACTTCCGTAAATTGAGCCTGCAAATATACAAAAAATATTATATAATTGATTTACAGTGTGTTAAATTTTTCTAAAAGAAGAATCCGTAAGCCCTAAAGTCCTTATTAGAATTGAGTTGCAGGGTTGGTGCAGGTATCTTTATGGTGTTAAAAACAGAGAAAATAGTCTTTAAAAAGTGTGAATTTGTTTTGATTTTCGTCAAGTCAACATCAAAACTTAGGTAAAACTGACGATATTCGTTTTGAATAAAGCCATTCGAAAAAGCATCGTCTTTTGTTCCGAATAGCATTCCAGAACCACCATATCCAACCGCTAGATTTAACCATTTTGGCACAAATTCAAGTTTGGTAAAAGAATGTATGTTAAAAGACAGCCAGTAATTTTGTCCATTATAGTCTTTTAAAACTTGTTCTAGTGAAGATTCACCTAAAGTATTTGGTCGTAAAGAAGGAAAATTTGTTTTATGATAAGAGAATTTTGGCGTGATACGTTGTTCGTTCCAAAGTAATTCTTGGGAAACATATAAAGCAGTTCCAGAAACATTTGCAATAATATCTCCTGATGACGCACCCCATTCTGATGAATACCCATCAAAGACCTCAACAACTGTTAGAAATCCTAGACCTATTGTGGAACCATAAATTAACTGCTCTTTTTTGGAAGCACCAGACCATTCTAAAGCTTCTGCTCCCATTCTACCTAAATGATAAGACGAATACATGTGTCCCAATTTATCCATTTGAAGCCATTCTTCATTATCGTTTATAAAATGAAATTTAGATTTATCGTAATCTTTATACCAAAGTTGATTTAAACCAATAAGAGTTGTCCCCAAAACAGCTGCATCCGAAATATACACAGCCGTTTTTCTGTCTGAGTTTAAAGAATCTGAAGGTGTTAAAAATTGATTTATTTTGGATTGAGAAAAACTACTGACACTAATAAATATAAAAAACACTATCTTAACTAGCCCTGATGGGAATGGCATCTCCCGATTTTTCGGGAATAGAATGGACAGCAGGAAAATGGATTCTAAGTTAACTCTAGCCATTTGCTTCTAACGATTAATCCCTAATTTAGTAACCCAATCAGCGTATTTTCTAGCATTAACTTGATGTGCAGCATAATTAGACGCAAAATCGTGATAACCCATTCGATCAACACTTGCACAAAAATAAATATAATCGTGTTTTTCTGCATTTAGAACTGCATCAATAGCCGAAATATCTGGCATTGCAATTGGTCCAGGAGGCAATCCTAAATTTATATATGTATTATAAGGAGAAATTGTTCCTTGTGTGTCTTTACTATAAACGCGTTTAATGACTTGATCAAAATCTCCAGAAGCTTTCTTCATGGCAAAAATTACCGTTGGATCAGCTTGTAAAGGCATATTTAATGCTAATCGATTTAGATAAACTCCAGCTATTCTTGGTCTTTCGTCAATTTTAGCAGTTTCTTTATGAACTATAGAAGCTAACACTGAAACTTGAATTGGTGTCAAACTTTTATCTAATGCTTTTGCTGTTCTTTCTTCGTTCCAGAATTTTTTATATTCAGAAGCCATTTTTTCGGCTATTTTATCGGCAGAAGTATTCCAATAAAACTCATAAGTATTTGGAATAAACATCGCTAAAATAGTATCATCATTAAATCCGTTTTCTTTCATGAATTCAGGATCCGTAAAGGCCTCAATTAATGAAGTGCTATCTGATTCCATTTGAGTCGCTAATCGCTGAGCTAATTTTCCTAATGTTTCTTGATTATTGAAAGCTAATTTCACAGGCACATTGCTTTTCATTGCTCTAACAATATCAAAACTTGTCATGTCTTTTTTAAGCAAAAACTTTCCTTCTTTAACATTGGAAGCATAACTTCTTTTTTGAGCCACAAAATCAAACTTATCCATATCCTTTACAAAAGGACTAACAATTTCTTTTACTTGTTCGTATGTTGAATTTGTAGGCACATATACAAAAACTTCCTTTTGATTGAAAGAAGTATTTGCAGTGAATGCGTTGTTATACACATAAAAAGTAATGATTCCAGCAATAACAATTCCGATAACTGCAATTATTGCGATTAATTTTTTAAAGTTCAAAGTGTAATTATTTTATGTTAATTAATTGATATAAAGCTTCATCTTTATATAGATTATTGACTTTATTCCATTGTTTTTTTATTCCTATTAATTCGAAGCCAAATTTAGCAAAAAGAGCTATACTGATTTCATTTTCTGTACCAATATTTGCATAAAGTTGATGTAATTGTAAATGGGTAAAACAATAATTGATTAAAAGTTGTAATGCCTCAGAACCTATTCCGTTTTCTCTGTTGCTTGTTTGGTGAATTATTATTCCAATTCCAGCTCTATTGTTTGTTGGATCGAAATCAAATAAATCTATTAATCCGATTGCTTCATCAGAATCATTTATACAAATAGCTAAACGCAATTGCTTGGCTTCATAAATATCTTGATGAGCATTCTCTAAATATTGTTTTATTAGAAATCTACTGTAAGGAGTTTGCGTATTACTAACCTTCCAAATGGATTCGTCATTCTCTATAGTATAGATAAATGTTAAATCTTCTGGCTCAAGTGCTCGTAAATAAATGCTATTTCCTTTTAGTGTTATCAAACTATTATTCGTCTTTTTTCTTTATTAATATGGCTATTGCTACACCAACTACTATCATTATTAAAACCAAAAATATCACAAAAATTGCCATCATAACTTTTAACTGTTTATTGTTCCTTCAAAAACAAATGTTGCTGGACCAATTAAAAACACATTAGTGAATTTATTATTGTCAACATCAAATTTTACTTTTAGTTTTCCGCCTTCTACATTTAGATTTATTTCTTTGCTTGAAGATTTTCCTGTTTTGTACATTGCAATTGCCACTGCAGTTACACCAGTTCCACAAGATAAGGTTTCGTCTTCAACACCACGTTCATATGTTCTTACTGTAAAAATATTATTTTCTAATTGCTTCACAAAGTTAACATTACTTCCTTCATTCTCATATAAATCAGAATATCTAATTTTTGCTCCTTCATTTTTTACATCAAAATTTTGTAAATCATCCACTAAAGTAACATGATGTGGCGAACCAGTATTTAGAAAGGTATAGTTATTTTCTAGTTTTATATCAGAAACATCAGTCATTTGAAGAGAGACTATTCCATCTTTATCAATTGTTGCAAAATGCGAACCGTCAACAGCCTCGAAAGTCGCCTCGTTTGAAATTACATTCATTTGTTTAGCAAAAGCTACTAAACACCTACCACCATTTCCACACATCGAACTTTCGTTTCCGTCTGAATTATAATAAACCATTTTAAAATCTAAATCAGCATGCTTTTCTAATAGAATTAATCCATCAGCACCAATTCCAAATCTCCTATCACACAAATATGCAATAAGTTTGGTATCATTTTTGGGAAATGTGTCTTGACGGTTATCAATCATGACAAAATCATTTCCTGTTCCTTGATATTTGTAAAAATGTATTTTCATAAAAATATTGTTAATGCAAAAGTACAAATATTAATAAGATGTTAAACATTGTTAATCGAGCGTTAAACTGATTTTATATAAAATAATATATCAGTAATTTTAACTTATTAATTATTAAATGAAAAAAGAATGAAAAAATTCGGAAGTTTATTATTGCTATCCCTGATGAGTGGAGCCGTTACACTGGGAGCTTATAAATTATTTTTTGATTCGTCAAAAACTAATGGCATAACCATTGCTTCACCAAATTACGCAAAAAATGTTGGACTAAGTGCTGAAACAGTAGATTTTACAGCTGCAGCAGAAAATACGGTTCATAATGTTGTGCATGTAAAAAACATGACTACACAAAAAGTTTATAGTGATCCTTTTGCCTACATGTTTGGAAATGGAAGAGGTCAAACACAAGAACAATATCAAGTTGGGACTGGTTCTGGAGTAATTATAAGTGAAGATGGTTTTATTGTTACTAATAATCATGTGATACAAAATTCAAATGCGTTAGAAGTTACATTAAATGACAATAAAACATACAAAGCTAGATTAGTTGGAACAGATTCAAAAATGGACATTGCTTTAATAAAAATCGATACCGACGAAAAATTGCCGTTTGCTGTTTTTGGAGATTCAGATGAAATTAAAGTAGGCGAATGGGTTTTAGCTGTTGGTAATCCATATAACCTAACCTCAACCGTAACTGCTGGAATTGTTTCTGCAAAAGCCAGAGATTTGACAAATAACGGGATTCAATCTTTTATACAAACTGATGCAGCAGTAAACCCTGGAAATAGTGGTGGCGCATTGGTAAACACAAGAGGTGAATTGATTGGAATAAACACTATGATTTCTTCACAAACAGGTTCTTATGTTGGTTATTCTTTTGCAGTTCCTTCAAACATTACTAGAAAAATTGTAGAAGATTTAATGCAATTTGGAAATGTACAAAGAGGTGTTTTAGGAATTGAAGGTCGTGAATTAAACATAAACGCTTCTAAAGAATTAGGCACAAGTCTTTCAAAAGGTTTTTATATTTCTGATATAACTCAAAAATCAGGAGCAGAAAAAGCTGGACTAAAAAAAGGAGATATTATTACTAAATTAGATAATAAAATGGTTGCTGGCTTTAAAGACTTAACTTCATACATTAATACTAAAAGACCAAATGATATAGTTGAAGTTACGGTAATTAGAAATGAAAATGAAAAAATAATTCCGGTGAAATTGACTAAAAGAGAATTATTAACCTTTGAATTTAACCAAATTGAACTAATTGATATTGATGAAGAAGATAAAAAAGCATTAAAATTAGATTATGGTGTAAAAATTAGTAAGATTAATAATCCAGAATTAATTCAGTATCAAGATCAGTTGTTAGGTGGAATTATACTTTCGATTGATGGAAAAAAAGCTACTGATATTAGTACCGTTTCAAGTTATTTAAATACTAAAAAAACAGAACGAGCCCAATATCAAATCATGACACTAAATCGTCAAGTATTTTCTGTTATTTTCTAATAATAAACTAATAAAATTTAACCAGTCACTTTTGACTGGTTTTTTTATGATAAAAAATACTTAAAAAGCTTTACGAAAACGTTTGAAATCTATATTTTTGCACCAAAATTAAAACACACAACTATATTTTTTAATTATGAGTAACAACAATTTATACGAAAAAGAGCTTTCTTTTCAGGCAGACAGAAGAAAGGCTGGTGTAGAATTCATTAAAATCATTAGTGATTTATGGTATGATAAATCTATCGAATTAGTTTTATTTAGAAATCAATTAATTGACAGAAACGTAAGTGACATCATTAATTTACATGAATATGCTGGTGCATTTGTTCAAAAACCAATTAATATTTTTGATTCGGTTGAAATCGCAGAAGCTATCAATAGTTTAGATTTGCCACCTTCAAAAATTGATATTGGTAAACTAACCTATGAATATCATTTAGAAGATGATAAATATAATGATGCAAAAGCCTTTGTAATTGACAAGTTAAAAGATGCAAAAGCTACTACAGAAATAAAACCAAAAGATGTTGTGCTTTATGGATTTGGTAGAATTGGCCGTTTATTAGCTCGTGAAATGATGAGCAAAATGGGAAAAGGTCAGCAATTACGCTTACGTGCAATTGTTACAAGAGATAAAAATGATGCAACTTTATTAGAGAAAAGAGCTTCATTACTAAGATATGATTCTGTTCATGGTGATTTCGAAGGCTCAGTTGAAGCTGATGTTGAAAACAATGCCTTAATCATTAATGGAACAACAGTTCATATAATAACTGCAAATGGACCAGAAGAAATTGATTATACAAAATACGGAATTGACAGTGCTTTAGTAATTGATAATACTGGTGCTTTTACAACAGAAGAAGCATTAAAAAGACACTTAACATCAAAAGGAGTTAGTAAAGTTTTATTGACTGCTCCAGGAAAAGGCGTTCCAAATATTGTTCATGGAGTAAATCACGAAGAGTACAATCCTGACACGGTTGATATTTTTTCAGCAGCTTCATGTACAACAAACGCAATTACTCCAATTTTAAAAGCTGTTGAAGATACTTTAGGTGTTGTAAAAGGACATTTAGAAACTATTCATGCCTATACAAATGACCAAAATTTGGTTGACAATATGCATAATAAATACAGACGTGGAAGAGCTGCAGCTTTAAACATGGTAATTACAGAAACTGGTGCTGGTTCTGCTGTTGCAAAAGCATTACCTAGTTTAGCCGGAAAATTAACTTCAAATGCTATTCGTGTTCCAGTTCCAAATGGTTCATTGGTTGTTTTAAATTTAGAAGTTGGAAAAGAAACATCAGTTGATGAAGTAAATAATATTATGAAGAATTATGCTCTTGAAGGAAAATTAGTAGAGCAAATTAAATATTCATTAAACAACGAGTTAGTATCTTCTGATATTGTTGGAACTTCTGCTCCATCAATTTTTGATAGTAATGCTACAATTGTTTCTGGTGATGGAAAAAATATAGTTTTGTATGTTTGGTATGATAACGAATATGGCTATAGTCATCAAGTTATTCGTTTAGCTAAATATATTGCAAAAGTAAGACGTTATACTTACTATTAGTAGTTAATTTTAATTCAAAACTAAAAAATCCGTTCTAATTAAATAGAACGGATTTTTTTATTGTTTTAATAATTCGTCAATTGTTTTTCTTACGGTATCGGAATTCCAATTTGCAACTCCTTCTTGATTCATAACAATCCTTCCTGTTTTACTAATTAAGTAAGATTTAGGTAATTTCCCGAAAACCAAAGGTCTTAAGGGTGTTGATCCTATATAGTAATTTGGAAACAATATATTATTCTCTTTGATGAACTTTCTAACATTTGGCTGTGTATCATCCGTTATAAAATAAAACTCAATTTTTAGTTTATAGTCATTATATAGTTTTTGAATTATCTCTATATCAACTGATACATCTTTATTAGTCGTATTCCAGTAATGAATAAATACAACTTTATTTCGATTGGCATATAAATTAATTGTTCTTCCTGTGGATTCAATTAATCTTAAATCATAAGAAGAGAGAACATCTTGTTTTTCAAATGGAATTAAATTTGGTTCAGGGAAATTAGATTCAGTGTTAGAACAACTAAATAATCCAAGACAAACTAATAAAACAACTAAGTACTTTTTCATTATAAATTTATTTCAAAAATAACAAAAAATATGCTAGAATGGAATATTAAACGTTTTTAATTTACCAATTTTCTATGGTTTTTTAATGTAATTTCCTTTCTATCAAAGTCTAAATAATCCTCTTCTTTTAGTTCATTTAGTAAAATATTAAGCGTTGGCCTTGAAGTACCTATTAAAGTTGCCATTTCTTTTTGAGTGTAAGGTTGTCTTATAATAATATCACCAGTAATCACATTTTTATAACCAAAGTCCTCACTTAATTCTTTAATAAATTCTTTTAGTCTTGTTTTGGTATCTTTAAACAAAAGCAATTGAAGTCTTCTTTCAAGTTTTTTAAATCTATATCCAATAAACTTATATATTTTTAAACTAAATTCTTTATTTTCTCTCAATAAATCTATCATAACATTAGTTGTAATAGGACATATAGAGGTTTCTTTGTCAATTGCTTGAGCAAATTCATTTCTTATTTCTTCACCAAGAATGGCTTTTTCACCAAAAATTTCACCTTTAGATAAAATGGCTGTAATTATCTCTTCTCCATCTTCAGTTACATATCCAATTTTTACTTTTCCATAATTAATTAGAAAAATTTTATCTGCACTATCTTCTTCAAAATAGACAAACTCGTTTTTTTTGAAAAAATAAAACTGATGTGAGTCTTTAAATTCTTTAAATTGATGAGGACAAAGGATTGTAAATAAATTTACATCTTCTAAAAACCATAATGATTTCATAACAATAATTCGTTTAAACCAAAGTTAAGAAAATTAAGAACATAAAAAAACTCCCTAACTTTTATTTAAGAAAGGGAGTTTTAAAATATTTGAATTATTTAAGCTAAACCAGCTGCAATTAAATTTAAGGCAGAACCTGCTTTAAACCATTCAATTTGACCTTCATTATAAGTATGATTTGCCATTATTGTATCTTTTGAACCATCTGCATGGACAAATTCTAACGTTAAGGGTTTACCTGGAGCAAATGACGTTAAGTCTAAGAAGTTAATTGTATCATCTTCTTGAATTTTATCATAATCAGCTTCATTAGCAAAAGTTAAACCTAACATACCTTGTTTCTTAAGGTTAGTTTCGTGAATACGAGCAAATGATTTTACCAAAACAGCTTCAACACCTAAGAATCTTGGTTCCATAGCTGCATGCTCTCTAGAAGAACCTTCACCATAGTTATGATCTCCAACAACAATTGAAGGAACACCAGCTGCTTTGTATGCTCTAGCCGTACCAGGAACTGTATCAAAACCACCTGTTAATTGATTCTTAACTTTATTAGTTGCTTGACCAAATGCATTTACAGCACCAATCAACATATTATTTGAAATATTATCTAAATGCCCACGAAAACGTAACCATGGTCCAGCCATAGAAATGTGATCTGTTGTACATTTACCAAATGCTTTGATTAATAATTTTGCACCTGTTATGTTTTTTCCATCCCAAGGTTTAAATGGAGCTAATAATTGTAATCTTTCTGAAGTCGGAGAAACAACTACATTAACACCACTTCCATCTTCTGCTGGAGCTTGAAAACCTGCATCTTCAACATCAAATCCTTTTTTAGGTAATTCATCACCATAAGGAGTTTTCAACATAACCTCTTCTCCATTATCATTGATTAACGGATCTGTTAATGGGTTAAAGTCTAATCTTCCTGAAAGTGCTAAAGCAGCAACCATTTCTGGCGAAGTTACAAAGGCATGCGTATTTGGATTTCCATCAGCACGTTTTGAGAAATTTCTATTGAATGAATGTACAATTGTATTTTTTTCTTGCTTATCTGCACCTTCTCTATCCCATTGACCAATACATGGTCCACAAGCGTTTGTAAATACCTTTGTTCCTAATTTTTCGAAAGTTGCGATAATTCCGTCTCTTTCGATAGTATATCTAATTTGTTCTGAACCTGGATTAATTCCGAATTCTGCTTTTGGAGTAATATTGTTATCAATTGCTTGTTGAACAATTGAAGCAGCTCTAGACATATCTTCGTAAGAAGAGTTAGTACAAGAACCAATTAATCCCCATTCTACTTTTATTGGCCAACCGTTTGCAGCAGCTTCTTTTTTCATTTCAGAAACTGGAGTTCCTCTATCTGGAGTGAATGGTCCGTTAATATATGGTTGAAGTTCTGAAAGATTAATTTCAATAACTTGATCAAAGTAAGTTTCAGGGTTTGCATATACTTCTGCATCAGCAGTTAAATAATCTGCTACTGTATCCGCTGCAGCTACTACATCTTTACGACCAGTTGCATTTAAATATCTTCTCATGGAATCATCGTATCCAAAAGTTGAAGTTGTAGCTCCAATTTCTGCACCCATGTTACAAATTGTTCCTTTACCTGTACAAGACATTGAAGTTGCTCCTTCTCCAAAATATTCTACAATAGCACCTGTTCCACCTTTTACAGTAAGAATATCTGCTACTTTTAGAATGACATCTTTTGGTGCTGTCCAACCTGAAAGTTTTCCAGTTAATTTAACTCCAATTAATTTTGGAAATTTTAATTCCCAAGACATTCCAGACATTACATCTACTGCATCTGCTCCACCAACCCCAATTGCTAACATACCTAATCCACCTGCATTTACTGTGTGTGAATCTGTACCAATCATCATTCCACCTGGAAATGCATAATTTTCTAAAACGATTTGGTGAATAATTCCAGAACCTGGTTTCCAAAAACCGATTCCGTATTTATCTGAAACAGAAGAAAGAAAGTCAAAAACTTCTTTTGATTGATCATTTGCTAAAGCTAAATCAGATTTAGCACCGTTTTTTGCTAAAATTAAGTGATCACAGTGAACTGTTGTTGGAACAGCTACTGTTTTTTTATTTGCATGCATAAATTGCAATAATGCCATTTGTGCCGTTGCATCTTGACATGCTACTCTATCTGGAGCAAAGTCAACATAATCTTTACCTCTTGTATATGCTACTTTAGGATTTCCATCCCAAAGGTGAGAATATAAAATCTTTTCAGACAATGTAAGTGGGCGACCAACAATATCTCGTGCTTTATCAACACGCTCTGCCATAGTTGCGTATACTTGTTTAATCATTTCTATATCAAAAGCCATAGTATAAGTAAATTAATTAGTTTGTTATTTTAAGTGGAACAAATTTAAGAAATCTTAATGAGATTTGAAAATTTTTAATAAAAACTTAATTTACAGAAATTATTAACTATAAAACGATTGATTTATTGAAAATAATTCAAAAAATGAATGATAAATTTCGAATTAAATAATTTTAGGCGTAAAAAATATTAATTTAATAAAAAGTAGTAGCTCAAAATAAGAAATCGACAATCGGCAAATTTTAGTATAATATGTATAAATAAAAAAAAGCTGTTTAAAACAGCTTTTCAATTATCATTTCTTCAGAAATTCCTTCGGCATCTGCCTTATAATTCTTGACAATTCTATGCCTTAATATTCCTTTTGCTACTGCTTTTACATCTTCAATATCTGGAGAAAATTTTCCATTAAAAGCTGCATTTGCCTTAGCTGCTAGAATTAAATTTTGAGACGCTCTTGGTCCTGCTCCCCAATCTATGTATGTTTTAACGAAATCTGTTGCTAATGCATTATCTGGTCTTGTTTTACTAACTAAAGTAACAGCGTATTCAATAACATTATCGGCAACTGGAATTTTTCGTATTACATTTTGAAAATCAATAATTTCTTGAGCCGTAAATAATGGATTTACTTGAGGTTTATGATCTGAAGTTGTTGCTTTTACAACATCTACTTCTTCTTGAAAACTAGGGTAATCTAATTTAATAGCAAACATAAAACGGTCTAATTGCGCTTCTGGCAAAGGATAAGTTCCTTCTTGCTCAATTGGGTTTTGTGTTGCTAAAACGAAATAAGGTAAATCTAATTTATAATTATGACCCGCGACCGTTACAGAACGTTCTTGCATAGCTTCTAAAAGTGCAGCTTGTGTTTTTGGCGGTGTTCTGTTAATCTCATCGGCTAGAATAATATTAGAAAAAACTGGTCCTTTTATGAATTTAAATTGACGGTTTTCATCTAATATTTCACTTCCTAATATATCTGAAGGCATTAAATCTGGTGTAAACTGAATTCTCTTGAAATTTAAACCTAGTGCTTGTGAAATAGTATTAACCATTAAAGTTTTTGCTAAACCAGGAACACCAACTAAAAGTGCGTGTCCTCCAGAAAAGATACTTAAAATGATTTGGTTTACTACTTCATCTTGACCTATGATTACTTTGGCAACTTCTCTTTGAAGTTCAGCTTTTTTTTCAACCAATCTTTTTAATGCTGCAACGTCTGACATATAGTTTTTAGTTTTCTAATATTGTGTTTAAATCTCTAAAGTACAAAAAATTACTTAACCTCTTTTTTTAACCAGTCACTTGCAAAAGTACAATCGCGATATTCACCATTAACTTTAATATAAGTTTGTGTGATTTTCTCTTTAGTCCATTTTCCAATAGCTGTAATTTGTTTGTCTTTTAAAGCAATATCTTTAATTTTGATGAAATCTTTAGAAAAATCCGCAAGATGTTCTTGTGTTTTTTCATTAACTGTAATTATTTTGAAAAACTTTCCTTCACCAGGTATTTCTTCCAAAATGACTCTTGAAATTTCATTTGTTTTCAATTCAGAAATCTCATTATACAAAGAAGGATCTAGTTTTGTAAGCTCAAATTTAGCTTCTAATGTTTTTGGATTTAAAACAATTCCTCCATTATTTTTTGTTTCCTTATCTTCAGACAAAGATTTTGCTGCAGCAGAAAATGTAAGTTCTTTATTTAAAATTTTAGCTCTAATGTTTTCAATTCTAGTTTTTGCTTCAGCTAATGCTTCATCGCTAACTTTTGGTGACATTAAAATATGTCTTAATTCTACTTCTTGACCTAAAATTTTCTCAACTTTTATAATATGATATCCGTAAACTGTTTCAAATGGTTCAGATATTTCTCCTTCTTGCAACGTAAAAGCTACATCTTTAAATTCTTTTACAAACTGTGTTTTTTTGTTAATTTTATAATAACCACCGTTAGGAGCTGAAGCTCTATCTTCTGTATAAAGAACGGCTTTAGTAGTAAAACTTGTTCCGTTTTCTAACACATCTTGTTTAATTTCTTTTAGTTTTTTAATTACTTTTTGTTTTTCCTCTTCAGACACAATTGGCTTAATAATTAGTTGTGCAATTTCTACTTCGGAACCAATAGTAGGAATTTCATCTTTTGGAATTTTATTGAAGAAAGTTCTCACTTCTTCAGGAGTAATTTCAATTTTATCAATTATTTTTCGGTTCATACCTTGAACAAGTTTGTTCATTTTAATAATATCAAAAAAGTAATTTTTAAAATCGTCAATATTTTTTTTGTTGTAATATTTCACAACTTTATCTACTGAACCTATTTGCTCTACCATTACTCCAAGTTGTTCATCCATAACACCTCTAACCTCTTCATCGGTAACAACGATACTATCTTCTACAGCATGGTGAGCATAAAGTCTATCTTCTAAAAGTTTTCCTAATAATTCACATCTGGTAACATCTGCACTAGAAATTCCGTTTGCTCTTAATTCAATAAGCATTAAGTCAATATCAGAATCCAACACTACATAGTCTCCTACAACTGCCGCTACACCATCTATTTTTTGTTTTTTTGGTTGTGCATGTAATGTTGTTACAGCCAAAACAATAAGTACAAAAAGCGCTTTAAATTTACTTGTATATTTCATATTTTTTGTCTTTAAGAGCATCTGTTGTGATGTCTTTTTGATATTTATTTATTAATTCTGTTTTTCGTTTATTAAGTATAACTTTTTTTAAAGTCGGTTTTATGTATTGGAAAGGTGACACTTGATTTTTATCAATATAATTTGATGTCTTAATTAAATACATATCTGTTGAATCGGCAAATTTAACTGTTTTTCCGGCTATTATATAATTTTCTTTATTTTCTACATTAATAACTGGAAGTTTTTCATAAACTTGATTCATATCTATCCAAATAGAATCATTAAAAGCATAACTTTTAAATTCAATTGTACTGTTCTTTAGGGATTCTTTATTCTCTTTACTAGTATTTACGAATTTATTTGAAAGTGAAGTAAGTTTAGGGTTACTTTTATTAATTTGAATGTAACTCATTTTAACAAGAGCAGTATTTGTTTTAAAATTTTCTTTATTTTTTTCGTAATATTCCTTTATCTCATTTTCACTTACTATAGTGTCAAAAGATTTGTAAACCAATTGCTCAATGTATGCCTTAGTGTATAAATCTTTTTTGTATTGCTCCACTAATTTATTCAATTCAGTTTGTTTTTCATCTGAAAGGTTCAATTCTGCTGCATTGAATAGTAATTTTTGTGAAGCCCAACGGTCTATATAATCATTTACAATAATTATACTATCTTTTTTTGAAGTTCCGGCTGGCACTAAACCTTTGATATCCTCTTTATAAAGGTTGGAGTTATTAACTCTTGCAATAGCAATATTATCTACCTCATTTGTTCCTTTTTTACAAGAAACAAAAACCGTAATTATAACCAAAAACAAGAATTTAAATTTCATGTTAAATTATTTTAATTGATTTTTTACTTTTTGTAAAACCTCTTTATCTACTTTGATGTTTACATTTTTTTTCAATTCTGAAACCCAATTAGTTTCTAAATATTGTTGGTAATCATTTATAACTCTTCCTTTAGCATCTAAAAAGTCTTTTGGTTCTGATGGCAGGACATTTTTAGTATTTAAAAAGAAATAATATTCACCTTCTTTTACTATTTCAGACAGACCTTTATCTAATGTGCTTTTTTTAGGCAACGTTTTATCATCCTCTTCATAAACTCCTTTTTGAATCATTACATTTACCTTTCCTTCAGCATTTAGTTTGTTTTTAATGTATTCTGAGTCTTTTCCTTTTTTAGCATATTTTAATGCTTTTTCTATATCCGATTTGTTTGAAGAAGAATAAACTTCTGTTTCTACTCTTTTCTTCCATTTATAGTTTGCAATGTGATCTAAATAAAATTGTTTTTGACCAAGTGTATCAGATTTAGAGCGTTCCCAAATTTCTTTTTCCATTAAATCAAACAATAATAAACCGTCTCTGTATTCTTCCATTATATACTTAAATTCAACGAACTCATTTTCTAAATGATCATCATAATATTCATTAAGTTTAACATCTATATATTGATCATACAAATGATCTACCAAACTATTGATTGGTTTAATCTGAAGATTTTGTTTTTGTTGTTCTTGAATATATTGTAAAAAAGAAGATGCGTTTATTTTAGCATCATTGTTAATTTCAACTATTTTTTTGTTGTTCGCTTTTAAAACTTCTGGAGAAACTTCCCATGTTTGTTTGTAAAAATTATCGTTTACAAGTTTTTTTACCGCTTCTAACGTTTTTTTATCTGTTGCTATCGTATATTTTTTCTTTAATTTATCAGTCAAAGAAGATGAAATTAATTTTGAACGATCGTCTCTTCTAATTTTATTTTCTAATTCATTTTTAGATTCTTCATAAGTTTTAACTGGGTGTTTGTCAATAAGTTTAGCAATATGCCATCCGAATTGTGTCTTAAAAGGTTTTGAAACATCGTTACTATTTTTTAATAAGAAAGCTACGTCTTCAAATTCACTTGAACTTAATTGTCCCCTTCCAAAACGTTGTAAAACACCACCTTTACTTGAAGATGATTTGTCTTCAGAAAATTGTTGTGCTAAAGCTTCAAATTTTTCACCTTGTTGCAATTTTTGATAAATCTCATCAATTGTTTTTTTAGACAAATCGTTTCCGTTTTCATCTTTGTTATCTAACACCATTATATGTGCTACAGTAACTTCACCTTGGTTATCTCTTTGATCAACAACTTTAATTATATGATATCCAAAACGCGTTCTAGTCGGTTTTGATATTGCCCCTTTTTCTGTTTTAAATGCTGCACTTTCAAAAGGATAAACCATTCTAAATACAGAAAAATAACCTAAATCACCTTTATTATCTTTAGCTGATGGGTCTTGTGAATATTTTACGGCTGCATCCTCAAATGACACTCCCTTTTTGATTTCATCGACAACTTTAACGGCTTCATTATAAGCTTTTAATGTATCCGCTGGTAATGCATTTTCGTCTACTAAGATTAAAATATGTGATGCTTTTATTTCCTTAAGCGAACGATCATAAGCTTCTTGCGTTAACGCTTGTGTGACTTTAGAATCGCTTGTGTAATTTTTTGAAAGTTGCGTTCTATATGATTTTAACTCGTTTTGATATTTTAAACTGTTTTGTAAACCTGACTTATAAGCTTTATCAACTTTTAATTTATACCCTAAAAACAAGTCAAAATACACATCAATATCTTTTTGAGAATCGTCTTTAACTAAATCTAAGTTTTTATTATAAACCCTGATAAATTCATCTGTATAATATGGCTTGTCATCAATTGAGAAAAGTACTTCTTTTTTTACTTCTTGCGAAAAAACATTGCTAAACTGCAATAGGAATAGTAATCCAAAAACAAATTTATTTTTCATATCCACTTTAAATAATTATCTTATAATTGTTACAATCAACAAAAATAATAATTCAAAGCTATTAATCAAGAATTACTTAATGTATTAACATAAAATTATAGCGAATAAAAAAACCATCTCGTTTTCGAGATGGTTTTTTTATGTTTTATTGTGATTTAATTATATTACATTTCTAAGATAATAAATTCACTTCTTCTATTCTTTT
>NZ_CAXBGY010000016.1:0-60905 GCF_963975515.1 uncultured Flavobacterium sp.
TAGGAGAGAAGTTCTTTTGAAAATAATTTTTTCTTGGCTATGAACGCTAACGTTTGACGGCTTGTGGCAGTTGCGTAAATTTAGCACTTAATTTCACAAGTACAAAACTCCTAATGAATTTTCGGAGAAAATTCAAACAAAGACCAAGCCAAGCAATTGCTACAAACCGTTGTTAGCTGCAGTAGTTTCATTCGGAATTGCTGTTTCCAAATCTTTTGGTTTTTTTATTAAATATAAACTCACATGTATTAGTGTAACACCATCCATCTAAACACAAGCAAAATTCTTTTTCTAGTCTTGGCTTTATTTTATATGGATCAGATTCAAGGTTGACAATATATCCAACTATTAAACTATCTTTTTTTGAATTAGTATATCCTAAAAATTGTTTATCATACTTTGCTAAATCTTTTTTAAATAGACGTAAACTTGAGTTTTTTTGAAAGGGTGCTAGTATAGAATCAAAATTTGAAGGTAAGTTTTCTTCTATATATTTAATAGTTTCTACATCAGGAGTAAAAACACCAGTCACTTTGTTAGGATGAGTTAGGATTTTTTTAGCATATTCAGCAGGAAAAATAATTGTTCTGCCTTCACCCAATTTAATGACCTTTATTCGCTCCCTTACATTAGCATTTTTTTCTGTTTTTCTCTTTTCTTTATTTGAGCAAGAGAATAACACAAAAACTGTAATAAACAACAACTTTAGGATATGTTTCATTTATAAGCGTTTTTTTTATTGCAGCTAACGGTTAGCGGCTTTGTTTCAGTGGCTTGTGATTAAACACTGACCAAAGCAAATATAAACAAAATTACGAATCATAGCGGTTTTTCCGAAGGAAAAACCAAGCCCAAGCCATTGAACAAAACCGTTGTTGGCAGTAGTTATTTTTTAATAATAGATTCTAAATTCAATGTTAAGTTTAGATAACCACCAATATTTCTAGATTTGTTTATTTTAGAATTAATTGGGTTTGTTAAATTTATTTCAGGAATTAATTCTAAACCAAAATGTTTGGCAAAATTTACTCCAAAACCTAACATAGCACCAAAACTTTCTCTTTTATAAAAGTCCTCATTTTTTTGACCATCTAATTTTACATTTAGAATATTTGACATTCTGAAGCCTCCAATTATGTAAAACCCTTTATTATAATCTTTATTAACATCATATTTCAAAAGTGTTTGTATTTGTAGTGATTGGATTTCAGCTTTATCAAATAAATAACTTGTAATCTGATTTCCAGTTACCACATAATGCTTGCCTTCCTTTATGTTATTATAAATTATGTTTCCTCGAACTCCAAAACTACTATTGAATTGATGTTCCAGAAATCCACCAAAATTTAAGCCACTATATCCAGCTCCGTCATTTATTGGTCCACCTATACTTATATCATAAGCATTAAATCCAAGTATTGGACCGTAACTTAAGTTTTGGCCTTTAGAATAGCTGAAAATCATTAAAAAAATTATAGAAAGCTTGATTTTTTTCATTTTATTTTTAAGGTTTTGTGTATATAATTACTGCCAACGGATTGCGGCTTGCAGAAGTTGGGGGAAAATATGCCCAAAACTTTTGATTAAGTACTGAATTCAAAAGTAAAAATAAACTTTAAATTCAATACTAAAGCCCCAATTTTTGCAAACCGTTGTTGGCGGTAGTTCTTATTCTTTATCAAGTTGCCTTTGGAATTCACTTAAATATTTTGCCAAGTGAAAACCATCAACTAATCCATGATGTGCCTCAATTGATACCGGAAGATATTTCTTTCCTTCTCGAATGCTAAATTTTCCAAATGTAATTTTTGGAACTGATTCAGTCCTATCAAAGTTTGTTGGATGCAATAATCCTGTAAATGAAGTCCAAGGAATAGTTGAGTGCCTAATTAAATCTTTCTTTATATCGTCATCGTTTAATCTTAGTCCAGTTGAGTTGAGTACTGTCTGAATTTCGTTTTGCAGTTCTTTATTAAAAGTTTCAAAATCATCAGAGAAATTGACGAAAATAAATCCAAAAGTTCCATCTGCTCTTCCGACTGTAGCGCCAGCATTTATTTTCTCAAATAACGCCACTTTATTATCCACTATTCTTAATCTCAATTCTTCTACAGAATTTACAGCAATCATAGACTTATGAAGATAATGGGCAAAAAATGAATTTCCATTTTCTTTCGCATTATCATAAGCTATAGTACAATCAACTTCAGTTGTTATTCCAAAATATGGGCTTGCCATTCTTGAAAAGAATTCAAAATGTTCTTTTCTATTCCAACTTTCGATGTTGATTATTTCCATTTATGTTTCAATTTAGTTTAGTGTTTTAGAATTACCGCCAACGGTTAGCGGCTTTGTTTCAGTTTTGCTGATTAAGCACCAAGCCTTAACAAATATAAACAAATTTTTGATTTAGAAATTACCAAAATAAAAAAAGACCAAGCCTGCAAAATTGAACAAAACCGTTGTTGTGGTTTCGTGGCTGTTTAAATTCAAATTGCGTCAATTCAGAATGAATTTATGTAAGTTGAATTCAAACTCTCAACACAAAGCTTTTCTGCATAGAAATTCCGCAACAAATTTCACGCAAACTTTTCGACAAAGTTCAGTCTTTTGTTTTTAAAATGATTTTGATGAATAAATGATTTTCAGAATTTCTTACGTTAAAAACTAAATATTTTAATGATTTAATGTTTTGATGATTTTATTGAATTTTCGCAAAATAATTCAAGTAAACTTTTCGACAAAGTTCAGTTTTAGGTTTTTACATTAAACACATTATATTCGCAAAATAATTTTCGACAAAGTTCAAGAATCGCAAAGTTTTTCAGGTTAGATTTTCTACAAAAATTGATACAAAATTTTCAAGAATTCAGAAACAAAATTTTACTTCGTTCAGGTTGAAATTTCCAAAAATGTTGATTTGAAAATTATTTTCAATGCCATGAACCACAACTCTTATATATACGAACCTAAAAACCATTTAAATACGTAATATACTGTTAATTAGTTATTTATGAGAATATATATCAAAATACGAAATTCGTTTTTATTTTTTTATATTTTCTCATTAGTCAAATATATAAATTGTTTTCTTACAAATTATCTAATGGACTAATTATTTTTCTTAAACTTAAATCTGTTACTTGTGTATATAATAATGTTGTTTTTATATTGTTGTGTCCTAATAATTCTTGAATAAATCGAATGTCTGTTCCGTTTTCTAATAAGTGTGTGGCATAACTATGTCGCAAACTATGAACTCCTTGCTTTTTAGTAATGTTAGCTTTATCTAACGATTTTCTAAAAAATTGTTGCACACTCCTCGTTGTGTATTGTCCACCATATTGTCCTTCAAACAAATATTCTTTGGGTTTGTACGCTATATAATAGGAGCGAAGCTGCTCTAAAACACTTTCGGGTAAATTAACATAACGATCTTTTTTTCCTTTGGCTCTCTCAATAAAAACACGCATTTCTATACTATCGATATCATTTATCTTTAAATTTATGATTTCTGAAACTCTTAAGCCCATTCCATAAATTAATTTTAAAATAGTATTATGCTTTAAGTTTGGTGTAGCTGCTAAAATTCTTTTAATTTCTTCTATATTAAATCCTTTAGGTAGTTTTAAATGTTTTTTTGGTCGCGGAATTTCTATGGCAAATTTTTCATAATTAAGTACTTTTTCATAATAAAATTTTAAAGCATTTACTCGACTATGTATGGTGTTTTCTGTCAGCTTTAATTTTGTAATGCAATACCAAACGTAGTTTTTTAAGTCTTCAGTTTTTAATTCTGTAGCTTCTCTGGGTTGAATATATATGAAAAATTGAATTAATTCACTGCAATAATTTCTTATTGTATTTTCACTATAGCCTTTTATTTGTATGGTTGCTTTTGTTTTTTTTATTTGTTTTTGATGAAATTCTGAAATTTTAGATGCTAAAAAAGAACTCATCTCTTTTTCAGGGGAAATTCCGAATTTTTCTCTATAAAATTGAACATCTGGAACATACCAACATTTATTGGTTATGCTATATTTATGCCCAACCCAACTTTTAACTTCTTGGGTTAATAGATAGTTTTTTTCAAACTGAATAAAAATAACTTTTTGGTCATTGTGTGTTCCCAATTTAAAGGAAAATGAATTTGGCATATAGTTGATTTTTTGGCGTTTAGTAAATCAAATTTACACTATTTGCAAATACAAATCAAGATTGTTTTCTGTTTTTTTTAAAGAATTTAAATTTAAAGAATTACTGCTTTTTTGATACTTAAAGGGTTCTTATTTGTGATAAAAAAAAAGCACAATAAATAAATAGTGTGCTTTTGTGCTTTTTAGTAGGTAAATTAAAACTTAGCCTCCCATTTTTTCTTGAAATTCTTCCATGGTTACTTTTTCAAATCCTGCAGGAACAATGAATGCGTCTTTTGATACAACTTTAAAAACTTCAGTTGCTTTTAACTCTAATGTTGCTTCTGGAGTAACAATTTTCATTTCTAAAGGAAATCCTTTTAATTTAGATTCTTTAGCAGAAGACATCATTTTTATATCATCAGTTATGTAAAACTCTCCTGTTTTATCGTCATTGTATGTTACAGTAGCTTTATAACATTTAAAACCAGCAACTTCTTTTGTTGCAGTTTTGTCGAAAGTAACTGTTGCTATATTATCTAAATCTGCCATGTCAACACCTTTAGAAGCATTTTCATCTATTCCAGTAATTTCGTATTTGTTACCCATTGCATCCATTGTCATTTTTGTAGATTTTGGATCGTTTATTTTTTTGTAGATTTTAGTTAAAACCATTCCACCCATCATATCAACTTCTACAGCAACATTCTCATTGTCAAAATAGTTTGTCATTATGATGTCTCCCATCATAGCCATTTGTTCGTTATCGCTAGTCATTTTGTATTTTACAACACCACTAGTCATTACTTGACCGATTGAACTAATAGAAACTAATAGCAAAAGGCAAATTGAAATCTGTTTAATTTTTTTCATTTTGTTTAGTATAAAATTTTTTATAAATATATTAAAAATAAATTAGATTATTTATTTCAGATCAAAATCTAATATGAATTTAACTTTTTTGTACTTTTTTAATTTTTCTTGAGTAGTATCTTTTCTTGTGAAAATTGATAAGATGCATCTAGAAATTCTATCATCTTACTCCAATTAGCATTTGGTTCATACGAATGATAGTAGCATTTTGATGTAACAATTGACAATTTGTTGTTCTTAATTTCTGCTACAGTTTTGAAACTCCCAGTAACATTTTCAACGGACACGTTTATTTTTTCTAATCCAGCAACTGTGTATCCTTCTGGAATGTCGAGGTTAATTGTATATTCATAGCTTCTTGGAAAAATAGAATAAATGTTATTTGTTCGTTTACTTTCTTTATCTTCAATGTCAACTTGTGATGAAATGAATTTTCCAATTTCAAGAATATAATTTGGACCAGCCTTTTTAATTAAACTGTTAGTAATTACAAATTTTTCATCATAGGTTAAAGGATCATTTTTTCCAAATCTTCCTGTGTTTTTAATAACTAGTTCGTGTTTGTCTAATTTAACGCCATATTCTTGCTCAGCTTCAGTTTTAAATTTTTCATTTTTGTTGTCTTTAATTTTTTTAATTAAAGCCTCATACTCTTTTTTGTATTGTTCTTTTTTCTTTTTATTACTCACCATGTCTAATAATGGTTTTGTGCCATATTTTTCATAATCTTCATTTACATAATCATAAAATAGTATTTTAGATTCTTGTTCAAACTCTTTATTGTGACCATATAATGATGATGTTTTAGCAACATTAATTGTATTGAAATCTGAAGCTAAAGTTATATTTGTTGTAACTTTTGAAATGTTGTCTTTATAAGTAGATTCGGGAAGTTTTATGCTTTCAATGTCATCTACTTTTCTGTTTTTGGATACTTTTAAGGCATATGCATTTGTGTTTTCAATTTCGTAAGCAAACATTTCGGGAGATGAATATGGTGTGAATAACCCGAAATAAATTGGGTTTTCAGTGTATATCTTTAAAAGAATCTTTGTGTTGCTTTGAATTAAAATATCTTTTATTGGACCATTTTCTCTTCCAGTAGAAACAATGATATCATAATCAATTCTGTTCTTTTTAAGGAATTGCATGAAATAATTTATAAAAGGCTGTTCTTTGGTAAAGAACGTTGGATTATAGCCATAAAGATCAAATGGATACATGATTTTAGCTTCATCAATTACAAAAGCTTCAACATATCTTGTGTAAAATTGATGTCTTGTAAAATAGTAAACTGCTTTAACTTTATCTTCTTGAGAATCAAATGTTTTTCCTTTTAAGAAATCATTAATTACATCAATATCACCACTTGGAGAGAATTTAGTATTATAAAAGTTAAAAATATCTTCTTTAGAAACAACAGATTTTACTATGCTTTCTTTCTCTGGTAAAAAGGCTTCAGCACGTTCTTCAAATTTCCCTGAACGAGCAAAAAATACCTGAAATTTATAACATGGCAGTTCTACTAATGGCAAAAACCAACGCGGAAAATCATTTTTTGGAATGTCTTGTGCTTCTAATTCATATCTTCTTTCATTACCTTTTTTTGTTGGAATTTCTTTTAATTGTGGTGCACCATTATAGGTATTGAAATTTACAAAAAAATCATTTTCTGTTTGAAAAATTAATTTGTAATTCATAATAGGATAGGTACTTCCTAAAGTGCTTTCAACAGGTTCAAAACCAAACGCTTCAATTGAATAAGAATTAGAAACATATTGACTATAAAAATCAATAATATCACCAATTTCAAGTCCTGAAACAGCAATTTTTTTGTAATTATCTACAATTTTAGCTTCTTTTTCAATGTCAATTTCTACTTCTTTACCTGATGGTTTAATAATTTTTATTCCAACAGCACCATCTTTTTCAAATGAAAATTCAGAAAACTCAGTAACAGCTGCTTGATCTAACAGCTTTATACGTTTTCTATAGGATGAAGTAAAGGTGACGCTTTTACCAAATTTGTGATAATCATAATCTTCAAATTTAATGATTTCAACAGCGGATTCGTTTTTATATTTTTCTGGAATAGTTGTGACTTTTTTGTAGGTATCATTTGCACCCCAAAAAAATTCTTTGACTTTGTTTTTATCTTGTGCATTGGCAATAAAAAATAAGCCTAAAAATAGAAAAGTAAGTATTTTTTTCATGGAATTATGAATCTGATTTTATTTAGTTAAAACGATTTGTTCGGAGTAATTTTTTGTGAATTGTAAATGATTTTTTTTCCATTCTTCAAATTTTGAAGATTTTAGAATAGGTTTTTTAAAATCAAACATTTTATGATAAATAATAGTATTTCCTTTTACTTCATATTTTAAGGAAATAGTATAATCTTCGTTATTTATTTCAAAGTTTGTAGGAAGTCTTGATACTTTATAACCTGTAGGAATTTCTAAAATAATTGTAATATCATCATGTGATTTATAATCGAACATAATGTCTTTTTTACGCTCTTTTAAGTCTAAATATTTATATTCTTTGTCGTAATCTAAATCAACATACATTTCATTATCAAAACTAGAAACATGATTCGCTAATTTTGTTTCATAAGAAATATTTAATTTTTGATCTCTGTTACTTAAATCTGAAGTTATAATATTTGAAATGTTATAATTTTTGTCGTTTCCGGATAAAAACCATTTTAAGGCATCTTCTTTTTTATCATTTTTAACATTGTTGTATTGATATAAAAATGTTGCGCGACTTTCTCCAATAAACTCTTTGTTTACAGAACCTGTTAAATTTTCGTTTTCAATTTTATAGTTAGTGATTATTTTTTCTGAATTTGTTATTGATTTTTGTACAGGAACTTTGTCAATAATAAACTTGTTTCCGTCTTCAATTAACACTTCTTTTCCTTGAATTCTTTCAGCATATTCTCCAAATGAATTAAACTTCTCTGTTCCATCTAAAAAGTATTTTTTGCCATCTTTAATTAAGGTGCAAATCATATGATTATCAACAGATAAAGAAGGAATACTATAATCATAAGCAATATGATTTGTTCCAATCCAAGTTAATCTTGCATCAAAACCAGCTAATTTCAACATTTGTTTGGTAAGATTCGCCATTCCTTTGCAATCACCATAACGTTTTTCAAAAACATTTTGAGAATCATCGGGTTTAAAGCCTGCAATTCCGTCTTCAAAAGCAATATATCTTATGTTATCTTGTACCCAATAATAGATGTTTTTAATTTTTTCGTCATCAGTTTTTGCATCTTTAGTCAATTCTTTTACTTTATTTGCAAAAATAGCTGGCTCATCTTTCATAGAATCTACTAATGATTTATACCATTTATATAAATCTGCTGTGCTGTTAAAAAGTGTTTTCTTTTCTGTTTTTTCTGTGTATGATTTGGCAATAAATAAAACATGAGGATACAAATAACTTGGACCTGGAGCATTGTTTTCTTTTACAGATGGATCCATGTTTTTTATGACATATTTATAGATTTTATTATCTCCATCAGGAGTTGTGGTTTTTTTAATATCATAAGAATTAAAGTTGAATTCTTTAATTTCTAATTCTAACCATTTTGGAACTTTAATTGTTATTGTTTTTTCAATTACTGGATATTCATCATTAAAGTAAATGCTTGTGAAATATTTAATATCTCTAATTTCCTTTTCCATTTCATAATCATACGAATAGCCTTGAACAGGAAAGTCTAATTGTACATGTTTTACTTTGGCATCATTATAGAATAAATCATTGCTTTTGTAAAATTCATCTTTTGGATAAAAGGCAGCAGTTTTATTGTTTCTGTATTTTATACTAAATGTTTTTATTTCAGATTCACTATCATAAAACTCATATTTTGAAATATCAGCTCTGTGATTGATGTTCATTAAATTTTCATTTATTTTGTAATTTACTTCAACAGAATTAATACTTTTATTAATGGCAAAACTCACGTTTTCTTCGCTTTTTAGAATAACAATATCGGATTTGTCATATTTTACTCTTAACGATTTAGCTAGCTTAATATCTTCTGGAGTTGGATCGATATTTTTTTGTGCAATAGCAAAAAGTCCAGTTAAAAGAATGAATAGAAATACTATTTTTTTCATAAGTCATAAATAAGTTACAATGATATAAAAAATCACAATATGATTTGCAAAAAAAATAGTCTTTTGTAAATAAAAGACTATTTTTTATAAAGGCTTGACTAATTTAATTCTTCTTTAAGAAACTTTCAGAATATTTTTTGCCATCTTCGGTTTGTATCGTTAAAATGTATAAACCTTCAGCTAAATCTTCTACAGAAATTGTATCGTTTTCATAAAGAATGTTTTTTACAATTTTTCCTTGAGTAGTATAGATTGAAATATTTTTAATACTTAGTTGACTTGCATTAGAAATTGAAAGCGTTTTTGATGTTGGATTTGGATAAATAATGATTTTATTTAATTCAGAATTCACAACACTTAAAGGACTAGAACCTTCAACTACGGTCAGAGCTTGATTACTAGAAGGATTATTAATTACATCAACAGTTCCAGAAGGCCAATGAATTATAACTTGTGTTATTGCAGTTTCTGTTCCAATTCCAAAATGGGCATTCATAGTACTTTGATGACTAAATCCGTGTCCACTTCTTATTTCTCTAATTTGTTTTCCCCAGGCACCATAAATTTCTACTCTTGCTCCAATTCCATTTCTATTGCTGGCAACTCCTTGTAAGTTAACTTTAATCCAATTGTTTGCATTTGGAACATTATAATAAACATTTCCACCATATTGAACATCTAAAAAGCCATCATTGTTTAAATCTCCAATTCCACCTTCGCTGAAAGTTAAATCATAACCAGTAAAAGTTAAATCACCGTTGTTTAAATAAATTTCTTTTCCATTTTGCCAAAAGAAATCTACCCAGCCATCATTATTAAAATCAACGGCTTGTACTTCCCAAGAACCAACTTGTGCGGCTATTCCAGTTGTTGCATAAATGTCTGTAAATGTTCCATCACCATTATTTCTAAAGAATTTATTGGTGTCTGAAATGTTTGATAATAAAAAATCCATATCGCCATCATTGTCAAAATCTTCAATAGCTGTTGACCAAGATTGTGAGCCATCATTTAATCCGGCAATTGCACCAGATTCTGTAAATGTTCCGTTACCATTATTTTTATATAATAAATTAATTCTTTGTGGATCACCAACAGGAGCACCACCACGGCATTTTGCAATATATAAATCCATATCACCATCATTATCATAATCAGTCCACATCGATTGATAGTTTCCTCCAACAGCTAAAGTTGGCATTAAAGAAATGTCAAAAACCAAATCTCCACTCCCTGTATTTCTGTAAGCGTGACTTTGAGCCACATCATGACAAGCCCATAAATCTAAATGTCCATCATTATTTATATCTACGAAATTAGCTCTTTGAGTAAAAATATTTTGAGGATAAGATACTTCGGTATAATTTGTACCCGTTGCATTTGCTTTTACAATGGTTAACCTACTAGAACCTCCAAAAACTATATCATTAAAACCGTTTCTGTCATAATCTCCAGCTGTAATGCTCCAGCTTGGAGTTGTTGTTAATCCAGGTAAAGCAATTGTTGAAGAAATAAATCCTCCACTTGTTTGCTGATGTAAAATTGTCATTGAAGTAGCTCCTACAGTTACAATATCATCTAAATAATCACCATTCATATCTACAACACAGCAAATAGTTGAACTTGATGAAATGCTTTGAGAGGTAAAACTGATTGGAAGAACAATAATTGGTGTTTCTATTATTTGAAAATCAAAACCTGCTGAACTCCAGCGATTATCAAAAGCTATATAATAGGTTGTTCCAGCTGTTACATTAAATGTTACTGTTGATAAATACGAATTTGTATTTCCACTATTGCATTGTAAAACACCTGAGTCATCATCACTTGCAATACATGATAAGCTAGTACATGTTCCTCCGTAAATATGTAATCTAGTGTCTTTGCAAATATTAGCGGCTAAATCTGTTGTTACAGTAACGGTATAAGCTTGTGTTGGAATATATTTATACCATTCACCAGCAGTTGGATTTCCAGATCCAATACAATCAGGAGTTGGAATTTGAGTTCCGTTTACAGCTGCAACTGTATGTGTTCCAACTCCAATAGTTGGAGCAGTATCACAAGTGTCCTGAGCAACTGTTATTTGAAAACTTATTAAAAAGTAAAATAGGATTGTAATTTTTTTCATGTTTTCATCTTTTTTTAGTGACAATCTGCTGGTAAAGAATTTATCCAATCACTAATTAATTGTATTCCTTCATTATGAATTACTGTGCGGCCTATTATAGGCATCATTGTAGCACCTTCTGTTGTGTTCATTCTGTGGATTAACTCGGAATGATTAGCATCACCACCATTTATTACAAAAGGGCCATTTTCTATATAAAATAAAGGTGTCATGCAAACTCCGAAAGTGTCTAAATTAGTATTACTAAAATTAAATCGCATACTAACATAATCACAATGTCCACCGGTTCTATGGCAATGTGCACAATTGACATCTATATAAGATCGTGCTCTTTGTTCTAATGTTTTTGAAGTATCATTCCAATCGACAGCTGAGTAAATTGTTGAAGTATTAGGAACATCATTTCCTAAAAAGCCAATACTTTTCCATTTGGCAATTTGGTTTTGACTTCCGGTTGAATAATTATAATTGGTATTTAAATTTTGAGGTTTTGGACCAATTGGAATAGTTATTTCTCCACCAGTTGTTTGGTTAGGGTTTATTTTATGACAAGTTAAACATTCCGTTTGAGAAGGTGTTTTATAAGTTGTGGTTTTTGTAATGCCATTTTCTTTCCATTCAATAGGAATAAACACTCCTTGTTCAACCGTGTCTAAAAACGCTTCTGTTTGTTCAGTATTCCAAATATAGTCGTAAGCTTTCCAACCGTCTGATTTTCTTATTAGTAATCTAGTTTCAATTATTTTTCTTGTGTTGTTTGGTTGAACATTGTCATAATAAAAAGTTTTTAAAAGAGCCGTTCCAACTGGGAATTCAAATACATTATCATCTCCATTATAAGTTGCTGTTGTTCCATTTGGCAGCCAAACAAAACGCATTTTATGAGCATAGTCAGCAAATAAAGAGGAAGCGGGTTCATAAGGTAGAACACCAGTTGTAGGTAGATGGTTTTTTAGTTCATCTTTAAAAAAATGATAATCAGATAATTTCGAATAAGGAACTTCTTCTAAATTTACAGAAACAGGTATTTCTGCAATAGGTATTTCAATATATACATCATCTTCATCTGAAGAACATGAAATAAAAGTTAAACCAAGAAAAAAAAATATTAAATAGTAGATTTTATTCATTCTATAAAATTTTATATTACATAACAAATATAATTTTTTTTAAGATAAAATGAATTAAATTCAAACTTAATTTACAGTAATTGTTATTTAATCAGCAACTTAACATTATAATTTGATAGATTGTCAAGTGATTTTTCTGATGTATGATCAAATTTATCTTCTAGAATTTTATTTTTCTTTTTTTGATTTATTCGGATGACACAATCGTAAAACCGTCTAACATCTTCTAAGCTTGAAAGTATTAAAGTGGGTACTTTTGCATTATTTCCTTCTTCATCTTTTGCAACCATTGTAATATAACTTGAATTGCAATGCCTGATTATTCCAGTTTTAATATTTTCTGAAACAACTCTAATTCCGACAACCATTGAACTATTACCAACGTAGTTTACAGAAGCTTTTAACGTTAATAACTCACCGATTTCAACAGGATTTAAAAAATCCACAGTATCAACGGAAGCTGTTACACAATATAGACCCGAATATTTGGAAGCACTTGCAAATGCTATTTGATCCATCAATTGTAATAAATAACCACCATGTATTTTTCCGCTAAAATTGGAATGTGATGGTAGCATTAATTCAGTAAAAGTTATTTTAGAATTGTTAACTGTATTAGTTTTTTGTGTCATGTTTAGTTGTTAAAATGAGGAGATTTTTCTGCATAAACATTTTTTATAAAATAGCGAGTATCTCCCCACCAAAAAAATGTTCTATAGCGTTCTACGTATTCAACTTTTACATATTGACCTTGTAGTTCTTTTAATTTCTCAATAGCTTCGGGATTATTATCCATTACTGAAAAAGTAAAAATTTGAGCACCAGAAATTCCTTGACTAATTTCTCCTTCCCAAGTTTTTACAACGTATCCTTTTGTACTTATTTTGATTAATTCACCCGAACGAATACCTTCACTATAAGGTACGTAGTACACAAATGTGAAATAACCAGCAATAAACAACACAATAAACAAAGTGCTGTAGATTAATACTTTTTTAAATTTGCTCATAATTTTCTTCCTTATCAATTAAATTTTCTTCTAATTCGTTTGCTCTTTTTATTATAGTTTCAGGTAAAGCTTTCTTTGCCTTTGCACCCATTTTTTTCAATTTTTCAACACTTGTAACTAAGTTACCTTTTCCTTCAACAAGCTTATTCATTGCATTTCCATATTCAGATTTGGCTTCATCCATTTTCTTTCCAATCTTAATTAAATCAGAAACAAAACCTTCAAATTTATCATACAGTGCTCCAGCTTGACGAGCAATTTCAATAGCGTTTTCTTGCTGTTTTTGATTGGTCCACATGCTATCAATTGTACGTAATGTTGCTAATAGAGTAGTAGGTGTTACAATTACAATATTTTTTTCAAAAGCTTTATTATACAAGGTATTATCGTCATTTAACGCTAATGCAAAAGCAGGTTCAATTGGAATAAAAAGTAAGACAAAATCTGGACTTTCCATTTGATAAATGTCTTGGTAATTTTTAGCACTTAATTGCTCCACATGACGTTTAATTGAGGTCACGTGTTCTTTTAAGTAAATAGCTTTTAAATCGTCATCTTCTTCATTTACAAATCGTTCATAACCTGTTAAAGACACTTTTGAATCGACAACCATTTTCTTTCCGTCAGGTAAATTGATGATTACATCAGGAAGAACTCTCGTTCCTTCTTCATTAGTGAAGCTTTGTTGGACTTCATATTCACGGCCTTTTTCTAAACCTGATTTTTCTAAAACGCGTTCTAAAACTAATTCACCCCAATTTCCTTGTAACTTGCTATCACCTTTTAAGGCTTTCGTTAGGTTGATTGTTTCCTTACTCATTTTTTCATTCATGTCACGTAAACCCAAAATCTGTTGACGTAACGCTGCATGATAATCAATGCTTTCTTTATGAGTATCTTCTACTTTTTTCTCGAAATGAAGAATTTTTTCTTGCAAAGGAGAAAGAATATTTTTCATATTCTCTTTGTTCTGTTCTGTAAATTTATTTGATTTCTCTTCTAAAATTTTGTTGGCTAAATTTTCAAATTCTTTGGTAAATTTTTCTTGAAGTTGTTCTACTTCTTGTTTCTGTTCTTTATTTCGTTCCCAAAGATTTTCAAAATCAACCTCTTTTTTAGATAATTGAATGGCTAAAACTTCTTTTTCTGTACGAATCGTTTCTTTTTCGTTATTCACTTGAAGTAACGTTTTTTCAAACTGTGTTTTATCAGAAATAGATTGATTTTTAAGTGCTTCTATTTGATTTGTTAAACCATTTACTTTTTCTTCTAAACCCGATTTTTCAGATTGTGATTGCGCTTTTAGAAGTAATTTTCCAATAAAAAAACCAATAGCTAATGCTACTAGAAATGTGATAAGAATAAGTAACGAATCATTCATATATTAAAATTTAGGTAAAGTTACTAAAATAATAAGATTTTTGGATAATAGATGTTCAGATATTGAGAACTTTCGATTTTTTACTTCTGCATTCAAAAATCGTTAATCAACAATTATCATTTTTTTGACTTATTAATGTATTTTTGCCAAAATTCATTTTATGATGCATCATCATTTTCTTCTACACAAACCACACAGTTATCTGAGTCAATTTATCTATGAACAAAAACGAAAAAAGCGTTTATTAGGTGAATTATTCGATTTTCCTGAAGGTACAATGGCAATTGGTCGTTTGGATGAAGATTCAGAGGGTTTATTGTTTTTAACTACAGATGGAAAAGTTAGTGCAGATGTTAGAAGTAAAAAAGTGGAGAAAGAATATTATGCTCAAGTTGATGGAATTATAACGCAAGAAGCAGTTGATGAAATGACAAATGGTGTAGAAATTGGAATAAATGGTTCCAAATATTTAACCCGAAATTGTAAAGCGCATTTGATTTACGAATTACCAAATTATATTGGTGAAGGAAGACGAATTAGAGACGAAAGACACGGACCAACGAGTTGGGTTTCGTTAACTTTGACCGAAGGAAAATTTCGTCAAGTTAGAAAAATGACAGCAGCTGTTGGGTTTCCAACTTTGCGATTAGTTAGAATAAGAATAGGCAATACGACTTTAGAAGGATTAAATACAGGAGAAGTTATTGAAGTGGAAAAATTACAATATTAATTACAATTTAATAAATCAATATTTAACTCACAATTCATAAATTACAATTCATAATTAATTTAATAATGCTAAACATAGTTTTAATAGAACCCGAAATACCAAACAATACTGGAAATATTGGACGATTATGTGTTGGAACAGAAAGTCGTTTGCATTTAATTCATCCGTTTGGATTTGAAATTAATGACAAGAATTTAAAACGATCTGGTTTAGATTATTGGGTGCATTTAGATTGGAAAGAATATCAATCAGTTGCAGAATGGAAAGCTCAAATTCCTGATTTGTCAAGAGTTTTTTTAATGAGTTCTCATGCTGAAAAATCCTATTTAGAACAAGAATTTCAAGATGGTGATTGGTTGGTTTTTGGAAAAGAAAGTGTTGGTTTGAGTGAAGAAGTTCTAGCTCAGTTTTCTAATTATTTAAAAATTCCGATTTCTGAACATGTACGAAGTTACAATTTAGCTAATTCAGTTACTTTTTTAATTGGTGAAGCTAAAAGGCAGATTGCTTTAAATAAATAAACCTGAAAAAATTCAGGCTTATTTTATATTTTTTTGAATTACTTAAAAAGTTCGTCAAAGAAAATTTTCATGGCTTCCCAACTTCTTTTATCTGCTTTTTCGTTGTATGCAGCACCTTTGCTGTTGTCTGTTCCAGCATCTTTGTGTGTAAAAGCATGAACAGCATTTGCATAAATATTTAATTGCCAATCAGCTTTTGATGTTCTCATTTCGTCTTCAAAAGCACTGACTTCTTTTGCAGGAACATAAGGGTCATCAGCTCCATGTAGCACCAAAACTCTTGCCGTTATTGGTTTGGCTAAACGACTACCATCTTTTCCTAAACCACCATGAAAAGAAACTACACCTTTTACTTTTAAATCACCACGAGCAGCTTCAATAGCACCTGTTCCTCCAAAGCAATAGCCAATTACAGCAATTTCATCGACATTTGCTCCAGCTTTTACTAATTGATCAACAGCTAATTGAATTCGTTTTTGATAGGAAGAAAAATCTGTTTTATAGTAACCCGCTAATTTTCCTGCTTCACTTGTGTTTTCTGGTTTGTTACCTAGACCATAAACATCAGCCACGAAGGAATAGTATCCTAATTCGGCTAATTTTTCAGCACTTTCTTTTTCGTGATCGCTTATTCCCATCCAAGCATGTAAAATAATTATACCTGCTTTTTTAGCATTTGGTTTTGTTGGAGTTGCTAAAAATCCTTCTAATTTTTGATTTCCGTCTGAGTAAGCAACCGCTTTTAATTGTGCTTGGGTATAAATAGTTGAAAATAAAAGAACTATTGCGCTTATTTGTTTAATTGACATGACTTGATATTTTTTACTAAATTACGAATTCTTTACTTATAAAGTATTAAACAAAATGTAAGTTTTATTTAATGTTAAACTTTCCATGAAAAGCATCAAATTGGATGTTTTCATTTTTAAAAATAGTATTAAAAACACCATCTTCAATTAAGTTGCAAGGCTGGTTTTGAAAGATTTCATTTTCTGTAATGACAATCATTTCATTGCATAATTGAATGGCTAAATCTATATCGTGAGTGGAATATAAAATTGTTTTGCCTGTTTCGTGCGTTAATTTTTGAAGTAATTTTAGTAAAGTGACTTTATGGACTAAGTCTAAATGTGTAGTTGGTTCGTCTAAAATGATTAAATCTGTGTCTTGTGCTAAAGCTCTTGCAATTAAAGTTTTTTGCAATTGTCCATCACTAATTTCATAATGTTTTTTATGTTGAAACGAATCGATTTCAGTTAATGCAATTGCTTCATCAATTTTTAATTTATCATCATTTGAAAGTGTTCCTAACCAATTGGTATAAGGTTGTCTTCCTAAAGCTACAATTTCATAAACGGTTAAATTGCTAGGAGGAAGGTGTTCGGTTAAAACAATACTTAATTCTTTAGCTAGATCTTCAGGCTTGAAGGTTTCTATTAGTTTGTCATTAATAAAAACACTACCTTCCAAGGGTTTAATTATCCCTGTAATTGTTTTAAGTAAAGTTGATTTTCCTATTCCATTAGCACCAATTAATCCAATTAATTTTCCAGAAGATAAATTGATGTTTAGATTTTTTGCAATAGTTGTTGTGTTGGATTTTGAGGTATATCCAATTGTTAGGTTTGTTGTATGTAGGACTTTTTTGTTCATTTGTTTTTTTGTTACACAAAGCTTCTCAAAGTATTACACAGAGTTACTCTGAGTTTTTTTGTGTTTCTTTGCGAATCTCTGCGTAATTAGCTAAAATTTTTCTTTCTAACCAACAACCAAATAACAATTGGTGCTCCAATCATTGATGTTATTGCATTTATAGGTAAAGTTAAATCACTTCCTGGTAATTGCGCTATTATGTCACAAAATAATAAAATGATTGCACCTAATAAAATCGTACTCCAAAATAAAGTCAAATGATTGCTAGTTTGAAATAATAACTTTGCCATATGTGGAACCGCTAATCCAATGAAGGCAATTGGTCCAACAAAAGCTGTAATACTTCCTGCTAAAATACTTGTCGCTATGATGATTAAAATTCGAGTTTTTTTGAAATTTATTCCTAAACTATTGGCATAACGTTCTCCTAAAAGTAAAGCGTCTAATGGTTTGATGACTAAAAAGCTAATTCCTAATCCAGTGAAAGTTAAAATTGCTAATAAACTGACTTCATTCCAACTCAAATTGGCTAAACTTCCTAATGACCAAAAGGTGAATTTTTGTAATTGTTCTGCCGTTGAAAAATAAGTTAAAACAGAAACAATTGCACTTGTAAAACTTCCAAACATTAATCCGACAATTAAAATTGCCATAGTATCTTTAAGTTTTTTGGATACTAATAAAACAGCCATTAATACTAAGGCACTTCCTAAACCAGAAGCAACTACAATTCCGTATGAAGTTAGAAATAAATTGGAAAGAAAACTAGGTAAAATTCCAGTACCTAAAATCACAAATGCAACACCTAAACTTGCACCCGAACTTAACCCTAAAACATAAGGTCCAGCTAAAGGATTTCTAAATAAAGTTTGCATTAATAAGCCACTAATTGAAAGTGCCATTCCAACTAAAATTGCTGTAAATGCTTTTGGTAAACGAAAATTATAGAGAATGATTTCCCAGCTTTCCTTGTTCATTTTTTGGCTAAAAATTCCTTTTAAAATTTCTTCGTTTGGAATTGTAACAGAACCTAAACTAATATTCACAAAAAACAAAAGTACTAAGGCAACAAGAAGTGCTATAAATAGTATGAAATGTTTTTTTGTATTTGGCATTAGTTGAATTAAATTTTTAGCAATGCTCAAAGATAATACAAAGTATTTTAATTTAAGAAAAACCATCCCGTCCTTCGGACACCCCTCCAAAGGAGGAGAATTTACTGCAATTGCTCAAAAAAGAACAATTCATAATTAGGTAAAAGTTCTGGATGTAATATTTTAATCATGTCTTTTAAGACTAAATCTGGTCGATTTGGTGCTAATTCATAATATATAACGCCACCTGTTTTTCCTTTTTTGGTGCTGAAAGAATAAATATTTTTAGTTTCAACAGCTTTAAAGAATTTGTAATTTTTATTGTCTTTTAAAATTTCATCGATAGAAGTAAATTGTCCTGGTCCAATCCAAAAATCAGCATCTTTTGCTTGGTCTAAAACAGTTTCGAAAGATAAAGCTAAACTGCCAGTGCCTTCTGTGTCTGCCCAAAGGTAATTTCCGTTAGCTTCTTTTAAGAATAGAGCAGCCCAACTATCTCCTTGTGGTAAAAACCATTGGTCTTCATAAATTGATCCAGCAAAAATTGTGGGTTTTGTTTCGGCTTTTTGTGCTAATTTTAAAGCTTTATTGTAGCTTTCTTCAATAGCTTCAAATTCGGCAGAGGCTTTTTCTTTCTTATCATATAAAGCACCAAAGAACTTAATCCATTCTGCTTTTCCTAGAGGTGTTTTTTCTGTCCAATCTGAATTGAAAATTACTTTTTGTCCGCTTTTTTCTAGGTTTTTATAGGTTTTTATATCACCATCAACACTGTAGCCTACAATTATATCTGGATTTAAATCTAGAATTACTTCTGTATTTAAACCTTGATTTTTACCTATTTCTCTAACCTTTCCTTGATCAATACGTTCTCTTGTGGTTTCAGAAGAAATGTATTTTAAAGTAGGAAAAGCAACCAATGTATTTTCGACACCTAACATTTCAAGAGAAGGTATATGTGTAGTTGAGGTAACAATTATTTTTTGAACAGGAACTTGAATTGCTATAAATTGTTGTAAACTATCAGGAATGGTTACGTTTTCTTTGTGCAAAACATAAGTAAAAGTTTCATCAGATTCTGGATATGTGTTTTTTACTTTTAGAATTGAAAAGTCATCATATTCAACTATAGAAAAACCTTCTGCATGAACAATCTGGTTTTCGTTAACAGTAGCTTTTGCTATGTTTTCTGTTTTTTTGCATTGGGTTAAACCCAAGAAAAGAAGCGTAAAAAAAAGGGCTTTTGGTAAGTGCTGCATAAAAAAATATACTTTACACAAAAGTAGAATTTTGTTTTGAAATAAATGCAGATTTGTAACAAATGATGCAAAATATTTTTTCAAAGAAGTTTAACTTTACAATAAAAAAATGAGAGATAATTCAAATACCTTTATTTATATTGTTGCTGCAATAGTTTTACTTCATTTCATTGTAGGATTTGCTTGGTTGATTTATAAAATGACTAAAAAGAAGTGATTAATTTTTAATTATTTTTTTTGTAACAATATTATTATCTTCTGATTGAAGTTGTAATAAATAAGTGCCCAAATTTAATTTTGCTAATTCAGTATTTAATTCATCTTTTGACTCGGTTTCAATTATTTTTTTTCCAATCAAATCAATAACAGTATAGTTTTTTATTGCAAAATCTGTATCAATTGTAATTATACTTTGAAAAGGGTTTGGATAAACTATTGTCTCTTTTTTATTAAAATTTTTAGAATTTAAAAGATAACTCGGATTAATATATTCAGTTAAATTTATTACAGTATTGTATGCGTTTAAATCATTTCTTAATAATGTTGCATCACAATTACAAACTACAATATATGTTTTTAATAAGTCAGGATTAGTTGTTGTTGTAGATGCTTGTGTGTAATAGTATACATTGTGATTTACAAATATTTGATTTAAACCAGCATCATTTGTAGTTATTATATTATTAGAGTTTAATCCAGTTGGAACTCCAATTGTTCCATCAGTTAATCTTGAATAAATAGCATCACTAAAATAATTATAATCTGCATATGAAGCACTTTCTATTACTGAGTTATATGCTATTAAATCATTTAGAAAGTTTGTCCCATTACAATTACTACATTCTGTATACATAATTCTATTAGTCAAACCTGGTAAAGGATAACCACCCCTCAAATTGTAAGTATACGCATTATGATTTTGAAGGATTAAGTTTAATCCTGTATCATTAGATAATGTATAGGGAGGAGTTGTATTAGGATACATACCTCCAACACTTGCGTTAACTAATCTAATTTCAATTCCAGTTTGAGAAAAACATAAATTAAAAGCTAATAAAATTAAAAGTAAAGTTTTTTTCATAACGTAAACATTTAACAGTTAATCAAATATACAAAAAACATTTATTGTATTACTTTTTAACCCAAAATAAAGTATCTTCGCATCAGAATTAAGGTTGCTTGTTCAATTTTGAACAGCATTAAAAGGGAATCGAGTGAAGATTGCTGAATGATGATTAACGATTGCTGATTTAAGAATATAAAGCTTCTGAAATCAAAAATCTGAAATCAAAAATCTACAATCTAATTCTTGAGCTGTTCCCGCAACTGTAAGCTATTAAGCTTGTTATTATCTACATTACCACTGAGTTATCTGAACTTGTTTCAGATTCTTGGGAAGGTGAATAACAAGACGCAAGCCAGGAGACCTGCCTAATTTATTAACTAAATATGACTTTCGGGAAGAAAAGTTTATAAGATATGTTTAAAAAATTAGCTTTGTTTTTTGCGTTAACTGCTTGTTCTCTTATTTGGGCACAACAAGATTCTATTTTTCATTTACGAGAAGTAGTGCTAACCGATTCGCAATTAAAAAACTTTTCAGACACTCAAAATACAAGCCAACTTAATGATAGTGTGATTCAAAAAAATCAAGCTTCATTGACTGCTTTGTTGCGTTATAATTCAGTGATTTATTTCAAGGAAAATGGTAATGGAATGGTTTCTTCACCTTCTTTTAGAGGAACTACTGCTCAACAAACCGCTGTTATTTGGAATGGAATAAATATCAACTCTCAATTAAATGGTCAAACTGATTTTAATACTTTAAGTACACGAGATTTTAATTCCATAACGGTAAGAGCTGGTGGTGGAAGTGTAATTTATGGAAGTGGTGCTGTTGGAGGAACGATTCATTTAAATAATGATGTTTCTTTTAAAGATCAATTTATAAATAAACTGCAATTAAATTATGGAAGTTTTTCAACTTTTGGAGCCAATTATACTTTAGATGTTGCAACCGATAAGATTTCTGTAAATGCAAGTATATCGCACAATCAATCTGAAAATGATTATGAATACATTGGTTTTGATAAGAAAAATGAAAACGGTCAATATGAAAATACAAGTTTCAATTCACATATAGGTTATAGAATAAATAGGAATAATGAAATTAAGTTTTTTAGTTATTTGTTTGATGGTAGTCGAAATTTTTCAGGCACAATTGCTTCCCCTTCAAAAAGTAACTATTTAGATTTCAATACTAGAAATTTATTGGAATGGACTAATTATTCAGGTTTGTTCACATCAAAAACTAAAGTCGCTTATTTAACTGAAGAATATAAATATTTTGAAAATAAAGCTTTAGAGAATTTCTCAACTGGAAATGCCAATACATTTATTGCTAAATATGATTTGTTATACAATTGGACTTCAAAAATTAAAGTCAATTCAATTATAGATTACACTCAAAATTCAGGAAGTGGCTCTAGTTTGTCAAATAACAAAAGAGAAATAGGTTCTTTTAGTTTGTTGTTCAAGCATCAAATAAATGATAAATTATCTTATGAAGCGAGTCTTAGAAAAGAGATCACTTCTAATTATAAAAGTCCGTTGTTGTATTCTTTAGGAGGAAATATTCAACTGTCAAATTGGTATGCGATAAAATTTTCAGGGTCAAAAAACTTCAGAATTCCGACATTCAATGATTTGTATTGGCAAGGAAGTGGAAACTTAAATTTGAAACCAGAAAGTGCTTTGCAAGCTGAAATGGGTCAAGTTTTTACTTATAAAAAAGCTTCTTTAACTACAACTGCTTTTTATTCTAAAATCACGGATATGTTGCGTTGGTTGCCAAATGCTTCTGGTTTGTGGCAGCCTATTAATACTGATAATGTTTCTATTTATGGATTAGAAGCTTTGTTTCATTGGAATAAGAATTTCACTAATTCAAGCCTTCAAATAAATGGTACTTATGCTTATACGGTTTCAGAAAATGACGATACCAACAAACAATTGATTTATGTTCCTTTTCATAAAGCAACTTCAAGTATAGCTTTTCAATATAAGCGAACCACTTTCACTTATCAAAATTTGTTTAATGGTGTTGTTTTTACTTCTAGTGATAATTCTTATGAACTGAAAGAGTATTTAGTTTCTAATGTTTCTTTAGATTATAAAATAGGTGCTAAAAAACCTTTAAATCTTGGATTTCAGATTCTGAATTTGGAAAACAAACCTTATCAAAATGTTTTATCGAGACCAATGCCTGGTCGTAATTATATGATGAATTTAACCTTTAATTTTTAATACAATGATTTTTAAAAGAGTAATTATGATTGCAGCAATTGCTGTGTTTTTTGCTTCATGTTCTGATGATGACAATAATGGAACTACTGATAATTTGCCATTAGGAGCTTATGATAATGGTGTGCTAATCTTAAATCAAGGAAACTTTGGACAAGACAACAGTTCTATTTCTTATTTGTCAAATGACTTTGCTACTTTTCAAAACAATGCTTTTTTAGCGGTTAATCCAACAAAAGTACTTGGTAATACGGGTCAAGATGTTGGTTTTTATAATGATTTAGCTTTTGTAGTTTTAAATGCTTCAAATAAAATTGAAATTATAAATCGTTATACATTAGAATATGTGGCTACAATTGATTCAGGTTTAGATAACCCAAGGTTCATTGCTTTTGCTAATGGAAAAGGATATGTTACTAATTGGGGTGATGGTGGTGTAACAACTGATGATTATGTGGCTACATTAAATTTGACAAATTATACAGTTTCAGGATCAATTCCTGTTGTAGAAGGACCAGAACGAATTGTAGAAAATAACGGAAAGTTATATGTTGCTCACCAAGGAGGTTATGGTTATGGAAATACAGTTTCTGTAATTAATTCTACTTCAAACACTGTTACAAATACTATTAATGTTGGTGATGTACCTAATTCATTACAAATTGAAAATGGAAGTTTATACGTTATTTGTGGAGGAAAAGCTTCATGGACAAATGATGAGACTTTAGGGAAATTAATAAAAATAAATTTAGATACAGAAACGGTTTCCACTTCGATAGATTTTGCTGTTGGAAATCATCCTTCCAATTTATATATTGCTGATAATTCTATTTTTTATACGCAAGATTCTGATGTTTTTAAAATGAGTTTAACGGCTTCAAGTTTACCAACAACATCTTTATTCTCAACAGTTGGACAAGGAGTTTATGGTATTTATAGTTTTGCTGTTGAAAACAATAAAATATATGTAGGTGATGCCGCTGATTATAATTCAAACGGAAAAGTTTATATCTATTCTAATACAGGAGCATTAGAAAACGATTTTACTGTAGGAGTTATTCCTGCTGGATTTTACTTTAATTAATTTAGAATTTTATATATAAAAAAAGGCTTCCAATTGGAAGCCTTTTTTTATTCTCTATTTTAAGCTTGGAGGATTTTCGATATACATTCCTTTTTCAATTCTATCTAAGTTTTTAGAATCTGTAACATGTTCAAATACTTTTGTGTTGGAATTTAAGTTAATTCTTCCGTTTGTATTTATATGATTTAAGGCTAAATTTAATAAAGGTTCAGTGTTTTCTCCTAAAATGCCTAGATTTCCATAATTTTCTGTAAAAGTAACATTTGGTAAAATTCCACTTGAATACTCACCAATACCATTTTTATTTAGAATTTTTAAGACAATTGGTTGCATGGCATATTTGTGATTTGGGTTCAAATTTTCTTTTCTAAAAGTAGGTGAGTCATATATGGTTATTGAACCAACGTTTTTTCCTGTTGTAACATCACCAATTTGAGTGACATCAATATATGGTTTTAAACTATTTATAATTAATTCACTAGCAGAAGCTGTTGATTTAGTTGTTAAAACATAAATTTTGGTTAGATTCAAACTATTAATTCCACTTCCATTACTTAAAGTATTAGTGAATTTATTGAGTAATGCATCTGGATTTACAGAATTAAAATAACTCATTCTTTTTTCGTTCCATTCTTGTTTTGCAAAAATTTGTCCGTTAAATTGTCCAGTAATCATACTAGCCAGATTTGTAGCAACATTTACAGATCCACCTGAATTATATCGTAAATCCAATACCAAATGTGTTATTCCTTCTCCTTGAAAATAAGCAAAAGCATTATTCAATTCACCTTCATAGCTAGAATAAAAACCATTATACATTAAATAACCTACTTTTTTACTTCCTACTTGATGTACGTTTTTAATTAAAACAGGATTTTCAGAATAAGGAGTTTTAGTTAAAGTGATTGTATTTCCGTTTGGAGTAATGTTTCCATTGTCATAATCGGCCATGTCTAATGTAAAAGTATCATCAGATAATCCAGAAGGATTTAAAAAGCCATCACTATCAACAGTTAACGGCACACCATTTACTGCATAAAAAATATCTCCTCGTTGAATGCTTTTTGTAGAGGCATCAGAATTTGGAAGAATATAACGCACAAAACCAAATACTTCAGTTGAACCAGGTGTTTTTCTTTTAAATCCAAAATCAGCACCACTATTTTTAGAAGTACCTTGTAATGCGGATTCTAAAACATTGTAATCACTGAAAATTACACTATATTTATCAATATTTCCTGGCTCATATCTTAAATGCCTAAATAAAGATTCAGGAGTATAGTTGGTTAAGAAATTTTGAAAATCAGCATCAGTTGCAAATCTATTATCAACTAAATCAGGAGATTTTTTTTGCCAATAATAATATTGGTTTAAACCTGTCCAAATGAATTCATTAGTATTTCTGTAATGCAACACATCGTCATAATCATCACTACAGCTTTGAAAAATAAACAAAAAACATATTGTTAATAATATTGACTTTAAGACTTTTTTCATAAAAGGATTTTAATTTTTTAGCAATTTATTATTATAACTACAAAGTTCCTATTTTGGTATGTAAATTTATATTATTTTAAATTATTGTAACAATTTTAATTTACATTCGTCTTAACTTTATAAACAAACGAATAACATGAAACAACATGAGTTTATAACTCTAATTAAACCTTTTAAGGATAAGCTGTATCGTTTAGCCAAAAGGATGTTGATAAGTAATGAGGAAGCAGAAGATGCAACTCAAGAAGTTTTGTTAAAATTATGGAAAGCTGAAACTAGTGCATTTAAAAATGTTGAAGCTATGGCAATGACCATGACAAAAAATTATTGTTTAGATCAACTGAAAGCAAAGAGAAGTAATAACTTATCAATTACACATAATAATTATAGCGATAATTTATCTTTAGAAAATCAGATAATTAGTAAAGATAATTTATATAATGTTGAAAAAATAATAAACTCATTACCTGAACAACAACGCATAATTGTTCAGTTGAGAGAGATTGAAGAATATGAATTTGCTGAGATTGCTAAAGTTTTAGACATGAATGAAACAGCAATTAGAGTTGCATTGTCAAGAGCAAGAAAAACAATTAGAGAAAAATTTAGCCAATTATAGATTATGGAATTGCAAAAAACGGAAGAATTAATAGAAAAGTATTTAGAAGGTAATACTTCTTTAGCAGAGGAACGAGTTTTAAAAAACTTTTTTTCTAGTGGTAATGTGCCTTTGCATTTGGCGAAATATCAGTCTCTTTTTGGATATTATAAAGTTGCTAAAAATGAAACAGCTAAAGAATTTATACTTCCAAAAAAGGAAAATAATTATATTAAATGGTTTGGTGTTGCAGCAAGTCTTGTATTTGTATCCCTAATTGTATTTATGTTTTTACAAAATAACACACCAAAACAAGAAAATTTAGATACGTTTGAAAGTCCGGAAGAAGCTTTTGTAGAAACACACAAAGCCTTGCAATTGGTCGCCAACAATATAAATTCTGGTCTGGAAAACGCATCTTATATTGAAGAATATGAAAAAACTAAAAAAATAATTTTTAAATAAAAATCATGAAAAAAGCAATCGTTTTATTATTAGTCGTTTTACCAGCATTTTTGTTTGCCCAATCTTCTTTTGATAAGTTTGAAGGTAAAGAAGGTGTTAGTTCAGTAAACGTGAGCAAAAAAATGTTCGAAATGATGAGTAAAGTTAAGGTTGATGCAAAAGATAAAGAAATGCAACAATACCTTAATTTGCTTAAAAAATTGGACAATTTAAAAGTATTAACAACAAGTAGCGCAAAGATTGCCAATGAAATGGAATCTTCTGTAACGTCTTACTTAAAGTCAAATCCTTTAGAAGAATTGATGCGTGCAAACAGTGATGGTAAAAATGTAAAAATTTACGTCAAATCAGTTGGAAATAGTACAATTGTCAAAGAGTTATTGATGTTTATGGAAAGCAGTTCAAAAGACACACCTTCTGTATTGCTATCATTAACAGGTGAATTTGATTTGGATGAAATATCATCTTTAACAGAACGATTAAACTTACCAGGTAAAGACGAATTAAAAAAAGCTTCAAAAAAATAAGATGAGAAATTTAATTATAATTTTATTTTCAATAGTCACTTTAGTAAGTTGTAATACCAAACCAAGTTTGCAAAAATACTTTGTAGACAATACAGAATCCAAAGATTTTGTAGCTATAGATTTAGGTTCAGATATTATAAATACTGAAAAAATGTCATTGACAGCTTCTGATAAAGAAGCTTTAAAATCATTTGAAAAAATGAATGTACTGGCTTTTAAAAAAGAAGAAAGTAATAAAAGCAATTATGATGTTGAGGTTCAAAAAGTCAAAACAATTCTAAAAGATACAACTTCATACAACGAATTAATGAAATTTGGCTCTGGAAATGATGGTGCTTCAATCTATTTTGTGGGTGATGATGATCATATTAATGAGTTTGTACTTTTTGCAAATAAGAAAGAAAATGGATTTGCAGTGGTTAGAATTTTAGGAAAAGATATGAATCCAATGCATATTATGAAAATTATTGGTTTGATTCAAAAATCAAATATAAATTTGGATCAACTCAAACCTTTACAAGATATTATGAAATAAAAAAAAGCTCCTTAATTGGAGCTTTTTTTTAATTATTTTTTAAAATACTTCCAAGGAACAACAAGCATTCCAAAACATTCACCTTCTTCTTTTCCAATATGTTTGTGATGCATTTTGTGAGCCCTTCTTAAAGCTTTTGCATATCTATTGTTCGCGTTTCTAAATATCTTAAACCTTTGATGTATGAAAATATCATGAACAAAGAAATAAGCTACTCCATAAGCTAAAATCCCTAATCCTATAGCTAATCCAAAATTAAAAGAGCCAATGCTCCAAGTATAAAAACAAGTTATGCTTACAATTGCATAAAATATAAAGAAAGCATCATTTCGTTCAAACCAAGAATCGTGGTCTTTTTTGTGATGATCTGCGTGTAAATTCCACAAAAATCCGTGCATAACGTATTTATGAGTAAACCAAGCCATAAATTCCATTAGGCAAAATGTAAGTATAAATATAAATATCTGAAGAAACATAATTTTTGTTTTTAATTGTAGACTCTTTTTTCTGTCACTCTGAACCTGATTCAGAGTCTTTTTTGACTATTGATAATTAATTTTTTAAGATTCTGAATATAGTTCAGAATGACAAACATTTTAAATAATATTTAATCTGTATTTAACGTAGCATCTAGCTAAAAGCTGCATTTTTTGATAATCTGAAACTCTAATTCGTGTATTTTTAATTTCCAAAGAAGGAGTTTTTTGTAACTTTTTCAACAGTTTTTTATAATAACGATAAGCTGTGTAAACTCCAAATTTTGCTTCCAAAGGTAAGTTTTTTATGCCTTCGTATGCAGCTTCAAAATCACTTTCAATATCAGCAATAATTTCTTGTTTCGATTTTTCGTCTAAGTGATTCAAATCTGTATTTGGAAAATAAGTTCGATTTAAGTCTTCAAAATCAGCTTTTAAATCTCTTAAGAAATTCACCTTTTGAAACGCTGAACCTAATCGCATTGCAGAATCTTTTAATTCATTGTATTTCTCATCGTTTCCTTTTACAAACACTTTCAAACACATTAAACCAACTACATCTGCAGAACCATAAATGTATTCTTGATATTCTTCAGTAGTTGAATATTCATTTTTACTTAAATCTAACTTCATACTTTTCATAAAAGCATGAATCATTTCTTGTGGAATATTGTGCTTATTTACTGTATGTTGAAAAGAGTTTAAAATTGGGTTTAAACTTATTTTGTGTTCTAGTGCATCGGCTAAATCTTGATCAAATTTAGCAAATAGAAATTCTTTATCATAATCATGAAATGAGTCTACAATTTCATCTGCAAAACGTACAAAACCATAAATGTTATAAATATCTTGTCTAATGCAAGGTGCAAGCATTTTTACGGCACTCGAAAAAGAAGTGCTGTATGCTTTAGTGACTTTTACACTACATTCATTTGAAACTTTGTCAAATAGTGCTTTCATAATTATTGATATTTTTCTATTAAATCTGATACTAATTTTCCAGAAATTAATGCTGGAGGAACTCCTGGGCCAGGAACTGTTAATTGTCCAGTGAAATATAAATTCTTAACTTTTTTACTTTTTAATTTTGGTCTTAAAAATGCTGTTTGTAATAATGTATTTGCCATTCCATAAGCATTTCCTTTGTATGAATTGTACTCTTTTATAAAGTCATTTACACAAAAACTTTCTTTAAAGATTATGTTTTCTTTTACTTTTTGATTTGTTAGTTTTTCAAAACGAGTCATTATTTTTTCAAAATATTGATCTCTTAATTTATCATTATCTTCTAAGCCTGGTGCTAATGGAATTAAAAATATTCCAGCTTCCTTTCCTTCTGGAGCAGAATTCTCATCTGTTTTTGATGGAAAACTAGCATAAAATAAAGGTTCTTCAGGCCATTTTGGCTTATCATAAATATCAGAAGCATGCACATCAAAATCAACATCAAAGAATAATGAATGATGTTCTACATTTTCTATTTTCTTATCAAAACCTACATAGAATAGGAGAGAAGAAGGTGCAAATGTTTTTTTATCCCAATAGTTCTCTGAATACTGTCTGTCTTTTTGTTCTAATAAAGTTTCAGAATGATGATAATCTGCGCCACTTAAAACAATATCACTATTAATTACTTTTCCGTTTACTTGAATTCCTGTTGCACTTCCGTTTACAACAAATATTTTTTCAACGTTTGAATTGGTTTTAATCTTAACACCTAATTCTTTGGCTAAAGCTTCCATGGCTAGAATTACTGAATACATCCCGTTTTTTGGATGCCACGTTCCTAATCCAAAATCAGCAAAATTCATAAAACTATAGAACGAAGGTGTATCGCTTGGTTTTGCACCTAAAAATAAAACTGGAAATTCTAAAATCTGAATTAACTTGGTGTTTTTGAACCTTTTTCTAACGTCTTTTGATATGTTACTAAAGAATTGATTTACTTTTTTTGATGTTTCTAATGTAATCAATTCCATTGGAGATTCTCCGGGACGATATACGAGATCTTTTATCGCAATATTGTAATTGCTTTGCGCTTCATCCATAAAGTCTCTTAAAACTTCTCCACTACCTTTTTCTATAGATTCAAATGTAATTATTATTTCTTCAAGATTATCAGCTATAGTAACAAATTCTAATTTACCAAAATATACCTGATAAGCTGGACTCAATTTAATTAATTCGTAATAATCTGATGGTTTTTTATTGAAATCACTAAAAAAACGTTCAAATACATCTGGCATCCAATACCAAGTTGGACCAATGTCAAAGGTGAATCCTTCTTTTTTTAATTGTCTAGCCCTTCCTCCAATAGTGCTATTTTTTTCATAAATAGTCACATCATTACCTTTTTGAGCTAAATAGCAAGAAGCAGCTAAAGCCGAAAAACCAGAACCAATAATTGAAATTTTATTTTTCATTTTATAAACTTGTAACACATTCAGATATTGAGTTGTAAACTTTAGTTTTGTCAGATAGTTTAGACTTGTTTATTTCAGAAGTTAACCTTCCTAATAATATTAATTCATGATGGGTGTCTTTTAATAAACTTTCTTCTATTTTTTCTATGTATTCATCTAAATTATCAGCAGTTGGTTCAACAGTTAGGTAACTTACGAAGGTTATTTTTTCAAAATAATTTTTTAAATCAATTAAGCTTTCAACAGGAACACTTTCTCCTAAATAAATAGTTTGATAGCCATTATCTAAAAACTCATAATTTAAATACATCAAACCTAATTCATGAATTTCGTTTAAAGGTAGATATAAAACATACACTCTATCTGTTTTTATTGCAGGTTTGCTTTGAATTTGTTCTGTTATGCTTAAAAGTTTTTGCTTTATTAAATAAGAAATGAAATGTTCATGTGCAGGTGAAATAGTATCAGTTTGCCATAAATAACCTAATTCTTCCATTAGAGGAATAAAAACTTCATTAAAGACCTCTTTGAAAGTTTTATCTTTAAGTAACTCTTCATAGGTGTTGAAAAATAAAGTGTGATCAAAATTCATCATTGCCATTTTGAATGATTTAATAGCATGTGTTTTGGCACTTTTTGAAGATATGATTTCTTTAACTTTTAAAGGAATTTCTTCCGGACTTAGTTGAGCAATTTTAGATATTTTATAACCATAGTTATGAAGTAGTACAATGTTTAAAAGCTTTTGAAGGTTTTTAATATCATAACATCTTATGTTTGTATCAGTTCTCATTGGTTCAAGGATATTATATCGTTTTTCCCAGATTCTGATAGTGTGAGCTTTTATGCCTGAAAGGTTTTCAAAGTCCTTAATGCTAAATATATTTTTTACACTGTTCATTGTTTTTCTATTTTCGTTAAACAAAAGTAATAAAAAATATTAGTTTGTGCAATAAAAATAAAAAAAAGATAAACAAAATGTATTGTTTATCTTTTTTTAATGTGACCATGGAGGGATTTGAACCCTCACGCCCTTGCGAGCACCACCCCCTCAAGATGGCGAGTCTACCGTTTCTCCACATGGCCTAAAACAAAAAAAAGCTAAGCGTGATGCTTAACTTTTTTAAAGTGACCTGGCTGGGGCTCGAACCCAGGACCCCATCATTAAAAGTGATGTGCTCTACCAACTGAGCTACCAAGTCGATGCATTCATTCGATAATTGTAAAATTGTGACCTGGCTGGGGCTCGAACCCAGGACCCCATCATTAAAAGTGATGTGCTCTACCAACTGAGCTACCAAGTCATTCAATATTATTCCCTGAATGCGGGTGCAAATATAAAACCTATTATTTAAAAACCAATGGGATTTTATTATAAATTTGTATTTTTTTTAATCATTTTTTATAAATGCTTGTTATGTAACGAATTAATGGAAATATGAAAATAATATTATTAGGTTATATGGGTGTAGGGAAGACATCTTTGTCTAAAAAACTTTCCAAAAAATCAGGAATTCCTTGTTTTGATTTAGATGAAATCATTGAAAAAAGCGAGAATTCTTCGATTTCTTCAATTTTTAAAGATAGAGGAGAAGTCTATTTTAGAAAAATTGAGCACCAATTATTTAAAGACTTTATAGAAAAGGAAGAAAATTTTATTTTAAGCCTTGGTGGAGGAACACCATGTTATGCCAATAATCATCTTTTATTGCAAAATGAAGGTGTTGTTTCGATTTATTTGAAAGCAAGTATTGATAATTTAACAGCAAAACTAAAAGATAAAAGAGCAAAAAGACCTTTGATTAAGAATTTATCAGAAGATGAGTTGCATGAATATATTGCAAAACATCTTTTTGATAGAAATTATTATTATCAAAAATCAAAGTTTACTGTTGTTGTTAACGGGAAATCTAAAAAAGAAATAGTTAAAGAAATTCTTCAATTAATTTAAATAGACATACATATTCTCTTTTTCAAAGACAACCTGAATGTGTTCTTGTAAAGAAGTTGAAAGAGAAATACCTTTAAAATCTGCTTTTACAGGATATTTTTTGTGATTTCTATCAACAAGTACAGCAGTTTTGAATTTGTTTAATGGAACTTCTAAAAAGTGTTTTACACCATATATAAGTGTAGTGCCTGAATTTAAAACATCATCAATAAGTACTAAACCTTTATTGCTATATTCTTCTTTAGTAATAGATGTTTTTATAGCTTCTTGAGGATTTGTTTTGTTTATAAAGACCTCACATAAAGTTATTTTTATTGGAGAAATTTTTTGTAATTCATCAGCAATTATTTGAGCAAAAATAAAACCACTTTTACTTATTCCAGCCAAAACTACTTCTTGTTCATCTACAAAAGTTTCATAAATTTGATAAGCTATACGTTTTGTTTTATGCTGTATCTCTTCTTTGTTTAATATTATATTTTGCATGTTAGTTTATTTTTTTTCAAAGATAAAAAAGAGTTCACTATCTTTTCGTGGTTTAATAGAATTATATGATTTTTCTAATGTTTTTATATTAAATTTTTCTGAAAATAATTTTAAATATTCTTCTTCAGAACCTCCAAAAGGCGGACCAACTTCTGTAAGTGGAAAATCAAAAAGTAATCCAGCTAATTTTCCGTTTTCTTCTAGTAAAGAATGCATTTGTGTAACATATTTTGTTCTCAATTCTGGATTTAAAGCACAAAAGAAGGTTTGTTCAATTACTAAATCAAAAGTTTTTGCTAAATCAAAAAAATCACCTTGAATAAAGTTTTTCGTAAAACTAGGGTTTCTTTTTTTTAGCGCTTCTAAAGGTTGTTCGGCAATATCAATTACTGTTATATTAGAAAAGCCTTTTTCAATCAAATAATCAAATTCATGTCCGTTTCCTGCGCCAGGAATTAGAATGTTTAGTTCTTTATTTTCAATTTGGTCAATATATTCTTTTAATGGAGTTGTAATTTTACCTACATCCCAACCGGTTTCATTGCTTTTGTATCTATTTTCCCAAAATTCTTTATTCATCTTTTTTGGCATCTTCGTCTTTTTCTTCCCAAATATAGTCATCTATTTCTCTACGGTCTTTTTTGGTTGGTCTTCCATCACCTTTAGCCCTGTAATGATCTTTGGATAATTTCAATAACTCTAAATGTTCAAAAGCTTCTGGTGGAGTTTCATCTTTCCTATACATATCAACCAATTTTGCTCCAACTCTATTTAGAGGAATATCTAAAACCGTAATTTTATAATTAATTTGGTCTTTTCGTAATGTAATTTTATCTGAAGTAAAAACTTCTCTTGATGCTTTAGCTGTTTGATTATTAACAGTAACATGCCCTTTTTTTATAGCCTCAGAAGCTATATTTCGGGTTTTGTAGTATCGCATACACCATAAGTATTTATCTATTCTCATTTATTTTTAAAATGTATGTTAAATATATTTACAAAAATAAATCAAAATTGTATCTTGCACCACTATAAAAAGGAAAAGAATGAAAAATATTTATAAAGTATTGTGTTTTGTTTTATTGGCAACTGTTTTTGCTGGCTGTCCTAGTGATGATAATGTTTATGCAGAGCCACCGAAACCTTATGCAGAGCAATACCCAATAGATGAAGCTGCAATTGAGGATTTTTTAGCAACTCATTTTGTAACTGTTGATGCTGATTTTAATACTACTTTTACTAAAATTGAAACAGGTGGAACAGAAACTCCTATTAAGAATATGTCAAATCTTGCTTTTAAAATGGTTGATAGAAATGACTTAACTTATAAGTTGTATTATCTTGTTTTAAATGAAGGTGATGCTGCTGGAGAAAGTCCAATAAAAGTCGATTCATCTTTCGTTTCATACAAAGGAACTTTATTTGATAATACTGTTTTCGATACTGCTGAAAGTCCTGTTTGGTTTATGTTACAAGATGTTGTTCCAGGTTGGGGAGAAATTATACCACAATTTAAGACTGGAACGTCGATTGAAAACCCTGATGGTACGGTTACTTATCAAAACTATGGTGCAGGTGTAATGTTTTTACCTTCAGCATTTGCTTACTATAATGGTTCTATAGGTGTTATTCCTCAATATTCTCCTTTAGTTTTTAATTTCAAATTGATTAATCAGAAACATATTGATCATGATAGTGATAGAGTTTTATCTGTATATGAATATTATGATCCCACAAAAACAGACGGAAGTTTATTAGATACGGATGGTGATGGTGTGCCAGATTATTTAGATATTGATGATGATAATGATGGTACTATAACTAAAGAAGAGGTTAAGTACTTTGATGTAAATGGCGATAAACAATATTACGAATTTGCTAATATTCCAACATGTAGTGGTGGAACTTTAAAAAAGCATTTAGATTCAAGTTGTCAATAAAAAGATAAATTACAAACATAAAAAAGCCAATTCGAAAGAATTGGTTTTTTTATGTCAATTAAATAATTATAAATTTATTTTCTAGAAACTGCTTTAATAGCTGCATTCACAATAGCTTCATTATTTAATTTATATTTTTCCATTAGTTGGTCTGGTGTTCCACTTTCTCCAAAACTGTCATTAACAGCTACAAATTCTTGAGGTACTGGATTGTTGGAAACTAAAGTTCTTGAAACACTTTCTCCTAATCCTCCTAATATATTGTGCTCTTCTGCAGTAACAACACAACCCGTTTTAGCAACTGAATTTAGAATTGCTTCTTCATCTAAAGGTTTTATTGTGTGAATATTGATGACTTCAGCAGAAATACCTCTTTCTTCTAGTTTTTCAGCAGCAATTAAAGCTTCCCAAACTAAATGTCCGGTAGCAACAATTGTTACGTCTGTTCCTTCATTAAGTAAAACAGCTTTTCCAATTACGAATTCTCCGTTTTCTGGTGTAAAATTAGCTACGCTTGGACGTCCAAAACGTAAATAAACTGGGCCATGATGATCAGCAATGGCTATTGTAGCTGCTTTAGTTTGATTATAATCACAAGTGTTGATTACGGTCATTCCCGGAAGCATTTTCATTAATCCAATGTCTTCTAATATTTGATGCGTTGCACCATCTTCACCTAGCGTTAAACCAGCGTGAGAAGCACAAATCTTAACATTTTTATCTGAATAAGCTACTGATTGACGAATTTGATCATAAACTCTTCCAGTAGAAAAGTTTGCAAATGTTCCAGTAAATGGAATTTTCCCTCCAATGGTTAATCCAGCTGCGATTCCAATCATGTTTGCTTCTGCAATTCCAATTTGGAAAAAACGTTCTGGGTGATTCTTTTTAAAGTCGTCCATTTTTAATGAACCTATTAAGTCTGCACAAAGTGCTACTACGTTTTCGTTTTTTTGACCTAGTTCTGTTAAACCAGCACCAAATCCTGAACGTGTATCTTTATTTCCTGTATTTGTATATTTTTTCATTTTGATTTGAATTAAAAGTAAAATTTAAAATTGAATTCAACTTCTTTAGTTTCTGTATAATTTAATTCTGTATTTATGGTGTCACCCGTAACATTTATAAATCTCACTAAAACATCATCTTTAGTTAAAGGTATTTTAAATTCATTTATAAAATTACTTTTTTGGTAATTATAATAATTTTTTTGATTTGGAATCGTATTAAAAATATAATATCCATCCTTTAAAATCTTCTTTTTATTTTTCTTTCTATTTGTATAAACATATAAAGCCGAACGCACAGTAATCTTGTTTTCAATAGAATCTTTTACGTAAGTAACCTCTGTGAAAGTATCCCTTTTATCATGATAGTTATTACCATATATAGCGTAAGAACTTTTGTATTTCAACCGGTTTAAATCTTCTATTTTTTTAAAAGTAAAGTTTAAATCAAAGGTTGCTTCTATATTGTTTTTTAAATCGAATAATTCAGCCTTTTTATATTTTTCATTCTGTATAATAGTAATTCTGTACGTAGAATCTTTTGAATTTCTTATTTCAATATGTTCGCCAACAAAATTGGTGTACTTATTTGTAAACTTAGCAAAAGAGATGTTGTCAAAATCAAGACTTACTCCTTCCGTTTGGCCATAAGACATTACATTTATAATGAGAAAAAATAAAAAGTGAAATTTAGTCATTTTTAATAATCTCCTAAAGTTTCAGCATTTTGACCTAATGCATTTGCTAATTGTTCATCATTAGGTGCTTTTCCGTGCCAAGCGTGAGTATACATCATAAAATCAACACCGTTACCCATTTCTGTATGTAAAAGGACACAAACTGGTTTTCCTTTTCCGGTTTTAGATTTTGCTTCAGTCATACCAGCTAAAATAGCATCAATATTGTTACCTTCTTTGATGTCTAATACATCCCATCCAAAAGCTTCAAATTTGGCTCTTATACTTCCCATTGGTAAAACTTCATCTGTAGTTCCATCTATTTGTTTTCCGTTAAGGTCAATTGTAGCTATAATATTATCTACTTTTTTAGCAGAAGCATACATAATTGCTTCCCAGTTTTGACCTTCTTGCAATTCACCATCACCATGTAAAGTATAAACTAGATTTGAATCATTGTTCAGTTTTTTAGCCTGAGCAGCTCCAAGTGCAACAGACATTCCTTGTCCAAGTGAACCAGAAGCAATTCGAACTCCAGGTAAACCTTCGTGAGTTGTTGGATGACCTTGTAATCTAGAGTTTAATAATCTGAAAGTTGCTAATTCTTTTACAGGGAAATAACCACTACGGGCTAAAACGCTATAAAAAACAGGAGAAATGTGACCGTTAGAAAGAAAGAATACATCTTCATTCATTCCGTCCATGTCAAAACCTTCTTTTCTTTCCATTAGGTTTTGGTAAAGACAAACTAAAAATTCTGTACAGCCAAGAGAACCACCTGGATGACCTGAATTTACAGCATGTACCATTCTAAGAATGTCTCTTCTAACTTGTGTAGTTAAATCGTGTAGTTGTTGTGTGTTTGGTTTCATTTTATTTTTAAAATTTGAAAGTACAAATATAAGCAGTTTATTGCGATTTATTTCTACTAACAAAAAGCGACTTTTCAAAAGTTATCTACAAAAAAAAATGCCTTACCTAGGCAAGACATTTTTTATTGTTTGTTTTCAAACTTACATTTTGTCATTTTCAGAAATAACTCGAATTAATTTTTTATTGACAAATTCATCAATTCCTAATGCTGATAATTCGCGACCATAACCCGATCTTTTTGTTCCTCCAAAAGGTAATTCTGTTGAGGATTTTGTTGGTTGGTTGATGAAAACCATTCCAGAATCTATTTGATTGGCTACATTTTTGGCTCTTTCTAAATCTTTTGAAAAAACAGAACCACCTAAACCAAAATCGGTAGCATTAGCTAGTTCAATTGCTTCTTTTTCATTTTTCACCCTATAAAAACTCGCCACAGGTCCAAATAATTCTTCCTTATATAAATCCATTTCTGGAGTTATGTTAGAAATTATTGTTGGTTGCATAAAGTTCCCTATCAAATCAGCTTTTTTACCACCAGTTTCAATTTTGGCTCCTTGAGAAACTGCTTTTTCAACTTGTTTTAGAATAGTGTTTAAGGCGCCTTCACTCGAAAGAGGTCCAAGTTGAGTTTTAACATCCATTGGGTCACCTAGTTTTAAAGCACTCATTTTAGTTGTAAATTTTGATAGAAATTCATCGGCAACTTCTTCAACTACAATAAAACGTTTAGAAGCTACACAACTTTGTCCATTGTTAACGGTTCTTCCGTAAATAGCTAGAGTAGTTGCTCTGTCTATATCGGCATCTTCTAACACGATGAAAGGATCACTTCCTCCAAGTTCTAAAACAGATTTTTTAATGTTTTTTCCTGCAGCTTCTGCTAATGATGCACCAGCTTTTTCACTTCCTGTTAGAGAAGCACCTTGAATTCTTTTGTCATCTAATAATTTAGAAACTTTTGAACCAGGCATGAATAAATTGGTATACAAACCTTCTGGAGCATTTGCTTCTTTGAAAATATCTTCGATTGCTTTTGCACATTGAGGTACGTTTGAGGCATGTTTTAATAAAATTGTATTTCCAATCATAATGTTTGGAGCAGCAAAACGAGCAACTTGATAAAAGGGGAAGTTCCAAGGTTCAACTCCTAACAAAACTCCAACAGGGCTTTTTCTGATAAAAGCTTCACCAGTTTCAACTTTTAAAGTTTCATCGGCTAAAAAAGACTCTCCATTTTTGGCATAATATTCAAAAATAGAAACAACATAATCAATTTCATATTCAGCTTGCTTAATTAATTTTCCCATTTCGGCTGTGATTAATTTTGAAAGCTCTGGTTTCTTTTCTTTAATAATTGAAGCAACTTTATTTAAAAGTTTAGCTCTATCTTCAAAGGAAGTAAGTTTCCAAGTTTGATAAGTTTTGTGTGCTTTTGTAATTGCTTCTTCAATTTGAGTTTCTGTCATTTCATTAAATGACTTTAATTTTTCTAATGTATAAGGGTTAATCGATTGTATTGACATAGTTTTTATTTTGTATCAGCTTGACTATAATAATTGTTTTCTTCATCTTCACTTCCAATGTTTTCTTGTACATCGTCAAGTTCAGCGCCAGGAACATCTAAATCAATTCCAGTTTTAACGTCTTCAAATGATTTTTCGTTCATTTTTCCGGGAGTAGTATCAGTTGACTTTGTTTTTGAAATATCCTCCGGATTAATCTCTTTTTCTTCTTTATTGTTATTGTAAATGTCTTCAGAGGCTGGATAATTCATTGCATCTAATTTCGATTTAATCGCTCCTTCTTTTGGATTTTTATTGTTTTTCATGATTTTATATTTAATTGTTAATTATATAAATTTACGTTTTTAAGAACAAAAAATATTACAATGTTTTCACAAATTGTTCTATAATTTTCATAAAAATTACTTTTTTCTATGTTAAATAATAGTTTAAAAGCTAAGGCAACGTTTGGAAAACAATTATATTTGCCGAGTAAAATTTTTATATGAAGTTCGATTTAATTACAAGAGACCCTAAAAGCCAAGCAAGAGCAGGAAAAATAACAACAGATCACGGTGTAATTGAAACGCCGATTTTTATGCCTGTTGGAACAGTTGCTTCCGTAAAAGGAGTGCACCAACGTGAATTAAAAAACGATATTAATCCAGATATTATTCTTGGAAATACCTATCATTTATATTTGCGTCCACAGACTAAAATTCTTGAAGCAGCAGGTGGTTTACATAAATTTATGAATTGGGATAGAAATATCTTGACAGATTCAGGAGGTTATCAAGTGTACTCACTTTCTTCAAACAGAAAGATAAAAGAAGAGGGTGTAAAGTTTAAAAGTCATATTGATGGTTCGTATCATTTCTTTTCACCAGAAAATGTAATGGAAATTCAAAGAACTATTGGTGCAGATATTATCATGGCTTTTGACGAATGTACTCCTTATCCGTGTGACTATCGTTACGCAAAGCGTTCTATGCATATGACACATCGTTGGTTGGATAGATGTATAAATCATCTAGAACACCTTCCTTTTAAATATGGTTATGAACAAACGTTTTTTCCAATTGTTCAAGGAAGTACTTATAAAGATTTAAGACAGCAATCTGCAGAATATATTGCAAATGCTGGAGCACAAGGAAATGCTATTGGTGGATTATCAGTTGGTGAACCAGCAGAAGAAATGTACGCAATGACAGAAATTGTTACTGCAATTCTTCCGGAAGATAAACCAAGATATTTAATGGGTGTTGGAACGCCAATCAATATTTTAGAAAATATAGCTTTAGGAATTGATATGTTTGATTGCGTAATGCCAACACGTAATGCAAGAAACGGAATGTTGTTTACAGCATATGGTTCAATTAATATAAAAAACAAAAAGTGGGAAGCTGATTTTTCTCCTATTGATGAAATGGGACATACTTTTGTTGATACTGAATATACAAAAGCATATCTTCGTCACTTGTTTGCAGCAAATGAATATTTAGGAAAACAAATTGCTACTATTCATAATTTAGGATTTTACATGTGGTTAGTTCGTGAAGCTAGAAGACAAATAATTGCTGGAACTTTTAGAGAATGGAAGGATAAAATGGTTGTTCAAATGAACCAACGTTTATAGTTTTATGAATATAATTGATAAATACATATTAAAGCGATATTTAGGAACTTTTTCGGTTATGCTGCTGATGTTTATTCCAATTGGAATTGTCATTGATGTATCTGAAAAAGTAAATAAAATGATTGAAAAGAAAATCCCAATTTCAGACATTTTAGTCTATTATGGAGACTTTACAGTCTATTTCGCTAATTTATTGTTTCCTATTTTTCTTTTTTTATCAGTTATTTGGTTTACTTCAAAATTGGCTAATAATACAGAAATCATCGCTATATTGAGCTCAGGAATTTCGTTTAATCGTTTTCTAAGACCTTATATTGTTGGAGCATCTATTGTTTCAATATCTGCATTATTGATGGGATTTTTTCTTGTACCAATGGCAAGTAAAGGATTTAATGATTTTAGATACACTAATTTAAAAGGAAATAGTCAAACAAGAGAGACCAATGATATTTATCGTCAAATTAAGAATGAAGATAATATTAGTGAATATATTTATGTTAGTAATTATAATTATTTAAGTAAAACAGGATTTAATTTTACGTTTGAAAAATGCATTGGCAATAAAATGCAATATAAAGTAACTGCTAGTAGAATTAAATACAATGAAGAAACTAAAAGTTATACCCTTTATAATTATAAAAAAAGAACTATCGGCAAATTAGACGATATTTTGGAGTCTTACGAAAAGAAAATTCAAAAATATAATTTTGAACCCGATGATTTAACACCAGTTTATTATGCAGCAGAAACTATGTCGATTTCCGAAATTAATGATTTTATTGACAAAGAAACACTTAGAGGAAATTCTAACATAAACACTTATTTGGTTGTACTTTATAAAAAATATAGTTTGCCAATTTCAGCTTTCATTTTGACGATTATTGCTGTAGCTGTCTCAGCTATGAAGCGAAGAGGAGGAATGGGTGTTAATTTAGCAATTGGAATAGTTATAGCCTTTACATTTATTTTCTTTGATAAAGTGTTTGGCACAATTGCAGAAAAATCTAGTTTTTCACCTTTATTAGCAGTTTGGATTCCTAATATCGTTTTCGGAATTTTAGCCATTTACTTACTTCGAAATGCTAAACGATAAACTAAAAAACTACCTTCATCTTCATGTAATTGTATTTATCTGGGGGTTTACAGCTATTTTTGGAAAGTTAATTTCTCTTGAGGCATTAGATCTAGTTTGGTTTCGAATGTTTTTTGGAGCACTTTTTATTGTTGGCTTTTTGATATATAAAAAAGATAGCATTAAAGTACCTTTTAATGTGTTAATTGGATTCATTGTTTCAGGAATAATAATTGCAGCCCATTGGTACACTTTTTATCAAGCTATTAAAGTTTCTAATATTTCGATAACACTGGCTTGTTTGTCTACAGGAGCATTTTTTGCATCATTAATTGAACCTGTTTTTTATAAGCGAAAAGTTATTTGGTATGAAGTTGCTTTTGGACTCTTTGCTGTAATTGGAATTTCAATAATATTTAACGCAGAGACAGATCATGAATTAGGAATTATTTTAGCAATAATCTCTGCTTTTTTATCAGCATTGTTTTCAGTTATCAATAGTAAATATGCTAAGATATATGATGCAAATGTTATTTCTTTCTACGAATTATCTAGTGGTGTTTTCTTTTTAAGCCTATACTTATTGGCAACAGAAAAATTTTCAACCTCATTTTTTCACTTGACTTTTGAAGATTTTGCTTGGCTAATTGTTTTAGCTTCAATATGTACAGCTTATGCTTTTTCTGCTTCTATTAAGGTCATGAAATTCTTGAGCCCTTTCACCGTAATGTTAACAGTAAACTTAGAACCTGTTTACGGAATAATTTTAGCCTTATTTATTTTTAAGGATTCAGAACACATGAACTCACTTTTTTATGCTGGTGCTGCAATAATTCTTTTAACGGTTATAGCAAACGGAATAGTTAAGAACAGAAAAAAGTTAAAAACTAATTAAATTTATGTTAGATAAAAGTTATAAAAATTTTATATTTGTATTAACAAAAACAAACTAAACATAAACCATATATGGAATATTTAGATTTTGAATTACCAATTAAAGAACTTGAAGATCAGTTAGATAAATGCATGGTAATTGGTGAAGAATCAAATGTAGATGTATCAACAACCTGCAAACAAATTCAGAAAAAATTAGACGAAACGAAGAAAGAGATATATAAAAACCTTACAGCTTGGCAACGAGTACAGTTATCTCGTCATCCAGACCGTCCATATACTATGGATCATATTAATGCTTTAACAGAAGGGACTTTTCTTGAACTTTTTGGGGATAGAGGAGTAAAAGATGATAAAGCAATGGTAGGTGGTTTAGGAAAAATAGGAGGTCAATCGTTTATGATTATTGGTCAACAAAAAGGATATAATACCAAAACACGTCAGTTTAGAAATTTCGGAATGGCTAATCCAGAAGGATATAGAAAAGCATTACGCTTAATGAAAATGGCTGAAAAGTTCGGAATTCCTGTTTTGACATTAATTGATACTCCAGGGGCTTATCCAGGTTTAGAAGCTGAAGAAAGAGGACAAGGTGAAGCTATTGCTCGTAATATTTTTGAAATGTGTAGACTTAAAGTGCCAATTATTACAGTTATTGTTGGTGAAGGTGCTTCAGGTGGTGCATTAGGAATAGGAGTTGGAAATAAAGTATACATGTTAGAAAACACTTGGTATTCTGTTATTTCACCTGAATCTTGTTCGTCAATCTTGTGGAGAAGTTGGGAATACAAAGAAATAGCAGCTGAAGCATTAAAATTGACTTCTTTTGACATGAAAAAACAAAAGCTAATTGACGATATTATACCAGAACCACTTGGTGGAGCACATTATGATAGAGTTACAACTTTTGCGTCAGTAAAAAAATATATATTAAAAGCTTTTGATGAACTAAAAGAGTTATCAACAAAAGATTTAGTAGCTCAAAGAATGGATAAATACAGTAATATGGGGGAATTTAAAGATTAACAACCCAAATTCTTACTTTTTAGCTAAATCCGTCTTTTTCAATAACTGACGGATTTTTTTTGTATGTTGTTAACAGAAAATTTTATTTACTAACATTGTTTTTTTAAAAATCAAATTTCAATTTTAAATGAATTGAAGTACTTTAGCATTATGGAAAATCTCAAAAATATAAACCCTTATAAAGTAGATAAAACTACTATTATAAATCTTGAAAAAGGAAAATTGCCTCCCCAAGTTTTAGACCTTGAAGAAGCAGTTCTTGGAGCAATGATGATTGATAAAAAAGGGGTCGATGAGGTTATCGATATTTTGCAAGCCGAAGCTTTTTATAAAGAGTCTCATAAACATATTTTTGAAGCTATCGTTGAATTATTTAATGATACTCAACCAATCGATTTATTAACGGTTTCTGCTCAATTGCGTAAAAATGCTAAACTAGATTTAGCTGGTGGAGATTTTTATTTAATTCAATTAACACAAAAAGTTTCTTCTTCTGCACATATCGAATTTCACTCAAGAATTATTCTTCAAAAATTTATACAACGTAGTTTGATAAAAATTTCAAGCGAAATTATCGAAGAATCGTATGATGAAACTACAGATGTATTTGATTTATTGGATAGAGCAGAGTCAAAATTATACGAAGTTACACAAGGGAATATTAAACGTAGTTCTGAAACGGCACAAAGTTTAGTAATTCAAGCCAAAAAAAGAATCGAAGAAATTGCAGGTAAAGAAGGATTAAGTGGAGTTCCAACTGGTTTTCATGCTTTAGATAAACTGACTTCTGGATGGCAACCTTCTGATTTAATTATTGTAGCTGCTCGTCCGGGTATGGGTAAAACAGCTTTTACGCTTTCAATGGCTAGAAACATGGCTATTGATTATGGTAAACCGGTTGCCTTTTTCTCCTTAGAGATGTCTTCGGTTCAGTTAATTACGCGTTTGATTTCTTCGGAAACAGGATTATCATCCGAGAAATTAAGAACTGGAAAATTAGAAAAACACGAATGGGAACAACTTTCTATTAAAGTTAAAAATCTAGAAAAAGCTCCTTTGTATATAGATGATACTCCTTCTTTATCCATTTTTGATTTACGTGCTAAAGCTAGACGTTTAGCTTCGCAATACGGAATTAAATTAATTGTTGTTGATTATTTGCAATTAATGACAGCTGGTGGTAATGGAAAAGGTGGTGGAAATCGTGAGCAAGAAATTTCAACTATTTCCCGAAATTTAAAAGCTTTAGCAAAAGAATTAGCAATTCCAGTAATTGCACTTTCTCAACTTTCGCGTGCGGTTGAAACGCGTGGTTCTAGTAAAAGACCTTTACTTTCTGACCTTCGTGAATCTGGAGCTATTGAGCAAGATGCAGATATTGTATCATTCATTTATCGTCCAGAATATTATAAAATTGATGAATGGGATGATGAAGAACGTTCTCCAACTCAAGGTCAAGCTGAATTTATTGTTGCAAAACATAGAAATGGTGGATTAGATAATGTACGATTGAAATTTATTGGAAATCTTGGTAAGTTCGATAACTTGGATGATTTTAGTTCTCCTTTTGCTGATTTACCTTCAAAAATGAATTTAGATGATCAACAAAATCCATTTGCTACTCCAAAATTACCTTCAGCAAATGAAGCGTTTGGAAGTAACTTCAATGATGACGATGACGATTCAGATGTGCCATTTTAATATATAAATCCACTCAAAAGGTGGATTTTTTTATGCTTTCTTTTAGATAATTTCTCTTATCTTTGATAAAAAAAGGAATGCATTTACTTAGAAAAATAATAATACTCTTAATAATTTTATTTTCATTTTCAGCAAAAGCTTCATTTGTGTTAATTCCAATGGAAGCTGAAGGGCAACAAAATCATTTAAAAGCATACGGAATTACATTTTGGGCTTTAGAGAAAAATTATAAAGTTAATTGGCTGTTAAACTATCGTGGTGGTTCATTTTTGTTTCCAGATGCAGAAGAAATTCGTAAAGAATGTCAAATTAGAGGTGTAACTTTTGAAATTTTATCCGATGGTCAAACAGCAACAATCTTAGAAGAAATAAGTAGTCCTTCGCAAAATCAAGAAACAGTTATATTAGAAAAAGCTCCAAAGATTGCTGTTTATACTCCAAAAGGAAAAAAACCTTGGGATGATGCGGTAACAATGGTTTTGACTTACGCTGAAATTCCATACACAGAAATTTATGATGAAGAAGTATTAAGTGATCAACTTATATTATATGATTGGTTGCATTTGCATCATGAAGATTTTACAGGTCAATATGGAAAGTTTTTTTCGGCTTACAGAAATGCACCTTGGTATATTGAACAAAAGAAAGATGCAGAAACATTAGCTGCAAAATTAGGTTTCAGTAAAGTTTCTGAAGAAAAAAGAGCAGTTGCAATAAAAATAAGAGGCTATGTAATTGGGGGTGGATTTATGTTTGCCATGTGTTCTGCTACTGATAGTTTTGATATAGCATTATCTGCAGAAAACGTAGATATTTGTGAACCTATGTTTGATGGTGATGAAAGTGAAGCCAATTACCAATCAAAAATTGATTACACTAATACCTTTGCTTTTAAGGATTATATTTTAGAAAGAAATCCACTAGTTTATGAGTTTTCTGATATAGATACTACAAATGATCATGGAAAAGGTGCTCTTGCTATGGATAATGATTATTTTTCTTTAATGGAATATTCAGCAAAATGGGATCCAATTCCTACAATGTTATGTCAAAATCATACAACTTTAGTAAAAGGTTTTATGGGGCAAACAACAGCTTTTGAGTCTTCTAAAGTAAAGTCAAATGTTTTAATAATGGGAGAATGTAAAATTAATGGTGAAGCAAGATACATTCATGGTACAAAAGGAAAAGGAATGTTTACTTTTTATGGTGGTCATGATCCCGAAGATTTTCAACATAGAGTAGGAGATGCTCCAACGGTTTTAGATTTGCATCCAAATTCTCCGGGATATAGACTAATTTTAAATAATGTACTGTTCCCAGCCGCTAGAAAGAAAAAACAGAAGACTTAATAGGTATATATAACTCCTTTTAGTATTTTAGTTTTTTAATTGATAGATGTTATTTTTTGATTATAATTTAATCATTTGACAAATAGTGTAAAAATAACACAAGTTTTTTGTTAAAATGAATCATTTATTACGGCTAAACCTTTTTTGTATTACACTAAACCCTCATTCATGTAATTAGTAGTTGTAGTGTATTAAATTTTAGTTGTAGTTTTAACATATCAAAAACAAACAAACAATTATTAAGTCATGAAAAAGCAAGCTACACAACAAAAACAATATGCTTTTTTTCAAATCGAAAGAAGCGAATTTGTAAACTACAATTATAAAATTTATCGAGTCAAAAAAAAGCGATAAATTCTACTTTATATATTTAAGAATTATTCCCAAATCTACTATCAATTTCTGTTTGAAAAAGCTTTAATTTTATTTGTGTCCCTTAATACAGATGAGTTATAATAGCACCTCGAGGCAAACAGATAAAGGTATCTTATATTATTTTTTATATTAATTTTTTGCTAAAGAAATTTGGCACAGAATCCTAGTACCCAAAACAAACTTAACAATTAGACTTTATTTGTCTCAAAAAAATACTAATATCATGAAAAATCTACTTACTATATCAATCCTTGCATTAACATTATCTTTAAGTGCACAAAATTTTGAAAGTTACTCATTCAGTGGTGGTCACACTACAGCAAAAAAATCTGACGGAACTCTTTGGGGTTGGGGATATGCTTCTTCTGGTCAATTGGCAACTTTAAGTCAAAACGAACCTAAACCAGTTAAATTAAGCGAAGAGAAAGATTGGAAAACAGTTCAAACTGGAATAAAAAATACTTTTGCTATCAAACAAGACGGAACACTTTGGGCTTGTGGGAGTAATGAATATGGTGCTTTAGGAATTAATTCTGAAGAACAAGTTGTTGAATACTTTCATCAAGTTGGAGAAGATTCAAACTGGATTAAAGTTGCTCCTTCATATTTATTTACTGTTGGTATAAAAGCAGACGGAACAATTTGGGCTTGGGGTCAAAACGATTCAAACCAAATGGGAAATAAAACAAAAAGTGCTCAAGAATTATCACCTATTCAAATTGGAGAAGCTTCAAATTGGATTGACATTGCAACTACAACTAATAAAACGGCTTTTGCAATAAAAGAAGATGGAACAATTTGGGGTTGGGGTTTAAATGATTCTAACATGATTGTTGCAGATTCAAGAGTTGGTAACACTTATTTACCAACACAAGTAAATAATGATAAAGACTGGGTTAGAATTGAAGGTGGAAAAAACCATGTTATTGCTCAAAAAAATGACGGAACAATTTGGGCTTGGGGAGAATCTAGTATGGGACAATTAGGAAGTGGTGATTTAGTTTCTTACACAAACAGACCGCAATTAGTTTCTGCTGATAAATGGATTGATTTCTCTGCCGGATTTGCTGTTTCTTATGCCGTTAAAAATGATGGAACATTATGGGCTTGGGGAAGAAATAACTTCGGACAACTTGGTGATGGAACTACTGAAAATCGTAATGTACCTGTTCAAGTAGGAACTGACAAAAACTGGAAAACTGTTCAAGCAAAAGGATTTCAAGCAACTATGTTGACTAAAGCTGACGGAAGTGTTTGGTATATGGGATGGAATACATTTGGTTCATTTGGAAACGGTACTTATACTAACGCAATGGTTCCAACTAAAAATGATAATCTTAATTTATTAAATACACCTCAATATAATCATAGAGAAGTTTTAGCAGCTAACAAAAAAGCTAAAGGAAGAATGCAAGAAAAAGATTTACAAGCTAACTTAGATGCTGCAATTAAAAGTAAAAATGAAGTTACAGTTCTAGATAAAAATTAAATAATTGTTTGTTTTGATAAAAAACCCAAATTCTAATTACTGAATTTGGGTTTTTGTTTTTTAAGCATTAAAAGAAACTTCTTAAAGTAATAAAACTAGATGTTGCTAATAATAAAAGGCTAATTATATTTAGTACTTCTTTTTTGTTTTTGAATAAGTGCTTTATTCCAATTCCTAAAAAGACTAATTGCGCTATTAGAAATGGAATTGTCAATAATTCACTAAATACTCCAATTAAAACAAAATCTATTTTATAATAATTTAATATGTAAATTATACCGAAGTATGAAACAATTATTAAGTTTGCAATAGTTAAATTTTTAGTTGTTACTAATTTATTCACTTATTAAAATATTTTTGAATTAAACTAATTAAACATTCTGCTCTTCATTTTCTTTGTCTAAATAGTCTTGAACGATATCAATGGCATTTGCAACAACATCACTTAAAGCAGTAATAAATGCTCCGTCTTCAACTGTGTCTATTGCATGTTTTATAGCTTCAGTTTCTAATGGAATTATTTCATAAGTAGTATTACTGTTTGCTTCATTAATTCCTTCTAAAATTAAATCTATAATTTCTTGTTCTGTTCTACCTCTTAAATATTTTTCTTGTCTTATGATGATGTGATCAAACATTCTTCCTGCAATTAAACCGCATTCTTTAATGTCTTCATCGCGTCTGTCTCCAACACCAGCAATAATTCCAATTTTTTTAGCAGCTTCTATATTATTTAAATAATCTTCAATACCACGATATCCAGCAGGATTGTGAGCAAAATCAATCAGAACTTTGAATTTTCTAAACTCAAAAATATTCATGCGTCCAGGTGTTTGAGCCACACTTGGAATAAAAGTTTTTAAAGATAAACTAATATCGTCTGTTTTAAATCCCCATAAATAACTCGCAAGAGTTGCTGCTAAAACATTAGCAATCATAAAACGAGCTTTTCCATTTAAAGTTAAAGGAACATGAGTTGCTCTTTCAACTCTAATTTTCCATTCTCCTTTTTTGATGGTAATGTATCCATTTTCGTAAACAGCAACGGTTTTCCCTTCTTTACAGAGTTTTTTTATAAACGGATTTTCTTCATCTAAACTAAAATAAGCTACGTTGCAATCTAAAGTTTCTCCAATTTTTACACATTGTTCGTCTTCTCCATTTAATATTGCCCAACCGTCTTTTTTTACACTGCGAACAACTACGCTTTTTACTTTTGCTAAATCTTCTAAAGTATGAATGTCAGCTAAACCTAAATGATCTTCAGCAACATTAGTCATTACAGCAATATCACAACGACCAAATCCTAAACCAGAACGTAAAATTCCACCACGAGCTGTTTCTAAAATGGCAAATTCTACTGTTGGATCTTTTAAAATATATTCAGCAGAAAGTGGTCCAGTTGTATCACCTTTTTCCATCATATGGTTTTGAATGTAAATTCCGTCTGATGTAGTAAAACCAACTTTGAAACCATTATTTTTTACAATATGAGCAATTAAACGAGTTGTAGTTGTTTTTCCGTTTGTTCCAGTTACTGCTATAATTGGAATACGACTTTCTTTTCCTGGAGGATAAAGCATGTCAATAACTGGAGCAGCTACATTCCTTGGTAATCCTTCAGATGGAGCTAAGTGCATTCTAAATCCAGGTGCAGCGTTGACTTCTAAAATACAACCACCATTTTCTTTTAACGGTTGCGTTAAGTTTTCGGCCATAATATCTACACCACAAATATCTAATCCAATAACTCTAGAAATTCTTTCGCAAAGAAAAATATTTTCTGGATGCATCATGTCAGTAACATCTACTGAAGTTCCCCCTGTGCTTAAATTGGCAGTTGATTTTAAATAAACTACTTCACCATTTGCAGGAATTGTATCAACGGTGTAACCATATTTTTCTAATAAATCTTCTGAATCTCTATCAATTTCTATTTGAGTTAATACATTTTCGTGACCATAACCACGTCTTGGATCTTTATTGGTAACATCTATTAACTCTTGGATTGTGTTTTTTCCGTTACCAACAACATTAGCAGGAACTCTTTTGGCAGCAGCTACTAATTTGTTATCAATGATTAAAACCCTAAAATCAAAACCAGTTACGAATTTCTCTACAATAACTCTTCTGCTATATTTTTTTGCATAAGCCAATCCTTCAACTGCATCTTCCCAATTTTTGACATTAATAGAAGCACCTTTTCCATGATTTCCATCTAAAGGTTTCAGAACAATTGGGTAACCTATTTTTTTGATTGTATCTTCTAAATCTTCTTCATCTACACAAATATCTCCATCGGCAACAGGTATTGAAGCCATGCTTAACATTCGTTTGGTTTGTTCTTTATCACAAGCAATATCTACCGCAATATTACTAGTTTTGCAAGTAATTGTTGCTTGGAAACGTAATTGATTTATTCCGTAACCTAATTGTACTAATGAATTTGTTCCCAAACGAATCCAAGGAATATCTCTTGCAACAGCTTCTTCTACAATGCTTCCTGTACTTGGTCCAAGTCGAACACGCTCACGAATTTCACGCATTTTTTGTAAGTCACCTTCTAAATCATAATCTGTTCCTGAAATTAAAGCTTCTGCAATTCTTACTGATGATTCGGCTGCAAATAATCCTACATTCTCTTCGGTATAACTAAATACAACATTGTAAACTCCAGGTGTTTTCGTTTCTCTTGTACGACCAAAACCTGTATCCATTCCTGCTAAAGTCTGAATTTCTAATGCAATGTGTTCAATAACATGACCCATCCAAGTACCTTTGTCTACTCGCATAAAAAAGCCACCTTTACAACCTTCTGAACATCTGTGTTCTATCATGGTTGGAAACATAGTTTCAATTCGCTCACGAAAACCTTTAATTTTATCGGTTGGAGATTGTTCCATTTCCTCTAAATCTAATCGCATTTGGATTAGCTTTTTTCTTTTTACACTCCAAAGGTTTGGTCCACGTAAGGCTTGAATTTTAAGTATTTTCATTATTGGTCTTTATTTTTTGTTGTAATAGTTACGAATCTGTTAAAATTAAGGATTTTTTGCTTTATTATTTTAATTTTTTTGAAAGAAATTTAAAATTATTTTCTGTATTTTGAAACTAATGTTGATTTTCAGACTTTTACAAGCCTTAATAAACAAAAAAGACGACTATCTTCAAGCCCTGATAGGAATGGCATCCTTTTTTGTGCTGATTTTTTCTTTTTAACAAGTTATTTGACAAAAAAGATATAATGGATAGCAGGAAAAAGAATTGTTAATAAGCCAAGTGTTTTGCTCAAAAATAAAGAAAGAAAATTGAAGGTTGATAGTATGAATTTATTACTTTTGCCAAATGAATTCGATGGATAGAATTTATACTAATTGGGGGAAATATAACACTATATGAACTGTAAGGGTAAATTAATTATTATTGGTGGGGCTGTAGATAAAGGCAGTTTCGCGGAAAAAGAATTCGATAAAGACGTTGCAAAAAATATTAATTTCTTCGAAAAAGGAATTTTGAAACGTATTATTGATGAATCGAAGCATAAAAATAAATCGAGAATTGAAATTATACCAACTGCATCTAGTATTCCTAAAGAAGTTGGTGCTGAATATGTAAAAGCTTTACGTTATTTAGAAGCTGAAAACACAGATGTTTTAAATATCGAAAATCGTGAACAAGCTAATAGTGAAGAGACTTTAGCTCGTTTAAAAGCTGCTGATGTAGTTATGTTTACTGGTGGAGATCAATTGCGTTTAACATCTATATTAGGTGGAACAAAGTTTCATGATATGTTGTTAGATAAATACGAAAATGAAGAATTTGTTTATGCAGGAACTTCAGCTGGTGCAGCTGCTGCATCTAATCACATGATTTATCAAGGTAGTAGTAGTGAAGCCTTATTAAAAGGTGAAGTAAAAATCACAAGTGGTCTTTCGTTTATTGATAATGTAATTATTGATACGCATTTTGTAAAACGTGGAAGAATTGGTCGTTTGTTTCAAGCAGTTGTTAGTAATCCAAGATTGTTAGGAATTGGACTTGGTGAAGATACTGGACTTTTAATTAAGAATAACAATCAAATGGAAGCTATTGGTTCTGGTTTGGTAATTTTAGTAGATGGAAAAGAAATTAAAGAAACTAATTTAACCGAAATTTCTTTAGGTGAGCCAATTTCTATAAATCATTTAGTTACTCACGTTATGAGTATGCACGACTTTTTTGATTTGAGTACCTATAAAATGAAGATTCATACTTCTCAACACGCATAAATTTATTATAAATATATTTCAGCATCATGAGTTGCTGAAAAAAGTTCAGCATAAAATGAAAATAATAATTCACGGTGGTTTTTTTTCAGAATCTAGTACAGATAAAGATACAAAAGTTGCAAAACAACAAGCTTTACTTCAAATTGTAAAAAATTCTTATAACTATTTGCAATTTCATACAGCATTAGAAACAGTAGTTTATGCTGTTTCTTTGTTGGAAGATGATGCGTTATTTAATGCTGGAATTGGTTCTCAAATTCAGAGTGACGGAAAAATTAGGATGAGTGCTTCTTTAATGGATGGTGTGACTAATAAATTTAGTGGTGTTATTAATATTGAAGAAGTTAAAAATCCGATTCAGGTTACTCAAATTTTATTAAATGTTGATGATAGAGTTTTAAGTGGTGAAGGTGCAACTCAATTTGCAAGAAATCATGGTTTTGAAAAATTCTCTACTGAAATTCCACAACGAAAAGCTGAATATGAAGCAAAAGTAAAATCAAACGGTCAAGGAACAGTTGGTTGTGTAGCTTTTGATAAAAACGGAAACATTGCAGTAGCCACTTCTACTGGTGGAAAAGGTTTCGAAATTGTAGGAAGAGTTTCTGATTCGGCAACTGTCGCAGGAAATTATGCAAATGCTTACTGTGGTGTAAGTCTAACAGGTGTTGGCGAAGATATTACAAGTAATGCAACAGCAGCAAAAATTGTAACTCGAGTTACTGATGGATTTACATTAGAACAAGCTTTTGAAAAAACATTTGAAGAATTAAAGCCTTATGATGGTTTTGCAGGTGCAATTGCAATTGACTATAAAGGAAATATTTTTCATAAAGACTCACATCCAAGTATGGTTTTTGCTAGTTTTGATGGGGAAAAGGAAGAGGTTTTTGTGTGATTTTAGTTTTTGATGATTTTTAAATCTGTCTTCACTTGACTCGGTTTAAGAATTCTATCTTTTATTTCAATATTAATTTCGTACTTTATATCATATAGTTCTAAAATTGAATCTAATTCTTTTTTAATTTTCAAATTACTTTTTTTGTCTAATAAATGTCTGTTTAACATTCCAAAAGCATAACTTAATAAAACAATCCCGATACTAATAAATACGGTTGTTGATCCTATTAAAAATACAGTTGACTTTCCTATATTTATTTTTAATACTTCAGAAATATATTCGTAGAAAAAAAAGGTGCCTAAAAATACACAAATAGCTAAAAGTAAGAATACTGTAAAATAAATATAAACTAATTTTTTCTCAATCTTTATTTTTTTAAATTCAATATTTATTTCAATAACTTTAGCTTTAAGATTCTTACTAAACTTAATTTTATTACACTTTTTGTCAAAATTTGGTTTCTCATTTGTTAGAATGCAAAAGATTCCGTTATTAAAACTAACATTGTGATTTAAAAATAGTTCACAGTGTTTTGTTAGGTTTGTTTTTTCAGGATTCATTATTTTATTTTAAAATTTATAACATCTTTGTATTCTAAATATGAACCATCGGAATCAAATATTGTAATATTGACTTTTATAAATGTATTAATTTTGATAGATTTTTTTTCAAATTTTATATAGTCAATACCATCTTGAATTAAAAATATTGAATTTGGAATGTTATCAAAAAGTACATTGTCGTAGCTAAACTTTAAATTAGCCTTAATGCTTTTTAAGTTTGATTTATACGTAAAATAATAATAATTATCATCTTGTAAAACTTTAGGTGATTCTTCAAACCCTAGTTTAAACCATTCTGCATTTATGTAAATTGATTTATTAAATTCTTCTAAAGTTACTTTTTTTTCTAATAATTGCCATTCTGGTTTTTCTGGAAAATGTGTAATTATTGCTCTTTTTGGATCAATATCAAAATAATAGTCTGAAATATCTAGATTATCAGTGTTACCAGAATTCCCCCAAGTTGTATCGACTATTTTCCATTCATCATTTATTTCAATAACATTCCAAGCGTGGCTAAAGTCAGAGTCTTTATTTATGTCTAAATAATTATTTCTTTCGTCTCTGATGTGACCATGAATAGTATAACAATAGATGTCTGCTCTGTCCATAAAATGTTTAAATAAAACAGAATACCCCAAACAAATAGCCTGTCTTTTTGTAAAAACTGATTCTGCTGATAGGTTATATGAGTAATCTTTTTCATAATTATAATCTATCGTTTTCATTTTGTTTAGTAATTCAAAATCATAGTTTACATTTAGGCCAATCCAATAATAAAAAAATTTTGCTTTTTCATAATCATCTTTAATATTTATATTAGCGTAATTTACAAGTCTATCAATTGTGAATGTCCTTCCTTTTAATTTTTCAGCTAATTCCTTTCCAGACTTAATTTGAGAAAGACAATTACTTGCAATCAGAAATAATATAATTAAGTGAATTTTTTTCATTAGAGCTGATTTTGGATTATTCTTATTTTAAGTTCTTCTTTTCAGGATTTTGCTTGTTGAAAAAGAAAGATAGTATTTCAATATCATTGACTAAAACTCTGTAATACATAGAATTTAATGAAAGAATAACAGCTCTTCTGATTTCAGGTTTGAAATCAGATGATTGAAACAAATAGGGATTTTGAGAAATAAGATTTAATGTTTTTTCAATAGAACTTGCTAGTTTTTGCAATTCTTTATCAGTCCAATTTTCTTCTAAGAAAGTAATAATTTCTTCTAATTCTTTTAAAGAATTGTCTGTCCAAAGAATTCTATAACCACTTTTCATAAAGCTTTCTAGCTTGAGAATGATTGTTTAGTTTTCCTTCTTCAACATCTTTTAAACCACATTCTATAGATTTTTTTTCATTTTCAGAAATAGAATCCCACCAATCTTTGCTCTCTTTTTTTCTTAAATCCATAATTTTATTCAAAATAGAAACATCATCAATGGTAGATAACCATTGAATTAATTCTATTTTTTTATTGGATAATGTTGTTTCAGAACTCATAATGAAAGATTTATAAATCAAAGATAATAATTAATTTGTAAAGTAATTAAAATGAAATAATAAACTATTTAATTACCTTCAAATCCTTAAAACTCCAAAAAACCAAGCGACTTGTTTTATTTCCTTGACTCAAATCAATAGTTTTTACATCAACTGTTCCCACTTTTTTAAGTAATTTGTAAATTGATTTTAGATTTTCTTTCTTAGAAACTAATGTTGAAAACCATAAAGACTGTGTTTTGAAATGTACACTTTCATAAATCATGTTAGTTATAAAAGCGATTTCTCCACCTTCACACCATAATTCATTATTCACACCACCAAAATTTAAGGTTGGTTTTGCTGTGATTTCATTCTTTAAATTTTTTACTTTTCGAATCGTACCTTTTGTAGCTTCTTCTTTTGAACTGTGAAAAGGAGGATTACATAAAGTCATATCGAAAATTTCACCTTCATTAATAATGCCTTTGAATATATTTCGCTTTGAAGATTGCATTCTAAGTTCTACTAAATCTTTTAAACCTGAATTTGATTTTACAATTTTATCAGCCCATTTTATGGCTTGACCATCAATTTCAGAACCTACAAATTGCCAACCATATTCATTAATTCCGATTATTGGATAAATACAATTAGAACCAATTCCTATATCTAAAACTTTGATTTTTTTTCCTGTTGGAATTTCTCCATAAACTTGGCTCAATACATCTGCTATATGATGAATGTATTCAGCTCTTCCTGGAATTGGTGGACAAAGAAAACCTTCAGGAATATCCCAATATTCTATATTGTAATAAGCTTTTAATAGAGCAGCATTTAAAGTTTTTACAGCTTTTGGATTTGAAAAATCGATACTTTCATTTCCGAACTTATTGATAGCAACAAATTCTTTTAAAGTTGGAGTAGTGCTAATTAATTTTTCAAAATCGTAAGCAACATTATGTTTGTTTCTTGGGTGAAAGCCCTTTTTTTCTGGAGTTGTATTCAAAATAGTATTTGTTTTTGGTAAAGATAAAGCTAATAAATAAAAAAATCCCAACCTTTCGATTGGGATTTAATTTATAAGTAAGATAAACGGTTAGACGTTTTATTTAATTTTATTTACAACAGCTCCAAAAGCTTCTGGGTGGTTCATAGCTAAATCTGCAAGAACTTTACGGTTCAATTCGATGTTGTTAGCTTTTACTTTCCCCATAAACTGAGAATAACTCATTCCGTGTAAACGAGCTCCTGCGTTAATACGCATGATCCATAATGAACGGAAGTTTCTTTTGTTTACTTTTCTATCGCGGTAAGCATAAGTTAATGCTTTCTCTACTGCGTTTTTCGCTACTGTCCAAACGTTTTTACGTCTTCCAAAGTAACCTTTGGCTTGTTTTAATACTCTTTTTCTACGTGCTCTTTTAGCAACTGAATTTACTGATCTTGGCATAATTTTAAATGTGTTTTGTAGTAGGCGTCTTATTTTTTCAAAGTACTTAGTTGCTCTAATACAGGGTTATTGAATTGTTTTAACCTAAACTTCAAAAGTGTTCAGTGTTCAGTTTTTAGTGTTCAGTCTAAACTGACTACTAATCACTAATCACTAATTACTGAATTATATAATTCTTAATTGTTGTTTAATGCTTTTCTCATCTGTTTTATGAACTAAAGCAGAGTGAGTTAAAGCTAATTTACGCTTTTTAGATTTTTTAGTCAAAATGTGACTTTTAAAAGCGTGCTTTCTCTTGATCTTTCCAGTACCAGTAACTTTGAATCGTTTCTTAGCACTAGATTTTGTTTTCATTTTAGGCATTTCTTCCTTATTTAATATTTATCTTACTTACTATCTTTATGCTGAAATTATTTCAGCATCTTATCATTTTATAGGCTTATTTGTATAAGCTCTTTTATTTCTTCTTTTTAGAAGCAATAAACATAATCATACGTTTTCCTTCAAGAATTGGCATTTGTTCTACTTTACCAAATTCTTCAAGATCTTGAGCCAAACGTAATAATAATATTTGTCCTTGCTCTTTATAAATGATTGATCGTCCTTTAAAGAAAACAAAAGCTTTTAATTTTGCACCTTCTTTTAAGAATTTCTCAGCATTCTTTCTTTTGAATTCATAATCATGTTCATCTGTTTGAGGTCCAAAACGGATTTCTTTAACAGTTACTTGAGATGACTTTGCCTTCATTTCTTTTTCACGCTTTTTTTGCATGTAAAGAAATTTTTTGTAATCCATTATTTTACAAACGGGTGGTTCTGCATTTGGAGAAATTTCTACCAAATCAAGTTCCTGCTCTTCTGCCATTTTCATAGCTTCAGAAGTTTTGTAAATTTTAGGTTCACTATTGTCTCCCACAAGACGTACTTCAGGTACACGAATAAAGTTATTTATTCTGTGGGCATCTTTTTTTTCTACTCGAGGCTGGTAACCTCTATTGTTTCTTATTGCTATGGCTATAAATATTTAGTTAAACTTCAAATGTTTTTAATGTTTTTTGCACTTCCTCGTTAACAAGTGATGCAAAATCGTCAATTGAAACGGTAATATTACCTTTTCCATCTTGACCATGTCTTCTTACAGAAACCGTACCGTTTTTCTCTTCTTCCTCACCTATGATTAGCATGAACGGATATTTTTGTCCTTCAGCATCTCTAATTTTCTTACCAATTGTCTCGTTTCGGTTGTCTACGAGGGTGCGAATTTCGTGATTTTCTAGCAATTCTGAAACTTTTTTCGCATAATTTTCATATTTCTCACTCAAAGACAGTATAATAGCCTGTTCTGGCATCAACCAAAGTGGGAAATTTCCTCCTGTATGTTCAATTAAAATTGCAATAAAGCGTTCCATCGAACCAAAAGGTGCTCTGTGAATCATTACAGGTCGATGTAATTCGTTATCACTTCCTTTATATGTAAGGTCAAAACGCTCCGGTAAATTATAGTCAACCTGAATTGTTCCAAGTTGCCAACTTCTACCTAAGGCATCTTTTACCATGAAATCCAATTTAGGGCCATAGAAAGCCGCTTCACCATATTCAATAGTCGTATTTAGATTTTTATCTTTTGCAGCATTGATAATAGCATTTTCTGCTTTTTCCCAATTTTCATCGCTACCTATATATTTATCTCTATTTTCTTTATCACGTAATGATATTTGTGCTGTAAAGTTTTCAAACCCTAATGAACCAAAAACATACAATACTAAATCTATTACTTTTTTAAACTCTTCGTCTAGTTGATCTGGCGTACAAAATATATGCGCATCATCTTGAGTAAAACCTCTTACGCGAGTTAAACCATGTAATTCTCCACTTTGCTCATATCTATATACGGTTCCAAATTCAGCATAACGCTTTGGTAAATCCTTATAAGACCAAGGTCTAGCATTAAAGATTTCACAGTGATGAGGACAGTTCATTGGTTTCAATAAGAACTCTTCTCCTTCTGCAGGTGTATTTATAGGTTGAAAACTATCTGCACCATATTTAGCATAATGTCCAGAAGTAACATAAAGTTCCTTTTGTCCAATATGCGGAGTTATTACTTGTTCGTATCCGGCTTTTTTCTGAGCTTTCTTTAAAAACTGTTCTAATCTATCACGTAAAGCAGCACCTTTTGGTAACCATAATGGTAATCCTTGCCCAACTCTTTGTGAAAAATGAAATAAGTCTAACTCTTTACCTAGTTTTCTATGGTCACGTTTTTTAGCTTCTTCAAGTAAATGTAAGTATTCAGTTAAGTCCTTTTGTTTAGGAAAAGAAATTCCATAAACTCTAGTTAACTGCTTGTTCTTTTCATTTCCTCTCCAATAAGCACCAGCAACAGAAAGTATTTTCATAGCTTTTATAATTCCTGTATTCGGAATATGTCCACCACGACACAAATCAAAAAAGTTAGAATGATCACAAAAAGTAATCGTTCCGTCTTCAAGATTCGAAATTAATTCTGTTTTATATTCATTGTCTTTATATACATTCAATGCTTCAGCTTTTGAAACCGAACGAAGTTTAAATTCATGCTTCTCTCTAGAAATTTCTAGAACTCTATCTTCAATTCCTTTAAAATCTGCATCTGTAAATTTTTCATCCCCAAAATCTACATCATAATAAAACCCATTATCAATTGCAGGACCTAATGTTAATTTTGCATTTGGAAATTTTTCTTCAATAGCTTGAGCCATTACATGAGAAGTAGAATGCCAAAACGCTTTCTTACCTTCATCGTTGTTCCAAGTAAATAATATTAATGAACCATCGGTGGTTAATTCGGTTGTTGTTTCAACAGTTGTGTCATTAAAGGAAGCCGAAATAACATTTCTAGCCAAACCTTCACTTATGCTCATTGCAACATCCATAGGAGTAGAGCCTTTTGCCATCTCCTTAATTGACCCGTCAGGTAAAGTAATTTGTATCATTGTTTATTTTTAATAAGTTGCAAATATAAAACAAACACTAAACACATACAATATATATAGGTATACATTTTTAAATAAAATATACCTTATATATAGGTAGAAGTCTTTTTTATTAGGAGCAACACTTCAGTCTATGTTTATAGTTGTTTGGTTCCCGCTATCCATTCTATCTTTTCTTTTTTGGTTAAAAAAGAAAAGGATGCCATTCCTATCGGGGCTAAAAGACGAAGTTTAGGTCTTTTATCTATTTGTTTTAGGCGCGTTATCAACAAAGTCTAATAAAATTTTCAAAACAGGATAAATTTATCTGAGTGTTA
>NZ_CAXBGY010000017.1:0-40976 GCF_963975515.1 uncultured Flavobacterium sp.
CCCTAACTCAATTGAATTAGGGATTTTTTTATGGATATTAATTTGATATTATTTTGTCTTCTTTACATATTGTGTTAAAATAACAATGTGTTGGTTTTCAACTCTTCCTTCAATATGTTCTGGGTTGTCCCAAACCAATTTGATGTTGTGAACAGCTGCTCCACGTTTTGCAGTAAAATTAGCACCTTTCACATCTAAATCCTTGATTAAAACAACAGAATCACCATCATTTAGAATGTGTCCATTACTGTCTTTGTGAATTATTTTCTCTTCATCATCATCAGCTTCACCAGTAGCTTTTGCCCATTCTAAAGCATCTTCATCAAGATACATCATTTCTAACATATCTATGTTTTTTAACCTAGCGTGCATTCTCCAAGAAACGATTTGAACTGGAAGATTTTCATTCCACATGCTATCACTTAAACCTCTCCAATCATTTGAATCAGTTGTCTCAGGGTTTTCTATTTGGTCTTTTAATTTTTGAGAAATTAAAATGCAGTTTTCAGGAGTTTCTTCTGTTTTTGGTTCAATTAAATAAGCGACTAAATTCTCATCAGAACCACTAATTTCACATACAGAACCACTTCTGTCTTTTAATCTCTTTTCAGTAACTATGTCCATTATGTTTTTATTATTGTAAATTGAAACTAGCACCAATATTAAAAGTAAATTGATTGTTATATTTATCAAATCCTACTAAATCAGTTTTATAACTTGCAATTGGAAAACCTGCTTCAGAATAAACCCCAAATCCATCTGTAAAGAAATAACGTATACCAACATGACCACCAAAATTCCTTAACCCTAAACTTAATCCAGGGTATATGTCTACAGCATCGCTAATGTTTAATACATTTCCAATATTAGCATTAAAACGAACCTTAATGTCAGCTCTATCTTCAAAATCAGGTTTAACGTCAGCGATTTTTTCAGCATTTAATAAGTATACAGCTGCAAAACCAAAAGACATATTTTCTCCTAAGCCAAAATCAGTTGTGACGTTAACTCCTGTTCCGTTTTCTTGCATATTAGCACCTACTTGAAACTTTACGTCTCCTTTTCCTTTAAAAACTTGAGCGTTAGTAGTAAACGCAATTAAGATAATAATTAGAGTAGTGATTTTTTTCATTTGTTTTTTTATTTAAATAAATATAGTACAAAGATAACAAGTTAAATTTAATTACGACCGTTTTCATTAGTATACAAATCAACTAATGATTCACTTTGCCAAAATTCTTTAGAATCAACATCTAAAATAGTTAACGGACCAGTAAAAGCAGCACCAGTATCAATATTCCAAACACAAGCTTTATTAATTGGAATTGTTTGATTTATTTTTGTGGTTGGTGTGTGTCCAATGTATATTTCTTTATATAATTTTAATCGACTTGGATATAAATCACTATTAAAAGGAATATTTTCATCTAAAGCTAAAGCCATTTCCCATAAAGTTCTATCCCAATAAAATAAAGGTTTGAAAAACTCAAATTCAATTCCTTTCAAATTTGTAAATCCAGCATGAATAAATAATCTGTTTTTATCATCTAAATAATAAGGTTCTAAAGCTTCAAGGAAGTTAACATGAATTTGTTTAGTTGTTGAATCTATTGCTTCATAACCTTCAACAGTTGATCTTCCACCATGTAAAAACCATTCTTCTTTATAGGTGTTTGTTTTAAGGTAGTTTAACAATAAATCATCATGATTTCCTCTGATAAAATGACATTTTTGTTGTTGATTTAGTACGATTAAAAAATCTAAAACTTCAGGTGATTCACTCCAACCATCTACATAATCTCCTAAAAATATTAATGTATCATTTTGGGTAACATCTGCTCTTTCTAAAACTTGTTTTAAAGCTTTTAATCCACCATGAATGTCACCTATTACTAATTTTCTATTCATTTTTATTATATTTCATTTTTCTCAAAACGCGCAATGCTTCTTTAAAAGCGATGTAAACTTCGGGATTTTCATATTGTTTTAAAACTAATTTAGCATCTATTAACTTTTGTTTGGCTTCCTTAAAATCATTCAAATAACAAATCATTAAAATAGATGGAATATTTTCTACATCTCTTTTTTCTTGACTGTTTAATGAATTTTCATTTATCATTTTTTGAATCAAAACTAAAGTAGCATTATAAATGTGAAATAACATTTTTCGATTATATTGTGGTGGTTCAAACAAAAATTCGGAATCCATTTTGTAATAACCATTATCAAAAAAAGTGATTTTTAATTTTTCTAAAGGATAATAACTGGTTTTGTCATTCAGTCCTAATTGAACATATTCAGTTATTGTAAAAGACTCATTATCAAATGAAATACTGATTTCATCTAAAGCGGAATAAAACAATTTTACTTGCTCATTTACCAACTCAATATCAACTCTTGAATAATAAGTTTTATCTTTTATTTTCTTTTTATTTCCAGCCCAACAAACGACGAAAAGCTCTTTAAAAACTTTATATTCTGATGGTAAATCTTTGTGTGAAACATTTATAAAATGCAAAACACTTTCTAATGTATGTTCAATACTATTTCTCGAATTATTCTCAATGCTAATTACAGTTTCTGTATTTATTTTTGAAAAAGCTACTTTTTCATCAGTTGGCATTGTGTTGCTTCCAACTCTTATATAAGTTGAATTTGCTAGAATTGTATGAATGTTTTTCTTGAACTTTGAAACCTTTCCATTTGGCTTTATTGAAACTAAACCAACAACTTTATCAATTGGTAAATTAGGAAAAGGTACATTTTCATATTGAATTTTTGGAGGATTTTCTAAATAAGCATTTACCAGGTTTTGAATTCGACTATCATCAAAAAAATCATCACCAACAATTTCATTGGTTTCATCTTCAACTCCAACAACAATAAAGGAAGTGTTAGTAGGATTTGAATTAGATAAAGCACAAATATGTTTCAAAAATTTTGCTTTTCCTTCTTTAGAATGTAGGTTTAATTGACGCTTTTTGTCATAAAAACTGTTCTCATCATTGTGAGCTAGTAAATTTTTGACAAGTAAGCGTTTATTAATCATTTGAATTTAAGATTTAAGATTAACGAATTTTGATTGTAGAGTGTTGTATTTCTAAAATCAAAAATCTTTACTCTTCATTCATCAATCATTAAGGCACTCTATTTCCCATGCTTTCTGTCCAAATAGCAAACCAATCTTCTAAATCTAACTTTAAAGAAGATGCTTTATTTAATTGTGGAATTCTAGTCAAATTTGTTGTTCCAACTGCAGGAATAATATTGGAAGGATGTTGTAAAATCCAAGCTAATAAAATTAAATCTGAAGACACTTCGTATTTGCTGACTAAAGTTGTTAGTAATTTTTTTAACCTTCTTGTTTGTTCTGTATCTTCTTTAAACATTGAGCCTAATGGATTCCAAGCTAGTGGAGTTATATTATTTGATTGCATATAATCTAAACTTCCATCTAACATAGCTTCAAAATGCGTGGCCGAAAACTGAATTTGGTTAAATTCTACATTTACACTTTTTTGTAATAATTCTGTTTGAGAATTCGTAAAGTTTGAAACTCCAAAAGATAAAATTTTCCCTTGTGATTTTAACTGTTCAACTGCTTTTGCAACTTCATCAACTCGCATTAAAGGACTTGGTCTGTGTAATAAAAACACATCTAAATAATCTGATTGTAAATTTTTTAATGAATTTTCAGCACTCCAAATGATATATTCAGCACTATAATCATAATGTTTAATGCCATAAGCTCTACTTTCAGAAGGATATTTTATGCCACATTTTGAAATTAATTGGATAGATTTTCTGTCAATTTTTGATTGTGAAAACGCTTTTCCAAATGACGCTTCTGTTGTATAGCCACCATAAATATCTGCATGGTCAAAAGAAGTAATATTTTGTGCTAAAAAAGTATGTATTAAAGTGGTCATTTCTTGTGTATTTAGATTTTTATCCCAAACACCCCAATTCATAACTCCAGCTACTATTGAAGAAAGTTTAATGCTCATTTTTATTGATTTTTTTAATTTTTTCTTAAAAGTATAAAACTAAATCATAAATCATTGCCAAATATGGCTATTTCAAATTATTTTTAACGCAATGTTAACAACATAAAAGCAAAAAAAATTACAATTTTGAAATGTTAAAATAAATAACAAAGTTTTACCTCGAAATATCGGTACTAAATTAAGAATAAAATGGAAGAAAACACAATGACTTTGGACATTAGAGCCATCAATGAAAAGATTGAAAGAGAAAGTGCTTTTATAGATTTGCTTACAATGGAAATGAATAAAACTATTGTTGGACAAAAACATATGATAGAACGATTGTTAATTGGCCTTTTAGGACAAGGACATATTTTATTAGAAGGAGTCCCTGGTTTAGCAAAAACTTTAGCAATTAATACTTTGGCAAATGCTGTTGAAGGAAGTTTCAGTAGAATTCAGTTTACTCCAGATTTGTTGCCAGCAGACGTTGTTGGAACCATGATTTACAACATGAAAGACAATGCTTTCTCAATAAAAAAAGGACCAATTTTTGCTAATTTCGTTTTAGCCGATGAGATTAACCGTGCTCCAGCAAAAGTACAATCTGCTTTATTAGAAGCGATGCAAGAGAAACAAGTAACCATTGGAGATACAACTTTCAAATTAGACAAGCCATTTTTTGTATTAGCCACACAAAATCCTGTGGAACAAGAAGGAACTTATCCTTTACCAGAAGCTCAAGTTGACCGTTTTATGCTTAAAACCGTTATCGATTATCCAAAAATGGATGAAGAACGAATGATAATGAAACAAAGTTTAATGGGTAATTATGATAAAATTAATCCAGTTGTTTCTGTAGAACAAATCAAACGTGCTCAAGAAGCAGTTAAAGAAGTTTACATGGATGAAAAGATTGAAAAATATATCTTGGATATTATTTTTGCAACTCGTTATCCAGAAAAATATAAATTAGAAAGTCTTAAACCATTAATCAGTTTTGGAGCTTCTCCTCGTGGAAGTATCAATTTAGCCATGGCATCAAAATGCTATGCTTTTATCAAACGAAGAGGTTATGTAATACCAGAAGATGTTCGTGCGGTTGTACATGATGTATTGCGTCACAGAATTGGAATTACTTACGAAGCTGAAGCTGAAAATGTAACTTCAGTAGATATTATAAATAAAATTGTAAACGAAATTGAAGTACCATAGTAGTAATTAGTAACTAGTAGTTAGTAATTAGCCAATGCTTTTACCAATCACTATTCACTATTCACTAATCACTAAAAAAAATGGATACAAAGGAAATTCTCAAAAAAGTACGTAAAATAGAAATCAAAACCCGAAGATTGAGTGATCATATCTTTTCGGGAGAATACCATACGCAGTTTAAAGGTCGTGGAATGACCTTTTCTGAAGTTCGTCAATATCAATTTGGTGACGATGTTAGAAGTATTGATTGGAATGTTACAGCAAAATACAACGAGCCTTATGTAAAAGTTTTTGAAGAAGAGCGTGAACTAAACATGATGCTATTAGTAGATTGTTCTGGCTCTGAAAGTTTTGGAACTAAAAATCAATTAAAAAGTGAAGTGATTGCTGAAATAGGAGCGACATTAGCTTTTTCTGCAACAAACAACAATGATAAAATAGGTTTGATATTATTTTCAGATGAAATTGAATTATTCATTCCTCCAAAAAAAGGAAAGTCTCATGTACTAAGAATTATTAGAGAGTTAATCGAGTTTCAGCCAAAAAGCAAGAAAACCGATTTGTCTCAAGCCTTAAAATTCTTATCAAGCATCATGAAGAAAAAAGCCATTGTTTTTGTGATTTCAGACTTTATGGTGAAAGATTATGAATCAACTTTGAAAATTGTTTCTAAAAAGCATGACATCACTGGAATAAGAGTTTTCGACCAAAGAGAAGAAAGTATTCCAAATATTGGATTAGTTCAAATGCTTGATGCAGAAACGAACGAATTGATGTACGTTAACACTAATTCAAAAAGATTACGATTAGATTACGAAATTAATCATAGAGAAAATGTAGATTATTTTAAAACTACTTTCTCAAAATCTGGAGCTGGAGTAATTCACTCAAGAGTTGATGAAAATTACGTAAAAAAACTATTAAGCTATTTCAAAGCAAGATAATGATTGAAGATTGATGATATTTGAATTTAGATTTTAGAATAAAAAAATGACAAAAAGAGTATACATATTATTTTTATTGATTTCAACTTTTGGGTTTTCTCAATCGATGACTTCAACTGTTGATTCTACAGAAATAAAAATTGGTTCACAGTTAAATTTAATACTAAAAGCAAAAGTAACTTTAAAAGATCACGTGGTTTTTCCAGAGCGAAAATTCATTGGTCGTATGGAAGTTTTAGAATCCTATCCAATTGATACAATTAAAGATAATGATAAGTTAGAATTAATTAAAAAATATGGTTTAACACAATTTGATTCTGGAGTTTATAAAATTCCAAGTATTGCTGTACGAATTAATAATAAAGAATACTTTTCAGATTCAACGACAATAAGAGTTAATGATGTAAAGGTTGATACTATTGTGCAACCAATGTTTGATATTAAACCAATTATTGAAGTCAAAAAACCAGCAAGTGATTGGTGGAAATATGTGTTATTTGCTCTTTTAGTAGTTGGATTAGGAGTTTTAGCTTATTTCATCATAAAAAGAATTCAGAAATACAAAAAAGAAGATTTTAAAGGTTTCGCTTCTCCTATAGAAAAAGCTTTGGTACATTCTGAAAATTTAGAAAAAAAGAGTCTTTGGCAGAATGGAAATGTAAAAGAGTATTATTCTGAATTAACTGATATTGCTCGTGTCTATATAGAAGAATCGCTTTCTGTTCCTGCTATGGAAAGTACTTCAAGCGAATTGTATAAAGCATTAAGAGCTGAGACAGGAAAAAGAAATATAAAAATTAGTCCTTCTTTATTAAATCAATTTAATGAAGTATTAAAAAATGCCGATTTAGTAAAATTTGCTAAATCACAACCTATTGCTTCGGAAATTGAAGAAAGTAAAATAATAATAAATGAGTTTTTATTATCCTTAGATAAAGCAACACCAAGAACGCAAGAAGAACAAGACAATCTGTTTCAAGAAGAAATTAGAATCAAGAAAGCTAAAAAGGATAAAGTAATTCGTGTTGTACTTTCTATTGTAGTTGTAGTCGTGTTTTTATTTATATCATTAATTGTATTTGCTAGAACCATAGCTTATGATTATTTGAAGGATAATTATATCGGTCACACCTCAAAAGAATTGTTAGAAAAAGAATGGGTGACATCAGAATATGGTGATCCTGCAATAAAAATTGAAACACCAAGAGTTTTAAAACGTACTGTTGACGAAAGAGTGCAGCAAAATTTACCACCAACTGTTAAGTCTGTTGGAAGATTTACATATGGAAGTTTGATTGATAACTTCTCAATAACATTAAATACAACTACTTTTAAAGATTCTGTAGCTTTAGATAAAGATGTAGCTATAGAAGCAGATATAAAATACTTAGAATCTGTTGGTGCAAAAAATATCTTAGTAAAAGTTGGTGATTACGAACCAAAGAAAGGGCTTTCAGGTAAAAAGGCCTACGGAACATTTACAGTAAATAATCCAATAGATAAAAAAGAGTATAAAATGGCTTATGAAATTGTGATTTTTGCGCAACCTAACTCAGCTCAAGAGTTCTTTTTAATCTATAAAGATGGCGATAAAGATGCTGAGAAGATGATGGAACGCGTAAGAAATTCTATCGAACTTAAAAAAAGCAGTCTATAATGGAAAATATAACCTTTTTAAATCCGCATTTTTTCTGGTTGTTTTTAACAATTCCACTAGCTATTGCTTGGCATTTTTATAACAAAAACAATAGAGATGCAAGTTTAAAAATAAGCTCAACAAAATCGTTTAAGAACAATCATTCTCTATTGTCTAAAGTAAAACCACTATTGTTTTACGTGCGATTGTTAGCTTTATCATTAATCATTTTAGCATTAGCAAGACCAAGAACAGTGGATGTTTCAGTAAGGCAAAAATCAACAAGTGGAATTGATATTGTAATGGCTATTGACGTTTCTGGAAGTATGTTAGCCAAAGACTTAAAACCAAATCGTTTAGATGCTCTTAAAAAAGTAGCTTCAAAGTTTGCTAACGATAGAATAAATGACCGAATTGGAATTGTAGTTTATGCAGGAGAAAGTTATACAAAAACGCCAGTTACTTCAGACGCATTAATTGTGCAACAAGCTATAAAATCTATCGAATATGATGATTCAATCATACAAGATGGAACAGGAATTGGTGTTGGATTAGCAACTGCAGTAAATCGTTTAAGAGAAAGTAAAGCTAAAAGCAGAATTATTATTTTATTGACTGATGGTGTAAATAATTCAGGAACAATTGATCCAAGAATGGCTGCAGATATTGCTAAAAAATACGGAATAAAAGTATATACAATAGGATTAGGAACAAACGGAAGAGCTATGTTTCCTTATGCAAAAGATCCAAGCGGAAAATTTTTATACCAAATGATGGATGTAGAAATTGACGAAGGTTTAATGAAAGAAATAGCTAAAAAAACGGATGGAATCTATTACAGAGCAACAAGTAATGAAAAATTAGAGGCTATTTATGACAACATTAATAAGCTTGAAAAGACAGAGATAAAAGAAAAAAAATTTACTAATTATAACGAATTGTTTAGACCATTACTACTTGTAGCTTGTGGTTTATTGTTAATAGAAGTACTATTAAGAAACACAATTTTAAGAGGATTTATATAAAATGTTTCAACTAGAAGAATCAAAATATTTGTATTTGTTGCTGATAGTGCCAATTGTGGTAGTGTTTTTTGTATTCAATTTTTATTGGAAAACACAAAAGCAAAAAGAGTTTGGTGATTTAGATTTGGTAAAAAAACTGATTCCAGAATATTCTGGTTTTAAGTCAATTCTAAAATTTTTATTTGTTGTTTTAGGATTAAGTGCTGTGATAATTGCTTTAGCAAATCCTAGATTAGGAACTAAAATGGAAACCATAAAACGTGACGGAATTGATATTGTCTTTGCATTAGATGTTTCTAAAAGTATGTTAGCCGAAGATGTTGCGCCAAATCGTTTAGAAAAATCAAAACAAATCATCAACCAAATCATTAATAATTTACAAGGCGATAGAATTGGTTTGATAGCTTACGCTGGAAGTGCTTATCCGATTTTGCCAATGACATCTGATTATAGTATTGGAAAAATGTACTTGCAAAACGCGAATACTAATATGCTTTCATCGCAAGGGACAGCATTAAATCAAGCGATTAACCAAGCGATTAATTTCTTTGATGACGACCAACAAAGTAAGTTGCTGATTTTGATTTCTGATGGAGAAGATCATGGTGATGATTCAAAAGAAGCTTTAGAAATTGCTAAAGAAAAAGGCATAAAAATTGTAACTATAAGTGTTGGAACAACAAAAGGTGGACAAATTCCAATCAAAGAAAATGGCAAAATTTTAGGTTATAAAAAAGATTCAAACGGTGAAACAGTCATAACCAAAATGAATCCTGAAACTTTAAAACTTATTGCAGAAGCAACTAAAGGAAAATATCTAGACGGAAATAACACAAAATCAGTTGTAGATAATTTACAAATCGTTTTGAGTTCAATTGAGAAAAACGAATCAGAAACACAACAAATAGCAGAATTCAAAACACAATATCAGTGGTTTTTAGGTTTAGGATTTCTATTGTTATTTATAGATTTGCTGATGTTTGAAAGAAAAACAGCATGGTTTCAAAAATTAAATTTATTTAAAGAAAAAAGAGATGAATAGAATAATTGTTTATATAGTTTTACTAGTTTCTTCTTTTATTTTTGCACAAGAAGATCACAAAGATTTGTATAAAGGAAATGAATCTTTCAAAGGGAAGAAATACATTGCTTCTGAAGCAGATTATAGAGTTTCGGCTTCATCAGATAAAAATGTAAAAGCAGCTTCTTATTATAATTTGGGAAACAGTATTTATAGACTAAATCAACCAGGTGAAGCTAAATTTAATTTTTTTGAAGCAACTATTTCGGCTAAAACTAAAGAAGAAAAACACAAGGCATTTCACAATTTAGGAAACACTTTAATGCTCGAAAAAAATTATCAAGCAGCAGTTGAAACTTATAAAAATGCTTTACGCAATAATCCCTATGATGAACAAACACGTTACAATTATGCTTTGGCCAAAAAAATGCTAAAAGAAAATCCTCCAAAAAATAATGATGGAGGAAATGATAAGGAAAAAGATAAGGACAAAAATAAAGATCAGGATCAACAAGATAAAAAGGACAAAAAAGATCAAAATAAAGAAGGAGATAAAGAAGAAAAAGGAAACCCAAAACCTCAAGGAGAAGATAAACAGAAAATCGAAAATATCTTAGAAGCAGTTAATAACGCTGAAAAGAAAATTCAAGAAAAGGTTAATTCTCGCAAAGCAAAAGGAGTTCGTATTCAAACAGATAAAGACTGGTAATAAACAGATACTGAAATTCTGAAATAAATTCGGATCAAGTAAATTTAGCACATAATGAAAAAGATTTTTTTAATTTTCGCAATTTTAATCCAATACACTGCATTTGCTCAAGTAAAATTTGAAGCAGTTACAGACAAGGATATCTATGCTTTAAACGAAAAAATTTTATTAACCTACATCATTAATAATGACGGTGACAACTTTGATCCACCAAGACTTGATGGTTTTAGAGTAGAAGGTCCTTCAATTAGTAAAGGAAAGAATACTTCTATTACTATTGTTAATGGAAAAGTGAATAGTAGAAGAGAGATCTTTACTCAATTAAATTTTTTCCTTACACCAAAATCAAAAGGAACTTTCACCATTCAACCTGCAACGATTGAATACGAAGGAGTAATTTATAAATCAAATCCTGTTGTTGTTAAGATAGTTGACGCTATTCAAATGCCAGTTGATCCAAATGATCCTTTAGCTCAAGTTGGAGAAGGTGTCTTTTTAGTAGCAGATATTTCTAAACAAAACCCATATGTAAATGAACCTGTTACTGTGGTTTATAAAGTATATTTTGATCCAAGATATGGTGTAAATAATGTTCGTGAAACCGAAAATCCAGCCTATAACGGTTTTTGGAGTCAGTTTCAAGACATGAAAAACCTAAAAGCTGTTTTAGCAAAATACAATGGAAAAGATTATGCAATGGTAGAATGGAGAAAAGTAATACTATATCCATTAGAAGCAGGAAACAAAAACCTGGATCCTTTAACAATTACAATGGACGTAAATGTTCCAGTTAGAAGGACTTCTTACAGCGAAAGTCCCTATCAAACCGTAAGAAAAACTATTTCTGCAGGTGCAAGAGCTATAAATGTAAAGCCTTTACCAGAAGTTAATAAACCAATTGATTTTAAAGGAGCAGTTGGAGATTTTGCATTTAAAATTGTGCCGTCAAAAAAACAAGTAAAATATGGTGAATCATTAGATTTAGTTGTTGAAGTTTCAGGAAAAGGTAATTTAAAATTATTTGAATTACCAAAACTAGAATTACCATCAGCTTTTGATGTTTTCGAACCAAAACACAACGAAGAAGTTAATACACCTTTGTCTGGAATGATTGGAAAAATTTCAGATACGTACACAATTGTGCCTCAGACCAAAGGAAAATATCCAATAAAACCTTTAGTGTTTTCTTATTTTGACTTGAAATCTAATTCATACAAAACAATATCTTCAGAAGAATTTATAATTGATGTAATTGATGGGCCAGGTTTAGCAACAGTAGCTTCAAATGATCCAGAAAAACAAGACATCACAAAATCTGAAACTTTTCAATTTATTAATAGAAAAACCAATTTTGAACCTATAAACAAAAGCACACCTTTTGGTTCAAACATCTATTATTCATTACTACTATTACCTTTGTGTTTTATTCCGATTTTATTCATAGTGAAACGTAAAACTGACGAATATGTTAGCGATGAATATGGAAACAAAATTCGAATGAACAACAAATTAGCGAAGAAATATTTAGGAGAAGCGAAAAAACAATTAGGAAATAAAGTGCCTTTCTATTTAGCCATCGAAAAAGCATTACACAATTTCTTAAAAGCAAAACTGAATATAGAAACGTCTGAAATGGATAAAGAAAACATTCAACTATTGTTAGTACAGAAAAATGCTTCTCAAGAATCAGTTGCTAACTTTATCAATATAATGAAATCTGCTGAGTTTGCTAGATATGCACCTTCTTCAGACGATACTATGAAATTGGATTTTGAAAAAGCAGTAGAAAGTATATCTCTATTAGAAAAAGAATTAACTCAAACTAAATCAGTATAATAAAATGAAGAATTTAGTTTACATATTTATACTACTTATCCAATTTTCATTTGGACAAACAGCCGATGAATCTTCTCAAAAAGTGTTTGAGATTGCTAATGAAATGTATAAAAAAGGAGATTACGAAAATGCAATTCAGAAATACGAATACATTGAAAAAAGTCTAAAACAAGAATCTGCTGATTTGTATTTTAATTTAGGAAACTCCTATTACAAATTGAATAAAGTTGCTCCTTCTACTTATTATTATGAAAAAGCATTGTTGTTGGAACCTAATAATAAAGCCATAAAAACTAATTTAGCATTCGCCCAAAAAAGAACCATTGACAACATAAAAGTAATTGAGGAATTAGGATTTACTAGATTCATAAAAAGTGTAACTTCTGTATTTTCAATCAACACGTGGACATGGTTAAGTGTGATTTTTTCAGTGTTGACGTTGTTGAGTTTTGCTTTGTTTTTGTATAAAGAGGAATCAAACATCAAGCGTTTTTCTTTCGTCTCAATTTTCGTGGCTCTATTTTTAGTAATAGTTTCCTTTCTGTCGGCTAATTTCTTGACTAATTTTCAAAAAAAAGACAAACCAGCCATAATTTTTGAAGACACTGTTGAAGTAAAAGCCGAACCAAAAGAAGACGCAGACAACGCTTTCACACTTCATGAAGGAACAAAAGTCTTTGTGAAAGAAACATTAGACAATTACAAAAGAATTCAGCTTACTGATAAAACAGAAGGTTGGGTTTTGAGTAGTGCTATTAAAGAGGTAAGGTAGTTTAGTAAATTATTATGGGATGAATAATAACCTAATTGAGCATGAAAGTTGGTTTAAAAAGAATTGGAAATGGTTTGTTCCATTAACTGGAACGATGTTGATTCTAACGATTTCTTTGTTAATAATTGCATTTGGTTCAGTTTTAGGTAATTATTCAAAAGCTTACGCTGATCCGAAGCTTTATGAGTTAGCCTTGGAGAAAGTAAAACAAAATGAGAGAATAAATATTACTTTAGGAGAAATAGAGCCTATTAATAATATGTCAATTTTAAACGGTTCTGTAAATTATTCGGATGATAATAATTTAGTTAATTCAACAATAAAGATCACATGTGAAAAGGGAAAAGCTATGCTTGATATTTTAGCAGAGAGAAATAATAAAACATGGGATTACAAATTAATTACTGTGAGAATTAAAAGTCCGTTAGAAAAAAAAGAAACAATTGAAATTCTAAATTTAATAGAAGAATAATTTTTTCTGTTAACATTAAACTATTAATCACTGCCAACTGAAGACTGAACACTCTTCTCATACCATTCTTCAATTTGGGGATAAACAAACTCAGAAACTTTTTTTATAGGGTTATAAAACATAGAATTATCTAGTGTTTCTTGTTTTGCAATCATATTATTTACATTGATTTTTTCAAATAATAAAATTACAATACTTAATGCTAATATTGTTTTAATCATACTAAAAGCAGCACCAGCTAATTTATTAATCCAACCTAAAAAAGCAAAATCAGCAATCTTTGTTAAAACTTTAGCCAAAAGATGAATTCCAGCTACAACAGCAATAAAAGTCAGAGTAAAAGCTATAATTTCAACGTATTTTGGATCCCAAGAAAAATTATTTTCAATAATAGACTTTGCAAAGTCTGAAAATTTTAAGGCAACAAAAATTCCAGCTAATAAAGCTATTAAAGAAGCCAACTCAACAAAAAGTCCGTTTTTAATTCCTTTATATAAAGCATATCCTAGTAAAGCTGCAAAAACAATATCAATAAAACTCATAAATAGATAATAGTTGAATGAACAAAGATAAAAGAATTATCGAAAGTCAATTTACTAGTTACTATCTTTGCAGAAATTTGGTGATTGGTAAAAGTTAATGGATGAAAGGCAACCCATAACTCATAACCGATAACCTACAACCACAAAAAAAATGTCTAGAGACGAACAATTAAAAGAACGTTGGGAAAATGTAGTTTTACTATTATCAAACAAATTTGCTGATGGTGACACGCTAGATCTTGATGCCATTATATACCTAATAGGAGTTCAAGAATTAGGAAAATTCAACCAAGAATTCAAAAAAGATGAAAAAGTAAACCTAATGCACATAGCCATTTGTCGTTTGCTAGAACCTTATGGCTATTACGAATTTGATTATTTTGATGCTGAAGGTTGGCCTCACTTTACTGTAAAAGAAGAATTACCGACACTAAAAGCTGGTGAACAATCCGTATTAATGAAAGATGCTATTGTGAATTATTTTCTTGAAAAAGAAGTTATTAAGTAATTAGCTACTAGTAATTAGTGAATAGCAAAAAACTAATTACTAATCACTTTTCACTAATCACTAAAAAAACTTAACTTTGCCCTTTACAAAATGAACGATGATAGATAAGATTAAAATACACATTGAAGAAGCCAAAGCTTTCAATGCCGATAACAAAGAAAAACTTGAAGAATTTAGAATTAAATATCTAGGTAGTAAAGGTTTATTGAAAGAATTATTTGCCGAATTTAAAAATGTTCCTAACGAATTGAAAAAGGAATTCGGTCAAGTAATCAATCAATTGAAAACGACTGCCGAAGAAAAAGTAGCTTCTCTTCAAGAAGTTTTAGAGACTAAAGACGAAGCAAAAGGAACTTATGGCGATTTAACACGTCCAGGTGAACCAGTTGCTATTGGTTCCCGTCATCCTATTTCTATTGTAAAAAACCAAATCATTGATATTTTCTCAACTTTAGGATTCAATGTTTCCGAAGGACCAGAAATTGAAGATGATTGGCATAATTTCACAGCCTTAAATTTACCAGAATATCACCCAGCACGTGATATGCAAGATACTTTCTTTACACAAACGAATCCAGATTTGCTATTGCGTACACACACTTCATCAGTGCAAGTGCGTTATATGGAAAACAATAAACCGCCTATCAGAACTATTTCTCCAGGTCGTGTTTTTCGTAATGAAGCGGTTTCAGCTCGTTCTCATTGTATTTTCCATCAAGTGGAAGGATTGTACATCGACAAAGACGTGTCTTTTGCGGACTTAAAACAGACTTTGTTATACTTCACGAAAGAAATGTTCGGAAAATCAAAAATTCGTCTTAGACCTTCTTATTTTCCTTTTACTGAGCCTAGTGCAGAAATCGATATTTATTGGGGTTTAAAAACAGAAACAGACTACAGAATCACTAAAGGCACTGGTTGGTTAGAAATTGGTGGTTGTGGAATGGTTGATCCTAATGTTTTGAAAAACTGTGGAATTGATTCAGACGAATATTCAGGTTTCGCATTCGGAATGGGAGTGGAGCGTATAGCAATGCTTTTATACCAAATTGGTGACATCAGAATGTTTTATGAAAATGATGTTAGATTCTTAGAACAATTTAAAGCAACGATATAAAATTAATTACAACCCATCTAGGGTTTAAAACCCTAGATGGGTTAATTTTTAAATATGAAAGCAGACATAGAAATCCCAAAAGTAGAGAACGTATACATTGTTGCCATACAAGATTTTAGCGATGATTTTCAGGAAAATTGTTGGTATGCCTATTTATTAAATGCAACTGACGAAACACTAGAAATGGCGATGATTGTCTCAAAAGCTCACGGTTTAATTAATGGTGAAGAACGAAATACCATGCAACTACGTCATGCATTTGCAACACTTGCACCACAAACTGCTGTAAAAATGGAATTTTTAGAAAACAGCGTTTTACAATTGAATAACGAATTTTCATTGTCGTATTTTATTGGAAATAAGATGTATGATAAAAATTTTGTTTTTAAAGCCAACTCTATTAATACTAATGATCAAGTTGATTTACCAGCAATTAATAAACTTGGTGTAATTGGTGTTTAACTTTTTGGTTTCAATTTTATTCTTGTTTGTGTGTATGATAGATTAGAACAATTTGTTTAGGTGAGATTTTAAAAGTCTAGATATTTTAATTAATAAAAATTTAATATGAAGAAGATAATATTTTTATTAATTATTACTTTAAATGTTCAGTGCCAGAACAAAGAAATTATTATACCTCAACCTCCTCCTTACAGATTTTCTAATTTTAATGACACACCTGCTGAAGAATTAGCAAAAGCTGTTATGAATCAAGATTCAGTTTTAATCAAGTCAATTCTGGTTAAAGATAAAAGCTTAATTAACTATAAAGACCAAAAATATAATATGAATTTGTTTGCACTTGCAATTGTTAACAATAAAAGAATATCATTTGAAATTTTTTTAAAATACAATGTGAATGTTAATGAAATATATGGAATATATGATAAAAAAACTCCATTATTAATTGCAATTCAATATTTAGAGGATTGTAATTCATTTTTTATAGAAAGATTAGTAGTAAATGGATCAGATATAAATCAGAAAATTAAAGACTCAGATAATGATAAATTTTTACGAGAAAAAATTGCTTTATTTGAATTGACATCCATTCGTTCAGATTCAGGAGAGGCTTGTATAGATGTAGGTAAGTTTTTAATAACTAAAGGGGCGGATTTAAATATGTGTATTATAAATACTCCATTCACAAAGTGTTTTTCAATAATAGATATTTGTCTTAATAATAATAATATTGACTTACTTATTTATATATTTAAAGAAAATTTAGTAGAAATACCCAAAGAAATTGAATTAGAGTCTATTGATGGAATAGAGAAAGTTGATATTATAACTTATTTAAAAAGTGAAGAATTTGATTTTCCTTTTGCACCTGATTATAGAATAAAAAGAGATGAACTTATAAAGTTAATTCAGAACAAAAGAAAGCATTGATTTTGCAAGTTGAAACAAATATGATATTAGGTTTTTAAAAAATATAAATTGTATTCCTCATAAATTTTCCTCAATTTTATAGCAAATTAAAACCTATAAAATGAGGAATTTTCTTTTTTTAATACTTTTCATTACAAGCAGTGTATTTGCACAAGACTTTGCCAAACACGTAAACCCATTTATTGGAACTGGTGGTCACGGACATACTTTTCCTGGTGCGACAACACCTTATGGAATGGTTCAACTTTCTCCAGACACACGAATTGACGGAAGTTGGGACGGTTGTTCGGGCTATCATTATTCAGATAATGTTATTTATGGATTTTCACACACACATTTAAACGGAACTGGAGTTTCTGATTTTGGAGATATTATGTTAATGCCAACAATGGGTGAACCTTCTTTTGACAATAAAGAATATTCTTCTACATTTTCTCATGATAACGAAAAAGCATCAGCAGGATTTTATAGCGTAAAATTAGACAAACACAATATTGATGTAAGATTAACTGCATCAACAAGAGTGGGTTTTCATGAATATACTTTTAATGAAAAAGGTCAAGCAAATATCATTTTAGATTTAAATCATCGCGATAAATTATTGGAAGGTCATGTAAGGTATGTAAACGATAGGACTTGGGAAATTTTACGAAGAAGCGAAGCTTGGGCTCAAAATCAATACGTGTATGCAAGAATTGAGTTTGATAAACCAATGAAAATAAATAGTTTTAATTCTGAATTTAATGATAGAGAATTTCAATTTTTTGGAAATGAGGTTGCAGTATGTTTCTCTAAAAAAGTAAAAAAAGGAGAAAAAATAAATATAAAAGTGACTTTGTCTTCAACTAATTATTCAGGTACTTTATTAAACAGTTCTGAAATTAAACACTGGGATTTTGACAAAGTAAAGAAAGATGCTGAGGCATTATGGAACAAAGAATTATCTAAAATTGAAATCACTTCAAATGATAAAGAAAAATTAGCCATTTTCTATACAGCATTATATCACACGATGATGCAACCCAACATTGCACAAGATTTAGATGGAAAATATCGTGGTAGAGATAACGAAATTCACACTGCAGAAGGATTTGATTATTACACCGTTTTTTCACTTTGGGACACGTTTAGAGCAGCTCATCCTTTATATACTCTGATTGATAAAAAACGAACTTCAGATTATATCAATACTTTTATTAAACAATACGAACAAGGTGGAAGATTGCCTGTTTGGGAATTAGCTTCCAATGAAACCGATTGTATGATTGGATATCATTCTGTTTCTGTGATTGCAGATGCCATGGCAAAAGGAATTAAAGGTTATGATTACGAAAAAGCTTTTGAAGCAAGTAAAGCTTCAGCTATGAGAGATGTTTTAGGACTAAAAGCCTACAAAGAAAACGGCTTTATTTCTATGGATGATGATCATGAAAGTGTTTCAAAAACCGTTGAATATGCTTATGACGATTGGTGTATTGCTCAAATGGCTCAAATTTTAAATAAAAAAGAAGATTACGAATATTTCATGAAACGTTCTCAAAATTGGAAAAATATTTTCGATTGGAATACGGGTTTTATGCGTCCAAAGAAAAATGGTGGTTGGGACAAACCTTTTGATCCAAGAGAAGTCAATAATAATTTTACCGAAGGAAATTCATGGCAATATTCATTTTTTGTACCTCAAGATATTCCTGGAATGATAGAAGCTTATGGTGGAAATGAAAAATTTGAAGCCAAATTAGACGAAATGTTTAACAGTGAAAGCAAAACCACAGGAAGAGAACAAGTAGATGTGACAGGTTTAATTGGACAATATGCACATGGAAACGAACCTAGTCACCACATGGCTTATTTGTACAATTACGTGGGCAAACCCGAAAAAACAAAAGAAAAAGTACATTATATCTTAAACGAATTCTACAAAAACACACCAGATGGTTTAATAGGAAACGAAGATTGCGGACAAATGAGCGCTTGGTATGTTTTGAGTTCTATGGGAATTTATTCGATTACACCGGGACATCGTTTTAGTAATTGGACTGTAAGTAACCCTTTTTTCGATGAAATAAATGTAAAACTTGAAAATGGAAATAATGAAGTGATTAATAAAAAAATCAAACAGGATTATTCTATTTTTGGTTTTGAAGGAAGTTATTTAAGATTTTTTAAAAATTACAAGGATATAGTTCCTGTTCCAGTAATTGAAGCAGAAAGTAAATCTTTTAAAAGCATATTAAATATTTCCTTTGATTCTCAGAATAAGAAAACCGAATATTTTTACAGTATCAATGATTCTAACTTTAAAATATTTGATAAAAATTTAATTTTGGATAAATCAGCAATTATTAAATTTTATTCTGATGATGGTTTTGGAAAAATAAGCGACACCATTTCAGCTCAATTCTTCAAAAAACCAAATAATTACACAATTGACATCAAATCAAAATACAATCCACAATATCATGCTGGTGGTGATGCTGGTTTGTTAGACGGAATTTTTGGCAACGAAAACTGGAGAAAAGGTGAGTGGCAAGGATTTCAAAATCAAAACTTCGAATGTGTCGTAGACATGCAGTCGACTCATAAAATAACTTCAATTACATCAAATTACCTACAAGACACACGATCTTGGATTTTAATGCCAACCAAAGTAGATTACTATATTTCTGAAGATAATATCACATTTAAAAAAGTTGGAACAGTAGAAAATGTAGTTGATCCAAAAGAATATGAAACGGTTATAAAACCTTTTGAGCTTAAATTTAAAGCGCAAAAAGCTAGATATGTAAAAGTTGTTGCAACCAACTTTGGAAAATTACCAGAATGGCATCAAGGATTTCCATCCGATGGAGATGCTTTTATTTTTGTAGACGAAATAACAATTAAATAAATTTAAAAAACCCATTTAGAAATTAAGTTTTGTTTCTAAATGGGTTTTTTAAGTTCTGTGTTTTTTAAGCTTAATCTAATTTATCAGTCAATTTAGCAAATACTTTTTTAGCTTCTTTGCCTTCATATAGAATTTGGTAAACTGCATCAATAATTGGCGTTTTAGCTCCATATTCTTGATTCAATTTATAAGCACTGTTTGTTGCATAATACCCTTCAGCAACCATGCTCATTTCCATTTGTGCCGATTTAACCGTGTAGCCTTTTCCAATCATGTTTCCAAACATTCTATTTCTTGAGAATACGGAATAACCTGTAACCAATAAATCTCCTAAATAAGCAGAATCATTAATGTTACGTTTCATCTTGTGAACTTTTTTAATGAATTTCTTCATCTCACGAATTCCATTACTCATTAAAACCGATTGAAAATTATCTCCATAACCTAAACCATGAGCAATTCCGGCAGCGATAGCATAAATGTTTTTCAACATAGCTGCATATTCAGTTCCAATAATATCATCTGAAGTTTTTGCTTTGATATAATCTCCACTTAAGTTTTTTGCCATTGTTTTTGCTTTATCAACATCACCACAAGCAATAGTTAAATAAGACAAACGTTCTAGTGCAACTTCTTCAGCATGACAAGGACCAGTGATTACTCCAATATTTTCATAAGGAATATCATATTTTTTATGAAAATGTTCTCCAACAATCAAACTAGTTTCTGGAACAATTCCTTTAATGGCTGAAAAGATGACTTTGTCTTTTAAACTTTCGGTAAGGTTTTCTAATTCACCACTCAAAAAAGCAGAAGGAATAGCAAATATTACATAATCAGCAAATGCAACAGCTTCATTAATATCATTGGTTAGCCTAAGTTTTTTAATATCAAATTCAACTGAACTTAAATAATTAGGATTGTGTTTTTGATGTTTTAAGTGTTCAATAGCATAAACATTTCGCATATACCAAGCAATTTCTGATTGATTTTCACACAACATTTTGGCAATTGCCGTTGCCCAACTTCCACCACCAATAACTGCAAATTTTGGATTTGACTTCATTTCTAAATCGTTTAATTAATCAAAATTAGCAAATAAAAACGCATTATCAAACCTTATTGATAATACATGGAATTAAAGTTTAACAAAATTTTAAATTTCGTGGTGCAATTTAAAATACAACAAAGCGTTTTTAATGAAGTAATATGTTGAAAGTATTACGAATACATAAATTAAGTTGGGTTAAGTTAATTTTTGTTTTGGGGTTAGAAAAAAAGCGTTCAGGTATTGCCACTTGAACGCTTTTTGATTTTATAATCATCCAGCTAAAGCTGGACGTTATTCATTAATAACTCATCTCCACAATTTCTCTCACTTTTTCTGGAGTAATGTTTTGTTTTTCACCTAAAGCTTTCCAACCTCTTTCTTCAAAACGATTTACAATAAAGTCAGCCGTTTTTGCATAGTCTTCTGTGTTTTCAGATAATTTGGTTTTCATTCCCATAGTATGGAAAAATTCAACTGTTTTTTCAAGAGCTTTTTCAGCAATTTCTTCAGTTGAACCTTCTTGAATATTCCAAACACGTTTTCCGAATTGTGCTAATTTGTCTTTTTTAGTTTCAAACATTACCTTATATAAGTTTGGACCAATGATAGCTAATGTTCTAGCATGATCAATTTCGTATAAAGCTGTTAATTCGTGACCAATCATATGCGTTGCCCAATCTGACGGAACACCTTTTTGGATTAATCCGTTTAAAGCCATTGTAGCTGACCAAACGAAATTAGATGCTAATTTATAATCCGTTGGATTTTCAACAACATCTGGTCCAATTTCTACTAATGTTTGTAAAATTCCTTCTGCAATTCTGTCTTGTAAAAGAGCATCATGAGTATACGTTAAATATTGTTCCATTACGTGTGTAAATGCATCTACAACACCATTTTGTAACTGTCTTTTTGGTAAAGAAGTAATCACCATTGGATCAACAATAGAGAATTTTGGAAATAAAGCACTTCCACCTAAAGTTAATTTTTCTTGTGTTTCATTAATAGTTACTACTGCTCCTGAATTCATTTCTGAACCTGTTGCTGGTAACGTTAATACAGTTCCAAAAGGAATTACTTCAGATAAATCAGTGAATAATATTCTGTTTCTTAAAATTTCAGCAGCATCACCTTTATAGTTCACAGCTGCAGAAATGAATTTTGTTCCATCAATAACACTTCCACCACCAACTGCTAAAACGAATCCGATTTTTTGTTCGCGAACGATTTCAACAGCTTTCATTAAAGTTTCATATCTCGGATTTGGTTCTATTCCACCAAACTCTACGATATTATTTTCTTCAAACTGTGTTCCTAAAGCAGCTTTTACTTGGTCATAAACACCATTTTTAAAAATACTTCCACCACCATAAGTGATAAGAATTTTTGTATTTGCAGGTACTAAGTCTTTTAATTTTTCAATTTGTCCTTTTCCAAAGACATAATTTACTGGATTGTATAATTCGAAATTGTTCATTTTTTTATTTATTTAATTGTTCTAATAATTTTTGAGCTACTAATTTAGAAGAAGCAGGATTTTGACCTGTGATTAATAAACCATCTTCAACTGCATAAGGTGCCCAATTTTCACCTTTACTGTATGTTGCTCCATTAGCTTTTAAAGCATCTTCTAATAAGAACGGAACCACTTTAGTTAATCCAACAGCTTCTTCTTCTTCATTGGTAAAACCTGTTACTTTTTTACCTTTTACTAAATATTCACCATTCACTTTTACATCTTTTAATACTCCTGGAGCATGACATACAAAAGCAACTGGTTTATTGTTTGTGTAAAATGATTCAATTAATGATTTTGAGACATCACTTGAAGCTAAATCCCATAATGGTCCGTGTCCACCTGGATAAAATACAGCGTCATATTCTGCTTCATTAATATCAGCTAATTTAACTGAATTTGCTAATTTTTGTTGTAATGCAGCATCACCATCAAATCTTTTAGTGTCTTCTGTTGCTGAACTTGGATCAGCACTTTTTGGGTCAATTGGAGGTTGTCCACCATTTGGTGATGCAATTGTTATTTCAACTCCTTTATCTGCTAATTCATAATAAGGTGCTGCAAATTCTTCTATCCAAAATCCTGTTTTTTCTCCTGTGTTTCCTAGTTTGTCATGACTAGTTAAAACAAATAATACCTTTTTCATAGTTTCTTTTTTTGTTATTTGATTTTCTTGTGTTGTTGTCTCAGTTGTATTTTCTTTGTCTTTACAACTTGTTGACAAAATTACTAATAGTGCTAGTGCTATACGTTTCATGTTTTATTATTTTTTTTACAAAACTACGACTTATATGATATTAGTAAAAATAATTTAAGTTATGTTTGTGATAAATATATTTATGTCATGGTAAATTTGGAATGGTACAGAACTTTTAAATCCGTTTATAAAATTGGAAATTTTTCACAAGCTGCAAAAGAATTATTTATTAGTCAACCTGCAGTTAGTCAGCAGATAGCTATGTTGGAAGCACATGTGGGTTATAAATTATTCAATCGAAAATCAAAAGGAGTAGAACCAACCGAGTATGCAAAATTACTAAACAATCTAATCATTGAAGCTTTAGACCGTTTGGAAAGTGTGGAAAATGGTTTTCGTGAAAAAGCATTTAGTTCGAATCGATTGGTTTCTGTCGGAATTTCAAAGCATTTGTTTGCTAGTATTGGCACAAAATTGATTTCAAAATTCGATTTTATTGATTTTACTTATGCAGAAAATGAAGAGTTATTCAGTTTGGTAAATGATAAAAAAATTGATTTTGCAATTGTAACCCAAAAATTCGACACTTTTGACACTATTCAAAAAGAGTTAGGTAAAATAAAACAAATCGTCGTTGCGAGTAACGATTTAGATTTAAAAGAAGTTAAGAAAGAAATCAAAAATGAAAATTATACGACCATCGAAAATTGGTTAAACCAACAAAAGTGGTACAATTTTGATGCACGAATTCCTCATGTAAAATTATTTTGGTTGCATGTATTTGATAAAAAAAGACCTTCAATGGTTTCTAATTATATTATTCCGTCTGAATCAGAAATGTTGGCTACTTTGGCTGAAAATTCTGGTGTTTCAATAGTTTGGAATATTAATGCAAAACACTATTTAAAAGCTAATAAGTTGCAATTGCTTTGGGATAGCCCAAAAATGCCTAAAACTGAAATTTATTTACTAGCTCGAAAAAATGACACTTTGAATACTGTTTTGAATGAAGTTAAAGAAGAAATTAGTGCTTTTATATTAGAATAAATTACTTTTTATAAAATAAATTATGTTCCACATATTCCCAAACTTCTTTCGGTAACATAGGAACAATGTTTTTATCATTTTTAATACTTTCGCGAATAAAAGTAGAAGATAATTCAACTATTGGAGCGCCAATTCTATGAATTTTTGGATGATTTATAAATTGATCATCCATTTCACCAGAATTCAATCTTGGATAAACATAAACGTCATGATTCTTTAAAATGACTTCATAGTTTTTCCATTTATGAAGTGAGTTTAAATTGTCTTCACCCATGATTAAAGAAAATTTGTGTTGTGGAAATTTCTCAAATAAATGAGCTAAAGTATTTACCGTGTAATTTGGTTGAGGTAACTTAAATTCAATATCTGAAGGTTGAATTTTTGGAAAATCTTTGGTTGCCAAATGCACCATTTCTAAACGATGATAATCATCTAAAAGTGTGTTCTTCTTCTTGTGTGGATTATGGGGTGTTACAACCATCCAAATTTGGTCTAAATCAGAATGTTCAGCCATATGATTGGCAATAATCAAATGACCCACGTGAATTGGATTGAATGTTCCGAAATATAAACCGATTTTCATTTTTTTAATTAAAAGATTGAAAAATTGAATGATTGAAATAATTTTTAAATTCTTAAATCTTTCAATCATTAAATTATTTAGAAATAAATTCTTTAACCAACTGATATGCTTCTTCCTTAGCAGTGTCTAAATCGTAATTCTTAATTATTTTATCAAATTGTGGTGCTGTTGCTAATTCAACCGAAGCCTTTGCAACTCGCATATTGATTTTGTCTTCACTTTCTGTAGAACGTAATTTTAATCTTCGTTTTAATTCATCTACACTTGGTGGTTTTACAAAAACAGCTAAAGTTTCTTCTGGAAATTTATGTTTAATTCTTAATCCACCAACAACATCAATATCAAAAATGACGTGTTTTCCTAAAGCCCAAATTCTTTCAATTTCGTTTTTTAAAGTTCCGTAGAAGTTATCAGTGTAAACTTCTTCCCATTCTACAAATTCTTCAGCTTTAATGTGATTTTTAAATTCTTCCCAAGAAATAAAATAATAATCTGTTCCGTGAATTTCTGTTCCTCTTGGCTCACGAGTAGTGCATGAGATTGAGAATTCTAAATTTAAATCTTCTTTTTCTAATAAGTGTCTTACTATTGTAGTTTTTCCAGAACCTGATGGCGCTGAGAATACAAATAATTTTCCTTTAGTCATTTTATGCTGAACTTGTTTCAGCATCTTTCCATGCTGAAAATTTATATTTTTAATCTTTATATGTGCTTTTAAAGAACATTCAAAACTTGTTCCTTAATTTTCTCCAATTCATCTTTCATTTGCACCACTAATTTTTGCATTTCAGTGTGGTTTGATTTTGAACCCATTGTGTTAATTTCTCTTCCAATTTCTTGAGTGATGAATCCAAGTTTTCTTCCTAAAGCTTCTTCATTTTTCATCGTTTCTAAGAAATATTTTAAATGATTTCCTAAACGAACTCTTTCTTCGGTAATATCATATTTCTCTAAATAAAAAATCAACTCTTGTTCAAAACGATTTTCGTCAATAGTTGCTTTTAACTCTTCCAAAGCAGTTCGAAGCCTTGTTTTTACTGTTTCAACTCTTTCTGCATCATACGAAACAGCTTCATTCATTAAGTTTTCAATGTTTGAAATTCTTAACTCAAATTCTTTTTCTAATGAAAGACCTTCATCACTTCTGAATGTTGAAATATTATCTAAAGCTTCATTAATAACTTTTTCAATTTGAAGCCATTCTGTTTTGTCTAATTCTTCACGCTCTGTTTTTAAGGAATCAGGCATTCTTACAGCCATTTTCATCAATTCAGTTTCATCAGCATTTGGAATAACTTCTTTCATTTGATTGATGTAACCTTTTACAATAGGTACATTAATTTTAGCAGAAGTTTCTTCGCCAGTTACTTCTATATATAACGAAAAATCAATTTTTCCACGTTCTAATCGTTGAGCGATTGTGTTGCGAATTTGCAATTCCATTTCTCTGTAAACAGAAGGAGTTCTAACGTTTAAGTCTAATCCTTTACTGTTTAATGATTTAATTTCTACGGTTATTTTTTTGTTTGATAATTGCATAAATGCTTTACCAAAACCTGTCATTGATTGTATCATATTGTATTTTAAAAGATTTCAAAGATAAGAAATAGTGATTAGTGAAGAGTAATAAGTGATTAGTTATTTACTGTTTTCTTGTGAGTAACTAAAAAAACACCTGTAAATATCAGAATCGCTGAAAAAACTTTAATCATATTAAGTTCATCTTTTTCAAGACTAATTGCAATTATGGAAGCAAACAAAGGTTGTAAATAGATAAAAACTGATAAAGTTGTAGGCTTAAGTTCTTTCATAGCCATTAGGTTAATTAAATAAGCTAAGAATGTTGTAAACAAAACCACAAAACCAATATTGTAATAAATAGTAGTTGGAATGCTTTCCCAATTAATTTCCATAAATTCTTGATAGCCAAAAGGAAGTACAAACAATAATCCGAAAGTGTAAATCCATTTAATAAACGTAAAAGCATGGTATTTAGTAATCAGTTTTTTAATAATAATCAAATAAACGGCATAAGCTGAAGCATTAATGAAAACCAAAAAATTTCCATAACCTGCATTTGGACTATTCTCAATATCTTTTCCATAAAGGATTAAAATTGAAGTTCCTGTAAGTCCAATAAATATTCCAATGACTTTTTTGAGTTTAATTTTTTCTTTTAGTAGAATTGCCGATAAAATCAAAACCAAAATAGGAGCAGTAACCATAATTACTGATGCACTAATCGGTGAAGTCATGCTTAATCCCTTAAAAAATGTCAATTGATTTATGGCAACGCCAAATAATGCAGCCGCAATAATTCTAGGAAAATCATTTAAAGCAATTTTTTCTTTCGGACCAAAAAAAGTTAAGAGCCAAAATAAAAAAGCACCACCAATAGCTCTTATTAAAATAAAGCCATAAGGTTTTACATAAGTGGGCATAACATCTTTTGCAACTATAAAAGTTGTACCATAAATTAAAGCAACAAAAGTTGCACCAATTAAGGCTAATATTCTTTTAGACATTTTTTAAAGTCTTCATTAATTTTAAAATATTAGGTTGTGTGTTTCCTATGAATATTTCATTTTTAATTATAAAAACTGGTCTGCTTAAAAAGGTATAATGTTCTAAAATTAAAGCTTTGTAATCGTCTTCAGTTAGTTTTTGATTTTTTAAACCTCGTTCTTTATACAATTGAGCTCTTTTACTAAATAATGCTTCATAACTACCTGCTAATTCTCGCATTTGTTCTAGTTCTTCAACTGTAATTTTATCTTGTCTGATGTCGTGAAATTCTAATTCAATTCCTTTTGGTAAAGATTTAATGATTTTTCTACAAGTATCACATGAAGCTAAGTAGTATATTTTATCCATTTGGTCTAAAATTTTAATTTGAATGCAAAAATACGGTAGTTATTGTCTTTAAAATAATTATTTTTAACAAAATTCTACAAATGAAATTCAATACTAAAACCATACACGGTGGACAACACCATGAAAAAACAACAGGTGCAGTTATGACTCCTATTTTTCAAACATCAACTTTTGCACAAACAAGTCCGGGAAAACCTATTGGTGATTATGAGTATGCAAGATCAGCAAACCCAACTAGAACAGCGTTAGAAGATTCATTAGCAAGTTTAGAAAACGGAACTAGAGGTTTAGCTTTTGCTTCTGGTTTAGCGGCTACTGATGCTGTAATGAAAATTCTAAAACCCGGTGATGAGGTTATAGCAATAGATAATTTGTATGGAGGAAGTTATAGAATGTTTACGAAAGTATATCAGGATTTTGGAATCAAATTTCATTTTGTAGACATGACTGATTTAGAAAAATTTGAATCTTTAATTAATGAAAATACAAAATTAATTTGGTTGGAAACCCCAACAAATCCTTTAATGAAATTAGCAGATATAGCTGAGATTTCAAAAATTACTAAAAGGCATAACTTACTTTTAGCTGTAGATAATACTTTTGCAACTCCTTATTTACAAAAGCCTTTAGATTTAGGTGCTGATATTGTAATGCATTCGGCAACAAAATATTTAGGAGGTCATTCAGATGTTATGGCTGGTGCTTTGATTGTAAATAATAAAGAACTTGGCGAAAAATTACATTTTGCTCAATTTGCAACGGGTGGAATCTTAGGGCCAATGGATAGTTATTTAGTTTTAAGAGGAATTAAAACCTTACACTTAAGAATGCAACGTCATTGTGAAAATGGAATGAAAGTCGCAGAATACTTAAGCTCACATTCAGCCGTTAAAAGAGTTTATTATCCTGGATTAGAAAGCCATCCAAATCATGATATTGCTAAAAAACAAATGATTGGTGGTTTCGGTGGAATGGTTTCCTTTACGTTCAATTCGGGAAAAATGGAAGATGCTGTTGCCTTTTTTGAAAAATTAAAAGTATTCACTTTAGCTGAATCTTTAGGTGGTGTAGAATCTTTGGCAAATCATTCAGCCACTATGACTCACGGTTCTTTAACCAAAGAAGAAAGAGCAGGAATTGGAATTACGGATGATTTAGTCCGCTTAAGTGTTGGAGTAGAAGATATTGATGATTTAATTGATGATTTGACACATGCTTTAGCTTAATAAAAAAACATTTTTTAAACCATCATTACCCAGTAGTGATGGTTTTTTTCTTGAATTCGTATACTATTCCTATTCCCATAATTTGTTTTAGTTGAATTTTTGGGCCAGAAATAACTTGAATGTTATCTACTTGTTTTTTGGTTTTTATGTCGTCATCATAAATCAACTGTGTTCCGATACTTGCTTTTACATATTCATTTACTGTCATTTCAAATTGTATTTGCCAATTAACATCTATGTTTCCAAAATGGTTTAAATAATCAGAATATAAAGAAATGCGATTCTCAAACATTATGTTTTTATAAATTTCGGTTTCCCATTCATTAGTAACTAAAACACCTAATTCAGTTCTTGATTTTTTTCCTAAAGAAACTATATTTCCATTTTCATCATAAATTGCTTTGTCTACACCAAAAGCACCTTCATTTGCTAGCCTTTGATTAAGAACTAAAGTTGTTTTGTGGGTTAAAGGAGATAAATAAAATCTAAGATGTTCTTTTTTGTTAAAGTATTCCGCTCCAATTCCTAAGAAAAAATAAGCAGGTGCAAAAGGAGCAGAAATAGAAACATCGGTATTTGGATAAGAATATCCATTGTAAAATTGTGTGTTAAAATTAAATTTTCCGGCATAAAACCATTTTGAAATAGTGTCATTTCTAAAAGCAACTGTTGAATTGATTTGAAGTTGATCATCTGTCTTTCTCAACTCTTGCCCTTCTTGTTTGTTTATACCATATCTAAAAATCAATTCGTTATCCCAATTGAGTTTATCAATGCTATAATTTCTTTTAAAATTCCCTTTCAATAATCCTGAAATCGAATTATTTCCACCTGCATTCCAGTTTACAAATGAAATTTGTGAAATATCAAAACCGACTTTGTTTTTTGACTTCCAATTTGATATTGTATCAGGTATTTTTGTTCTTATAACTTGAGAAAAGCCATTTTGTAATAGTAATAATGAAGCTATGAGGAATATACTTTTTTTAAACATGTTTATATAGTAGAAATAGTTTTTATTATAGATGTAACGTCAATTTTGCAAATGTGTTGTAATTCATCAATACTTCCTTGTTCAATAAAAGTATCAGAAATGCCTAGATTAACAATTTTGTTTGTGTAATTGTTTGAAGCAGCCAACAAATTTATTAAACTTCCAAATCCACCAATAATAACGCCATCTTCAATAGTAATTATTTTAGAATAAGTTTTGAAAATTTCATTTAACTGACTTTCGTCCATTGGTTTAATAAATGGGAAATGATAATGTGATATTTTTTTGGTTTGATTCAATTCAGCTAAAGCTTTTTCAACATTTGATGCTATAGTTCCAGTTGAAAGAATTGCAATTTCAGAACCTTTTTGCAAGCATTTAGATTTTCCAATTTCAATAATCTCAAAAGGTTTTTTCCAATCCACAATTTTTCCTCTTCCTCTTGGATAACGAATAGCTATCGGATGATCTAATCCTAAAGAAGCAGTATACATGATGTTTCTTAATTCAATAGCGTCTTTTGGAGCGTATATTATTAAATTCGGAATACAGTTTAAATAAGAAATGTCAAAAACTCCGTGATGTGTTGCTCCATCTTCACCAACCAAGCCAGCTCTGTCTAAACAAAAAACAACTGGTAAGTTTTGTAAAGCTACATCATGAATAATTTGATCATAAGCACGTTGCATAAAAGTGGAATAAATATTGCAAAAAACTACCATTCCTTGCGTTGCCATTCCTGCTGCTAAAGTTACAGCATGTTGTTCGGCAATTCCAACATCAAAAGCTCTTTCTGGAAAAGCTTCCATCATATATTTCATAGAACTTCCACTGGGCATTGCCGGTGTTATTCCGATTATTTTATCATTTTTTTCCGCTAATTCAACTAAAGTTAAGCCAAATACATCTTGAAACTTTGGAGGTAAATTTTCTTCATTTTTTGGATGAATTTTTCCTGTTTTGGCTTCAAATTTTCCTGGTGCGTGATATTTTACTTGATTTTTTTCGGCTAATTCTAAACCTTTTCCTTTAGTAGTAATAACGTGAAGAAATTTTGGACCTTTTACTTTCTTCAATCGTTCTAATTCAGCTAATAATTTAGGTAAATCGTGACCGTCAATTGGTCCGGAATAATCAAAATTTAAAGATTTTATTATGTTATTTTGTTTTGGGTTTTTTCCTTCTTTAACAGCGGTTAAATAATTTTTTAAGGCACCAACACTTGGATCAATTCCAATAGCATTGTCATTTAGAATTACTAATAAATTAGCATCAGTAACTCCAGCATGATTTAAACCTTCAAAAGCCATTCCTGAAGCAATTGAAGCATCACCAATAACAGCAATGTGTTGTTTGTCAAAATCACCATTTAATTTAGAAGCAATTGCCATTCCTAAAGCAGCAGAAATTGAAGTCGAAGAATGTCCAACACCAAAAGTATCATAAACACTTTCACTTCTTTTAGGAAAACCCGAAATTCCGTTTAAAGTTCTATTGGTTTCAAAAACGTCACGTCGTTCAGTTAAAATTTTATGACCATAAGCTTGATGACCAACATCCCAAACCAATAAATCAGCTGGAGTATTGAAAACGTAATGAAGTGCAATAGTCAATTCAACAACTCCAAGACTTGCTCCCAAATGGCCTTCTCTTTGAGAAATAACATCAATGATAAATTCACGCAATTCTTTAGCTAATTGTGGAAGTTGATTTGGAGAAAGTTTCTTCAAATCGTTTGGATTGTTTATATGTGAAAGTAAATTTTCCTTCATTTGACAAAAGTACTAACTTGAAATTGTATTTTTGCTATTATGATAGATATTTTCACCGACGAATATTTTATGAAGAAAGCTTTGCAAGAAGCTGAAGCTGCTTTCGAAAAAGGAGAAATTCCTGTAGGAGCTGTAATTGTTATTGATAATAAAGTCATCGCAAGAAGTCATAACCTAACAGAATTACTTAACGACGTTACGGCTCATGCAGAAATGCAAGCCATAACTAGTGCAGCAAATTTCATTGGAGGAAAATATTTGAAAGATTGTACACTTTATGTAACCTTAGAACCTTGTCAAATGTGTGCTGGTGCTTTGTATTGGAGTCAAATTTCAAAAATTGTTTACGGAGCTTCCGATGAAAATAGAGGTTTCATTAAAATGGGAACTCAATTGCATCCAAAAACAGAAGTTGTGGGTGGAATTATGGAAAAAGATTGCTCCTTATTGATGCGTGCTTTTTTTAGAATGAGAAGATAATTTTTGTAAGTTAAACTTTAAATTTATTTTATATCTTTATGCAATAATAAACTTTAAAATGAAGTTTTGTTATTGTTGCTTTTTTATTAATCCTTTAAAAATCAGTTTATGAAACTTAATCGTAGTTTGCAGTTAATCTTGTTGTTAATTGTGAGTTTTTCTTGTGGAAAAAAATCAGAAAATTTTAACTCAGATTTTAATTTATATAAGGATTATATTCTTAATTTTAGTTCTGGATTAGTTTCTTCAGAATCCGATTTTAGAGTTGTGTTAGCTTTTGATAATAAAGAATGGACTGCAAACCAGGAATTAGACAGTGATTTGTTTTCAATAAATCCAAGTGTTTCAGGTAAAGTTATGGCGCTTTCTACAAATACTGTTGCGTTTATTCCTTCAGAAAAATTAAAACAAGACACAGAATATCAAATTACTTTTCATTTAGACGAAGTTAAAAACGTACCAGACAAATTAGAAGAATTTAATTTCACTATAAAGACAATTAAGCAAGATTTTTTAATTAAAACATTAGATTTACAGTCTTACAGTAAAGAATATCAATACCTTAATGCAACGATTTCTTTTAGTGATGATATAGATGTTGAATCTGTTTTAAAGATAATTAAAGCTAATCAAGGTAGTGATGATTTAAAAATAAAAATTGATAAAGATGTTTCAAATCCAAGAGAATTCAAATTTGTTATTGACAGCATCAAACGTAAAATTGAAGACAGTAAAATAGATATTGTTTGGGATGGTTCTGTACTAGATATTGACCAACAAGGTTTATTGGATTTTGAAATTCCTGGAAAAAATAATTTTAAAGTAATTTCTTCTAAAATTCAAGAAGATAATGCTCAAGTATTGTTGATTAATTTTTCTGATCCTTTAAAAATAGGTCAAAATTTAGAAGGCTTAATCCAAGTTGAATCTGCAACGAATCTAAAATTTGCAACTGCAGGAAATCTTTTAAAAGTATTTTTTAATGAATCTTTAAAAGGAGAGTTATTAGTTGAAGTCTTTCAAGGAATTGAAAATGAAGAGGGAAATAAAATGAAATATGACTTTGCAGAAAAAGTTACATTTGATCAAGTAAAACCTGAAATTAGATTCATAAAAAGCGGAACAATTCTGCCAAGTTCAAACAACTTAAAAATCAATTTTGAAGCAGTTAACTTAAAAGCCGTTGATGTCAAAATATATCAAATCTATAAAAACAACATCTTACAATTTTTACAGTATAATGATTTAAATGGAAGTCAAAATTTAAGAAATGTTGCTCAACCAATTGTAAAACAAACGATAACATTAAAGACAAATAATCTTGCAAATTATGGAGAATGGAATGCTTATGCTTTAGATTTATCTAAAATTATTTCAGTAGATCCAGGTGCTATTTATAGAGTTGAGTTGAATTTTAAAAAGAAACATTCACTTTATAAATGTGCAACAACAACTGTTGATGAAGATGAAGAGGAAAATGACGATAAAGACGAAGTACGTTCTAATCAATATTATTATGACGATTATGATTATTATGACGATTATAATTGGAATGAAGTGGATGATCCTTGTACAAATTCCTACTATTACAATAAATCTATTTCTACAAATGTAATTGCAACCGATTTAGGAGTAATTGCAAAAAGAGGTGAAAATGGTTCTTACTTTTTTGCTGTAAATAATATTGTTACAACTGAACCTGTTGCTGGAGCAGTTATTGATTTATATAACTTTCAACAACAAAAACTAGCTACTATAAAAACTGATGTTGAAGGGATTGTAAATGCAGATGTAACTAAATATGCTTATTTCGCAATTGTAACCAAAGACAATAACACAACTTATGTTAAACTTGATGAAGGTCAATCATTATCAGTAAGTAATTTTGATGTGGGTGGCGAACAATTACAAAAAGGACTGAAAGGCTATATTTATGGTGAAAGAGGAGTTTGGCGTCCTGGTGATACATTACACATAGCTTTTATGTTGAATGATAATGAAAGTAAATTAGAAAAAACACATCCTATAAAGTTCAAATTATCAAATCCGCAAGGAAAAGCAATGTATGTTGCCGTTCAAAAATATAATGAAAACAATCACTATAAATTTAAAGTTGTTACCAAAGATTCAGACATTACAGGAAATTGGGAAGCTAAAATATCAATTGGTGGAGTTCATTTTTACAAAAGCATTAAGATTGAAACCATTAAACCCAATCGTCTAAAAATCAAAAACAGTTTTGCTGATGGAAATTTATCAGGCAATAAACCAAACAACGGAACTATTGAAGTGGCTTGGTTGCATGGTGCGATTGCAAAAAATTTAAAGGTTGATATGCAAGCCAAATTCATGCAACAAGTAACTGCATTTAAAGGTTTTTCAACTTATGATTTTGATGACGAAGTACGTAAATTTTCAACGGAAGAAGTAAATGTGTTTTCAGGAAAAGTGGATGATTATGGAAGAACAAATGTTTCCATTCAGCCAAAAATCACCAATCAAGCACCGGGAAAATTAAAAGTAGTTTTTCAAACTAAAGCTTATGAAACTGGCGGAGATTTTAGTACAGATGTTGTAACTGCAACTTATTCTCCGTTTAAAACTTACGTCGGAATAAAAAGTCCAGAACCTAATAAATACGGAATGTTGGAAACCGAAAAAATGAATCGTTTCGATATCGTTTCTGTAGATGAGAACGGAAATCCAAAAGCAGTAAAAAACTTGGAAGTTCGCGTTTATAAAGTAGATTGGCGTTGGTGGTGGAATAGTAATGGTGATGATTTATCAAGATATAATTCATCAGAAGTTACAACGGCTTACAAGAATTTTAATGTAAGTACAAACGCATCTGGAAAAGCAAGCGTTCAATTTAAAGTTTCAGAAAATGAATGGGGAAGATATTTAATTAGAGTTGTAGATAATAATGGAGGTCATGCATCAAGTAAGACTGAAATTATCGATTGGCCAATTTGGTCTGGAAAAACAAAATCAGGTGACGCCTCGACAGCAAATATGTTGGTCTTTACTTCTGATAAAACAAAATATGCAGTAGGCGAAAAAGCAACAGTTTCATTTCCTTCAAGTGAAGGAGGAAGAGCTTTAATTTCGATTGAAAACGGTTCAAAAGTAATCAAATCATTTTGGGCAATGACTCAAAAAGGTGAAACCAAAGTCGAAATTCCTGTTACAGCAGAAATGGCTCCAAATGTTTACATAAATATTTCGTTATTAAAACCTCATGCTTCAACGTTAAATGATACACCAATTAGAATGTATGGAATTTTACCAATTGAAGTTGTTGATAAAAACACTGTATTACAACCTCAAATTGCAATGGCAAGTGTCTTAAAACCTGAAACAAAAACTACTATAAAAGTAAGTGAAAAATCAGGTAAAGAAATGACTTACACATTAGCAATCGTTGATGATGGTTTATTAGACTTAACAAGATTCAAAACGCCAAATGCTTGGGATAAATTTTATGCAAGACAGGCTCTTGGAGTAAAAACTTGGGATGTTTATGATGATGTAATTGGAGCTTATGGTGGAAAAATAAATCAAATTTTCAGCATTGGTGGTGATGAAGATTTAGGTGGAGGAAATGCCAAAAAGGCAAACCGATTTAAACCAGTTGTTATTTATTTAGGACCTTATAAATTAGAAAAAGGACAAACAAAATCGCATACGGTTACATTACCAAATTACATAGGTTCAGTAAGAACAATGGTTGTAGCAGGAAATGCAAAATTAAATGCTTACGGAAGTGTAGAAAAAACAACTCCAGTAAGAAAGCCTTTGATGGTTCTAGCTTCTGTGCCAAGAAAAATTTCTCCAAATGAAAAAGTTACGTTGCCAATTACAGTTTTCGCTATGGAAAATCATGTGAAAAATGTAACCGTTCAAATAAAAACAAATAATGCTGTTCGTGTAGTTTCTGCTTCAAAACAAAATGTAAGTTTCAGTTCACCTGATGAAAAAAAGGTGTATTTTGATTTAGAAGTTGGAAATGTTCTCGGAATAGGAAAAATTGAAATCATTGCCACATCAGGAAATGAAAAAGCAACTTATGAAGTCGAATTAGATGTGACAAATCCAAATCCAGTTACAAATGATTTTGTGGATGTTGTTGTGGAACCAAATTCAAGTCAGACTATAAGTTGGGATACATTTGGTGTAAATGGAAGTAACAAAGCCAATATTGAAATCTCATCATTTCCAACAATTGATTTTAATGGTCGAATTCAGTATTTGATTCAATATCCTCATGGTTGTGTAGAACAGACTACGTCAAGTGTTTTCCCTCAATTGTATTTGGGTGATGTAATGGATTTAGACAGCAATAGAAAAGCTGAGATGCAGAAAAATATCAATGCTGGAATTCAAAAATTAGGTGGTTTTCAACAAACAAACGGTGGATTATCTTATTGGCCAGGAAATAGTGGATCAGATGATTGGGGAACTTCTTATGCCGGACATTTCTTGATTGAAGCTGAGAAAAAAGGATATGTTTTACCAATTTCTTTCAAACAAAAATGGATTTCTTACCAACAATCAGAAGCCAAAAAATGGAGATATTATCAGCAATATCATAATGACTTTGCACAAGCTTATCGTTTATACACATTAGCTTTAGCGGGTGTTCCAGATATGGGTTCTATGAATCGTTTAAGAGAAACATCCGGAATTTCAAATGAATCAAAAACACGATTAGCAGCAACTTATGCCTTAACGGGACAAAAGAAAACGGCTTTGGCTCTATTAAATGCGACTTCTGTCGATGATTCAAACAACAACTATTACTATTATTATGGTTCTCAAGAAAGAAATCAAGCAATGCTTTTAGAAACGTATTTGTTAGTAAATGACAATCAAAAAGCATTTGGATTAGCAACTAAAATAGCCAATTCACTTTCTTCTAAAAATTACATGAGTACGCAAACTACAGCTTATTGTTTGTATGCAATGTCAAAATTTGCGATTAAAAATGGTGGAAAAGGAATCAATGCTTCTTTCACTAATAATGGAAAATCGGAAACTATAAATTCTACCAAATCTATTGCTGATAGAAAATTGGTTGTAAAAAACGGCTCAAATAGTGTGACTATCAAGAATAATAAAGACAACACAATTTATGTTCGAGTTTTAAACAGCGGAATTTTACCTGTTGGTGAAGAAAAAGTAATGCAGAATAATTTCTTTGGAAACATCACATTTAAAACTAGAAATGGCAATACAATTTCTTTAAATGAAATCAAACAAGGAACCGAAATTGTAGCACAAGTTACAATCAGAAATCAATCGAATGATAATATTGAGAATGTTGCTTTATCACAAATAATTCCTTCCGGATTTGAAATCATGAATTCACGTTATACAGATTTTGGTAATTTTGCTCAAAATAAAGCGGATTACATCGATATTCGTGATGACAGAACACAATTCTATTTTGGACTTCGTGCCAATGAATCTAGAACTTTTACAGTTTTATTAAACGCTACTTATTTAGGAGATTATTATTTTCCAGGTATTCAATGTGAAGCTATGTATGACAACAATTATATAGTAAGAACAAAAGGAGAATGGGTTAAAATTGTGAAGGATTAAAAAAAAAGAGTTTTTCTTTTTAAAAATTACCAAAATTAGGTAACTTTATAAAAAATATATAATTATGGGACGAAATACATCTGTATCTTTAGGGGATTATTTTGAAGACTTTGTCGATAACAGAATAACAGAAGGTAGATTTAAAAATGCAAGTGAAGTTATTCGTGCAGGTTTAAGGTTGCTAGAAGAGGAAGAAAACAAAATTATTTCGCTAAAAAAAGCAATTAATGAAGGAATTGAAAGCGGAATTGCTTTAGACTTTGATTCAGCAAAACACCTTAAGTCATTAAAAGCAAATAAAAAAAATGGCTAAGTACTTTTTGACAAACAAAGCAATTGAAGATTTGACGGCTATTTGGAATTATACTTATGAAGTTTGGTCTGAAAATCAGGCTGACAAATATTATAGGGAACTTCTTAGTGTTTGCAATGAATTAGCAAATAATCCTAGTTTAGGAAAAAACTATGAAGAGTTAAGAAATGATATTTTTGGGTTCAAATCAGGACAACATATTATATTTTTTAGAATACTTAATGAAAGTGAAATTGAAATAACACGTTTTCTTCATTCTCGTATGGATTTAAAAAATAAAATGAAAGAATAATATTGCCTACTTGTATTTTATAAGTAAAATACTTTGATTAAAAATTAAGTGAATAAGTTAGATAAAATCAAAAAATTTTTCAAAAACAATAAAATAAAAACTACCATCATCCTTATTTTGATGGTAGTTTATTACTTTTCATTACCCAGAAAATTATTTGAAAACAATTATGCAACAGTAATTGAAAGCAACGAAGGTCAGTTGTTAGGAACCAAAATTGCAAAAGATGGGCAATGGCGTTTTCCTGAAAGTGATAGTATTCCCAATAAGTTTAGAGAATGTATCATTGCTTTTGAAGACCAACATTTTTACCAACATTTCGGATTTAATCCTGTTTCCATGTATCATGCTTTTTTGCAAAATAGAAAAGCCAATAAAGTGGTTCGTGGTGGAAGTACCTTAACCCAACAAGTAATCAGATTACACCGAAACGGAAAAAGTAGAAGTTATTTCGAAAAAATAATTGAACTTGTTTTGTCTACACGATTAGAATTTAGACATTCAAAAGATGATATTCTACAATTATATGCAGCTCATGCACCCTTTGGAAGTAATGTTGTAGGATTAGAAATGGCTTCATGGAAATATTTTGGTTTGCAACCTAATCAATTGTCTTGGGCAGAAGCAGCAACTTTGGCAGTTTTACCAAATGCACCAAGTTTAATTTATCCAGGAAAAAATCAAGAACGATTGCTTAAAAAACGAAATATATTACTCAAAAAACTATTTTCAAACGAAATAATTGACAAGGAAACTTATGAATTAGCCCTTCAAGAAAAGTTACCTCAAAAACCTTTTGATGTACCACAAAGTGCTCCTCATTTACTAGAAAAAATTGCCAAAACAAATCGTGGTGAAAAAATTAAAACAACAATTAACACGCATGTTCAAGAACAAGCGAATGAAATTGTAAGACAATATTATAATTTGTACAAGCAAAACCAAGTTTACAATATTTCGGTATTAGTTGTTGAGGTAAAAACTAGAAACGTTGTAGCTTATGTAGGAAATAGTCCAACGGATAAAAACCATCAAAAAGATGTGGATATTATTTCAGCACCTAGAAGCACAGGTAGTATTTTAAAACCTTTTTTGTATGCTTCTATGTTAGATGATGGCGATATTTTGCCCAATACTTTAATTCCAGATATTCCTACACAAATTTCAGGCTATTCTCCACAAAATTATAATATGACTTATGACGGAGCTGTTCCTGCAAGTAGAGCATTGTCTCGTTCTTTGAATATTCCAGCAGTTTTGATGTTGCAGAATTATTCCGTGAATAAATTTTATGAGCAATTGCAAAAATTAAAATTGAAAGATGTAAACAGACAACCCAGTAATTATGGTTTGTCCTTAATTTTAGGTGGTGCAGAATCAAACTTGTGGGATTTATGCAATTCTTATGCGTATATGTCAAGCACGTTGAATTATTTCAATAAAAACAATGACAAATATAGAACCAATGAATTAAGTAGTTTAAACCTAAATTTCAATACAAAAATAGATTTTGGAAAACCAACCAAGCAAAAAAACGTATTTGGAGCTGGAGCTATTTGGCAAACTTTCAATGCCATGAAAGAAGTCAATAGACCAGAAGGTGATGAAGCTTGGCGTTTTTATGATTCTTCACTAGAAATTGCTTGGAAAACAGGAACAAGTTTTGGAAGTAGAGATGCATGGGCAATTGGTGTAACCAAAGAATATGTAGTTGGAGTTTGGGTTGGAAATGCAACAGGTGAAGGAAGACCATTATTAACTGGAGTAGAAAGTGCAGCTCCAATTTTGTTTGATGTTTTTCATTTGTTACCAAAATCCAAATGGTTTGAAACTCCTTTTAATGATTTAGAAGAAGTTGAGGTTTGTACTCTTTCGGGTTATTTGGCTCAAGAAAATTGTCAATCCAAAAAACAATGGATTCCAAAAACTGCTAAAAAAACAGAAAATTGTCCTTATCACAAATTAATACATTTGGATAAAAATGAACAGTTTAGAGTGAATTCAACTTGTGAAAGTGTGGATAACATAGTTTCAAAATCGTGGTTTGTTTTGCCACCAGTTATGGAATGGTATTATAAAAGTAATAATCCAAATTATCAAATGTTGCCAGCTTTTCGTTCTGACTGTATTTCAAATACTGATGATAAAGTGATGGATTTTATTTATCCAAAAGCGAAAACTAAAATCATTCTAACTAAGAATTTTGAAAGTAAATTACAACCTGCAATCTTCAAAATTGCTCATACAAATAGAGAAACTGAACTTTTTTGGTATTTAGATGACACCTATTTAGGAAGTACAAAAACATTCCATGAAATGCCAATTATAGCAAAAACGGGTTTTCATATTGTTACGGTTGTGGATGAATTGGGTAATGAAATTAGAAGAAGAGTTGAGTTTGAGCAATAAAAAAACCGCTACTCAATTAAGAATAACGGTTTTTATTTTTTTACTTGATTGCC
>NZ_CAXBGY010000018.1:0-37503 GCF_963975515.1 uncultured Flavobacterium sp.
GCCTTTCCTTTGTCGTCAAAGAAGTGGTATTCAAGATACGTGTAAGCGTCACGAGATTTGAGATTAAGAGGAGGAAGTCCAGTGGACTTCAGGTATTTTTAAACAAAAAAACCGCTACTCAATTAAGAATAACGGTTTTTATTTTTTTACTTGATTGCCTTTCCTTTGTCGTCAAAGAAGTGGTATTCAAGATACGTGTAAGCGTCACGAGGTATAATTTTCACCCATTTTTTATGTTCAAAAAACCATTTTGAACGTATTGATGGAAAACCTTTCTCAAGGTATGCTGCCACAAAAGGATGTACATGAAGTGCAACTTTTTTATGGGCTTTAATAATTTTTTCAAGGCTAAACGCTATTTTATCAATAATCAAAATTGGAGCTTCAATTTCCCCATTTTCATTAGGATCTTCTTCTCTAGTTTTGATATTTACTTCTGGTCTAACTCTTTGTCTAGTAATTTGAATTAATCCAAATTTGCTAGGAGGCAAGATTTTATGCTTGGCCTTGTCGTCACTCATTTCTTCTTTTAAGTAATCGTACAACTTTCTGCGGTTGTCTGGATTTTGCATATCAATGAAATCCACAACAATAATTCCTCCCATGTCTCGTAATCTCAATTGTCGTGCAATCTCTGCAGCAGCAATCATGTTTACTTCTAAAGCAGTATCTTCTTGGTTTCGAGCTTTGTTTGATCGATTTCCACTATTCACATCCACAACGTGTAATGCTTCAGTGTGTTCGATTATTAAATAAGCTCCTTTACTCATAGAAACTGTTTTTCCAAAGGAAGTTTTAATTTGTCTTTCCACGTTATATTTCTCAAATAAAGGTAAGTCTTTCGACTGATAGTGTTTTACGATAGACGCTTTTTCTGGAGCTATTTCTTGCAAATAGTCCTTGGTTTGCAAATATAATTCTTCATCATCTATATGAATACTAGTAAAAGTATCATTAAATACATCTCTCAAGATGGAGGAAGCTTTATTAACTTCTCCTAAAACTTTTGATGGATGATGAGCAGTTTGCAGCTTCTTACACATACTAGACCATTTGTCTAATAAGTTTTGAAGATCTTTGTTTAGTTCAGCTACTTTTTTGCCTTCGGCTACTGTTCTCACAATAACACCGAATCCTTTTGGTTTAATAGATTGAACCAATCGTTTTAATCGTTCTTTTTCTTCTTTTGATTCTATTTTTTGCGAAATAGAAACTCTATCCGAAAACGGAACTAAAACAACAAATCTACCAGCTAACGAAATTTCAGAAGAAATACGTGGGCCTTTTGTAGATATTGGCTCTTTAACTACTTGAACAAGAAGTGATTGATTGGCACTGATAATATCAGCTATACTACCATCTTTATCAATTTCTTTTTCAAAAGGAAAATTTTTGAGTGAATAATCTTTTATTTTACCTGCGCTTACAAGTTTTATAAACTTCATCATTGTAGGAAGATTTGGACCTAAATCATGATAATGCAAAAAAGCATCTTTTTCATAACCTACGTTTACAAAAGCAGCATTTAAACCAGCTACTGGCTTTCTTATTTTTGAAATAAAAATATCGCCAACAGCAAAATTAATTCCGCTACTGTTTTCTTCTTCTTTGTGAAGTTCAATTAGTTTTCCATCCTTTAATAAGGCAAAATCTACAGCGTCTGAACTTGATCTAATAATTAATTCTTTGTTCAAAAGAGTACATTTTTATCTATGATAAAGGTGATTGGCTTTTGGTAATTGGTAATAGGTATCAAAACCTAAAACCCATAACTTATAACCTATAACCTACTTTCACAGATGGATTAAACAATAATTTTTACAGGATTTTTACCCGATAACCAATCCTTACGATTGGTTTTTTTCAAAGAACATCTTTTTTTTCTAAAAAAGAAAAAGTAGTTAAATACTACTTTTTCTTCTTGTGACGGTTAGCTCTCGCTCTTTTCTTACGCTTGTGCGTTGCTACCTTATGTCTTTTTCTTTTTTTACCACTTGGCATAATGTTGTTGGTTTAGATTAATAAATAATTATACGGCTATTTCAGTTTTTGTTTTAACTCCTTCTACGAACACTTTTGCAGGTTTAAATGCTGGAATGTTATGTGCTGGAATTTTAATAGTAGTGTTTTTTGAAATATTTCTACCTGTTTTTTCAGCTCTAGTTTTGATGATAAAACTTCCGAAACCTCTTAAATAAACATTGTCACCCGATTCTAAAGAATCTTTTACTTCTTCCATAAATGTCTCTACAGTAGCTTGAACATCTCCTTTTTCAAGTCCTAATCTGTCAGAAATTTTTGCTACGATATCTGCTTTCGTCATTTTTCTTGCGTATTAATTTTATTCTAATTTTTTTGAGAGTGCAAATATAGGAATTAAAAAAACAATATTTCAAGCTTAATCAATTATATTTTAATATAATAAAGTTAATTTTGCGTCAACAACAATTTTTATGTCTTTTTCTAACTCTTTAATTCATTGGTATTTACAAAATAAAAGGGATTTACCTTGGCGAAATACTACTGATTCTTATACGATTTGGCTTTCAGAAATAATTCTACAACAGACTAGAGTTGCTCAAGGTACGCCTTATTTTGAGGCTTTTATTTCAACCTTTCCTACTGTTTTTGATTTAGCGAAAGCCAATGAAGAACAAGTTTTAAAATTATGGCAAGGTTTAGGATATTATTCTAGAGCCAGAAATCTTCATGCTACGGCAAAATATGTTGTTGATGAATTAAATGGTGTTTTTCCAACATCATATAATGAGTTAATTAAATTAAAAGGAATTGGCGAATATACTGCAGCTGCAATTGCTTCCTTCTCAGTTAACGAAAATGTAGCTGTTTTAGACGGAAATGTTTATAGGGTTTTGGCAAGATATTTTAATGTTCATAATGATATTTCTGTTTCTTCGACTAAAAAAGTGTTTCAAGAATTAGCTAAAGAAGTGCTTCCTAAAAAAAATGCACATATATATAATCAAGCAATAATGGAATTTGGTGCTCTGCAATGTGTACCAAAAAGTCCAAATTGTTCTGAATGTACTTTTTCTGATAGCTGTGCTGCTTTGCAAAATAAAACAGTAGCCATCTTGCCTATAAAATCAAAAAAAACAAAAGTGACTAGTCGTTACTTTAATTATATTGTTTTTGAAGATTTGAACGGAAATACAACAATTAATCAACGTTTGGGCAAAGGTATTTGGCAAAATTTATATGAATTTCCGGTAATTGAAATTGACTCGATAATTAATGAAGATGAAATTATCAATTTAATAAGTAAAGAATATTCTAACATTACAAACATTATATTTTTACCAACTTATGATGTTGTTCATAAGTTGTCACATCAAACGCTATATATTCAATTTATTAAGGTTCAAATATCGACCGAATTAAAAGATTTTATTTCAACACACGATTTAAAAAAACTTCCTTTTCCTATAGTTATTCATAATTTTATAGAAAGATATTTCAGCTAATTAAAATATTTAGTACATTTGATATAATTAAAATTATAAGCCATGAGCGGAACATTGAACAAAGTTATGTTAATAGGTCATTTAGGTGACGAAGTAAAAATGCATTATTTTGATGGAGGAAACTGTATTGGTAGGTTTCCATTAGCTACAAATGAAATTTATATCAATAAAAGTACAGGTGAAAAAATAACTTCTACTGAATGGCATAATTTAGTAGTTCGTAATAAAGCTGCTGAGATTTGCGAAAAATATTTATCAAAAGGAGATAAAATTTATGTTGAAGGAAGAATAAAATCGCGTAATTGGCAAGCTGAAGATGGTTCAACTAAATATACTACAGAAATTCAAGTAACAGAATTTACTTTTTTATCCACAAAGAAAGATTCTGACGCTAACAAACAAAATTTTCCTTCAAATGAAAATGATAGCACAAAAAAGACTAATTTTGACGCACAAAATGAAGCGCCAAATCAAAAAGACGATTTGCCTTTTTAATGTTTAACTAATACCTACAAATTTGGACTCAGATCCTTCCAGTTTTATAAATACAATAGATTTTAGTTTAGTTTTTGGGCTAGTTGGTGTAGCCTTTTTATTGTTGTGTTCTGCCTTTATTTCAGGTTCTGAAGTGGCTTTGTTTTCGCTTGATCAGAAAGATCTTGATGATTTAGAATCAAATGACAGTCACAAAGGAAAATTAATTTCCGATCTTTTAGATAGACCCAAAAAATTATTAGCCACAATTTTAATAGCCAATAATTTCATTAATATTGGAGTTGTAATTTTATTTACCTCGATAAATGAAAAATTATTTAGAGCTATAACTTCTTCAACGATTCAGTTTTTGGTTGAAGTAATTCTTTTGACTTTTTTAATATTACTTTTTGGCGAAGTTTTGCCTAAAATATATGCTAGTAGAAATAATGTAATTTTTTCTAAAATGGTTTGTATTCCTATTGCTTTTTTAAATAGAGTTTTGAGCCCTATTAGTGTTCCAATGCGAAATATTACGGTCTTTATTGAAAAGAAATTTAGTGTGCAAAAAACAAATTTTTCGGTTGACCAGTTGTCACAAGCTTTAGAACTTACAGATCAAAAAGAAACAACTTCAGATGAACAAAAAATTTTAGAAGGAATTGTGACTTTTGGTAACACAGATGTTAAGCAAGTAATGAGTCCAAGAATCGATATTTTTGCTATCGAGTTTTCTGAAAGTTTTACAGAAATAATGTCAAAAATCATTGAAAAAGGATATTCTAGAATTCCAGTTTACAAAGAAGGAATAGATCACATAGAAGGTGTTTTGTTTATTAAGGATTTAATTCCATACATTGATCATAAAGATTACGAATGGCAAACTTTGTTAAGAGAACCATTTTTTGTTCCTGAAAATAAAAAGTTAGATAATCTTTTGAAAGAATTTCAAGGCATGAAAAACCATTTAGCAATTGTAGTTGATGAATATGGTGGAACTTCTGGATTGGTCTCTTTAGAAGATATTTTAGAAGAAATAGTTGGAGATATTAGTGATGAATTTGACGATGTAGACATAAGTTACACGAAAATTGATGATAAAAATTACCTTTTTGATGGAAAAGTAAGTTTAAAAGATTTTTATAGAGTAGTTGATGTTAGTGAAGAAAAATTTGAAAATGCAAAAGGTGAAGCGGAGACTTTAGCTGGTTTTATCCTTGAAATATCTGGAAATTTTCCAAGAAAAAATGCAAAACTAGTATTCGATACTTGTAAATTTAGCATAGAAAGTGTTGACAAACGAAGAATAAAACAAGTAAAAGTTACGTTACCATAACAAATAGATTAAAATGAATAAATTTTTTGCTCTTGTTGGATTGGCTATTTGTTTACAGTCATGTAATGAAGATGCTGTTCCTAGGCCAACAAGTCAGTTGCGTTTAGATTATCCTACGCCTACGTATAATTCAAAAGAATCAAAATATCCATTTTCTTTAGATGTCAATGACTTTTCTACGATTACTTCAAAAGATAACGGTGCAATAGAAGTGCATTATCCAAAAATGAAAGCAACAGTTTATTTAAGTTATAAAACTGTAAATAATGATTTAGAAAAATTATTAACGGATGCTCAAAAGCTAACATACAAATTACATGTTATGAAAGCTGACGAAATCACTGAACAGCCTTTTGTAAATCCGGATAAAAAAGTATATGGTATGTTTTATACTGTTGGTGGTGATGCTGCATCAAATGCATTGTTTTATGCTACTGATAGTACAAAAAACTTCGTTACAGGAAGTGTTTATTTTTACACTAAACCCAATTACGATTCTATTTTGCCGGCTTCAAGTTATATAACAAACGACATGAAAAAGATGTTGGAAAGTATTAGGTGGAAGGAGTAAAAAAAATCACCTCTAGTTAAAGAAATGATTTTTTTATACTGTTTTGAACCTGAAAAGAGTTCGAGTTTACAAAGTATTACGACTTCACTTTAGAAACTTTGTACAAATCTCCACCAGCAACACCTTCAACGGTTTTGGTGAGTTTTTCTTGGTTTAATTTATCAGCATCATAAGTTACTGTTGCTGTTTTTGTTTCAAAATCAACTTTAGCTTCAGTAACACCGTCTAATTTTTTAAGTTTTCCTTCAATTAAACTAGCACAACCAATTTGGCAAGTCATTCCTTCGATTTCGAAAGAAGCTGTTTGTGGGTTTGCAGTAATTGTTTTAGGGTTTTCTGTTGCAATGGTTTCTGTTTCTACAACAATAGCTTCGGTTGATGTTTCTTTATCGTTTTTACAGCTAATTGTAGCTAAAGCTAAAGTTGCAACTAAAAAGGTTTGTTTTACTATTTTCATGATAAATTTTATAGTGTGTAATACAAAGGTACAAATTCTGTTTTTTTTAAATGTTACAATTATCACAAACGAACTAGTGTGTAATTTATATTAATATCAAAATAAAGTCGCATTTTTGCACTTTATAAATTTTAACTTACTGAATTAAACTCAGCATAAACATGGAAAACAATAAAAAATGGTATTTACTAGTCTTTCTAGGCTGTGTTTGGGGAAGTTCTTTTATTCTAATGAAATTAGGGTTGAAAGGTGTAAATCCTATTCAAATGGGAAGTTTGAGAATCTTGTTTGCTGCTGCTTTTTTGGTTGTGGTTGGATTTAAACACATTGCTAAAATTCCTTTGCATAAATGGAAATATATTGCACTAACATCAATGTTTGGAACATTTTTACCTGTTTATTTATTTGCTATTGCGTTGTCAAAAATTGATGGCTCTATAAGTTCAATATTAAATTCACTGACACCTTTAAATACATTAATTGCTGGAATTTTGCTATTTCAAATGGACGTGCAGCGGAGACAAATTTTTGGAGTTATTATTGGTTTTGTAGGTTGTGTTTTGCTAGTTTTGTTTGGTGAAGGACAAAATAATACTGAAAATTATTATTATGCACTGTTGATTGTTTTGGCTTCTGTTTTTTATGGAATAAATGTGAATCTTATTAAAAAATATTTATCCGATTTAAAGCCATTAACTATTAGTACAGGGAATTTTTTAGTTATGTTGTTTCCGGCTTTATTGGTGTTGTTTTTTTCTGGATTCTTTGAAATAGCTGATGAACCTAAGGTGATGACTTCATTAGGATATATTGCAATATTAGGAGTTATAGGGACGGGTTTGTCTAATATTTTATTTTTTAAATTAATCCAAATATCTTCTCCCGTTTTTGCTTCATCGGTGACTTATTTAATTCCAGTTGTCGCAATAATGCTTGGTTATTTTGTAATGGATGAAACATTGTCATTTGTCCAAGGAATTGGCGCTTTAGTTGTTTTGTTAGGAGTTTATTTTTCGAGTAAAAAATAGTTTAATTAATTTATAAATAAAAAAAAGCCATTCTTTTTACGGAATGGCTTTTAAGTTTATGAGGCTATTTTTTTATTCAAAATCTTTAGCTGTAACACCTTCGTTAATTTTTACTTCTTGAGTAACAAATTCTAATTCCATTCCAACATTCATAACAATATTGTATGGAAATTTGATTCCTTTTACTTCTTTGTAATCTGTAAAGTTTGTCACTTGAGTCATTGTTTGACCACCTTGTTCTTGTTCAACAGATTCAGCTATTTTTAATCCAGATTTTACATCATACATTGTAGTTTTGTTTCCAAGTGTTAAAGCATATGCATCAGCACCATTTACGGATTCAATTCCTTTTAAAACAACATCTTTATTGTTTACTAATAACAGTTCTGGGAAAGTGAATGCTACTTCTTGCATTTCTTTTAATTTGTCACCATCAAATTCTTTTCTTTGCCCTTGTTGAACTGCATAAGCACCTTTGTCTGTAACTACCATTTTCATTATGGTCATTCCTTGCATAGACATTTCTGAAGACATTTTTTTATCACTAGATGTTTTGGCTGTCAATTGTAATTCTTGTCCTTGAACAGAAGCTTTTGAGATAATTACAGTAGATTTAACAGCTTTCAAGGCTTTTTCTCCACCAATTGCATTGATGTAGTTTTCTAAAACTGTTTTAGCGGTAACACCCTTTGGAATGTCTTTTTTAATTACTGGTTTGTCAACTTTATTACCAAAACGATCAAAATACATAACTGGAATTCCAGATTTTTCTAATCCAGGTAAAACATCAGCTGCTTTTCCTACAACAACAATTCTTAAATTATCAGCTAAAAAGTATTTGTTTGCAGCAGCTTTTATGTCTTCTGCAGTAACTGCGTTTATGTTTTTGATGTAATTTTCATAAAAATCGTCAGGTAAATTTTGAGTTTCTTTGTTTAAAGCGTAGAAAGCAACCGTTTCTGGTTTTTCGATTTGCATTACAAAGTTTCCAACATACTTAGCTTTTGCGTTTTTTAAATCTTCTGCAGAAACTAAATCATTTCTCATTCTTTTTACTTCGTTCAAGATTTCAACAATTGCACTATCAGTAACTGAATTTCTAACAGAAGCACCAGCTCTAAATTTTGAAGTGTATTTTCCAGAACCTATTGAAGAATATGAACCATAAGTCCAACCATGTTTTTCACGCAAGTTTAAGAATAATCTTCCTTCTCCACCGCCACCAAGAATTTGGTTGGCTAAAAGAGCAGCATAATATTCTTTGTCAGTCATTTTTAAATTTGAAGTGTTTATCACAGCAATCTCAGATTGAACCGCATTTGACATGTCTACAAAATTAACTTGTGTGTATTGAAGGTCAGTAGGTTCTGTAAAAGAAAGTTGTGGTGCAGTTGCTTTTTTCCAACCTTTAAACGCTTTTTCAACTTGTTTTTTAATATCTTTTAATTTTACATCTCCAATGATCACTAAATAGGCATTTTCAGGTACGAAATTAATATTGTAGTTTAATTTTACATCAGCTAGTGAAACATTGTTTAATGTTTCCTCGCTAACATATTCGCCTCTAGGATGATTTTTTCCATAAACTAAAATATTTTCAACTCTTCTTGCATTAGCAGTAACATTTTTCTCATCAGACTTAAGGTTTTCAATCATTTTAGATTTTTCCTTATCAAATTCTTCTTGAGTAAATTTAGGAGTTAAACTACCTTCTGCCATTAATTCTAAAATTCTTTCAGAATATTTTGATAATCCGCTTCCTCTAGCTCCACTTGAATTGAAGTTAATGTTTGCACCAAGAAAATCAATTTCTTCGTTAAATGCTTCTTTTGATGTTTTTTCTGTTTCATTACCAATCATTGCGCTCAACATGTCATCAACTCCTTTTTTATTTCCTTCAACATAAGGAGTGTTGTCGATTGTTAATGTGTAAGAGACTCTAGGTAGTTTTGAATTTTCAACTACTAAAACTTTTAATCCGTTTTTAAGTTTAAAAGTTTCAGGTTTTTTGATATTTATGCTTGGAGCTGGACCAGATTTTGGCATCGGTCTATCTTGTGCCGTCATTGTTGTCATAAAGAACAAACTAGTTACTATGTATAATAATTTTTTCATGATATGTGTTCTTATTTTTGAGTTTTATCAGTTGCAGGCATGTAGTTTAAAAGCAATCTTTGATTAGTGTTCAAGTATTTTTTAGCTACATCTCTAATTTCTTCTTTAGTGATTGATTTGTAAATATCCAATTCGGTATTAATTAAATTAACGTCACCATATAACATATAATAAGTAGCTAAATTACTTGCAATTCCTTCAACACTAGTATTACTGTTTACGTATTGATTTTCAAAAATATTTCTCAATTTTTCTAAATCTTTGTCTGAAATTAATTCAGTTTGAACTTTTAAAATTTCTTCGTCAATTTCTCTATTGATGTCATTTTGTGTAAAACCTTCCATTGGAATTCCTAGTAAAATGTACATACTGTAATCTTCTTGACTGAAATTAAATGCACTTATTTGAAGTGCCATTTTTTTCTCATCAACGATTTTTTTGTATAAAACAGAACTTTTTCCGTCTGATAGATATGTAGATAACATATCAAGAACTCTTGCTTCTCTTGTTTTCATTGAAGGAGTTCTATAAGTTTGAACAAACATTGGTTTTTGAATGTTTGAATCTTCCCAAGTAGCGTTAATTGTTTCAGTAATTGGAGCTTCTTCTGCTTTATTTCTTTTGATTGTCGCTCCTTTTGGAATTGAACCAAAGTATTTTTGAACCCATTCTTTAGCTTGCCCTTTTTCAAATTGACCAGCAATAACTAAAACAGCGTTGTTTGGAATATAGAATTTTTTATTAAATGCTTGAAACTCTTCTAAAGTTGCAGCGTCTAAATGTTCCATTTCTCCAATTGTTGTCCATTTATAAGGATGTGTTTTGAATAAGTTTTGTTTAACAGCTTTAATTAAATTTCCATAAGGCTGATTATCTACTCTAAGTCTTTTTTCTTCTTTAACTACTTCGTTTTGCGTGTCAACACCAATTTGGTTGATTACAGGATGCATTAATCTTTCTGATTCCATCCATAATGCTAATTCTAAATTATTAGAAGGGAAGACTTCATAGTAGTAAGTCCTGTCGTCAGAAGTATTGGCATTATTTTGACCACCATTTGCTGTAACGATTTTAAACCATTCTCCTCTTTCAATGTTTTTTGTACCTTCAAATAAAAGGTGTTCAAAAAAGTGAGCGAAACCTGTACGGTTTGGTTGTTCGTCTTTAGCACCTACATGATACATTACTGATGTAATAATTACTGGTGCAGAATTGTCTTGATGTAGAATAACATGTAAGCCATTGTCTAAATCAAATTCTTCAAAAGCTACGTTTTGAGCGGTAGAAATACTTCCTATCATAAGCATTGCGCTTAAAGCTATTAATGATTTTTTCATAAAATGAAGTTGTTGTTTTTTAATAAGTTGCTAAATTCGTAAAAAAGTTACAGTTTTCTAGTAAAAAAGTGCTAAAAAATTATTTACACTAATGTGTTGTGTATATAGTAATTAGTTGTATATTTGCAACCTTAAAAAAATTAATTTAAACACATTGTTATGTACGCAATCGTAGAGATAGCAGGGCAACAATTTAAAGTTAGCAAAGACCAAAAAGTTTTTGTACACCGTTTATCAGAGGATGAAGGTTCGAAAGTTACTTTCGACAAAGTTCTTTTAGTAGACGATAATGGTACAGTTACTCTAGGCGCCCCAGCTATAGAAGGTGCTTCTGTTGAAGCCAAAGTGTTAAGACACTTAAAAGGAGATAAAGTAATCGTTTTCAAGAAGAAAAGAAGAAAAGGGTACAAAAAGAAAAATGGTCATAGACAATCATTATCTCAAATCGTAATTGAAGGAATTTTAGCAACTGGTTCTAAGAAAGCTGCTCCTAAAAAGGAAGAAGCAAAAAAAGAAGCTCCAGCTAAAGCTCAGAAATTAGTAGAAACTCCTGCTGCTGAAGCGAAAGCTCCAAAAGCAAAAGCTTCTAAAAAAGGAGATGATTTGAAATTGATCGAAGGAGTTGGTCCTAAAGCTGCTGAAGTATTAGTTGCTGCAGGTATTGATACTTTCGCAAAATTGGCTAAAACTTCTGCAGAAAAAGTAAAAGAAATTTTAGATGCTGCTGAAGCTAAAGTACAACATTTAGATCCAGGTACTTGGGCACAACAAGCTCAATTAGCTGCTGATGGTAAAATGGACGAATTAAAAAAATTACAAGACGAATTAAACGGTGGTAAAGCTGTTTAATTTTAATATTAACTTATAAAACCAAAACATCATGGCTCACAAGAAAGGTGTCGGTAGTTCGAAGAATGGTAGAGAATCAGAATCGAAACGTTTAGGCGTTAAGATTTATGGAGGACAAGCTGCAATTGCTGGAAACATTATCGTAAGACAAAGAGGTTCTAAACACAATCCGGGTGAAAACGTTTACATGGGTAAAGATCATACTTTACATGCAAGAGTTGACGGATTAGTTAAGTTTCAGAAAAAAGGAGAGAACAAATCATTTGTATCTATAGTTCCTTTTGAAGCATAATTAGTTAAACTTCAAAAATATAAAAATCCCAATTCGAAAGAGTTGGGATTTTTTTGTTTATATACTTTTATCCTGAACTTGTTTCAGGATCTTTTCAAGCGATTTCTGATGCTGAAATGAAATCAGCATGACAATATAGAAATATTTTATGAATAGAAATCGATAGTGCAATAGTGATAGCAATGGCAGCTTTTGCAAAACTTTGATAAATGGTTTTGCAAAACTAGAATGGATAGCGCGGTGCCTTGGCAATTGCCCAACAAAAAAAACCCTCACATTTCTGCAAGGGTTTTGTCTTAATACTTAATACTAAAGTCTTTATATTAGTATCTGTAATATTCTGGCTTGTATGGTCCTTCAACCGGTACACCAATATATTTAGCTTGATCTGGTCTTAATTCTTCTAATTCAACACCTAATTTTGCTAAGTGAAGAGCCGCTACTTTTTCATCTAAATGTTTTGGTAACATATAAACTTCATTTTTATAAGCTGCAGTGTTTGTCCATAACTCTAATTGAGCTAATGTTTGGTTTGTGAATGAATTACTCATTACAAAACTTGGGTGACCTGTAGCGCAACCCAGGTTAACTAAACGACCTTCAGCTAAGATAATGATATCTTTTCCGTTAATTGTGTATTTGTCAACTTGTGGTTTGATTTCAACTTTAGAAGCTCCATGAGTTTTGTTCATCCAAGCCATGTCGATTTCATTGTCAAAATGTCCAATGTTACAAACGATAGTCTTGTCTTTCATCTTTTCGAAATGAGAAGCCATTATAATATCTTTATTTCCAGTAGTTGTAATGATGATGTCAGCATTTGCAACAACTGTATCTAATTTTTTAACTTCAAAACCGTCCATTGCAGCTTGTAAAGCACAAATTGGGTCAATTTCAGTAACTGTTACAATTGAACCTGCACCTTTAAATGAAGCAGCAGTTCCTTTTCCAACATCTCCATATCCACAAACAACTACTCTTTTTCCAGCTAACATAATATCTGTTGCTCTACGAACTGCATCAACTGCAGATTCTTTACAACCATATTTGTTGTCAAATTTAGATTTAGTTACTGAATCGTTAACGTTGATTGCAGGAATATGTAATGTTCCGTTTTGCATTCTTTCGTATAAACGGTGAACTCCTGTAGTAGTTTCTTCAGACAAACCTTTAATGTCAGCAATTAATTCAGGGAAACGGTCAAAAACCATATTTGTTAAATCTCCACCATCATCAAGAATCATGTTTAATGGTTTTCTGTCTTCACCAAACCATAATGTTTGTTCGATACACCAATCAAAATCTTCTTCATTTAAACCTTTCCAAGCATAAACTGGAATTCCAGCAGCAGCAATTGCAGCAGCAGCGTGATCTTGAGTTGAGAAAATATTACAAGAAGACCAAGTAACATCAGCACCTAGAGCTACTAAAGTTTCAATTAAAACGGCAGTTTGGATAGTCATATGTAAACATCCAGCAATTCTAGCTCCTTTTAAAGGTTGGCTTGCACCAAACTCTTCTCTTAAAGCCATTAATCCTGGCATTTCAGCTTCAGCTAATTCAATTTCTTTTCTTCCCCAGTCCGCTAAAGTAATGTCTTTAACTTTATAAGGTACATAAGTTGCGATTTTTGTACTCATCTATTGTATATTTGTATTATTAATTTTAAAGTGCAAAGGTAAGGAATTACTTTTTGTTTTTAAAATCGTTTCGCTTATTTTGTGAATTGTTTAATAGTATAATCAATTGAAATTCAATGCCATTACATAAAATCATTTATTTATCAAACAATACTAAACTGTATTTGTGGAAAATTACAGAAAATTTGGATACACTTTCTAAAGATATGCGTTTGAAAGATTCTTCAATTGCAAGATTAGAATCTATGAAATCTGAAAGTCATAAAAAAGGTTTTTTGTCTGTTAGAAAACTATTAGAGCATATAGATTATAATGATTTTGATTTATACTATGATGAATTTGGAAAGCCCAATTTAAAACCTCAAGGTTGTTCAATAAAAGATATGCATATTTCAATTTCTCATTCACATGACTTTTCAGCAATTGCGATAAGCGAAAAAAACATCGGAATAGATATTGAAATTTTAAAAGATAAAATCGTAACAATCGCGCCTAAATTTATGGATATTACTACTTTGGAAAATTTGAGTAGTGAAGATAAAATAAAGAAAGCAACAGTTATTTGGGGAATAAAAGAAAGTATTTTTAAAATTAAGAACGAACCAGGGATAAGTTTTCCAAATCATATTTTTGAAGAAAACTTTAAATTTGAAGACAAAAAAACTGCTGCATTATTAAAATTTAACAATAAGAATGAAAAATTCTATATTGAATTTGATTCTTTTGATGGTTATATGTTTGTTTGTGCTTTTGAAAATAATTAATGAAGAATATTTATCAAGAAATACTAGATTCTAAAAAGAAGAATAAAAAGCTACTTGCTATATTAATTGATCCTGATAAGGTTCAATTTGAAAAATTAGATAAGTTAATTGAGAAAATCAATCAATCATTTGCAACACATATTTTTGTTGGAGGAAGTTTGGTTGAAACGAATCAAATAGATGTTATTATTCAAAAGATTAAACAGAATTGTAAATTACCAATTTTACTTTTTCCAGGAAGTCCATCACAAATATCAAAAAACGCTGATGGTATTTTATTTCTAAATTTAATTTCAGGAAGAAATCCAGATTATTTAATAGAACACCAAGTTAACGCTATTCCAATCCTTGAAAAAACTGCTTTAGAAGTGATTTCTACAGGGTATGTTTTAATAGAAAGTGGAAAAGAAACAGCAGTTGAACGTGTGAGTCAGACAAAACCTATTGATAGAAATAAAATTGATTATGTTTGTCAAACCGTAAAAGCTGGTGAATATATGGGGAACAAGTTGATTTATTTAGAAGCAGGAAGTGGTGCTGAAAAAGCAGTTCCATTAGAAATGATTGAAGCAGTTTCTAAAAAAATAGCTATTCCTTTAATTGTTGGCGGAGGAATTAGGTCTAAAGTTGAAATTGAGAACGCTTTTAAAGCTGGAGCTGATTTAGTTGTAATTGGAACTGCTTTTGAAGATAATCCTAATTTTTTTGAAGCATGATAGAGTTTTTATTTTCTCAATATAGTGACTATGAAACGCTAGATATAGTTTTAGAAGTAATAGCTATTTTGTTTGGTTTAGCAAGCGTTCTTCTAGCAAAGAAAAACAATATATTAGTTTTTCCAACTGGTATAATTAGTACAATAATTTTCGTTTATTTACTGAATAAGTGGGGTTTAGTTGGTGATATGTTAATTAATGGTTACTATACAACTATGAGTATTTATGGTTGGTATATTTGGACAAGAAAAACGGATGACAAACCAGAGTTTCCGATTTCGAAAGTCACAACTAAAGAAATTTATTACGCCATCATTATTTTTCTAATAACAATGGCTTTTGTTGTAATAGTCTACAAATATTTTAATAAATTTACAGATTGGACAGCTTATGTAGACACTTTTACAACTGGAATTTTCTTTGTAGGAATGTGGCTGATGGCAAAAAGAAAAATAGAAAACTGGTTGCTTTGGATTGTTGGAGACTTAGTTTCTGTACCTTTATATTTTTACAAAGGATATACTTTTACTAGTATTCAATATGTTATATTTACTGTAATTGCAATATATGCTTATTTAGAATGGAAGAAAGACTTAGCAAAAAAGACATAAAACAAATTCAAGAAAAAGGGATTTCATTACAAAAAATTGAACAACAACTTCAATTTTTTGTAAGTGGAGTTTCTAAAGTAAATCTTGAAAAATCAGCTTCAATTAATGACGGAATTATGTTTTTTTCTAACAAAAAAAAAGAAGAATTATGTCGTTTTTTTGATGAAAATAAAGGTAATAAATCAATAAATAAATTTGTTCCTGCAAGTGGTGCTGCAAGTAGAATGTTTAAGTTTTTAACTGAGTTTTTAACTGAGTTTGATTCTGAAAAAGGAACAATAAATGCCTATATTAATCACAAAAAAGAACATGACTTACCTGTTTTTTTAGTAGGATTAAAAGATTTTCCTTTCTATGCAGAAGTAAAAGAGAGGGTTTTACAATTACATCCCAATTATTACAATTTAGAAAAAGATGAAAAGGATTATTTATTTATAAAAACCCTTTTGTCTCCAAATTGTTTTGATTTTTCGAATAAGCCAAAAGGAATTTTACCTTTTCATAACAAGAATAATACTATTTTAACCCCAGTTGAAGAACATTTAAATGAAACCATTTTTTATAAAAAAGAAGGTGAAAAAGCGAAAGTTCATTTTACAATTTCAAAAGAACATCATAATCATTTTGATGCCATTATAAAAAAATATCCTGAAGTTAATGTCTCATACTCTTTTCAAAAAGAATCAACTGATACTATAGCTGTAAACCTAGATAATACTCCATTTAGAACAGAAGAAGGTAGTCTTTTGTTTAGACCAGGTGGACATGGTGCCTTAATTGAAAACTTGAACCTATTAGAATCAGATATAATTTTTATTAAAAATATTGATAATGTATCGCAAAATCATATTGTAGACATTATTAAATATAAAAAGATTTTAGGTGGATTGTTGTTAAAAAAACAACGACAAATTTTCGAATATTTAGAACAATTAGAATTAAATAATAGTACAGAAGAATTAATAAGTGAAATTAAAAATTTTGCAAAAGAAAAGCTTAATCTTTCATTGCCTATTAACTTTGATAAATTCCAATCAGAATATAAAATCGAATTATTATTTAACGAATTAAATCGACCAATTAGAGTTTGTGGAATGGTTAAAAACGAAGGAGAGCCAGGTGGAGGACCTTTTTGGGTAAAAAACGAAAATGGCTTGTCATCTTTACAAATTGTAGAAACTTCTCAAATTAATTTAAAAGATAAGGAACAAAAGAAAATTGTTGAATTTGCAACACATTTTAATCCTGTAGATTTGGTTTGTGGAATAAAGGATTATAAAAACAATAAATTTGATTTAACTCAATTTGTTGATGAAAAAACAGGTTTTATTGTTGAAAAAAACAAGTTTGGAAAACCCATAAAATCTTTTGAATTACCTGGTTTGTGGAATGGGGCAATGGCAAATTGGATAACTTTATTTGTTGAAGTGCCTTTGTCAACATTCAACCCAGTAAAAACGGTAAATGATTTGCTAAAACCTTCTCATCAACCTGAAGATAAAGAAGCATAAAATGAACAAAGATATTTTACTTACTGAAATAAATTATAAAGCTGTAAGAAGCAGCGGTGCTGGTGGTCAAAACGTAAACAAAGTTTCGTCTAAAGTGGTTTTGAGTTTTGATTTAGATAATTCTAACGGTTTAAATGAGAATGAAAAAAACTATCTAAAAGAAAAATTAGCTTCAAGACTCACACAAGATTTTATCTTAATTTTAAATTGTGATGAAGATAGAAGTCAAGTAAAAAACAAATCTATTGTCACCAAACGTTTCATAGGTATTCTTGAAAAAGGTTTGACAAAACCTAAAATAAGAAGAGCAACAAAAGCGACTAGAGCTTCTAAAGAAAGAAGACTGAAAACTAAGAAAACAACTTCAATTACTAAGCAAAATAGAAAAAAACCTGAATTATAGTGTTAAGAATGATGTGGTTAGAAAAAGTTTAAAAAATCTTAATACTTAATACAAAAATCTTAATACTTTCAATTATATTTGCACCGTCTCAAAGGGGTGCTCTAAATAACGAGCTGAGATTATACCCATAGAACCTAGAACAGGTAATGCTGTTTAGGGAGGACAGAAACGTTAAGAAAATGTTCAGTGAACATTTTTAGTGAATGTGCCAGCCGATGCGCTGGAGATTTTTAACGCAATGTCCAATGTTTAACAATTTTAATTTTAACCAAAGAATAATTACCCCTTTTATTCGTATAATTTATTTACGAATGAAACAATTATTTGCAAAAAGTACAAAGTACAAAGTACAAGGTACAAAGACTTATTTAAGTCTATTCGCTTTATTTTACTCGGTTTTTGCTGTTTCTCAAGAAACAGAAACAGATTCAACAAAAGTTACACAACTAAAAGAAGTTGTATTAACATCTGTAAGAGCAAAAGAAAAAGACCCTATCACTTTTACCAATATTTCTAAAGAAGAAATTGCTAAAAGAAATCTTGGGCAGGACATTCCAGTTTTATTAAACTTTCAGCCTTCTGTTGTAACAACGACAGATGCAGGAAATGGTGTGGGTTACACTTACATGCGTGTAAGAGGTTCGGACGGTTCTCGAATTAACGTGACTTTAAATGGTGTTCCTTTTAACGACAGTGAGAGTCAAGGTACTTTCTTTGTTAATTTACCTGATTTTGCTTCATCTATACAAAGTGCTCAGTTGCAAAGAGGTGTTGGAACATCAACAAATGGTGCAGGAGCTTTTGGAGCAAGTTTAAATGTAGAAACAAAATCATATCAAGAAGAAGCTCATGCTGAAATTGCGAATTCTGTTGGGAGTTTCGGAACAAGAAAACATACTTTAGCTTTTGGAACAGGTTTGCATGATAATTTCGAGATTAATGGTAGATTATCTCAAATAGCATCAGATGGTTATATTGACAGAGCCTCAACTAATATGTTTGGTTACTTCTTGAATGCTAATTATGTAAAAGAAAATACTTTAATAAAATTTTTGGCTTTTGGAGGAAAAGAAAAGACTTATCAAGCATGGTATGGACTAGAAGATGAAGAAAAGCTTAAAGACGACAGAACTTACAATCTTGCAGGACTTTATTTTGACGAAAATGGAAATGAAAAGTTTTATGATAATGAAACCGATAATTATTGGCAAAATCACTTTCAATTGCATTGGTCTGAAAAATGGTCTGAAAAATGGAATTCAAATATAGCTTTACATTATACTTTAGGGAAAGGATATTTTGAACAATACAAAGAAGATGAAGATTTATCAGACTATAATTTACCTGATTTTAATGGAAATTCAATTTCAGATTTAGTTCGAAAAAGATGGTTGGCTAATGACTTTTTTGGAGCAACGGCATCTTTAAATTATGATTTTAAGAAAACTAATTTTCAAATTGGTGGAGCAGCAAATCGTTATTTAGGAAAGCATTATGGAGAAGTAGTAAATACACAATTTTATGTTCCTGGAGCTAATCGCTACTATGACAATTTTGGAAACAAAGATGATGTAAATGTATATGGTAAAATATCTCACGAAGTAGTAAACAAAGTAAGCGTTTTCGCAGATTTACAATATAGAATGGTTTTTTATCAAGCAGATAGTTACAAGTTTGATGATGATGTAAATGACACGTTTCGTTTCTTTAATCCAAAAGTAGGATTGAATTATCAACTGAATAATTCCAATATGTTTTATGGTTATTTCGGAATTGCCAACAAAGAACCAAGAAGAGATGACTACGAAAATGGAAGCACAAAGCCAGAACGTTTAAAGGATTTTGAACTAGGATGGAAATATAACACTAAAAAATTAAAAGTGAATACCAATGCGTTTTTCATGGATTATACTGATCAGTTAGTGTTAACGGGTGCTTTAAATGATGTAGGTTCACCTGTTTTTACCAATAGTGGAAAAAGTTATAGAGTAGGAATTGAAATTGATGCACAAATAGAAATATTGGATAATTTATTCGTTCAGCCAAATGTAACACTTAGTCAGAATAAAAATAAAGATTTCAACTTTCAACGTGATGGTGTTTTGAGAAATTTAGGCGATACAGATATTTCTTTTTCTCCAAATGTAATTGCTGGTGGAAATATTACTTTTTTGCCAATCAAAGCATTGCAAGTTTCTTTATTATCTAAATATGTTGGAAAACAATTTATGGGAAATATTGATTCAGAAAAATCAGAATTAGAAGCTTACTTTATCAATGATTTAAATATAAACTATGAATGGAAAATCAACAAAGGAATAAAATCTATTGTTTTCTCTGGATTAGTTAATAATATATTTGATATTGAATATGAGTCAAATGGTTATTTCTACACTTATGATGATGATTATTCAAATCCTCCCGCAGTAACAACAATTGAAGGAGCAGGATATTATCCACAAGCTGGAATAAATTTCTTAGCTGGAATGACTCTGAAATTCTAAATAAAAAAAATAAAAAAGGGAAGTTTAATAACTTCCCTTTTTTATTTAATTATAAACTCTAATTATATTTCCATTTATCTCTGTTCGATAAGGTTTCATAGGATAGTTTTTTCCTTCGGATAAACCAGTAAACAAACTGTATTCTGCATCATCACATGGGCATTTTGCATTTATTCCGTTTAAAACCATAGAAGAACAGTCGCTTAAAGCTTGATTAGGACAAGCGGCATCAAAAGCAGTATAAGTATCGTTACTAGTTTTAAAAACAAAAATTCCTCTAATTCCAACACCTGCTGTGTTTATTAAAACGCCATTTCCTACATAATTCAGATTATTGTAAGTAGGTAGGTTTAAGTTAATATTTAGATTTACAGGATAATCAGGTAAAAAAGGATTTTTACTACCAACACTATCTTTTTCGCAACCCATAAAAAATGGAAGTAGTAATAATAGAAAGTATTTCTTCATGGCTTATTTTTAGTCAAATTTACTAAATTTGAATCACTAATAATCAAAATTATATCTTAAAAAAGTTAGTAATCAAAATATTTGTTATATTTGCATATAGGAATCCCACTCATATGGGATTCTTTCTATTTTTATAAACGATGAAGTTATGAGTACAATATCTTATTACACAGCAGAAGGTTTAAAACACCTAAGGGAAGAATTAGACCAACTTAAAAGTATAGAAAGACCAAAAGCATCGCAAGATATTGCAGACGCTAGAGATAAGGGTGACTTGTCTGAGAATGCAGAATATGACGCAGCTAAAGAAGCACAAGGACTTTTAGAGATGAAAATTTCTAAAATGGAAGAAATTGTATCCAATGCAAGGTTAATTGATGAGTCACAATTAGACTTGACTAAGGTTTTAGTGCTGTCTAAAGTTAAGATTAAAAATCAAACTAACGGTATGGAAATGAACTATACTTTAGTGGCTGAAAGTGAAGCAGATTTAAAAACAGGAAAAATTTCTGTAACTTCTCCTATTGGAAAAGGATTACTTGGAAAGTCTGTTGGAGAAATTGCTGAAATAACAGTTCCAAACGGTACATTAAAATTTGAAATCGTAGAAATTTCAAGATAAATATTTTTTTCAACAAAGACCTATTACCTAAAACCTTTTACCTTAAAAAATGGCTTCTATTTTTACCAAAATAATAAACGGAGAAATTCCAAGTTATAAAATTGCTGAAGATGAAAATTATTTGGCTTTTTTAGATGTTAATCCAAATGCAAAAGGACATACATTGTGTATTCCTAAACAGGAGATTAATAAAATCTTTGATATGGAAGAAGAGCATTATTTAGGTTTAATGCAATTTAGTAGAAAAGTTGCCAAAGCTTTAGAAAAATCAATTGATTGTAAAAGAGTTGGTATGGCAGTTGTTGGTTTAGAAGTACCTCATGTTCATGTTCACTTAATTCCTTTACAAGACATGGATGATATGCGTTTTCAACGAAAGGTTAGTCTAGAAAAAGAAGAATTTGAAGAAATTGCTAAAAAAATTGCTTCAAATTTTTAACTAAAACATTAAATTTCATAAGATTAGACCTAACAGGTTTTTAAAACCTGTTAGGTCTTTTTAAATGTAATTAAGATTAAAAGAAAATATAAAACATTTATAAAATATAAAAAATGAAATCATTAAAAATTTATCTTTTATTATTTTTATTGTCTTTTATTAGTTTAAATGCCCAAAACACAACATCAAAAGATTCTTTAAAAACTACTGAGTTAAAAGAAGTTGTTTTAGTTGCTAAGAAAAAAGCAATTGAACAAAAAGCAGATAGAACCATTTTTGATTTTTCAGAACAAGCACATCTAAATTCAGGTTCACTATTAGAAGGTCTAAAAAAATTACCAGGTTTAATTGTTTCTGATGTTGCCGGAATGCTCTATCAAGGTAAACAATTAGAAGTTTATATGGACGGAAGACCTTTAAATATTTACTCTAACGAACTAAATTCCTATTTAGAAAGCTTGCCTGCAAATTCAGTTGAAAAAATAGAAATTATTACACAACCAGGTGCCGAATTTCCTGCAACTTCTGGTGGTGCTATAATAAATATTATTTCCTCAAGAAATATAAAAAGATATCTTTCTGCAACTTATTCTAATGGATATAGTTATACAAAATATGATGATTCTCGTCATCGGTTTAATAATAGTTTATTAGTAAGTGCAAGAAATGATTTTTTTGGTTGGCAAATTCAAGCAGGTCAAAACTATAATGAAGCCTATCAACGAACAAATTTTTATAATCCATCTGTTGTACTTTCACAAAACTCAATTGACAAAAAAAATCGGTTTTATTTTATAAAATCGGGCTTGAAATTTGATTTTAATAGGGATAGACTTTTAGTAAATTATGATTTCAGTACTAGTAATAATAATGCATCTAATAATGCTAATGGTTTTGGTTTTGTTTCTTCAGATGAAAGTAAAACAAAGCAAAATCGAAATGATATTATGCTTACCTATCAAAAAAGATTTAAGGATATTACAAAAAAAATAGACTTTAGAGCCAATTATAACAACAATAAAAATGACTTTGATTTAAGATCTATTCCTTCTGGAATTATTGGTTTACTTAACAATTATAATCAAAGTTATTATCAATTTAAAACCGATTATTCGCAAGAAATAAAACTGTTAGATGACGCAAAATGGAGTGCAGGTTTTTTAGCCGATAAATTAGATTTTGAAACTTATAGTTTTGATGTTAAAAATTTAGATTATTGGAGAACCACATTTTCTGTTTACACTGAAATTAATACTTCTTATAAAAAATTCGATTTCATTGCAGGTGCAAGATTAGAATCATACAAAATTGAAGGAAATACAAATACAAATAAATTAACACCATTCGATTTAACACGTTTTTTTCCTAATGCTTCTGTTCAATATAATATTATGGATCAAGTGTTTTTTAATGCTAATTATAATAAAAAAATTGGTTTACCTACTACTTCTGCCTTAAATCCAAACAATACTAATTATCAAAATCCTAATGTTTCCTTTTTTGGTAATCCAAATTTAGATCCTACTATTTATGATAATTATGAAGTAAAAATAAGTGCATTTGACTACATCTTTATTGGATATTCTGTTAGTGATGCAAGTAATAAAGTAATTAATAGAATTGTTTCAACGCCAAACGGCACAGCAAGTGTTTCTCAAAATATTCCACAATTAAAAGTTGAGAATTTTAATTTCGGATTGCCTTTGCCTTATATGTTGTTTACAAAAGGCTTACAAGAGACTTTGAAATTTGATTTTAATCCAGATGAAATTAACTTTTTATATATTTATGTTGGACATCAAAAACATATTTTAGACAATGTAGATTATAAAGGATTTTGGAATCTTAATTTGATGTCACAAGTTCAATTACCAAGTAAAATAAAATTTACTGCAACTTATAATACATCAACAACAGGAGGAAACTATCAATACTATTCTATAAGAGATCCATTTAGTCAGCAATTTGATCTTACGTTTTCTAGAAAATTTCTTTCAGATAACTTATCAATATCTCTTTATGCAAATGATATTCTTAACACAAACAAACAAGGTTTAGGAGCAATTGGTACTAATTTAATTTATGATAGTAAAAACGATTCAAGAAGAATAGGTTTTTCTCTAAATTATAAAATTCCAACCAAGAACAAAGTACCAAAAGAAGAAGAAAATATTCTTAATAAAGAAAAAAACGAAGACGATACAATTTTGAAGAAATAATTAATCTGTTTTTCCGTTTTAGCTACATTATGAAATACTTAATTTATCTTTTATTTTTTCAAACAGCTGCTTTTACTCAAGTAAAGAGCTTCTATTCAGATGTAGAAAAAACAATGCATTCTATTCCTGTAAGTCAAAAAAAAGCTACATCACAAATCGCGGCTTTTATTAAAGAAAAATTTACTTCTCAAGATTTACAAATTAAAGCAGCATATTATTATGTAATTTCAAATGTTGCTTATGATATTTCTCATGAATTTACAGTGAATTTACTGATTTCTGATGACGAAATGGTTTCAAAAACTATAGCTTCTAAAAAAGGAGTTTGTATTCATTACGCAAAATTTTTTAAGGATATTATATCAAATTTAGGATATAATTGCCAAGTGATTTCGGGATATACCAAACAAAACAATGCTATTGCAGATCAATCACATGCTTGGACAGCTATTCAAATGAACGATCAAAATTGGTATGCTTTTGACCCAACATGGGATGCTGGATTTGTTCAAAACAAGAAATTTGTACAAAGATTAAATTCAAAATATTACAAAACAAAACCGCTCGAAATGTTGCAAACACATATGCCCTTTGATTATATGTGGCAATTTTTAAATTATCCTATAACTGAACAAGATTTTGTGGCTAATAAATTAGTTCAAGATAAGAATCAAAAATCATTTGATTATAAAGAAACCATAAAAGCCTATTTAACGCAGACCGAAAATGAACAACTAAGCGATTTAAAAACAAGAATGATTCAAACGGGTTACAAAAATAAGTTAGCCAAAGAACGATTTGAAATCTTAAAAAAGCAACTCGAAACTTTTTCTTTAAACAAAAATGTAAAAGAGCTTAATGCTATTTCAAATAAATACAACAACGGAATAAATTTACTAAATGAATGAATTTACTACAGAAACGCACAATTTAAACCAGTAAAAGAAGATCGGGAAATTTTAGAAATGATTGTAAAACCATTAAGTATTTTTGAAGATTGTAGCGATAAAATATATAAATTAGGTTTTATAGGTCAAGATAATTTATACGATTTAAATAAATTTAAAAGAAGCATAATTGATATAACCGAAGAAGCCAAAAAGCACAAAGATTTTGTAGAAGATTATTTGACTAAAAGTGAAAGAGAGCGTAAAAAAATGTTCTTAATTAAGAACTAGTATTTGCCTTTTTATAACTAATTTGCATAGTAGTTCCTTTGCCAATTTCAGATTGAGCTACTTTGATTTTTCCTTTATGATATTCTTGAACAATTCTTTTAGTTAAAGATAAACCTAAACCCCAACCACGTCTTTTGGTAGTAAAACCAGGTTCAAAAACTTTAGAAAAATCTGATTTCGGAATTCCTTTTCCTGAGTCGGTAATTTTTATTCTAATATAATCTTCTTTTTCTTCTATTGCTAAAGTAAGGTTCCCTTTTCCTTTCATTGCATCAATAGCATTTTTGACTAAATTTTCAATCGTCCAACTATGTAAAGCTGGATTTATAGCAATATTTACTGGTTTATCTGGAGCGATAAATTTAAAATTAATTTGTTTTGAACTTCTATCTCTTAAATAATCAAAAGAAGTTTTTGTTTCTTCAATAATATCTTTGTTTTCCAATACAGGTTCAGAGCCAACTTTTGAAAATCTATCAGTAATTGTTTGTAACCTATTGATGTCTTTCTCAATTTCTTCAATGGTTGAAGGTTCAACATTGTCTAATTTTAAAATTTCGAGCCAACCTATCAAGGAAGACAAAGGTGTTCCTATTTGATGAGCTGTTTCTTTTGCCATTCCTGCCCATAATTTGTTCTGAGTAGACATTTTTGTAGCTCTATAAAAATTGTACACAACAGCACCAAAAAGAATGATGATTAATAAAAGAGCAATTGGATAATATTTAAGTTGATTTATTAAAGTTGAATTACCATAATATAAGTATTGGGTTTTAGTTTCAGAAATTTTGGTTATAATAGGTTTGTTTTGAAGTTTAATAGATTCGATATAATCTTTCAATTCTAAAGGATCATTAATTATCTTGTCATCTATATTTGCGGTTAAACTTATGGAATCATTAATTGTAACAATTATAGGAATTCTTGGATTCTGAATAATTTCAAAAGGCAACTCTAAATCTACATTTAAATCATCAGAGTTGATTTTTTTTTGTGCTAAAGCCCATAATTCCATTTTATTTCTTTCTTCATTTTTAAAGATTTGAAAAAAGGTATAAGTGTTCCATAAAATTAATAGAACAATTAAAAAGGAAGAAATAATAATAAACCAGCGTGTTGAGTTGCTTCTTTCGGTAAACTGCATGCAATTTTTTGTTAAATGTACTAAAATTATAGTAAAGATTTAAGACCTTATTTAAACGATTTTAATCTTAAAAAATTATATTTGTACCAAAGTTAATTTATGATAAGTATTAATCCAAAAGAAGTTTTTCCAGCTAAATTACAAGGTTATTTACAAAGTGCTATTGCTCCAAGACCTATAGCTTTTGCAAGTACAGTTGATGAAAATGGAAATCCAAATTTATCTCCGTTTAGTTTTTTTAATGTATTTAGTTCTAATCCACCAATTTTGGTTTTTTCTCCAGCGAGAAGAGTTAGAAATAATACAATTAAGCATACTTTGATAAATTGTGAGGCAACGAGAGAAGTTGTGATTAACATTGTAGATTATTCAATGGTTCAACAAATGTCATTGTCAAGCACAGAATATGCTGATGGTGTAAATGAGTTTGATAAATCAGGCTTTACGATGTTACAATCTGATGTGGTAAAACCATTTAGAGTTGCCGAAAGTCCAGTTCAGTTTGAATGTAAAGTAAATGATATAATTGCTCTAGGAACAGAAGGTGGTGCAGGAAATTTAATCATTTGTGAAGTGGTGAAAATTCACGTAAGTGAAACTATTTTAGATGAAAATGGTCTAATTGACCAAAAGAAAATTGATTTAGTTTCAAGATTAGGTGGCAATTGGTACAGTAGAGCAATTGATGGTTTGTTTGAAGTAGAAAAACCTATAAGTACTTTAGGAATAGGAGTTGATAATGTTCCAGAATTCATAAAAGAAAGTACTTATTTTGACGGAAATGATTTAGGTAAATTAGGAAACATAGAAGCTATTCCAAATGAAGAAGAAATTGCTATCTTTGTAAAACAGAATTTTGCAGTTAAAGGAGTTTTGAGTTCGGATGATGAAGGTAAGAAACACCAAATGGCAAAAGAATATTTAGATAATAACGACGCTTTGAGTGCTTGGAAAGTGCTTTTAGCCCAACAATAAAAATGTAATTAGTATGGAAATTTTAGGAAAAGTAAAGGTTATCAACCCAGAACAACAAATTAGTGCAACGTTCAAAAAAAGAGAGTTAGTTGTTACAACAGACGAACAATATCCTCAACATATAATGATTGAGTTTACACAAGATAAAACTGATTTATTAAGCAGTTATGCTCCTGGAGAACAAGTAAAAGTTTCTATCAATTTAAGAGGTAGAGAATGGGTTAATCCACAAGGAGAAACAAAATATTTCAACAGCATTCAAGGTTGGAGAATTGAAAAAATGCAACCAGAAGCACCACAAGGAAATGTTCCTCCAATGCCTGCAGCTGATGCTTTTGAACCAGCTTCAAACTTTAATGAAGAAGAGCACGACGATTTACCATTCTAAAATATAGAATTTAGAAGTCAGAATTTAGAAGTCAGAAGTTTGAGTGTTATCTTGAATTTCTGACTTTTTATTGTAATTGAATTTTGAACTTGACATTGATTATTTCAAATGTATTACGTAACCCAAAAACTTTATTTTCCACCCGTTGAAGAAGCCTCTTATGAAGGTATTTTAGCTGTTGGTGGAGATTTGTCTACCGAAAGATTGCTTTTAGCCTATAGAAGTGGTGTTTTTCCCTGGTTTGAAGCTGATGAGCCTATTCTTTGGTGGTCACCTTCTGAACGAATGGTTGTAAATCCGCAAGATTACAAAATCAAGAAGAGTTTGCGAAATATTATTAATCGTGATATTTTTAAAATTACTTTTAATCAGAATTTTAAAGAAGTAATCACCAATTGTCAACAAATAAAAAGAGTTGGGCAAAACGGAACATGGATTACACAAGACATGATTGATGCTTATTGTAAATTGCATAAACAGGGTTTTGCACAATCTGTTGAGGTTTGGCTAGATGATGAGCTAGTTGGTGGTTTGTATGGTGTAGATTTAGGAACTGTTTTTTGTGGTGAAAGTATGTTTTCAAAAGTTCCAAATGCTTCAAAAGTTGCTTTTGTAAAATTGATTGAACATCTAAAAGTAAACAACTATCGTTTATTAGATTGTCAAGTGCATAATGATCATTTAGAAAAACTAGGTGCTTTTGAGATTTCTCGCGATAGCTTTATGCTTATTTTGAATAGTGATTTAGGTAGATAGAATAAGCTTTTCTTATTAAATTTTTGAATTGATTTATCGATGTTTTAATGGGCAAATTATTTTTTGGCACAAAAGTTGTTTTTGCTACTAGATAATAACATTAAAAAATGTAAATATCATGGAAACAAAAGCTTTAAAAATCGGAAATCAAAACTTAGCCAAAATAGTAATGGCAAGTTGCTTGTTTATATTTTCTTTACAGACTCAAGCACAAAATATTTCAGTTGGTATAAATATTAATACAACTCCCAGAGAAACCGTTCGTTATGTAGAAGCACCTGCTCCTTCATATTACTATTACCCAGAGATTGAAACTTATTTTGAGGTAAATTCCTCTGTTTATATTTATTTTTCGAATAATAATTGGGTTAGATCTAGAAATTTGCCAACTTATTATAGAGATTATGATGTGAGACATGGACGACGTGTCGTAATTGATTATAGAGGTTCAAAACCATATAATCATTATCACGAACACAAAGTTAAATATAAGTGCAAACCTTATAAAAAAGGAAAGAAAATCAAATATAAGAAAAGGAAATAAAGTAAAAAAGGGAACAGATTAATGTTCCCTTTTTTAAGCAATTAGATTTTTTTGAGACTTTTAGCAATTGTTTATTAAGAATTGTTTAAAGTTAATCTTTGTTAAAATATTTACAATAATCAATAAGGCTTTTTATATCTTCTTGATTTAGTTTAATTCCCCAGTTTTCTTGGTGATATTTAATTCCAAATTCTGAATTTTCTTTAGAATTCTCAAGTTTGAACGAACTTTTATTAAGCCAGTTATTAAAAATCAACGAATCAGTTTTTATTAAATTTGGACCAATACTATTTTTAATTACATTATGACAAGTAGCACAATTTTCATTAAAAATATTTTTCCCTTTAGCTTGCTTTTATTTAATGAAATTGTTCCACAAAAAGGCTTCAAATCATCTGTTCCGCATCCAAATTGATTATTAGATTGTTTCAAATTTGTAATTAAAAAAAATAGTGAAAATGATAAAACTATTAATATAAAAAAATGTATTGTTGTCTGAAATCTTTTCATCTAAATAAATTATTATTCCCTAACAAAACAATCTTCCACATGATCATTAACCATTCCGGTGGCTTGCATGTGAGCGTACATAACTGTTGAGCCAACAAACTTAAAACCACGTTTTTTTAAATCTTTGCTTATAGCATCAGAAAGTGGAGTAGTTGCTGGAACTTCTTGTGTCGTTTTGGGTTTGTTATCAATTGGTTTTCCGTCTACAAAAGCCCAAATGTATTTTGAGAATCTTCCAAACTCTTTTTGAACTTCCATAAAAGCTATTGCATTTGAAATGGTTGCTCTGACTTTTAATTTATTTCTGATAATTCCAGCATTTTGAAGCAATTCTTCAATCTTAGAATCATCGTATTGTGCTATTTTTTTATAATCGAAATTATCAAAAGCTTTCCTAAAATTTTCTCTTTTAGCTAAAATTGTATACCAACTTAAACCCGCTTGAAACGTTTCTAAAATCAGAAATTCAAATAAGTTATCATCGTCATAAACAGGTTTTCCCCATTCATTATCATGATAATCTCTGTATAAATCGTCTTTTTCGCACCAAGCACAACGGTTTTTGTTTTCCATTTTATAGTTTAATCTTCGTAATATTCATCTTCATAACCTCCATACATATTGCTTACATCACTTAATTTTTGATAAGTAGCACGTGGATGATTTGTATTAATGCTTTCATCAATCACAGCTCTAATATAAGGCTCAATTTCTTTTTCTTCAATAAAAGTTTTGGAACGTAATTTTTTAAAAGCTTGTGGGTTTATTTTTTCGTCTTCCATTACAAAGGCAATTCCAGCAATTTTCTCAGCATTTTTATTGTATGAATCTTCGTCAATATCTACAATTTTATAGAAGAAAAAATGAATTTCTTTTTTGTCTTGTTTAATGATTCTTTTTTCTAAAAATGTAACATCATCTTTGTCTTTTTTCAAATCATTATAATAAGTCATAGCTGCAAGTGCAATTGTGTCTTCGCTATATTTGTTTAACTCATCTATTTCTTTAGTATGATGTAACATTTGAAGCGCCACAAATTTCGTCTTTGGTTTGTTAAGTAGTTTTTCAATGGTTTTTTTATCAACTTGGTTGTTTTTATCCAATTGAATTTTGGCTAAACCTATCGTAACATTGTCAACATCTAGTTTGTTAACTTTTGTGTAAAATTCAGCTACAGCTTTTTCTTTTTTAAAGGGATAAAGAATATTTAAATAACTTGTCAATTCTTCGGTTGGAGCATAACCTCCATCGTCATAATATCCGTAACCATTATCTTCTTTAATGTTTTGTTTTTGTTTCCAACTCAGAACTCTCTTATATTCTAATTTGGCATTTGTCAATAACATTTTCTTGTATGATTTCAATTTCTTTGGATTACCTAAATTAGATTCAATCAATTTATTGCTAAAATCAATTATTGGTGTGTGATATTCGTTTACACTATAAAACTGAAATACATCTGGAAATAACACTTCACTGTGTTCAATATCATATTCAAAACTGTTAAATAAACTCGTTACTTCATATTCATTGTCTGAAAGAGGTAAATCATATTCAAGTAATTTCGCAATGGTTTTGTAAGCATCTTTGCTTTTTTGATTAGTTAATGCATTTAAGATCGCAAATTGAATTGAAGTAGTTACATCTTCTTTCTTATAAATGTTTTCTAAATACGGAATAATCGCTGGATCTTTAATTCGACCAATTTTTTCATAAAGTGTAACTAATGCTTCGTTTTCATCTTGTTTGAATTCAAAACCATCTAAAAATTCTTTTACTTGAGGTAAATCTTCTTTTGAAATATCTAAAAAGTAAACTGATTTTAAAGCTGAATATCTAATAGTATCATTTTCGCTATAAGCATCTGCTACAAAATACTTGAATTTATTTTCAAATACAGACGGACTCAAAATCGTGTCAAAAGGTTTGAATGAATTAAACGTTTTTTCTACAAAAGCATCATCATTTTTATAGTCTTTTTCTACTAACGTTTTCATTAAATAAGACATGCCGTCTTTGAAAACAGCTTTGTATTTAATGGCTTGATTTGAATTAGGTTTGACGGCCATAATATTCATTTCGTGAACTGTTTTGTCTTCGCTTGAAGTCAGTTTTTCATTTACTAATTCAATTTTGTTCTTGTCTTTTTTATTGAAGCCAAGTTCTTCATCCCAACGTGAAATGTTGTAACTTAATTTTTTCTTTTTATCAGAACTTTCTTTTACTAAATCTGCAGGAATTATGTCTCCAGAAGCCATTTCAACTACACTTTCAACGGCTTCTACTGCGATATTATCTAAATCACCATAATTACTACTAGAAAAATCCGATTTGATGTGTTTTCTAAATTCATTCCACACAGAATCTAAATTTTTCTCACTGTCATATTTGTGGTATTGATAGAAAGATAATTCAACATCTTTACCTGTTGGTGACATGAATGAAAAAGCTTTCGATTTTATTTTAAATATATTTTCCTTTTTTTGATAGCTATCATAATCTCTATCAAATCTAAAGTCAAGATATTCGTTTTGTTTTTTTGGAATTTCAACTGAGAACATTGCAGTTTTATCTACATAAACTTTAGTTTCAACTTCTGCCTTTAGATTTTTTACGTTAAATGAATTGAAAAACGCATCAGTTTTACTTTTTGAAGCACCAACAGTTCCTAAAAGATAATATTTACTTCCATTGATAACCGATTTTAAATAAATATCTTTTTCACCAATTTTAGATTGTGAAACAAAACTCATTTTTTCTTTATTGAATGAAGTATTTGTTGAATCTAAATCGTGTTGATTATAAAATTCGTACTGAATTCTTTTTAATTCAAATTCTGTATCTTCTAAATTTTCATTATCACCAAGCGTTTGTTCTTGTATAAAATAATTTGCTTTTTCTAATTCATCATAGGCTAATAACTTAATATCAGCATATTGTTTGTCAAAATTTTTGTTTCCTTGCGTGATGTAATAGGAAGGAACTTCAACTTCAAAACCACCTTTTTTAGGAACAAATTTCTCAGTACTATTTTCATTTGACTTTATAACGATATTGTCAAAAACATACGATTCGTATTGACGAACATAATCACCTTCACCGCCCATAATCACCGCAATTATTTCTAATGGTGTAATGTAATATCTGTAACGTTGTGCATTGTTTGTTTTGGTTTTACTTTTTATGTCATAAACCATATAGTTTTTTTCATTGTAGAATTTTTTATCTAAAATGTCTCCTGGAATATTTTCATAGAATAAACTATCTAAAGACTTATGGTTGAATGTTGTGTTGTCTTTTGATATAAAATCCTTTAAAAGACTTCTTTTTACGTTTATATAGCCTCCATTTGCTAAATCTGGAGATTCAAGATTCTCTGCATTTTCTAAAACCAATTTGTAAAGCGGTAATGAAATCATTCCGTCGGTTGAAGTTTTTGTTTCAAACTCTGGTTTGATAAAATATTCTTCAATTTGTTTTTTGGTTTTTCTTCCTTCGTCTGTGTATTCTCCAAAAACTGGTTTTACAGTGTAACCTTTTGTTCTTAGTGCTTCAATAACTCCATTTTTCCCTGGTAAATGTGCTGCACCAATTGCAGAAAATAAACTACCTGTTTTCATAATAGAATCCATGCTCTTAACCATGTCTGTGTTTCTATCGTATAGCATAGCTTTTAGATAGGTTTCAGAAGAAGATAAAATCGTTAATGAATCTAGCATGTCTAAATCCTTTTCACGATAGTAATCCATCATGGCTTCGTTGTAGTTTTTATTTTTTAAAAGCTTTTTAAGTTTTTGGCGATTTTCTTCAACATCTTTTGGTTTTACTTTAGCTTCAGCTTTCATAATATTGATAGTTGAAGATTTTACATCTTCTAAACCAAGCGTTTTTTTACCATATTTTCTTCCAGTTCTGTAAATAAACATATCAAGATAAGTATCTTCTTGATAATCTTTATTCATCTCGTTTGTTCTTGAAAGTAATCCTATTAAATTATAATTTGTACCTCTAAATAATGGGTATAAATCTTCTTTTTTGGGTTTTGTGATGTAGAAATTACTGTAGAAAGCACCATTTCCATAATTGTTTCCATACATACCACTAAAAATGTTGTATAAATCAGACCAAGTTGTAGGGTCACTTTCGTTGGCAATAAAATCAGCTTCCATTAAATGTTTAAAAAAAGCATCTGATAAATGGTACGAAACTTTTTCACTTACGTGCATAGAACCGTAGACATAAGAGTTTTTTTGAAGTCCATTACCGCTAATTTCCCATAAAAGGCTTTGATATTTTTTTTCTTGTGCTTGTGTAAAACAAACAAACAGAAGTGCAATCAGAATGATTTTTTTAGACATAAAAGATATGATAAATGTATATGATAGTATTTTTCAAATATATGGAATTTTTAAAACATTGTTTAAAATAAAAAAACCTTAATTCGTTAAAGAATTAAGGGTTTTTTAAATTGTGGTATTAGTTTTATTGCCTTGTTAAGGTTAAATTTACTTTTGGTAAATATATCGGGATATCAATTTGATTTACATACGGACAATCAAAATTAATATTATCACCATAGCTAAAATCTTTAAATTCTATTTGATTTAAATTTGTGTTATTTTTTAATAAAGTAAATTTAGCACTATTATAACAATTTGTTTCATTATCAGTAAAATAAAAAAAGTATTCTGAAAATATATTTCCTGTATTAAAAACTTTATAATCTTCATAAGCTGTTACACTTAAATCATCGTATAATATTGTTGTTGAATTTAAATCAAAAACTTTAAATTTACATTGAAGCATATCTCTGTAATAATGTTCTCCATTTGATAAGGTTATTAAATGTTTCGTGAATTTTACAAATTCAAAAATATACTCTTTATTGTTAATGTTTCCTTTCCATGTTCCTTCCCAAAAAGTGAAAATATCGTCTAGATCTTTCTTATAAGCACCGTTTGGTTCGTCAATTGTTTTAAGTGGCACTACTATTTGAGCACCACAACTTAAATGAATTGTTAGAGTTAAAAGACAAAGTGTTTTTAATATTTTATTCATAACCTAAATATAATAAAAAAACCTTAATTCGTTATAGAATTAAGGGTTTTTTAAATTGTGGTATTAGTTTTATTGCCTTGTTAAGGTTAAATTTACTTTTGGTAAATATATCGGGATATCAATTTGATTTACATACGGACAATCAAAATTAATATTATCACCATAGCTAAAATCTTTAAATTCTATTTGATTTAAATTTGTGTTATTTTTTAATAAAGTAAATTTAGCACTATTATAACAATTTGTTTCATTATCAGTAAAATAAAAAAAGTATTCTGTTAGTATGTTGTCTAAAAAATAAATTTCATATTCTTCATATGTATTTGCATTCAAATTATCATAAAGTATTGTGTTTGAACCTAAATTCACAACTTTAAATTTAGCTTTCAATACATCTTCATAATAATAATTGCCATTAGAAAAAGTTGTTAAATGTTGGGAAAATTTTACAAATTGAAATGTATATTCTTTATTGTTGACTGTTCCTTTCCATGTTCCTACCCAAAAAGGTAAAACATTTTCTAAATCTTTTAGATATGATCCGTTAGTATAATCGAAAGTTTTTAGTGGTACTATTTGAGTACTACAGCTATAAAAAAATGTAATTAATAGAAGACAGACGCTTTTTAAAATTTTATTCATAACCTAAATATATAAAAAAACCTTAATTCGTTATAGAATTAAGGTTTTTAAAATTGTGAGATTCTGAAACAAGTTCAGAAAATGTATTATCCTAAAGCAACTCTTTTGAATCCTGTTACAGTTAAATCTGCATTAACAGATTTTACATAAGCAGCAACACTCATAGAACCGTCTTTAATAAAATCTTGGTTTACTAAAGTATTATCTTTAAAGAAACGGTTTAATTTTCCTTTTGCGATATTATCTAACATTGCTTCTGGTTTTCCTTCAGCACGTAATTGATCTTTAGCGATTTCGATTTCTTTTTCAATAACAACAGCATCAACACCATCCTCATTTAATGCGATTGGGTTCATTGCAGCAGCTTGCATAGATACGTTTCTTGCAGCTTCTTCAGCACCATCAACTTTAGCAGATAATGCAGTTAAAGTAGCAATTTTGTTTCCAGCGTGAATGTAAGAACCAATAAAAGCGCCTTCTAATCTTTCGAAAGAAGCGATTTCGATTTTTTCTCCAATTACACCTGTTTGCTCAATTAATTTATCAGCAACAGTCATTCCGTTGAAATCTGAAGCTAATAATTCTTCTCTTGTGTTGAATTTTAAGGCTTGATTAGCTAATTCTGTAGCTAATTTTACGAAACTTTCGTTTTTTCCTACGAAGTCAGTTTCACAGTTTAATGTGATAACTACACCAGCAGTGTTGTCTGCATTAACAACAGCAATAGCAGCACCTTCAGTTGATTCTCTGTCAGAACGATTTGCAGCAACTTTTTGTCCTTTTTTTCTAAGGTTTTCGATTGCTAAATCAAAATCTCCTTCTGATTCAACTAATGCTTTTTTGCAGTCCATCATACCTGCACCAGTGATTGTTCTTAATTTATTTACGTCTGCAGCAGTAATTGTTGCCATAATATTTTGTTTTTTAATTGTAAATTTAAAATCTTAAAATAAAAAAATCCAAATTCCAACTTTATTAAATTATCAATTAATTGATTCTTTATTGGAATTTGGATTTTTTAAATTCTGAATTTTTATATTATTCTTCTGTTGAAGTTTCTTCAGCTTTAGCCTCAGCAACTACTTCAGTTTCAGTAGCTACTTCAGTAGCAGCTTCAACTTTTTCAACTTTTTTGGCTTTTGGAGCTTTTTTTACTTCTTTCCCTTCTTCTTGGTCTTCACCGTCAGAAGTTCTTTCAGATAAACCTTCAATAATTGCACCAGTAACTAAAGATAAAATTTTATCGATTGATTTCGAAGCATCATCATTTGATGGAATAACAAAATCTACATCACGAGGATCAGAATTTGTATCAACCATTGCAAAAACTGGAATGTTTAATTTGTGAGCTTCTTTAATTGCGATATGCTCAGCTTTAATATCAACTATAAAAAGAGCAGCTGGTAGTCTTGTCATATCAGAAATAGAACCTAAGTTTTTTTCTAATTTTGCTCTAAGACGATCAACTTGTAATCTTTCTTTTTTAGATAAGGTCATGAAAGTACCATCTTTCTTCATTCTATCAATCATAGCCATTTTTTTAACAGCTTTTCTAATAGTGATAAAGTTAGTTAGCATTCCACCAGGCCATCTTTCAGTGATGTAAGGCATGTTAGCAGCAGCAGCTTTTTCAGCTACGATATCTTTTGCTTGTTTTTTGGTAGCAACGAAAAGTACTTTTCTACCTGATGCTGCAATTTTTTTCAAAGCTTCGTTAGCTTCTTCAATTTTTGCAGCTGTTTTATATAGGTTAATGATATGTATACCATTACGCTCCATATAAATGTAAGGAGCCATGTTTGGATCCCACTTACGAGTCATGTGTCCAAAGTGTACACCTGCTTCTAATAATTCTTTAACGTCAATTTTGTTTGCCATTGTGTAATAGTTTACGTTCCGTGTTATAGCAATTATCAAGTAGTCACTTGCGTTAGTCTTGAAAATTTAGATGCTAAACTAATTCCCTTTTTTTATTGAAGGAATATCGACAACTGTGTTTTAAATTCAATTTTGTTTGTAAAAATAAGTCTGAAAAACAATTCAAACCAATTCGAAATATTAACGTTTCGAGAATTGGAATTTTTTTCTTGCTTTTTTCTGACCGAATTTTTTACGTTCTACCATTCTTGGATCTCTTGTAAGTAATCCTTCTGGTTTTAAGATAGCTCTGTTTTCAGCTTCTACCTCACACATAGCTCTTGCAATAGCCATTCTTACAGCTTCTGCTTGACCTGTTGAACCACCACCATGAACGTTTACTTTTACGTCAAAGTTTGTAGCATTTTCTGTCAAAGACATTGGTTGCATAACTTTATATTGTAAAGTAGCTGTTGGGAAGTAAGTTGCAAATTCTTTTTTGTTTACGGTAATTTTACCTGTTCCTTCTGAAACGTAAACACGTGCCACAGCACATTTTCTTCTACCGATTTTGTGAATAACTCCCATTACTTAAGATCGTTTAGGTTAA
>NZ_CAXBGY010000019.1:0-24303 GCF_963975515.1 uncultured Flavobacterium sp.
TGTAAGAAACTGTTTTTGGAGTTCCTTCCATAACGATGGTTGGACTATATCCGTTGATTATAATTCCACCAGCTGCTCCAGAGGTGCGAATCATCTGGGCTTCTGTGATTATTCCGTTAAAAACAAATGGTGAATTAGTGGAAAGACTCGTTGGTGTTATTTCGATTTTGATAGGCTCACCAATATAACTTTGGGCTTTATCAATGGCTTGACTCACAAATTCTTTTGGCAAAGGTTGCAATACTGAAAATGTATGGTGCGTGTGCACTTTTTGATGAATGACTAACTTGGAAAATCGGGTAAGTGTCTCGCCTCCAATAGTAATGCTGATTTTTGTACTGATTGCCATAATTTAATTAATTTTGTTATAACGGGTAGTCCTAAATTATTTTATAGGATATAAATGTAGCTTTTTTTTTAGGATTAATAAAAGGATTAATCAAATTTTACTTTACTACAAATAAATTTTAAGCATTGCATTAATAAAAACGGAAATAAATACTGTTTTATTATTTTAGTAGTAGTCAGTTTTCTAATTTTGGATACAGATTGAATAGGAGTGTGAGAGAATAGGAGTGTGAGAGAATAGGAGTGTGAGAGAATAGGAGAAAGGGAGAAGGGGAGAAAGGGAGAAAGGGAGAAAGGGAGAAAGGGAGAAAGGGAGAAGGGGAGAAGGGGAGAAAGGGAGAAAGGGACCACTCGAACTGACGATAAAGGATTAAGTATTATTTTTATAAGAAAGAATCCATTTACCTACAATACAAAAAATCCGTGTAAATCAGCGTTTGACAAAGTCAATCCGTAATATTCGCGTTCAAACTACCCACAAACCAGAGAAATTATAAAGATTATAAAAATTTCTCTAATCTGTGTTCCAAAAAACAATCAGTCATTATGGTTTTATAACAACCGTTCTCGATACAGTTTTATTCCATTACATTCCACAAAACCACTCGAACTGACGATAAAGGATTAAGTATTATTTTTATAAGAAAGAATCCATTTACCTACAATACAAAAAATCCGTGTAAATCAGCGTTTGACAAAGTCAATCCGTAATATTCGCGTTCAAACTACCCACAAACCAAATAAATTATAAAGATTATAAAAATTTCACTAATCTGTGTTCCAAAAAAACTCACAATTCACAATTAAGAACTAACTACCTCTTCATCTTCTGTCTCTTAACAGGCTTCTCCACAGGAACATTCTTATTTTGCAACAAATAATTAGCCAACAACTTATCAATCAACTCATCCTTCGTTAAATGATGAAAAACAGTTTTGACTTTAGTTTTCAAATCCTCATCCACCTCATGATTTGGTTTCGTTTTAAAGATTTGTTTCGCCCATAAAAGCGTATTGTTTTCTTCGATACTAGTCGTACTTGGTTTTTTAAACTCTTTGAACTTAATACCCAATTCCTTTTCAAAATTCACAATTTCCTTAACCTCTTCCTCTTGAAGAACTGTTAACGATAATCCTTTAGCACCCGCTCTGGCAGTTCTACCACTACGGTGTACATAAGCTTCATAAGCATCTGGTAAATGATAATTGACTACATACGAAATTTCCTTTACGTCAATTCCTCTAGCCGCTAAATCAGTAGCTACTAAAATATTGATATGACCCGCACGAAATTGCTCCATGATTCTATCACGAATCCCTTGTGTTAAACTACCGTGTAAGGCACCAGATGAAAAGCGATTGATAGCCAAATTCTTAGCCAATTTATTTACCGCAGCTTTTGTCTTGCAAAAGATAATTCCACGTTCGCCTTCTTTGGTGTTTAAGAAATGCATTAATACATCCAGTTTTTCAATAGGATTTACCACAATGTACTCGTGATCGATACCTTGATTTCCAACCGTTTCCATATTAGCACTTACCTGAACTACGTTTTTATGCAAGTAATTCTGAATCAATTGCTTTATAGTTCCCGGCATAGTTGCAGAGAACAAAAGTGTTTTATGTTCTTTGGGTAATTCAGTCACAATTTCATCCAGACTTTCTTTTAGAATAGAAACCATTTCATCGGCTTCATCTAATACTAAAAATCTAGTATCCTTAAGCGAAATGGCTTTTTTCTGAATCAAATCAATTAAACGACCTGGAGTAGCCACTACAATATGAGTAGGAGCAGACAAGCGCTCTATTTGAGGCTTAATCGGAATTCCACCACAAGTAGCTGCTATAGAAACTTCTGGTAGGTATTTAGCAAAACCCTCTAAGTTGCTGAAAATCTGATGTCCCAATTCCCTTGTTGGAACTAAAACAACAGCCTGAACCACTGGAGAACTTGTATCGATTAATTGCAAAAGAGGCAATCCAAAAGCAGCTGTTTTACCAGTACCTGTTTTGGCAAGTCCCACTAAATCTGTTGTATTAGCTAATAATAACGGAATTACTTTTTCTTGAATTTCCGTAGGAACTACAATGTTTAATTCAGTAAGGGCTTTTGCTATAGGGGTTGAAATTCCTAAATAAGAGAATTTTTTTGACATTTTTTTTTGTATTTGTTGAAACCCAAGAGCTGTGTTCTAAAAGGCAAAGCAATATGGGTCTGATGCAAAGATACCTAAACTCTCAATACTCACAATTTTTTTAACCACATAGATTTTAAAAGGGTAAGTAACTTAGTGACTGTGAAGCTTATTGACTGAGAAGCTAAGCCCACAAAGAAGTATCCCACAAACTTATCATCCTGTAAGGCTCTCACACAAACCAATTTCCCAATCTTGTCAACCCTGACGAAGGAGGCAACCCACAAGAAACCCCACAAACAAATTAAAATTATAAAGATTTCTTTAATTTATTTAATCTGTGTTCTTTTTTTAACGCAAAGTCGCAAAGTTTTACGCAAAGTACGCTAGGAAGTTAAACTATGTAAGCCTATGCAAAGCAAAGCGCCTCAACCCAATAAAGAAAAAACCTATGTGCCCTATGTGGTTAAAAAACAAGCCACAAACTTGTCATTCTATAAGGACCCCACACAAACAACTAAAATTATAAAAATTATAAAAATTTCTCCAATCTGTGTTCCTAAAAAAAAACTCCACAAACAAAACAACCTACAACCTATAACCTTCCTATTTCTTAAACCCCTTCCAAACCAATGCAAACCCTTTTACCACCAAAAAGATTAAAATTGCACCAACAGCCCCAGCAATAAACTCACCAACAATAGCAGGCAATCCTTCCAACAGATGATGTACAGGTTCAATGTTATGTACAAAAATACCACCAGCTACTAAAATTAGAGCAATAGTACCAACAAAGGCAAGTCCTTTTATGACTAAGGGAAGTGTTTGAATCAACAGTTTACCTATAGTTTGAGAAACTTTACTTTTTCTTTGGGTCAGTACAATACCCACATCATCCATACGCACTATAGCCGCAACTACGCCATAAACACCAACAGTGGCTAGAAATGCAATAAAAGAAACCACAATTATTTGCGTGGTGATTGTTTTTTCCAAAACAGTACCTAAAGCTATAATGATAATTTCTACCGATAAGATAAAATCGGTTACTATAGCGGCTTTTATTTTGGCTTTTTCTTGTACGACTAATTCCTCTGGAGATAGATTTATGCCGTCCGCTAAGCTAACCGCTTTTGGATGAGGAACAACGTATTCATATATTTTTTCAGCAGCTTCATAAGCCAAATAGACAGCCCCTAAAATAAGCACTACCGTAATCAACCAAGGCACAAAATAACTCAATACAAAGGCAAGTGGTAAAATAATGAGTTTATTAAGAAACGAACCCTTAGTTATGGCCCACAATACCGGAATCTCACGAGACGATACAAAGCCCGATGCCTTTTCAGCATTAACCGCTAAATCATCCCCTAATATACCTGCTGTTTTTTTAGTAGCAATTTTACTCATCACAACCACGTCGTCCATCAACGCTGCGATATCATCTAATAATGCAAATATTCCTGAAGCCATTTTTTATATAATTTTTTTAATTTTTAATACTTTTATTATGCAATTCTCAACAATCCAAAAACGTCTTGCTAACCCGTCATAGCGAGGCACAGCCTGTTCCGTTTTTACGGAAAAGCTATCTTTCCAACTAACCGTAAACATCATAATCAACCTCATCAACTCACCGTTCAGCTCATCCACACCCGTCATAGCGAGGCACACCCTGTTCCGTTTTTACGGAAAAGCTATCTTTCCAACTTACCGTAAACATCATAATCAACCTCATCACGCTAACGTAAAACCTCATAAGTACTCCTTTCACGTTTACGTAGCCTTTCATGAGCTTTTCTTTCACATATTTATTAACCGTCATGGGCTTGCTTTTCCGTAAAAACGGAACAAGCTGTGCCTCGCAAAGACTCGTTTTTATGATGTATAGTTATTTTTTATGCTGCTTAAACTTGTCATCCTGACGTAGGAGGGAACCCACAAGTAACTCCACAAACTGAGCAACCTACAACCTACAACCCAAAACGCTCCAACTCCTCAACCAACACCACCAACTCCGAAATATCCATATTCACCCCAGACTCAATATAATCACTTTCACTAGCACTTATAACCAAATTACCAACCTGTTCCTCCTCAAAACCTATAGGAACAATAGAGTAGGTAAGACCCTCGTAACTAATTACTTTCTGATTCCCCTTAAAATAATGATAATCCACATAATAACTTACAGTTGAATCAACAATTTCAATGACCTCTTTACCATAGGTATTCCAAAGAAACAAGCGCACAAAATAAAAAGCAACCAATGTAAAAAGACCCAAACCCATAAGATACCCAAAATGAAAAGCATTACCGTCTATAAAATTAAGAACCATGCCTAGTATAGGCAAAGCAACCATAACAAAGGCTAAAAACAGTAAAAAACCACGACCTATGGGTGGTGATTTTTTGACATACAATTCTAGTATGTTGTTGTTTAGGGTGTATCTTTTTGTGGTTTTCAAATTTATATTTTATTAATGTAACACAATCTTGTCATTCCGCCGGAATCCCAAACCAACTCAATATCTTAGTGCCTATTTCATCATCCAAAGTACCTTTATTATCTTTAAAAATAGAAACCTTTCCTAAGGCACAACCATGTTCTTGATCCTCAAAGTCAATAAAACTTTTACTTTCAAACTCTTTTGTATCATTTGAAGGATACAACAGCATGGCTTTTTTAGAATCCCAATACTTATTATACACAAACATCTGTCTTAAATCATGAGTAGAAGGCATTACATAATCAATATTTTTCCACTTGGTATCAATTATATAGGTTTCTTTAGACTCTCCTTTATCTTTTTCGATAACAATATCTGGACGAATACTTATCCCATTCCAAAAGCCTGTTGAGTTTTGCCCATAAATAGTAACATCATTATCAGCTGCTTGTTTTAAACGAATTAATATATATTCTTCCCAAAGCGAATTCATATCAAACAACAAAGCCAACATCTTTTCATTTCCACTAGAAACATTGGGTGCATAGTTTAATATAATTAACCTTGCTATAGCTAAAGCTGTTTCATAAGGAGCTGTTTTTCTTGATTTCGGAATTTTAGAAAAAGTAGTGTCATTCGCTTTTATACTCGTTACTTCTGGAAAATCCAACTGAACCGTCTTACATCTGTTGTATAAATAATTTCCTTTTGAAAGTTGAGCTATTATGTATAAGGCTTGCCCTAGTATTTGATGTACCAAATGGTCTTTATCATAAACCTGATGTGTAGTGAAAAAACGTTCTTTATGAACCAAGTTTTTAGCAATATGACCAGCAAACTCTAACTTACCTTTTAAGGCTTTAACGTTGCTAGTTTCTTTGTAATATTGCTTGATTAAACCTTGATGGAGTAGGAGTTGCACCTCATTTAAAAACCATTCAAAGTAAATGTCTAATAAATGAATTTGTTGCTTTTTTACATGGGCATTTCCTACTTTTTGTACTTTTAATTTTTTGGTGACTTGTAGCATTTCTATTAATGCATTTTGCCACACAGCTTCACTTTTTGTATCGTTATCTATCTTTGGTAAAATTTCAATAGTTAAACCATCAACCTGTATAACACCAACGTATTGTTTAAATATTATTTTTTTATAACCTATTGTAAAATACTTATTCTTATGCAGTTCATTTAATTTAACTAAAGCATTAAAATGCGTTTCTTTAAACAAAACATTATGGTATTCAACTCCATATTGAAGCGAACTGTATTCAAAAACTTGTATAGTATGTAAGGGTTTAAGCATTTCTATTTAATAATAATTGAACTGCTTCTTCAATATTGTTAATGTGTTTTTTAAGATGAAAAGTTCTTACATTTTCTGGTTTTTCTATAGGTTTTGAAAAAGCAGCAAAACTTACATTGTTTTCTTTTACATCATAACATTCTATAAAACCTTCACCTAAGATTAAGGCAATCTTTTCATAATCGCCATAAAAGTATTCTTGAAGCAATGGAATGATATTATTCTGAAAAGTAATTGACAATTTTTTAACATCATTACTTGCAATTGAAATAAAATATGAATGACCAATAGTATGATCTCTATCCAATAAAACCTCAACACGTTTATTAATTGTCTCTAAAACTTCCCCTAAATTAAAGCCGTTAAATACAATGGCTTGTAGTTTGTCATATTCTGGCATCATCTCAACAAAACTAAAACGTCTTCTTAAAGCTGTATCTAAAGCTTCTACACTTCTATCAGCTGTGTTCATGGTTCCGATGATGTATAAGTTTGAAGGTACACCAAATTTATTTTTACTGTAAGGCAAAATAATTTCTAAAGCTTCTTCTTTTCCTAACCTTTTATCTTCTTCTAACAATGTAATTAATTCTCCAAAAATAGCTGATACATTTCCTCTATTAATTTCATCAATAATTAACACATGAGGCAAAGAAGGTTTATTAGCAGTTTCAATATTTGCTTTAGCTCTCTCCTTAATCTTTTGAATAATTTTATTTAAAACTGCCCAATAAGCTGTTGAATTAGAACCACCAATAACAAATCTAAATTCTTTATCAATATTTTTTATAACTGACAAATCAGGAAACACTTCATGTAGTCTTTTTGCTCTTGAATAGGAAATAGTATACTCTTTCGCATTTTCAGAATAAATAGGTTTTAGTATTAAGTTTCCTTTATCAGTAATGTTTATAATTTTCAAACCTAAATTAGGGGTTTGAATTGATAATGTCAATGGTTTATCTTCTTCTATATGTTTATTTGCTTCTTGTATAACATCATCCCATGCATCATCAAATAAATATAAAGTATCATTAATTTTAGATTCAACAAATTTAGTTTTAGCTGTTTCGACTAATTGTTTAAAAATGCCATTTTCAACTTCATAAATTACTTGTTTTTCTTCATTCTCACTTTCATCAATTTTAGGTTTTATACCTTCTACAAAATCTTCATAGCTCATGCTTTGATGAAAAGTAGTAAATACAATTTGTCCCGCTTTAAACAATTTGTTATATTCCTTTATTACTTCTTTTCGCTTTATATCATCTGTCCATGTAGTATCAAAAACAAAGTTTGGGTTAGCAATTTTGACTGCTAATTCTTTAGTAGTATAGGTCTTACCCGTTCCCGGAGGACCGTATAATATTTGATTTAAAGGAAATTTATTTGGTTTAACTACTTTAGGTTTTTTTTCTTCGGTTTTAATTTTTTCTGCAATTTTTACATCACTATGAATATCTTCATATTTTAAAAACCTACTGTCTTTTCTATCTAACATAGAGTCAAACTCTTCTTTAGTAATTCTATGCATGACAAAAGATGGGTTATCTACTTTAAAACTCAACAGTTTTTTATCTACTAAATCAAGAAAAACATCTAATTGCTTATCAACGTCTAATAGCATTTCATTGAGGTTAACATAATAATCTTGAATAGGTTTAGTTTTAATACTATACATTTTATGTTTGGCTCCTGTAACAGACTGTGCACCTAAAGAAGTTTTTATATCATTTTCTAATGATTGAATATATTGTAATGCAAAAGTATTTTGATTATCATGAGGACTTTTAGTTTGAGTAAGTTCAAAAAAATAACTATATCCTTTATTTGATGTTTTGAAAATCAAATTAATGCAATCGCTAGAAGAACCAGGAAAAGAAACTGGTAAAGTCCAAAAGGTGGTGCCAAAATAATTAGATTTACTTGTTCCTATAAAATAATCTAATTCTGCTCCTTTAGAACCGTTTTGACGTAAGGAAAAAGTAAATGCTGGTTTGGCTTTATGTTTAGCCATTAACCAATTATAAACTTCTTCTTCGTATTCTTTATATTTTAAAACTTTTGACATTACTCTTTCTATTTTTTTAATTAATCTACTGTAAAAGTCTTAATCATTAGCTTTTTAAAGACTTATTGTATTTAATCAATTAGTTTCATCTTTTAAATCCCCACACCCCAATTTGGGTTAATTCTTGTCATTTCTTTCTCTAGCTTTTCTATTTCATTTTCCCAAATTGAAATATTCTCTTGAGCAACAAAGATTTGACTTTCTCTTTCTTCTGAAGTTCTTAGAAATTTAAATCCAGTTACATCAACTAATTTTTTATTTGCTTTACTAAGTTCTTCATGTGCAATATTTAATTCTTTTACAATTTCTTGAATTCTTTTATCTAAAGCAATTTGCTTTTCTCTTTTAATTCGTTCTTCTTCTAGACGCTCTTTTTCAGCTAATAATTCTTTTTGCTTGGCAATTTCTTCATTCTGAATATTTAGCTGCTTATTGTAAATACCAGTTTCAATATTCTCTTTTTCAATCTTTTCAATATTATAATTGTGTATAATTTTTATGATCAAAGAAAGCAATAGTACAATTGAAACAATAATGATAATAAATGTTTTTTTACTTAATCCAAAAAACTTTGCGTCAACCTGTTTAATAGAATTCAAATTAATTGGAGGAGGAGTTGGTTTTTTTTTAATTGGCGGAGGAATAGACGTAAAAATTGTTTTTAATTCTTCAATTTCCTCTGCGTTTTTCCAATCTTCTATTCCATCAAACCATATTTTTGTTGTTCTTGTAATATTATGTGCTTTCAACTCTTCTATATCAAATGGACCAATATTTTCAGTTCCATCATGTAAGTAATATTTTTTCATTTTATGTATTTTATCTTTTATTCATTGCTTTAACAAGCTTGTTTGTTCTTCTATCTGCATACATTCTATTTAAAGCTGTGTAAGCCCAAATAAAAGCTGGAATCCACCCAATTATTGTGAGTTGAAGAAGTAAACAAATAATTCCTGAACCTATTTTTCCTTGAAGCATCAAGCTCAACCAAGGAAAGAAAAACGCTAAAACGTATCTCATATTTTACAATAATTAATTCACACTAGCATTTACAACCTCCCAACCTAAACTGGCTACATTGTTATAATTTTTAACTTTCAACTTAAATTCCTTAGTTGAGTTTGGAGAATAAAACTCATAAAGCATATATTCTTCAGAATTTAGTAACGTTTTTGTTTTACTGTAATAATCAACTCTAATAGTAATATCTTTATAAGTTGTCATAGTAGCACTATTTGTAACTATCCCATTAACTTTAATTGCATCACCAAAAAAGTTTTCATTATAAGTACCAGAAGCGTTTAAATAATCTAAAGGAGATTGAGCTTCTATCTGTTCAATAGTCATTACGCTTTCAACATAACTAGATTCATTAGAAGAATTTTCATTTATAGCATTAATAATCAATGCAGCTCCAAGATATACTATTAAAACAATAGCAATTATTTTTAGAACTTTCCTAAAAATATTCTTTTTTTTAGGTTCACTAATTTTTGCTTCTGCAAAACTTTGAGGAGCAACTTTCTTTGTTAATGGTGGAGGAGTAACAGGTAATATGGATTTTAATTCCTCAATCTCAGAAGCTTCTTTCCAGTCCACTAAACCTTCATACCATACTTGCGTCTCTTTAGTTATTTTCTGCTCTTTTAATTCTTCAATATCAAAGGGTCCTATGTTTTCTGAACCATTGTGTAAAAAGTATTTTTTCATTTTTTATTATTCTATTATTAATGTTTACTCTTATTTTAAACTAGCAATAATTGCCTTAAAACTCTCCAAACTAGCTTCAATATTTTCTACAATATCTATAGCTAATTCATCTGGGTCAGGTAAATTATCTAAATCAGCTAACGATTTGTCTTTTAACCAAGTGATATCTAAACTCGTTTTATCTCTTGCAATAATTTCATCGTAAGCAAACTTTCTCCAACGACCTTCTGGATTCTTTTCAGCGTTATATGTTTCTTTTCGTTTTGCCCTGTTATCTGTTTTATATAAATCGATAAAGTCTTTTAAATCCGAAAGTTTTAAAGGATTCTTTTTTAAGGTATGATGTACATTGGTTCTATAATCATACACCCAAACCTCTTTTGTCCAAGGGTCTTTGCTTGACGGTTTACCGTCAAAGAACAACACATTGGCTTTTACACCATTCGCATAAAATATACCTGTTGGTAAACGTAAAATCGTATGCAAATCTGTAGTTTCTAATAATTTCTTACGCACTGTTTCTCCTACGCCACCTTCAAATAAAACATTGTCAGGTAATACTACTGCGGCTTGACCTGTAGTTTTAAGCATGGTGCGAATGTGTTGCACAAAGTTCAATTGCTTGTTACTGGTGGTTACCCAAAAATCCTGACGGTTATAGGTCAAGTCTTCTTTTTCTTGTTCACCTGCTTCATTAGTAAACGTCATGCTACTTTTTTTACCAAACGGTGGATTGGCTAAGATGTAATCAAACTTAGTACTCGAAGTAGTAATTAAGGAATCATTTGGTGATATAAAATTATCCGAATCGATGTCTCCAATGTTGTGTAAGAACAAATTCATTAAAGCCAAACGTCTTGTACTCGCTACAATTTCATTACCAAAAAACGTTTCATATTTTAAGAACTTGGCAGCATCTTTATCTAGGTTGCGATTATCTACAATCCAATCATAAGCCGCTAAGAAGAAACCTCCTGTACCACAAGCTGGGTCTGCAATGGTTTTCATAGGTTCGGGTTGTAGGCATTCTACCATAGCTTTGATTAATGGGCGAGGTGTAAAGTACTGACCCGCTCCACTTTTAGTGTCTTCCGCGTTCTTTTCTAAAATACCTTCATAGATATCCCCTTTGTCTTTTACACCCATTAAAATCCAACTTTCGGCATTGATTAAAGCGATTAGCTTGTACAACTTGGCTGGGTCTTGTATTTTGTTTTGACTTTTGACAAAGATTTGTCCTAAAATCCCTTTTTCTTTGGCTAACTCCCGAAGCATGATGTTGTAATGCAACTCCAACTCACTACCACTTTTACTAATTAACGTTTCCCAAGCAAACTCGCTTGGAATAGGCATGGTTCTATTGTGTGGTGGTTTGGTGTATTCATCTGCCATTTTTAGGAATAACAAATACGTTAGTTGCTCCAAGTAATCTCCATAACCTACACCATCGTCTCTAAGGGTTTGGCAAAATGCCCATACTTTACTGACTATACTGGATGCGTTTGTGTTTTCTTTGCTCATAATATTTTAATAATTTTCAATGTTTCCATAACCTTTTCTTGATTCCAATCCATTTCTATGTACTATATTACATTCAGATTTAGCTGTAGAATAAACTAATGCACCAACTTTTTTTAACGCATTTACTACTGCCATACTTGGATACTTCCTTTTACCTTTACCTGAAACAAAAGCAACTTTTGGTGAAAAATGTTTTATTAGTGATGAATTTAAATTTTTCTTACTTCCATGATGTGGTACATCAAGCCAATCTAAATCTTTAGTCCATATAGGTTCTAAATCAACAACTTCTTGTAAAGCCATTGGTCCTGTGTCTGCTGTAAACAAATATTTTTTTCCATTATCAGGGTGAAAAGCTATTATAGTACTACTATTATTTTCAGAAGATTTATCGTCATCTTCGTCAAGAACATCAGAAAGAGATTCATCCTCATTTAAAATTTGCCAAAGTAAACCATATTCATCTTTATCATCATATTCTAAAATTCTTTCTTCTTCAAATAATTGCTTAACATCCCTAAAATTTTTAATTAAACTTTCATAAAAAGGAATTGATGGACCCAAAATAGTTAATGGAATATGTTCATGCTTTAATCCAGTGAAAGGCTCTTTGTGTGTTATTCCTTTTTTTCTTATTATCTCTAATAAGTTAATATTATTATCAATAGACTCAGTAATCTTACCCATGCTTTTTGTAAGTCTTGCTTCACTAATTGATTTTCTAATTTCACTTACATCAACATGATTAGCAGGATCATGAATCCAAAATTCATCAATTCGCATATTTTCAATTAAATAAAAAAATCCTCCAATATGGTCACTATCTGGATGACTACAAATAGCTAAATCGATGAACTTTTGAGTTGTAAAAGCTTTAATTTGTTCAGCTACTTTGATACCGTCATTTTTATTTCCTGCGTCAATTACAACTACATATTCAGTTCCATTAGGATTAATATATCTTAGTATAATTGCATCAGCATTTCCTACATTAAGCATTTCTATTTCATAAGCCATAATATTAATCTATTAAAATTGGACAATATAATTTAATTTGTATTTCTGTTAAACTAGCGGCTTGTTTTATTAACGATTCAATTTCATTATCTTTTAAAGCTTTAAGATTTGTTGTAACTGACCTAGCAATACTTAATTCATCTTTAGTTGGCTGTTTCGATTTTATGACATTGTAATTAATTCTTTCTTCAAGCTTGTCTTGTATTAATTCCCATTCTTCGTTTTCAATTTCTATTCTAGAAATTTCATGTGTATTAATGACTTCATCAATGATAGCCCCTTTTTTCAAATTATCCATAAAACCTTTTATACAGCTATCAAAATCCCATCCTAAAGATTGATATGCAATTGATTTTTTATTGAATTTATAATTATCATAAACATGCTGAATCATTTGATAATTTTTAATTCGATTCATGAAAATATCACTGGTTCTTACTAAAAGTTGAATCACATTATTAAATGAATTTATCTTTGGCATCATATCTCCTGCATCACTTACAATTACTATATCACATACATAGGAGCTATTTCCATGTGTAAGTTTATGTACACCTTGATTATCATACACGCCTCCATCAACTAAACAAGGTTTTATTTTATCAAAATCATTTTCATCTTGAAAATATTTTTTATCAATAAAAATTGGTGTAAAAGCAAATGGAACACAAGTGGATGAAGCAACTGCCAAAGAAATTGGAAAATTATCATGTTTAAAACGAATTGAACTTTCACCATTATTATAATACTCATAAGCAGAATCACTCATCTTACTTTTAGAAAAAGTAAAAGGTCTTCCTGTTTCAACATTGGTTGCATTGATCGCTATTATAGGAGTTGGATTTAAATCTTTTAATTTTTTACCATTAAAAAACCATTTTGAATACAATTTGTCAATAATCCGACTAACAGGAAAAATTTTAAATTGATACTTAATGATAACAATAACTGTAAATATTAGTATGGGTGTTACTAGCCATGCAAATTTGGTAAACGATAAAAATATCATTAAGGCTAAAAGCATTACTAAAAAAAATGTTATAAAGATAAATCGACGGGAAAAGTATATACCGCTAATAATACTTTTTTTTACAATCTTTATTAACCCTTTATCAAATTTGTCAAAATTATCACCTTTTAAACCATAATATGCTCCAGTAATTGAACCACCTGATATTGTAGAAATTACATCAACTTTGTCAAGAAGGTTCATTTCTTTAAGTTTTCTTAGAGTTCCTAAATGATAAATCGTAGCTCTATAACCACCTCCAGAAAGGCTTAATCCAATTTTTTTATTGTTTTTCATAATTAAAAATATAAGTGAATTCGATACTCAAAACTTTCAAACTGATTACAAAAACGAAGATCGAAGTTATCATTATCTAAATCTTGAAGCACAATAGATTTTGGATGTCCATAGGTATTACCATAACCAAAATTAATAATTGATGATGTTAAACCTTTATTATTAAGCTTTTCAAGATAACGTTTATTCCAACCTGTATTGGAACCATGGTGAGGCACTTGAAAAACTTGCACATGTTTTAAGTGATTTTCGATGTAGCTAGAATTTTCTATTTGATCTAATCCAATGTCACCTGTTAAAAGAGTTACTCCCCAACTATAATCGATTGGATTTGCATTACTATTTATCAAACGTCTAAAATTCTTAATTGATGGATTAAAATAGTGATCTACATTCCAAGTAAAATATTGATCTTTATTTATGCTTGAATATTTATAAGATAATGGTTTATGTTGAACTAATAAACTTGTTTTATTTAGATTTCTAAAAATAGCTCTAAATCTTTTGCGTAACTCTTTTAAATTATCACTATTTCCTAAAATTGTAACTAGTTCGGCAGATGATAGTTGTTCATCAACTTCAAAGCCATAAATATCATGTATTGCATTCCTAAATAGTACTATTTGTGCAAATGTGCCGGGTTCGTGAAATAGATAGAACTCCCATAGAAAACCAAAATTGAGTTTTCCATTAGCTTTCTTAAATGCAATTTTTAGGTTTTGTGAAAGTGATGCAATTTCAGCGTTGAATTCGCTTTGAGGTAATAAATCTAAATTATCAGTAAACTCATTATTAGTTTCATTAGGGTCAATGACTTTTTTTTCAATAGAAAATTCACCTTCAGAATTTCCCTTAATATAATTTATTCTCCCAATATTAGCTCCTTCAATTTCTAGCAAATAATCATGTGGACTTGTAATAAACCTTATAAAATTAGGAAAGACATCTGTATCACCTGGATTGTGTCTTATTGCAACTAATAACCTTTCAAAAGGAGTTAAGTAAGGTAAATATATATTTTGACATCTAATTCCGTTCAATAAATCTACAATTCCATTTACATGATCATCATCTAAATGAGAAATAAATAATATATCAATTGTCTTATTGCATAGTCTATTTTTGTAACTTTCTATTGCATAGTCTAAATTACTTCTTTCACTCAATGTCCCACAGTCATAAACAAAGTTAAATTGTGAGTGGTTACTACCATAGAAATCTAAAAGACCTGTATAAAATCCTCCCTGACCTATTGGGTGAAATTTAAAAAATGAATTCAACATAATTTTTTTCTCTTTAATTAAACCAACTCCCCACTAAAAGCCTTTTTCAATATACTCTGTCTCAACGACTCTGCTTGTAACAAACTATGTGCAATACTTTCCTCCATTTTATCTGCAACACTCAAACGACTTTCTATTTCTTGAACTATTTGGTGTTGTTCTTCAAGAGAACAAACAATTACAGGCCAATTTCTTAATTCAGTTAAACCAATAAATGGTTGAGCTCCGCCTTTTGATTTTTTTAATATTATATTTAGACCAATTCTTGAATTATAAAAATAATAACTGAATTTATTATATTGGTATTTGTTATTAAATTTAAACAAACCAACATTTTTAATACTAAACACTTTATCGTTTTCAACAATTGCGGTCATTCCTCTATAATGTCCTATCATAGAAATTAATATATCGCCTTTTGAAACATTTGAGCGTTGATAAAAATTCTCATGATCTTCTTTTGAAATATATTGTACATTATTAAAGTTTAGACCATCTTCTTTAATGTTCTTTTGTGTAATGAATGGAATTCCTTCATTAACATATTTTGGAGTATCATGTGTTCCATCTTTAACCTCGAATAAATAATCTTGATTACGAACCCATTGCCATTCTTTTGGTATTTCAAATAATTCATCTAATTCATCAGAAGTTATTTGAGATAGTGGTTTCGTTTTTAGTTTTAGTTTGTCTTTTTTTATATTATTTAATAAATCAACTACTGAATTTAAAACATCTTGTTTTTTTCTCCATTCTTCAGTCAACTTTCCTTCAAAAGCCCATTTCAACACACTTTGTCTATAGGTTTTGAGTTGCTGTTGTGCGGTTTTTAAATCTTCTATGCCTTTGTCTAACTCGCTAAACAATTCTTCTATTTTGGAGACAATTGCTTGTTGGGTTTCTAGTGGTGGAAAAGGTATTTCTAACTTTTTTAAAATAGTTTGACTAATGTTAGGTTGTGCTCCACCAATTCCTTGATTAACTAAATCTTGTTTTTTATTAAATAAGAAGTTATATAAGTATTTAGAATCAATATTTTCATTTTGGTAAATTCCACAAACTGCTTGGTTTGTTGCTGCATCAACTCCTAAAAAAGCCAATTTTCCAATTGTAGCACCATATAAAGCAATTAATAAAGTACCTTTTGGAAAAATCTTTGCACTTGAATTCTTAATTGCTTCTTCAGTAATTTTTTCTTCAGTATCATAGATAACACCTTTATTCAATTCCCCTGATTTTACCCAAGGAATAGAACCATTATAATATGCTTTATTTCCTCTTGATGGTGTTCCACCGCTGGTAGTCACACAAACTTCACCTAGAGTTTTAATTTGCCAATTTTTTGGTAATTTTTTATCACTCATTACGCTGCTAACACCTCATTTAATTCATTAATAATCACATATGTTTCTTCCCCAAACAACTGCCACATTTTACTTAATCCACCTTCTGCATTAAAAGGGCTTAAATCAAAATCGTCTTTTTCTATACTAAAACTATTGGCTACATAGTCTTTCATCATTCGCAACCATTGCATTTGGTCTTCGGTAAAGGCATTGTGTTTTCCTGCATTTTTTTCAAAAATCCATTTTTTAAAATTGGCATCTACAGTTTTGTCATAACTGGTCAAAGTACTATCTATTCCTACAACTCTTCGTATCAAAGACACTAAAGCTATCAACTCATTTTTAGCAGAGCCAGTGGTTTTTTCTAGTTGCTCGTAGGCTTTCCAAACACTCACAGGAGCTAATAAAGGTTTTTCTGTTTTTAGTTTTTCGCACAGTTCTTTTATCATGGTATAGGTAAAAGTTCGGTGTCTATACTCTTGGGCATAAAAGATTTGCAAAGCGGTTATTTCGTCTTTGTTCGTTTCTATCCAAGCCTTAAAATCATTTATCAATGCTGTACTGGTTTCCTCTTGGTCTTTTACCCAACCTATATTAGTAATGGTATCTATATTTACTACATCAATAATTTGGTCTAGCTTTTTGCGAATATCAATCACAAAATCACGCAACTCAGGATTGTTAAAAACCGCTACCGCATCGTCAATTAATTTTTGGTTTTCAATAGCAATAGCTTTTTCAATTTCAATAGGAGGCATACCCATCATCCCACTTTTGACTTTCGACTTTTGACTTTCGACAATATCAGGATCATGTGCATTCAACAATTTCTTAACCACTTGATTAATGGTTAAACCATTGGCTTTTTCGGTAAATTCTATTTTATGTTTGTCTTGTAGTTGCTTTTCCAAACGAATCAAACGATTGGCTAAAGTGCTCAACATGTCTTCCGAAGTATTTCCCATCGCAACACTCGTAATCACATCTTTTAAAGAAATGCCTGGTGCTTTTTCTAAAGGTCTACTGTCCGTCTTTTGCGATTGTTCTACACCAATAGCATCAATAATTACAAAATGGTCTTTGCTAAACTTGGCAGTAGGGGTTCCTTTGGCTTTTAATTCTTCAATAGAACAAGTACGCGTTCCACGACCTTTCATTTGTTCGTAATAACTTCTGCTTTTTACATCACGCATAAACAACAACACTTCTAAAGGTCTAATGTCTGTTCCTGTCGCAATCATATCGACCGTAACGGCAATACGTGGGTAATAATCGTTTCTAAATTGTTGTAAGACGCTTTTGGGGTCTTCTTCACTTTTATAAGTAATCTTTTTGCAAAACTTGTTTTCTTCTCCAAATTCTTCCCGTACAATATTGATAATATCTTCGGCATGACTATCGGTTTTAGCAAATATCAAAAGTTTCGGTACTTCAAAATTCCCTTGACTGTCTCTACGGTCAGGAAACATAGCAGGTAAATTATCTTTAGTTGCTTTTATAATCGTTCTTATTGTACTAGGGTTGACAATATCGTTATCTAACTTTTTACCGCTATAGACTTCATCTTCATCCAAAGCTTCCCAAAACTTTCTTCGCGTTAAGCGTTCGCGTTTGTCTACTTTTTCACCCATTTTAATCACACTACCGTTTTTGGTAATTTCGGTTTCAATGGTAAACACATTATAAGGCACTAAAACCCCATCAATAACCGCTTTTTCATAGCCATAATCAGATACCAAATTTTGATTAAAATAACCAAAGGTTCTATTGTCTGGTGTAGCGGTTAACCCAATTTGAAACACATCAAAATAATCCAACACTTGTTTCCAAAGGTTGTATATACTTCTATGGCATTCGTCAATAACTACAAAGTCAAAAAACTCAATCGGCACTTTTTCATTATACCCAACAGGAACAGGCTCTTTTGGAATAAAACGAGTTTCGTTAGGATTTTCTTCTTCAGCACTTTCATCTAATTCTGTATCTTTTAAAATAGAATACATACGTTGAATCGTGCTTATATATACTTGCGAATCATTAGGAATAAACGAACTATTTAATCGTGTTACACCATATAACTCAGTGAATAATCGGTTATCATCATTAGCCGTAAAAGCTCGGAACTCACTTTCGGCTTGTTCTCCTAAGTTTTTAGTATCTACTAAAAACAAAACACGCTTCGCTTTCGCATATTTAAGCAATCGATAAATAAACGTAATGGCTGTAAAAGTCTTACCAGAACCCGTTGCCATTTGTATTAAGGCTTTTGGTCGTTGGTCTTTAAAAGAAGTATCTAAATTTGTAATAGCAGTTACTTGACAATCACGCAAACCTTCAATTGGTAATTCGGGTAAATCTTGTAAACGAGCACGAAGCGTTTTCTCTTGACTCAACCATTGCACAAAAGTTTCAGGTCTATGAAAAGTAAAAACGGTTCTAGAACGAGGTTTTGGATCTCTATAATCGGTAAAACGAGTTACCTCACCAGTACTTTCATACACAAAAGGCAAAGGGTCGTTATTTAATAAACGAAGTTTGGCATTGGCATATTGAGAAGATTGTTCTTCAACAGTAGTTAAACGTAAACCTTCTTCTTCTCTTTTGGCTTCAATAATACCAATAGGTTTTTTATCTATAAACAAAACATAATCCGCAGGACCAATATCGGTTTGGTATTCTCTAATAGCAACACCAAGTCCAGCCGCAAGATTAAATTTCTTCTTATCCTGAATAACCCATCCACAAGCAATCAATTGCTTATCAATGTTATCACGTGCTATTTGCTCAGGATTCTGGTTATGCATTAATTATTTTTAGAATTATCAAACGTACTATTTTTTACTCAATTTACCAACAGGAAAAACACCTATTTTGTACGAAAGTTAGTATTGATTTGTAAATGTAAAGAAAGCATTTGAGAATGTTTTACGGTTTCCCGCATTATGCTAAAATTTTTAAATGAATAAAAATTGTGGCAATTTTATTAAAATTATTTTAATTGCCACAAATCTGTGGCAAAATTTTTGTTGTGTTTTTTTTGCCACAAAATAATACAGGATGAAAAAGAAATCATTTTTTAAGGAACCGCTATTAATTTCACAAGAAGAAATGGCTATGTTGCTGGGTATCACAAGAAGTCAATGGTCTATGGTTGCTTTAGGACAAAGAGGTTTATCTGCAAAGAGTAAAGTTAAGTTAGCAACTGTACAATTGCATGTAAATAAAATTACTCTAGTCAAACAAGCTAAGTTGGTACAGGAACAAAAGCAAGAGGATGAAATGCAAAAAGCTAAGGTTAGTCTCTTAATGGACAATAGCGTTAAACAGTTGCAATTGCAAAGAAAATTAACTCGTATGCAAAAAAATTTTCAAGCGGCTTTAAACACCTTACATTTTCTGGCTAGTTATCAACAGGAGGCTCAAAATGAATTGCTTCTTAAAGTGTTGGAAATTAAAGCTAATAATGTGTTGGATAAAAATACTTTGGCCCAACAAGAAGTCCTTAAAATTAAATTAGAAGTCTTAAAGTATGAAGAAACCCTTTTAAGGCATCGTAAGAAAAAGCTATAATAACGCAAGATATTTTAAAATAGTATAATTATTAACTTACATTTATGTATTTGGTCTTCAGATAGTTAAATTTATTTTAAAATTTAATTTTTTAATAAAATTCGGCATTTGATTTGCGATAACTCTTACAATATTAATTTTTAAATTTATTTATTATGAGTTACACAATTAGTGGTTTAACAACCGTAGGAGATTGCGATGTTTTATTAACAAGTGCAGGAAAAGAGAAAGCCGATTTAGAGTTCAAAAAGCTTTCGGAAGAGCGTTTAACAAATAAGTATGCCACAACTTCGGTTGAAGTGGATGCTATTTTGCAAGGGGTGTTGGTGGAGTTGTCTGCCGTGAATACGATTATTGGTGTTTTGCCTGATGGTCCAACAAAGGAGGAGGAGATTAAGAAGAAAGTGAAGTTGGAATACAAGAAGTTCTTGCTTGAAAATCGTAAGGAGAGTTATGGGGCTGTTGCTTTGTTAGAGAAGGAATTAGACTTGGCAAGAGTAGTGAAGGAGTTGGATGAGGTGAATGCTTTTATTACTGTGGTGACGGATCACAAAGGAACATTGTAAATTTAATTTTAAATGAGGAGAAAAGGGTTGTTCTGTTTGGGACGGCCTTTTTTGTTTTTGAATAGGGTTGTAATTTTTTTTTTGGGAACACAGATTTTTATTAGTTGTGAATTGTTAATTATGAATTGTGAGTTGTTTTGGAACGCGGATGACACGGATTGACTTTGTCAAACGCTGATGGTCACGGATTGTTTTTTGGAACACAGATTTAAGAAATTGGAGAAATTTTTATAATTTCTTGGTTTGTGTAAGACCCGTTCAGGGTGACAAGTTTGTGGGTAGTTTTTTTACCACATAGGCACATAGTTTTTTTTTAATAGTCGCTTTGCTCTGGATAGGGTACATAGGTTTGGAACGCGGATGATACGGATTGACTTCGTCAAACGCTGATGGTCACGGATTGTTATTTTTATTTTTTGGAACACAGATTAGAGAAATTAGAGAAATTTTTATAATTTCTTGGTTTGTGGTGTTAGTTGTCCTAAAGTTTATCTAATATTTCTAAATTTTAAATTCATTTTGGAACACAGATTTGAGAAATTAGAGAAATCTTTATAATTTCTTGGTTTGTGTTAGACCCTTTCAGGGTGACAAGTTTGTGGGGATTGTTTTGTGGGTAGTTTTTTTACCACATAGGCACATAGTTTTTTTTTAATAGTCGCTTTGCTCTGGATAGGTTACATAGGTTTGGAACGCGGATGATACGGATTGACTTTGTCAAACGCTGATGGTCACGTGTTTTTTGTTTGTGGAGTTTCTTGTGGGTTACTTCCTTCGTTAGGATATACATAATTTCCTTTTTATTCATATTATAATTTTAAAAAAAACAGGGTAAACACCCTATAAGAAAGGGTGTAAACACTTGATAATTAAATATATAATATTTTTAAATTTACTTAAAACTTTAAAATTATTACTGAAATAGAGATTTTTTTATGCATTATAAAATCAATAAAGTAAAGTAACCAAAAAAAGAAAAAGGGTCTACTACTAGTAGAAATAATATATTCATTTTAAATCTAATCTTATGAAAAATTTAAAAATTCACATCATCGTAATGTTTTGTATAAGTATGTTAATGTCTTGTGGTACTACACAAATATTTTACTTAAAAAATGATGTAGTTCAGAGTGCGTTAATGAGTAACAAAAAACCATTTCACGCTAAGGTATTAAATGTACCTTCAATTAATATGGGAGCATGGAGGCTCGATGATTTATCAGTTTCTCCAGATGGGAAGTATTTAGCTTTAGCATCTATTTTATTAAAAAATTCAATCTTTGATAGCAAAACTAAATTAGAGGTTTATGATTTAAAAACGAATCAATTAAAGTACACTTATTACAGTTCAGATTTAAAACAAAAACTTAGGGTTAATTCTTCAATTAACTATGGTGATTCTTTAAAATTTTTACAACCGTATAAATTAGGATTTATAGATAATAAGACATTAATTGTCCAAATACAACCATATGTTAACTCAGGTGTAATCCCAAAAGATTCACAATTACAAATAAATCTTGGAACAGATACAGCTGTAACTGCAAAGTTAGTGGATCGTGGTGATGTAAGTGTAATTACAGCATTGCCTTCTAAGTCTAGAAATTCTTTTGAAATTAGAAGAGGTGTTATGTATGTTGACAATGTAGTATTAAATAGAATGCCCACTGGTCTTAGTGAACAAACTCATGATGAGGTACTTCTTAAATAAAAATAGGTAAAATATATCTACAAACTTTTCATTTTTTGGAGCACAGATTTTTATTAATTATAAATTGTGAATTATAAATTGTGAATTATAAATTGTGAGTTGTTTTGGAACACAGATTACTTCGTCTGTTCGCACTTTTAGGCTCGGGTTGAGGAATTAAAGAATTCTTTATAATTTCTTGGTTTGTGTGAGACCCTTTTAGGGTGACAAGTTTGTGGGGAGACTTCTTTGCGAACTTTGCGTATAACTTTGCAACTTTGCGGTTAAAAAAGGAACACGGATGAGACGGATTGACTTCGTCAAACGCTGATGGTCACGGATTTTTATTTTCAATTTTTTTGGAACACAGATTTAAGAAATTGGAGAAATTTTTATAATTTCTTGGTTTGTGTAAGACCCTTTCAGGGTGACAAGTTTGTGAGGAGATTTCTTTGAGAACTTAGCGTAAACCTTCGCGTCTTTGCGGTTAAAAAAGGAACGCGGATAATACGGATTGATTGTGCCAAACACTGATGGTCACGGATTTTTACGCTTTGCTTGAAATTGTTACACAAAGTTTCTCTTTACTAATCCCTTTTGCCTATTGCCTAGTACCTATTACCTTTTCACAACACAGATTACTTCGTCAGTTCGCACTTTCAGGCTCAGGTAAAGAAATTAGAGGAAACTTTATAATTTATTGGTTTTTAGTAACTAAGAAAAAAGGTACTCATAAAAAAATCGATTATCAACTTAACAATACTAACGTAAATATAAAAGTTAAGTAATAGCTTTACTTGGTATTTATATCTTTCTTCCTCGCAGGTAAGTTAGATGTTAGTATTGTATAAGAAGATAATCGAAAATGAATTCTAACCTATTGTATATTGACTATTCCTACTTGTGTAGTTAAACCTGTTTGTACAACAACTCCAGTTTGAATTACTTGTAAATAAGGTAATTGAGGAGTAACTGTTAGGGTATAAATTCCAGCAGCTAATCCTGTTACTTGAAACTGACCAGTTGCATTTACACTTGTTGAATAATCTACACCTGTTGAAGATGTTGCTGTTACAACTGCTGCAACTCCAATTGCATTAATTGAACCAGCAATGTTTCCAGAAACTTGAGTCACAATTGTACGAACAACTGGTTTTAGTTTATAGGTTCCATTACCATTCACCACAATAGATTGATGCGCATCAAAATCTAATAAAATTTCGTTTTGAATATCAGCAATTAAAGTTTCATTAATTTGCAATTTTAAACCACTTTGTTCAGCACTAGGAGTTTCTAATGGGTGAACAACACCATCAACGACGATTGTATTGTTTGTTCCTAAAATCAAACGAATCTGTGATATTTTTGCTGTATTTAAAGTACTAGTTGCAATTAATGTACTTATTCCATTAGAAAAGTCTAATAAATTGTAAATACCTGCATTTACATTCAATAAAACGTCTGTACCATTTTCTCCTTTTATTTCAACACCTTGTAAATCGATGTTAACAGCATCATAATCTGCTGGAGCGTCAGTCATTTTTACCGATAATGGGTAACTTGATGCCTTGTCATCATTGTTGCACGAAATTATAACGAATGCCGACGCAATCATTAATATGCTTAAAAGTTTCTTTTTCATAACAATATGTTTTTAAAAATTAATATATGTAAAGTTATTGTAGTGCAGTACTTGATAAGTTACACTTTTTAGTTTTTAAATTATAAAATTTTCATTTGCTTTGAAAACCATAAGTTTTTTTTGGAACACAGATTTTTATTAGTTGTGAATTGTTAATTATGAATTGTTTTGGAACACAGATTTAAGAAATTTGAGAAATCTTTATAATTTTGTTTATTATCCCTAATCCCTAATCCCTAATCCCTAATCCCTTTTACCCATTACCCAAGTTTTTCACCTTGACAAAGCAAGAAACCCATACAAATCATTATAATTATTTTTAAAAATCTGTGAAAATCCGTTT
>NZ_CAXBGY010000020.1:0-11156 GCF_963975515.1 uncultured Flavobacterium sp.
AATAAATATGAATCACAAGCAACAACACCTGATACAGGAGCTAAAACTGGGGCTGAAGTTACAGTAACATCAAAACTAGATTCATCTGTACAATTTGGTGTAGTACCAGATTCTGAATAAATGTAAACCGTTTGTGTAGAAGTAATAACATCACTTCCATTCAACATTACACCTGTTCCCGTTGGTCCTCCTGTTGCTGTGTAATAAGAATTATTAACACTTAAATCATTTGGTAAAGTATAACTATCACAGGCTGAAACATCGGTCTTTTGATCAGCAACAGCCGTATTGAAAGTTACTACAACTTCATCGTCTTTTGTTAACTGTCCACAGGTTATCTCACACTTGTAAGTTCCACTTTCAGTTACTGTTAGAGTTTCTGTTGTTTGTCCTGGAATTAAAACATTGTCTTTAAACCATTTAATTGAGTCTTCACTTATAAACGTTGCTGTTATAGTGTGAGTTGCTTGATTACAAAGTGTTACATCTGGACCTAAATCTACGCTACAACATGCAGCCGCTCCTGAACCAGAAGTTTGGTTTAGATTAAATGTTCCTATAGAGTTTCCATAATTTGTAACTAACAATAAATAATGTTGTCCTACAATAGCATTAGGGATGTCTATAAATTCTGTAGAAGCTGCAGAGTAACTACAATCTATTATATTATTAGGAATTGTTGTGTTTCCGTCTGGATAGTCATAAAGATTGTTACATGCCGTGCTATTAATTTGCGCAGTAGTAAATGGTCCCCATAATATAAAATCTACATCAGAGTTACCTGCAGATGTTTGATTTAAAGTAAATGTAATAGGTCCTGAAGTTTCAATTTCTATTGTAAACCAGAAAGGGTTAGGTGTTGTAAATAAACAACCAATATTTCCATAACTAGGTAATCCTATTTGATTATTAATTACTGAACCATCTCCACAAGTTGTTTGAGCGCTGTCGCACTGAGTAGGAGTTGTAATACATAAATCAAAATTTGCTAATAAATTTGGAGTTGCTGGTTGCGAATAAACTCTAATGTAATATACATCACCAGCTGTTAAGCCTCCAACAAGTCCATTATTATTTACTTGACAATTTATTTGTGTTAAAGCACTACAAGATGCCCCAGAATAAACTGCAAAAGCTAGATCAGTTGTTGTTCCTTGAATATTATTTAAATTAATATTATGAATACTTGCTAAAGCTGTAAACTGAAACCAAACATCATCGTCAGCAGAGCCTGTACATGCATTTGGTTCTGGAGAAGCTGTAGCACTAGATATAGTTCCAGGTACTGTATTTGTACAAATAAGAGAAGTATTTACTGGCGCCAAAGTTGGTGTAGCACAACTATCATTAGATGGTGGTGGTGGTGGCACACTTACACAAACATTAAACATTGTTGTTTGTAATAAAGCTGCCGTTGCAGTATAAACTCTTATGAAATATACTTGTCCTGGTATAAATGTATTAGCTACACTTAAATCAGGATTACTACATATTATCTGTGTTAAATTCCCGCAAGGATTAGTTGTGTTCGTTGAAGTATAAACCGCATGGTTTAAATCTAATGTACTTCCAACTATATCTTGAATTGTTATAATGTGAGTAGCTTGAGTTGCCGTAAAAGAAAACCAAACATCATCATCTGCAGTACCAACACAAGTATTTGCTTGAGATGATGGTGTAGCTCCAGCAACCGTTCCTGCTGTAAGTTGAGTACATGAACCATCTGTATTTACCTGCACTGTTGCAGCAGTATCACAATTATCGTTAGCTGGTGGTGGTGGTGGTGTAACACAAGTGGTATTCAGTGTAAATGTTCCTGATGTTGTATTATTAACTCCAAAAACATAAATATAATACAATGTTCCTGATGTTGTTGTTATTTGAACTTCAGATTGTAATCCACATGAATTATCATTTCCTGCGACACAAGTAAATGTACCACAACTTCCTGTCAGTACTTGAATTTTTGTATCAAAAGGAGATCCACATAATGAAAAAGTTACAACATCTCCGTTACCTGCAAAAGTATACCAAACTCCAGGTGAAGTATTTGATGCCGTTCCACAAAAAGCAGTTGGCGCTCCAACACTTGTTGAACCTTGCGTAGTTCCACTAACAGGTGTGTTACATGTAAGAGGTATTGCACTTGCACATAAATTGTTCGGAGCAGGACAAAACGTTTGTGTTAAAGTCGTGCTATTTTTAAAACAATTTAAATCTTGATCATTTTGAAGGTTTATCGTAACTGCTGTATTATTTGGAAAAGGACCAAATTGTATTGTTCCAGCCGTTGTTATTGTCTGTGTTGTTGATGCAGGTGTTGTTGTTCCAGAAATTGAAGTTGCAGAACCCATATTTGAAACATTAGCTGTTACAAAGAAAGTATCTGTTCCACTAGAACAATTTGAAACCATAGCAAAAGTTGATGTCATGTTAACACATGAATTCTCCACAATTGTTAATGTATAAGGAACACTCTGTGGTAATGACCATGTAGATATAACTACATAATAGGTCTGACCTACTGTTGGTGTAAAAGTTATTGAATCTGGTGTTGTTGATCCATTTCCTGAAGTACTTCCTGCCACACAACTTAATCCAACGTTGGCACAGTCATTATAAACGAATAATCCAGACCAAGTAGAAGTCGTTTGAGAAGTAATTGTAATAGAGTTTGTAGATGTTGCTGTAAATTGATAAAATACATCATCTCCGTTTAAATAAGTCCCTGTTGTTCCACAACCAGATGAACCTGGACTTCCACTATAATCATCTCCAAATCCTGAAGTATTATCGGTAGTGGTATATGGTAAACTAGGTATAGAAATTGGTGCTCCACAAGTTTCACCTAATGAAGCTGTACAGAAATTAAAGGGGCCTATCCATTGACTATTTGATCCAGAAGTACATTTTGCTTTAACATAAAAATCATAACATGTTCCTTGTGTTAATGTTGTTACTGTATATGGATTAGAAGTAACTAATGTTCCTGTTCCTGTTGGAGTGGCTCCTGTAGCTACAATTTCAACTTCCCATTGAGAAGCACCACTTGGATTGTCCCAACCTAAAGTTGCACCCGTTAATGTTGGGTTAGTTACTGTTTGAACTGTAGGATCTAAACATTGCTCCACGACACTTACATCATCAACAATCCAACGGTCACCATTGTCATTTGTCATTACAAAGGCTACGTATACTGGTTGCCCAACATAAGAAGCTGGAAATTGAACTACTTTTTCTTCACAAATATCATAAACAACATTTAATTCTGTTTCATTCCACGTCTGAATAGTTGTAAATGAAGCCGCATTTGTCTGTGAAGTAGTAGATACTCGAATAGTATAGATACTTCCAAAATTTGCTGCTAGTGTTTGTTTTGTAGAAAAATGTAATTGACCATTAGTTGGTATTGTTACTTGAGGTGTTACCAACCAGTCTTCTGCGAAAGTTCCATCTGTAACATTTTCTCTACTTAGATAAGCAGAACGTCCATTACAAGAGTTTGGAGCTGGAATCACTCCCCAAGACTGAGCGGTTCCTATTCCATTATCAAAAACTTTCCAGTTCCCTGAGGTTAAAGCCCAGTTTCCTGCGGCCGGTAATGATGTTCCTTCAAAATCTTCTGTCAAGGCTGGCTGAGAAAAGCCAAGAAGAGAAAAGAACAGTATTACAATTAATAGCGTAATTTTTTTCATCATTTATTGTTTGTTTGGTTTGATTTATCTCCAAAAGTAATTATTATTTTGAAAACTAAAAGGCTTTTATTAACATTTTATGTTAAATTTGTTGAAAAATAATTCAACTTCCTAGAGAATATGATTGAAAAAGAGATAATAAATTTTGAAAAAACAGTAATAGTTGGAATTGTCACACAGAATCAAGACGAAGAAAAGTTAAAAGAATATCTTGATGAACTTGAGTTTTTAACATTTACTGCTGGTGGTGAGGTAATTAAACGATTTTCACAGAAAATGGACAAGCCAAATCCTAAGACTTTTGTTGGTACAGGAAAGCTTGAAGAAATTGCTACATATATTAAAGAACATGATATTTCAACCGTTATTTTTGATGATGAATTAACACCTTCCCAACAAAAAAATATAACTAAAATATTTGATATCAAAGTGTTAGACAGAACTAATCTGATTTTAGATATCTTTGCACAACGTGCACAAACCTCTTATGCCAGAACTCAAGTAGAACTTGCTCAATGCATATATTTATTACCTAGACTTTCTGGAATGTGGACTCACTTAGAAAGACAACGTGGTGGAATTGGAATGCGTGGACCTGGAGAAACCGAGATTGAAACTGATAGACGTATTGTAAGAGATAGAATTGCTTTATTAAAAGATAAAATTAAAGCTATCGACAAACAAATGGCAACACAAAGAGGTAATCGTGGTGCAATGGTTAGAGTTGCATTAGTGGGTTATACAAATGTTGGAAAATCAACATTAATGAATGCTGTTGGAAAAAGTGATGTTTTTGTAGAAAATAAATTATTTGCTACGCTTGATACAACAGTGAGAAAGACAGTAATTAAAAATCTACCTTTTTTATTGTCTGATACAGTTGGGTTTATTAGAAAACTTCCTACACAATTAATTGATTCTTTTAAAAGTACTCTAGATGAAGTTCGTGAAGCTGATTTATTGCTTCATGTTGTAGATATTTCACATCCAGAATTTGAACATCATATTGAATCTGTAAATCAGATTTTAAAAGATATTAAAAGTGATGACAAACAAATAATTATGGTTTTCAATAAAATTGATGCTTATAAACCAGTTTATTTAGCTGAAGATGATTTGATAACAGAAAGAGAACCTAAACATTATTCTTTAGAAGAGTGGAAAAAAACTTGGATGAATAACGTTGGAACAGAAAATGCTTTATTTATTTCAGCAACTGATAAAACAAATTTTGAAGAATTTAGAGAAAAAGTATATGAAGCAGTAAGAGAAATACACATTACAAGATTTCCTTACAATAAGTTTTTATATCCTGAATATAGTGAAGCCATCGAGAAAGATGAAGAATAAAAAAAAGTCCCAAATTTAAAACTTGGGACTTTTTTTATAAATTATTCTGACATATTAGAAACCGTAGTTAACACCTAAACCAATATTTTGACGTGTTTGAAAACCTCTAAAGGCATTGTCATCATAAATAGTTTGGAATGTAAAGTTTGTAGATAAATATTTATTGATAGTCATAACAATATTTAATTGGTAATCTAAATCAACATTTTGTGGGTCTTCTAAGTAGTTTGAATATAAGTTTACGATATTTTCAAAAGAAACGTTATCCATTAATTTGAATTTGTAGTAACCACTTAAAGCAGCACCAAACTCATATCTAGAAGTATCTCCTTGTTCAACACCAAAAGATGAACCTAATTGAGTAAACTCATCATGAACAATGATTAATTTTGAAGTTGCTGGAGCAATATTGAATTTTAAATTATCGCTTTTTTTCCACATCATACCTGGTCCAAATTGAAAATAAGCAGGAGAAAAGAAGTGTGAAATTTTTGTAGTTTGAGTATCAGGATCTAAACCTGTATCCATTTGAGTTTTAAAGTTAAAGAAAGCTGAATAATACCAAAGTCCAGAAGCTTTTTTACCTAACAATGAATTAAATTGTAATCTGTCATCTGATTTTTGCATGTCAGCATCTTTTAGTTTTGTAAGACCATAACCTGCCATCAATTTATTATCCCAAGACCAATCTCCTTTTTTATAATTGAAATCGTAATTAACTAAAAGATTACCTGAAAGACTACTTTGTCCACCAGCTAGCCAGTTATTGAAAGTTGATTGATTTCCGATAAGTGAAAAAGTTCCGGCTTTTAACCAACCATCTGGTTTTTCTTCTCCAACTTTTGCAGCTGCTTCCTCTGTTCTTTTTAGATTTTCTTTCTCAGTATCTTGAGCGATTCCAATTGAAGAAACTAATAATAAACTTAGTAGTATTTTTTTCATTTTTATTTCGTTTAAATTTGAAATGCAAAGATAATACTTGTCAAGCTTTAAGCCAATTTTACTTGTAGAAGTGCAGTTTTATTCGATAAAAAACACTATTTATTAGATTTAAACAAAGGAACTGCAGAACAAGCCTCACCAAACATTACGCTTTTAGCATAAGGCATTATTTTCTGAATAGCTAAAACATAAGCTTCTTGAGGAACAGGCTTATTTGAACAACCTTTTAAAATAACCGGTTTTTTGTCATAAATAGAAAAATCAATTTGGTTTAATTTTTCTTGATATAGGTTTAAAAGTAAATCATTTTTATTTCCAGAAACAACTTTAGACGCGTAAGGTTGAAGATAAACCGAAACAAGAGCAAATGTCCAAGCAGGTAAAATAGCATCAGTAGCACAATAAATAGAAACTAAACTATCTTTATAGTACAACCAATCATGATTTTTTAAAGATTCTCTAAACTCTTTTTCTTTAAGAATAAAACCTTCAACTAACCATTGCGAAACATCAATGGAATGAATGGGTTGCTTTGGAAAATAATCTTCTAAATCAAAAACTTCCAAAACACTATTTGCTACTTTATTTATTATTTCTTTTTCCATAATTTCTTATTGATAACCTTCTGCTTGAAGTGTGAATAATTGAGCATATAGTTTATTATTTGCCATTAATTCTTCGTGTGTGCCTGATTCTAAAATTGATCCTTCTTGTAAAACTATAATTCTATCTGCTTGACGAACTGTACTAAATCTGTGTGATATAATAACACTTGTTTTATTCTTAATCAAATGAATGAAACGTTCAAAAACTTCACTTTCTGCTTTGGCATCTAAAGCTGATGTTGGTTCATCCAAAATCATGACTTCGGCATTTTTCATGTAAGCTCTTGCTAAAGCTATTTTTTGCCATTGACCACCAGAAAGTTCTTGACCTTTTACGAATCGTTTTCCTAATTGTTGCTCATATCCATTGGTTAATTCTGAAACAACTTCATCTGCAAGACTTAATTCTGCAGCTTTTTCAATTCGGTCTTGGTTTTCGATTTCGTCAATTTTACCAATCGCTATGTTTTCTTTTACTGTGAATTCATATCTGAAAAAATCCTGAAATAAAACACCAAAATAAGCTTGGTATTCACTTTTATTATATCGATTTATATTAATTCCGTCTAATAAGATTTCTCCTGAAGTTGGTTCATAAAAACGAAGTAACAATTTAGTTAACGTTGTTTTTCCTGCTCCATTTTGTCCAACAAAAGCAATTTTTTCACCTGCTTTTATTGAAAAACTCACATCTTTTAAAATTTGATTTTCCGATTCTGGATAAGCAAAGAAAACATTTTTGAATTCAAATCCTTTTTCAATCACTTTTGGCAATGGAATATCTTCTGCTGTTTTTGGTTGAACCGAAATATCTATGAAATCGAAATAGTCCTTTAAGTACAATGAACTTTCAGAAATACGAGTAAATTTAGAGAAAAAATCTTGTAAACTTTTCATCAAACGGTTAAAACTTCCCGAAAGGAAAGTCAATTCACCTAAAGTAATAACGCCTGATAAAACGCGATAAATAATAAAAACATAAGCTGCATAATAACTTATTGAACCCAGTAAATTGAACAAAAACCCATAACCTGATCGTTTAATAACCAACGATTTATTCAGGTTAAAATATTTAGTTGCTAAGTTTCTAAAGCGATTTACTACGAAATTGGTTAAGCCAAAAAGTTTGATTTCTTTGGCTGTTTTATCATTTGCACCAATGTATCTTAAGTAATCTAATTCACGTCTTTCTGCTGTCCAACTTCTAGCCAATGAATATTGTTGTTGACTGAAACGAACTTCATTTACAAAAGAAGGAATAATACTTAAAACTAATAGAATAATCAGATAAGGTTCAAAGTAAATTAAACCAGCCACTAAAGTTATGATTGAAATTGTGGTTTGTGCTTGACCAAGAACATTTGACATTAAGTCAACTCTTCCTGAAGTTTGGGTTCTAGCTCTTTCTAGTTTGTCGTAAAATTCAGAATTTTCTAGAAGGCTAATATCAACTTCATTCGTTTTTTCAATAATTTTAACTGAAGTATTGATGTTATATTTATCACCTAAAACTCCGTCAGTCAATGAAATAGCTCTACTCATTAAATCGGAAAGTACTACTAGAATAAACTCTAATAATACGTATTTCCAAAGTTCAGAAAAATCCTTTTCACCTTGTGTTGTGATGCGAATAATTTCATCAATGATGATTTTTCCAACCCAAAGAATTACGACTGGTAATAAAGCTGCAATTAACCTACATAGCGCAGAAATTAAGAACAGCTTTTTATTTGTTTGCCAAATTTCTTTGAAAAAACGAGGTATATAAGTAAGTGAATTAAAAGAATCTTTTAATCCGATTTTCTTAGTGTCTTTTAATGATTTTGGTTGAAAACGAGCCATTTTTTTAGTGTTCAGTGTTCAGTAAATAGTGTTCAGTAGCAAAACCGCCAACTAATTATTGAACACTGTCAACTGATTTTTAAAGCATTCCTAGTTCTAATTTAGCTTCTTCGCTCATTAAATCTTTACTCCAAGGTGGATCAAAAGTAATTTCTACTTCACAAGATTTTACTACATCAATAGATTTTACTTTTTCTTCTACTTCTAGAGGCAAAGTTTCTGCTACTGGACAATTTGGTGAAGTTAGTGTCATTAAAATTTTAACATCGTTATCTTCGTTAATCATTACATCATAGATTAAACCTAATTCGTAAATATCTACTGGAATTTCTGGATCGTAAATTGATTTTAGTGTTTTTACTACGTCTTCTCCTAGGTTTACAGTGTCTGTATATTCTTCCATTTTATGCTGAATTTTTTCAGTATCTTTTTATTTAAATACTTAATTGTTAATTTGATTGCTTTGCATTAAAAGCTAATGCGTACATTTTTATTTGTTTAATCATCGAAACTAATCCATTTGCTCTTGTTGGTGACAAATGTTCTTTTAAACCAATTTCATCAATAAAATCTGTGTTTGCATCTAAAATAGCTTCAGGTTTTTGATTGGAAAAAACCCTAATTAGAATTGCAATAATTCCTTTAGTTAAAATAGCATCACTATCAGCAGTAAAAACTATGTTTTCTCCATTCTCTTCACCATGTACCCATACTTTAGACTGACAACCTTTGATAATATTATCTTCGGTCTTATATTTTTCTTCTATTATTGGTAATGATTTTCCGAGTTCAATGATGTATTCATAACGTTGCATCCAATCTTCAAACATGGAGAATTCATCTACTATTTCGTCTTGTATTTCTTTAATTTGCATGCTGAATTATTTCTTTTCTGATAATTTTAAAATTGTATCAACCAAATTTTTAATTTGAGTTGGTGGAATTGTATGGTCAAAGCCCAAAGTTGCATAAACTACTTCATCTTTAGTAATTGTTAAGTTTGCTGGAGGTTTTCCATCATAATAACGTTCTTGAGTTGGTCCTTCCAATTTATTATAAGTAGTTAAATCTACTTTTTTAAATAAATCAGCTATTGATTTCCATTCTGAATCGGTTAGTTTAACTTCATGAGGTTCTTCATTTCTTGCATTAGTCACAAAAAAAGTTTTATTCTCTATAGTAATTGTTTTATGATATCCTCTACTGTTGGCATCATATACCATTTTAACTTTTTCTAAATCTTTATATTCAGAACATCCTTCCACAAGGAAAACACTCAAAAAAATTGTAAGTAATAGTTTCATAATTTCTAGTTTTTTAAGACAACATCATTTTAGCTTTCTTAACAGCTTCTACAAAGATATCGATTTCTTCTTTGGTATTGTAAAAAGCAAAACTTGCTCTAATTGTACCTGGAATTTTATAGAAATCCATTATTGGCTGAGCACAATGGTGTCCGGTTCGTACTGCTATTCCTAATTTATCTATAATCGTGCCAATGTCATAAGGATGAATTCCTTCAATGTTAAAAGAGATCACAGATGCTTTTTTAGACAAATCGTTTGGGCCATAAATAGTTACACCTTCAATTTCTTTTAATTTTTCCGTTCCATAGACTAATAATTCATGCTCATAAGCTGCGATGTCATCAAATCCTATTGAATTCATGTAATCAATTGCAGTTCCAAAAGCTATTCCACCAGAAATATTTGGTGTTCCTGCTTCAAATTTATGAGGTAAATCTGCGTAAGTTGTTTTTTCGAAAGTAACTGTTGCAATCATTTCTCCACCACCTTTGTAGGGAGGCAATTTTCTTAACCATTCTTCTTTTCCATATAACATCCCAACACCTGTTGGTCCACACATTTTATGAGCAGATGTCACATAAAAATCAACATTTAAAGCTTGAACATCTGGTTTTAAATGTGGACAAGCTTGTGCTCCATCTATTAAAACTGCTGCTCCAACTTTATGCGCTTTTTCAATGATTTCTTCAATTGGGTTTAAAGTTCCCAAAGCATTTGAAATATGATTACAAAAAACCAATTTTGTTTTGGTTGAAAGTAATTTATCATATTCTTCCATGATTAATTCCCCTTGAAGGTTCATTGGGATTACTTTAAGAATTGTTCCTGTTTTTTCACAAAGCATTTGCCAAGGCACAATATTACTATGATGCTCTAATGCAGATACAATAATTTCATCTCCTTTTTTAAGAATTGACTCAAAGCCATTTGCCACTAAATTAATGCTTTCGGTTGTTCCTGAAGTAAAAATTATTTCATAAGATTCTTTGGCATTAAAATGCTTTTGAATCTTTAATCTTGCCTGTTCATAAGCATCTGTTGCTAATTGACTCAAAGTATGAACCCCACGATGAATATTAGCGTTATATCTTGAATAATAATCAACGATAGAGTCGATTACTATTTGAGGTTTTTGTGAAGTGGCTCCGTTATCGAAATAAACTAATGGTTTTCCATTCACTTGTTGTGAAAGAATTGGAAATTGAGAACGGATTTTTTTGATGTCTAACATTTCAAAATAGTTTGAATGCAAATTTACAACATCATTATTTAAAATTAGAATAAATAAAGGTTAAAAATACATCCTTAAGGTTAACATTTGTTCATGCTAAATGTTAATTAAACAATAAGGCTTTCTCAATTGAGAAAGCCTTATTTTTATTGATTTTATTTAAAGTCTATTATCGTTTTAATGA
>NZ_CAXBGY010000021.1:0-5431 GCF_963975515.1 uncultured Flavobacterium sp.
ATGGTTATAAATTTTATATTCAGATGTTAAATAAAATAATTAAATATTTCCTAGAAAATAGATTAGTAACTGTTCTTATTCTGATGGTTCTAATTTTATGGGGTATTTCCACAGCTCCGTTTAACTGGAAAATACCATTCATTCCTTCTGATGCGGTTGCGGTTGATGCTATTCCAGACATTGGTGAAAATCAACAAATTGTTTTTACACAATGGCCAGGTAGATCACCCCAAGATATTGAAGACCAAATTTCTTATCCATTAACTACTTATTTATTAGGTATTCCAGGTGTAAAATCGATTAGAAGTAATTCCATTTTTGGTTTTTCAAGTATTTACATAATTTTCGATGATGATATTGAATTTTACTGGTCTAGATCCAGAATACTTGAAAAATTAAACTCATTACCTAATAGCTTATTACCTGAAAATGTAAAACCATCACTTGGTCCAGATGCAACAGCATTAGGACAAGTATATTGGTACACAGTTGAAGGAAGAGATAAAGCTGGTAATCCAACTGGTGGATGGGATTTACAAGAGATTAGAACAGCACAAGATTTCTATATTAAATACGGTTTAAACGCTGTTAAAGGAGTTTCAGAAGTAGCATCTATTGGAGGTTTTGTAAAAGAGTACCAAATAGACGTTAATCCTGATGCATTGAAAGCTTATAATATCAGTTTGATGCAGGTAATGACTGCGGTACAAAAATCAAATAAAGATGTTGGTGCAAAAACAATTGAAATCAACCAAGCCGAATATTTAGTTAGAGGTTTAGGTTATGTAAAAAAAGTAGAGGATATTGAACTCGCTGTTGTTGCAGTTAAAGATAATGTTCCAATACGTATAAAAGATATTGGAGTTGTTAGTTTAGGTCCGTCAACAAGAAGAGGAATTTTAGATAAAGGTGGTGCAGAAGCTGTAGGTGGTGTTGTAATTGCACGTTATGGTTCTAATCCATTAGAAGTAATCAATGGGGTAAAATCTAAAATAAGTGAAATTGCATCTGGTTTACCCAAAAAGACATTAGCTAATGGTGTAGAAAGTCAATTAACCATTATTCCTTTTTATGACCGTACAGAATTAATTCAAGAAACAATAGGAACATTAGAAACAGCTCTTTCTCATGAAGTTTTAATTAGTATTATTGTCGTCTTACTTTTAGTTTTTAATTTAAGAGCTTCGTTAATTATTTCAAGTTTATTACCCGTTGGTGTGTTAATGACTTTTATTGTTATGCGTTATTCTGGAGTAGATGCAAATGTTGTTGCACTTTCCGGTATTGCTATTGCTATTGGAGTAATGGTAGATGTTGGAGTCGTCTTTGTCGAAAATATTATTCGACATCTCGAAATGCCGAAGAATAAAGGAGTAAAAGGAAAACAATTAATGCTAGTAATTTATGAAGGAACTACTGAAGTTGCATCAGCTATTACAACAGCTTTAGCAACAACAGTTGTTAGTTTTATTCCTGTTTTTGCAATGGAATCTGCTGAAGGTAAATTATTTAGACCTTTAGCATTCACAAAGACTTTTGCACTGTTAGGAGCTTTTGTATTAGGAATTGTAGTACTTCCTTCTTTAGCTAACTATTTATTTGGAATTGACTATGATAAGAAAAGAGTAAAACGTTTTTGGTCGTATGTATTTATTTCAGGAGGTATTTTACTAAGTATTTATTTCAAAATTTGGCTTCCGTTGGGATTAACCTTAATGGGATTATATGACCTGTTTAATCATAAAATTCCTGAAAAATTTCAACCTTATACAAAGCATTTCAACTTAGTTATAGTAGTATTTATTGTTTCTTTCTTTTTAACTCAAGAATGGATGCCATTAGGGCCACAAATAAGCGTAATTGGAAATTATCTATTTGTAATTGTTTTGTTAGGAATAATAATAGGAGCACTTTTATATATTGTCAGTTCTTATGAAAGAGTGCTGCGTTGGTGTTTAGAAAACAAAGGTAAATTCATGTTGTTACCCATAGCGACATTATTTTTTGGAGTTTTAGTATGGATAGGTTTTGAAAGCACTTTTGGTTTTGTGGCTAAAGGATTTGATAAAATAGGTTGGAATATAAGAGCAACAAAAGCATGGTCGGTTCCTTCTCATACTTTTCCAGGTATTGGTTCCGAGTTTATGCCAACGCTTAATGAAGGTAGTTATTTATTAATGCCAACTTCAATGCCTCATGCAGGTGTGGAACAAAATAGAAAAGTGGTAGGTCAATTGGATATGATTCTGAATCATATTCCCGAAGTAGATATGGCTGTTGGTAAATTAGGTCGTGTAGAAAGTGCACTAGATCCTGCTCCTATTTCTATGTATGAAAATATTATCAATTACAAACCAGAATTTATTTTAAATGCAAAAGGGCATCGTATGCGATTTAAGACCGATAATAAAGGTCGTTTCATCACAAAATCTGGAGATAGTCTTACGCATGATGATGCATTAAAACAGGCAATTTCAATAAAAAATTTAATAGCTGATGAAGACGGTACTTTCTACAGAAATTGGAGAGATATAATTAAATCACCTGATGATATTTGGAATGAAATTGTAAAAGCATCAAAAATACCTGGAGTTACATCTGCTCCTAAACTACAGCCTATAGAAACACGATTAGTAATGCTTCAAACAGGAATGAGAGCACCTATGGGAATAAAAGTTTTTGGACCCGATTTAAAAACGATTGAAGAGTTTGGTTTAGAACTTGAAGGTATAATTAAAGAAGTACCTTCTGTAAAACGTGAAGCAGTTTTTGCCGATAGAATTGTAGGAAAACCTTATTTACATTTAAACATTGACAGAGAAAAGATCGCTCGTTTTGGCTTAAATGTAGAAGATATCCAACAAACAATAGAAACAGCAATTGGTGGAATGAAAATTTCTTCTACTGTTGAAGGTAGAGAACGTTATCCTATTCGAGTTCGTTATCCTAGAGAATTGAGAGATAGTCCAGAGGCTTTGGCTAAAATATTAGTAGCTACTCCAACTGGAGCTCAAATTCCATTAGGTCAATTGGTACAATTTGAATACAAAAAAGGACCTCAAGCAATTAAGAGTGAGGATACTTTTTTGGTTGGATTTGTACTTTTTGATAAAAATGATAATTATGCTGAAGTAGATGTAGTGAATGATGCACAAAAAGCAATTCAAACCAAAATTGATTCGGGAGAATTAATAGTTCCTCAAGGTGTTAATTATAAATTTTCAGGGAGTTATGAAAATCAAATTAGAGCTATGAAAAGGCTTTCTATTGTAATTCCTATATGCTTAATAGTTATCTTTTTATTACTCTATTTCCAATTCAAAACTATTATTGCATCCTCAATCCATTTCTCTGGAGTATTTGTTGCATTTGCAGGTGGATTTATCATGCTATGGTTATACGGACAAGATTGGTTTATGAATTTTGCTGTTGCAGATGTAAACATGCGGGATTTATTTCAAATGCATTCCATTAATTTAAGTGTAGCTGTTTGGGTAGGTTTCATAGCATTATTTGGAATTGCTACTGATGATGGAGTAATTATGGGTTCTTATATTCATCAAGTTTTTGAAGAAAAAAATCCTCAAACAATAGCTGGTGTTCGTGATGCAGTAGTTGAAGCTGGTAAAATGAGAGTTAGACCTGCTGTGATGACAACGGCTACAACAATCATTGCTTTACTTCCAGTATTAACCTCAACAGGTAAAGGTTCAGATATTATGATTCCAATGGCTATTCCAACTTTTGGAGGAATGACCATTCAAATTATGACCATGTTTGTAGTGCCTGTATTGCAAGCGTTTTGGAGAGAAACAGTAATTAAAAATAAAGAAAAAAGAAATGCGTAAAATACTAATACTATCAATTCTATTTTTTGCTTATAATGTTGAAGGGCAATCTATAAACGACTATTATACTATTGCAGCGGAAAATAATCCGGAATTAAAAGCAAAGTATAAGGAGTTTGAAGCAGCCATGCAAAAAATACCACAAGTGAGTTCTTTACCAGATCCTAATCTTTCTATGGGTTATTTTATTTCACCCGTAGAAACAAGACTTGGTCCTCAAAACATGCGATTTTCACTAACTCAAATGTTTCCTTGGTTTGGTACTTTAAAAGCACAAAAAAATGCTACAACCTTAATGGCTGAAAGTAAATATCAAGCATTTTTAAATGCTAAAAATCAATTGTATTCTCAAGTTGCTACTGCATATTATCCTTTGTATGAACTACTAAAATTAAAAGGCATTGAACAAGAAAATATCAAAATTCTAGAATCATACAAAAATATTGCCAATGCAAAATTTGAAAACGGTAAAGGTAGTTTAGTAGATGTCTTGCGTGTGGATATTATGATAAAAGATGCGCAAACTAATTTAGATATTTTAACTAAAAAAGAACCTGCAGTAACATCTTGGTTAAATAGTATTCTAAATAGAAAGCACGATGAAAAAATTGTTGTTTCTAAAGATTTGCAAATTATCGAATTACCAATGGAATACCGCAAAGATTCTATAACCACTAACCCAATACTACAAGAGCTTGAATTAAAAAAACAAGCTTCAGAAGTAGCTATTGAAGTAGCCAGAAAACAAGGTTTACCTAAATTAGGTCTTGGTTTAGATTATGTTTTGGTAGGGAAAGGAATGAATAACTTTCCAGATTCGGGTAAAGATATTATCATGCCAATGGTTTCGATTAGTTTGCCAATTTTTAGAAAAAAATACAATGCAGCAACGAAAGAAGCAAAATTGATGCAAGAAAGTTATTCTTTTCAAAAAGAAGCGTATGAAAACAAATTAAACGGTACATACTATAAACTTGTTTTTGAACTAGAAAAGGAAAGAGATTTATTAAAATTATATGAAGGTCAAGTGATAACGCTCTCCAAAAGTTTGAACCTACTATTTGCTTATTACAGTAATGCGAATAAAGATTTTGAAGAAGTATTACGCATGCAACAAGAACTTTTAAAGTATCAAAAAATGCAGTTGTCAAGCACCAGTACTTTTTATATAAAATTAGCTGAATTGGATTATTTAACAGCAAAACAATTTTAATTATGAACATAGATAAAAAAACAAAAATCTTATTAGCAATAACTTTATTAGTTGGGCTATTATTAGGTGCTCTATTCTTTGGTGGAAGCACTAAAGAAGAAGATAATAAAACTGAAGTCAAATCAAAAGCTGAAGTTTGGACGTGTTCCATGCATCCACAAATTAGACAACCAGAACCAGGAGATTGTCCCATCTGTGGAATGGAATTAATTCCTTTAGAATCAGGTAATTATGATATCGATCCAGAAGCAATTAGTATGTCTGAATCAGCGATGATTATTGCAGGTATCTCTACTTACAAAGTAGGAAATACGGATGGCGTAAAAGAAATTTCATTGAATGGAAAAATTGAAGTGAATGAGAAAACAGT
>NZ_CAXBGY010000022.1:0-4570 GCF_963975515.1 uncultured Flavobacterium sp.
ACCATGAATAAACAAGTAGAAAAAATAGAAGAAAACCATAACAGGTTAAGAGAAATTTTACGAGAAAACGGAAACGAAGAATGGGGAGACTGTATAATTGATGAAATTTGCACTCAATTAGACCAACCGACTACAATAGACTTGCAACATTTAAAGGTTGAAAATCTTATTATCAAAACAGGTAATGAAGCAGCAAAGGCAAATTTCATGAATGTTGATTATGATGATGATAACCCTATGACATTAGCAGACTGTATTACTTATTTTATTACAGAATCATTGCCAGATGATCAAGATTTTGACAGTTCAGAAATCTACGATTTTATAGAATCAAAACTAAAAGACTAATTCACGCAAAATTTACAATTATGAAAAATTTAGAAGTAAGAACTAGAATACGCAACAACGCACCAATCTATAAAAAGAATTTATTTGATGCAATTCTGTTTTTAAGACATGAAGAAGATAAAATAAGAGTAATTAGCGGAAAAACCGTTAATATAGAAGTCTATGATAATGGAAAACCTATTTTTTTAGGAGATAAACAGGAATTATTTGAAATATTAAAAGCTAATAATTTACGCAAAAACTAAGACCATGACATTATTTCCAGACACCACCACAGACCAACAGAAAGATTTTGAATTTAAAGTATGTAATATTTTTAATTTCAATAATCAAAACTCTATGATCCTACAAAGAGAATCCAGAGAGCAGATGATAATAGAAGATTTTAGCGGAGACGAAAACGTGTTAAGCGGAACACTAGCCTACAAAAGAAATAGTAAAGATTTTTTATGTGTAGTTACTTATGATAGTGAAGTCAATCACGTTGAAATAATAACTTTTAAGATGCTCAAAATCATTATTAAAGAGTATTGCACTAAAGAGCATAACAAAGTGATCCTAGCTACCAATATACCTATTGAGATACATAGCAGTAAGCTAAAAGAATTGAAGAAAGATTTTAATTTCCATATTGAAGGAATAGGTTTTTCTTTTTGCCAAAAAAACAATTTAGAGTTTACAGAAATGTACTAATATTTTCACACTTTACTAATCCACGCAAAATTTAGAACAATGCAAGTAATAACAGGACACTTAACACAGACCGAAAGAAAGCATATAAGAGCGATTTTTGATGCTAAGTTAATGCAAGGTAAAATAAACAGAAAAAGCTATTTTATAGAACTAGATCAAAATATTTACACCGTTTCTATTGTAGAAAATACCAGAGGACTAGGTATGATAGGAGAAGAGTTAAGAAAAACAACAACAAAATCCACTTTTAAAATTTAAAACCATGAATAGAGAAATAATTTTTAGAGGAAAAGACAAAGAGGGTAAATGGCACTACGGAAACTTAATGCAAAAATTAGACCCTACAAAAAAAGAAAACTTGATAGTGTCTTGTTTTATTCAAGATATGGCTTTATCAAGTACAGAGGTTAGCCCAACTACAGTAGGTCAATATATCGGTGTTGATGATAAAGATGAAGACAGAATATTTGAAGGAGATATTATTAAAAAAGAAGAAACCGACTCCCCAGAAATGGTAGGTATAGTATCTTATTTAGAACGTGAGTTTACCACATTAGATAATTATTTTGATATGGACGATGAATGTATATTAAATTACAAGACTGAAATAATAAGTATAATAGGTAATATTCACGATTAATAAATTTAACCATATCATGAAAGCAGAAAAAATTAAAAGCGGAATTTATATATGGGGATTTTATCCTGCATTGTTTCTCTTAAAAGAAGAACAGGAAAATGAAAACTATGAAAATTGCCAAGAGATAAAAAAAGCACTTGATGAAGTTGATGAAGGTCGAGATTGGAAGTTAAATAGTAAAGTTGATGATGATAGTATGGAAGAAACTTACAATAAAATAATGGAAGGACTAATTAAGCCAGAACTTATAAATTCTAATATGCAGCACTACATAGATGAATTTAGAAAATACGCAGTAAAATAAAAATTTAAAAAATAAGACCATGAGCATAAGACAACACGCTATAAAGCAAATCAATAAGGCAAGTATTGAAAACTTGCCTAAATTCCAACTCGATAACCTAGATTGGGCTGAACTAATTCAAGACGATGAAGAAATTTTAGTCGAAAATGAACAAGGAACAATCTACGGATTAGAAGAACTTTCAGATCAAGAAATTCAAATCGTTTTATCAATCATTAATAATTAACTCCATGAATATTAAACCATGCAAAGAAAAAGATATTCCAAAAAATTGGAAGCCTAACAATGATGAAGCCATTAAAAAATGGATGCTAAGAATTCAGTCTAATCATTATGCAATAGTAAGCAAGTCATTTAATGAATAATCATACTTAAAAATTCATATTTCAAATTCACGCAAAAAATGAAAAACGCAAGACTTAAAAAAGAAAACTTTGATTTTAAATTTATTAGTCAAGGGATATATGAAGTAACATTCAATAGTCCTACAACATACAAAATCCATAAAGTAGAAACAGAGGACTACTTCACAATATCTAAGGTAATGGGTGTTAAAAAACCTAAGTACTATGATATGGAAGAGGTAAAAGCTCTTGCACTAGGTAATCATAAAAAGCATTATCTAAAATACGTTCAGCCTAGACTAGATGCTAAGTACGGAAGACCGAACGACATTAAGCCAAAACAAAATAAGTAAAATAAATTAGTATTATTACTTATTATTAGTGAATAATAGTTATATTTGTTTCACAATTAAAAATCAAGACTATGAAAAATAATATAGGTAAACAAGTAAGCACTCCTTATGGAAATGGAGTAATAACGGCAATAGATTTACCTAATAGCGATAGATCAAGCCGTTATCTAATCACATTAGAAGACCCTTCTAAGTTTGGAAACAATACGCCTTGTTTCTTTCCAGAAGATGAAAATTTTAAAATCTTATAAAAATCAAGACCATGAATTATCCAATAAATTATTTTGTACCACTATTAATTATTATAGCAATAGTTCTATGCTTAATAGTGGTTTATCTAAACTACAGAATTAAAGAACAAAAGTTGTTCTATAAGTTCTTTATGGAGCAGCTATTTAAGTCAGCCGATCATGGTTCATACGATGAAGCTTACAGTCAAATTTACACCCACTTAAACTATCTTAATAAGACCATGAAAGTTAGTGAGTCAGATAGGAAACACTTTCTTTACTACAATGATGTTAATGAAGATAGTGTTTACAGTAGTGAGGAAGAATTAAACAGCATGATGTAATGGAAAAAATAGACTTCAACAAACACTTCATAGCAAGTATAGATACAAAATCTACTCAAAAAATAAAGGTAACACAAGACCTTAAAGAGTTTTTTAAGTTCATAGCTTCTAATCCAGATGCAAAAGCAAAAGAGTTCTCTTTAGACTTGAAAATGAAATACCTAAGCAAGAAAGACTTGTTTAAACTATTCTACAATTTCGATAAGCTACGAGGATTAAGATATTTAGAAATAATATCTAAAAACGAATTGCTTTTAAGAAAATACAGATCAATGTTTGGTATTGATGTGGAAGAATGGAATGCTTTTAAAAGAGTTGAAGATAAAATGCTTTAAAATCAATATACCATGTTAAGAACTAAAGAGATTAAAGAAACTAAAGCCTATAAAGAATTAACTCATACACAGCAAGAGTTGACAATGACTAGGAACAACATTGCTTCATTAAAAAACAGTTATAAACTAATTGAAAAAACAGGTTTATGCAATTGGAGTAAAAAAACATTTTCTAACCACCAAAATAAGTTGATCCTAAATGAATTATGGGAACAGCGCGAAAACATAAATATGAAAAAAATAGAGGGATCACTAAACGCTATAAAAGTAGCTCATGAGCATTTTGAAAAAAAGCTTAGAAACCTATCCATTGACATGGAAAAGATGGTTGATTTTAAATTTGCTGTTGAGTATTCAGAAGAATTTGGTTACGTAATTCTAAATCAAGAAAACGATACAATAAGCTCTATTGATATTGCTATTGAAAACATAAGATGTAGTGGTGTTTACACTAAATCAAATCATGCTAATAACACAATCTAAAAACGAAAACAAAATGAGTAAAGATTTAGAAGTACTAAAAACTGATGTTAAAAAACTGATGCTAAAAAATTGGACTAAAACAGAAGTTGAAAAGCTATCTGAATTTATGGAAGATGTAATTATAGCAACAATGGTAGTAAATAAATTACCTATACACGTTGTTACCAAATCGTTTTAATGCACTACAACGTGTTGTATATAAAACGTTGCATCCGAAAAGTAACCGAAATAGTACCGAAAATTGAATTATTAATAAACTAAATAAAAGACCACTAAAGCAATTTTTTATATACGTTGTTATGTGGCGTTTGAATTATGGAACTACCAAAATTAAATAAAGATAGATTGCTTTCAATAACGCATTCAATAAACCACGCTTCACAAACAAGTAACGGACATTTGCCTGATAAAATATCTTGCATACTTACTAATATTGAGTTATTGAAATTAGAAGTAGAAAAGTTAAAAGAATTACGAAAATCTAATGCCACATAAC